>NZ_QLIU01000026.1 GCF_003574425.1 Cysteiniphilum halobium | reverse complement strand
TTATCACCGGTGCATCATTAGCATCTCCATACAAAGAAACTGCATCAATATAGATATGATCATATCCAGTATTATTTACATGATCGTAAAATAATTTAATTTCATTCACTGTATGTTGTAAATTGAGGTTATTTAAACCTAAAACCTGTGTCACAGGCCCTGTATCAATATTATTTACAGCATAACTAATATCATAATTAATGTTTATTAATTCTGCTGAGTTAAAAACTGTAGTTTCACCTGTAATATTATTTTTTATCTCCATTTTATATAAAGTTCCAGAGGCTCTTCTTTCATAAATATTTATTTCCTGTGCATGAACTTCAGTTTGATAAGTTAATGTTATTTCTTGATCAAGAGGATCATTAGATTGAGCGCTAGACCAATATGCACCATTAAAAGCACCCGTTGCCTGATGATCTCCCCAAGTAGTCGAATTAAATTCAGAGGTAGCTGTTGCTGTTTGAGCCCATTGTACTACATAATCATAATTACTATAAAAATAAGCGGCACCAGCATCCCCCCCTTTTGTATCTTCTAAATATGCTCCAACTACTATTGTTTCTCCATATTTATCCATCCCTGTATTACCAACAGTTATAGTTCCAAAAGCGTCTATACTCCCACCAAAATAGTCTGATGCTTGAGCATCTGAAGCTGTAATATGCTGTACAGTGCTATCTTTAAATTTATTCTCTGTTGTTAAAGAATATAAATATACTGATCCTGAGTCTGCTGGAGAGCTATCTCCAGGTGCTGAATCGCCATCTCCAGGGGCTCCTACTAACAATTTCTTACCATCATATGATAATGTTACCGTTGTTCCAAAAAGATCTGATGCAGCAGCGTCTGATGCTTTTATTTTTTCGAGTTCACTCCAAACACTACCATTATAGGTGTATATATACACAGCCCCAGAATCTAAAGGAACACCCTCTTCTAGATGAGTACCTTCTAGGTAACTACCAACAGCGATTTTTGTTCCATCTCCAGAAATACTGACACTAACACCAAAAACATCAGATGCTTCCTTATCAGAGGCTTCAAGTTGCGCCATTTGACTCCAAGAAGAACCATTATAGTTAAAAACATATGCTCTACCACTATCAGTAGGAGTATCTTCATACATTGAACTTACCACTGCTCTTGTACCATCTGAAGATAAAGATACACTACTCCCAAAATGTGAATGATCAATGGCGCTAGGATTATCTATTTTTACAATTTTATCCCAAGTTGAACCATTTTTTTCATAAAAATAAACAGCACCAGTCTCCACTCCAACACCAGTTGCTGTAACTGCAATCATACTTTCATCATCTGAAATATCCACATCAAAACCAAATCGGTCTTCTGCTACTTTATCATCAGCAATTATTTTTTGGAGTTGCTTCCACTCACTATCATTATCATCATAGCCATATATGTATACAGCTCCTGTATTCGTATCAGATATTGAATGATCATGCCCAGGTGATCCCACAACAATGATATTGCCATCTTCGGAAATGGCTAGACCCGTACTAAAATAATCATATTCATCATCAGAGGCTTTTATCTTTTGAACTTCAAGCCATTTAGTTCCTATTTTCTTAAAAATATAGATACTTCCTGAATCATTAGGGCCATCTTCACGCTTTGCACTGATAACAGCGATATTTCCATCACTAGAAATCAGTGCACTTTCACCAAAATAATCCGCTGCAGCTCCATCAGAAGCATATACTATTTTTTCATTCTCACTAATATCAAGTAATGTAGTATAGTTCTCGAATTTCAATATAGACATAGATTCAATGTCTAAAGAGTATTCAAGATTACTATCTCCATCTATATCGCCTGCACCAGTAGGATTATCAGAGGAAGCGATATCAGCAGAAGTATATTTTTTCAAACTATCAATAAAACTTTTACCTTCATTACCCTCGGCAACATTACAACCATAAAATAATATATCACCCTCCGCTGTTAACGCATCTCCCCATTGCTGTAACTCTGACTGATAAGCTGTTAAATTTGTTTCATTTAGGTAAACATTGCCTAACTGTAATTCAGCTTGCGCTCCATGTGAAACAATATGAACTGCATCCAAATCTGTATATTTAGTTAAAACTTCTGCAATACGATCTACCCCATCTTGATCTGGCAAAATAACTTCTATTGCTGAAGTGCGTGAAATACTTTCAATTAAAATATGTGGATCTTTGACACGTGCATCAATAATCACAACTTCCTTGAACTGACTATAATCTGTCTGAAACCCTTCCGAGTTTTCTTCAATCGCTTGCAATAAACTATCTGTTGCATGTGCTTGTTCATTTTGCTCAATCGCATTAAGAATATAAGCTTGCTCTTGTTCAGACACACCATCAGCAAGATCAACCGTTTCAATTGCTGCACCATCAAACATAAACCGTGGTTCAAGCTCTTGTAAAAGGGATGGATATTCATAGGATAAATATTCATTATTAGGACTATATTCTTTTTTTGTATTAAGTGATATAAGAATATCTCTTACTTTTTGATATGACTTTTTAAAATACAACATAGCCAGCACCTCTGTTATTAACATTAATTAATGCAACATAATCTTCCTACAGCGCCTCTGTACACGATGATTTT
>NZ_QLIU01000025.1 GCF_003574425.1 Cysteiniphilum halobium | reverse complement strand
GAGCACAAAAGGAAAAGCCTTAAAGTAATGAGAAAAATGGCAGGTTGGAATCCCGTGTTTCTAGACGAAATTTTAAGGGCTAAATTTTAATGAGGTGACCCTGTTGGTATCTCAAGTTTTGAGAAAATCATTACTGAAGGTTACGTTTATATCGATAAAACCAAACATATTGACAAGTTGGTGAACAAAGGTGCTGGGCGTTATTTTCTATCTCGTCCTAGACGTTTTGGTAAATCGTTATTAATTGATACAATCAAGCACGCCTTTGAAGGTAATAAATCATTATTTAAAGGGCTGCATCTTGAAAATCATTGGGATTGGCAAACGACTTATCCTGTATTACATTTTAGTTTTGGTGAGGGAAATATCTCAAGTCCAGAGGCCTTAGATGAAAAAATTGCTACATTTTTAGATGTGTACTATGAGCGTTATAATATTGAACAATCTTATAGTGAAATCAGTAGCAAATTTTCTTATCTAATTAATACACTTGGCAATAAGTATCAGCAAGTGGTTATTCTAATCGATGAATACGATAAACCGATCTTAGATAATATCGATAACAGTGATCTTGCTATAGCAATGCGCCAGCGTTTGAAAAATTTTTATAGTGTAATTAAAGCGCAAGATGGGTATATTAAGTTTGTGATGTTAACTGGAGTATCAAAGTTTAGTAAAGTGAGTTTATTCAGTGATTTAAATAACCTAAAAGATATTACTCTAGGTGTTAACTATGCTGATATTTGTGGTTATACCCAATTAGAGATTGATGGATCTTTCAAAGGGCATTTAGATCAGGGTAATGTTGACAGAAACTTGTTAAAGCGCTGGTATAATGGTTATAATTTCGCAGGAAGTGAAAAGCAAAAAGTGTATAATCCCTTTGATATTTTACTATTTATTGATGAAGGCTACCATTACCAAAACTATTGGTTTGAAACGGCAACACCGACTTTTCTAATTAAAATGATTGAGAAGTATCGTTATTTTATTCCCAATCTTGAAAATGCTATCGTCGGTGAGGATGTCTTAAAAACTTTTGATGTGGATAATATGCCTATTGAGACCTTGTTATTCCAAACAGGCTATTTAACGGTGAAAAATACGACAACGATAGGCACGCAATATGCTTATGTTTTAACTTATCCAAATCTAGAGGTTAAGGCTAGCTTAAATGGTGCTCTGGCGAGTGTTGCAACTAATATGATGGTCAAAAATCAACATTTGCAATATATTGCCCAAGCTTTACTGCAAAACGATTTTGAAAGCTTATTTCAGATCTTTACCAGTCACTTTGCTTCAATCCCAAACGATTGGTATCGTAATAATGATATTGAGCGTTACGAAGGATTCTACGCCAGTATTATTTATAGCTTTTTGGCTGCACTTGGCTATGATTTGATCGCCGAAGATGTGACAAATCATGGGAAAATTGATTTAACACTTGTGATGCCCGATAAGGTGATGGTTATTGAGTTTAAACTACAAAAATATGGTGATGCCAAAGATGCTATTGCACAGATAAAGTCTCGCAACTATCCTCAAAAATATAAAATGCACAATAAACCTATTTATTTAATTGGGATGAGTTTTGATGATAAACAGCGCAATATGGCGGATTTGGCAGTGGAGAGATTTTAAACTAATTATGAATTGAATGTTTGATATGTAATCAAAAGGCTCTTTGCTCTGTAGTAAAATGGTAAAAAAATCTCTGATATGCTTGTGGTGATTACTGAAAATGGCTAATATACTCCATCGTTTTTAGGCACTTAATTTAGTTTAGTGATCTGAGTGTGTGGTCTTATGATTAAATGGTTAACTTTTGAAAGCTATGGATATTAAAGAAGTAAATTTGAGCAATCTCTATCCGGTTATTTTATCAGGGGGTTCTGGGTCTAGACTGTGGCCACTATCAAGGCAAAAATCTCCAAAGCAGTTTATTCCTCTAATTGATGACAAAAATTTGTTGCAAAACACCTGTTTGCGTTTTAGTGAACGATCGATGTTTCACTCGCCTGTGATTGTCTGTAATGAAGTACATCGTTTTCAGGTTGCCGAATCGCTTCGTGGAATAGGTGTTGAGAATGCAAAAATTATTTTAGAGCCTTGCGCTAAAAATACAGCTCCTGCTATTGCGCTTGCTGCATTGACTATTTTGGAAAGTGACTCTGATGGTATTATGCTTATTTTGCCTTCAGATCATTATATTAAAGATAATTCAGAATTAATGAATATATTTAAAGGTTTGAACGTTTCTGATCATGAACTTTATACATTTGGGGTTAAACCTAAGGCGCCAGAGGTTGGTTACGGATATATTGAAATTGGAGAGAAAAAGAATAATTTCTCTTATCATATTAAACGCTTTATTGAAAAGCCTGAATTAGAAGCTGCTCAAAAATATATTACAGACGATGGATTTTATTGGAATAGCGGTATATTTTTATTTAAAGCAAAAGCTTATCTAGATGCACTAAGAAAATACAAGCCAAAGATACACGAGATTTGTTCTCGAGAATTTGATAAAAAACAGCAAGATTTGGATTTTATTCGTATTCCAGAGGAGGGTTTTTCTCAATGTGAGGATGTCTCTATTGATTATGCAGTGATGGAAAAGGCTAAAAATGTACAAGTTATCCCGCTTTTAAAAACTAGCTGGTCCGATGTGGGGTCTTGGAAAGCATTGTTTGAGCTTGGAGAGAAAGATCAAAATGGGAATATTGCAAAGGGAGATGTATACCAAGTTGGCTCAAAGAACTGTTATTTTCGCACACATAGTCGTATGCTCTCTGCTGTTGGTGTGGAAAATTTGGTTGTTGTTGAGACAGCCGATGCCATTCTTGTTGCCGATGCTACCCAGGCACAAGATATTAAATTAATTGTGGATGAACTTAAAAAAGATAATCGCCAAGAGTATATCAGACACAAACGGTACTATGGTCCTTGGGGGTACAGTGATCAGCTTGTTAGAGGCGAGAAGTTTATTGTCAATAAGCTTTATTTCAAAGTGGGGGCAAAAAGCTCTTTACAAATGCATCATCATCGAAGTGAGTACTTTACGGTTTTAAGTGGTGCAGCTAAGGTAGTAATTGAAGGGGAGGAGCACTTGTTATCTGAGGGGATGTCGATTAATATTACACCTTTGAAAAAGCATCAGGTATTGGCAATTGGTATTTTGCCGCTTGAAATGTTAGAGATACAGTCAGGGAATTATATCTCTGAAGATGATATAGAGAGATTTTAAGGTTTAAATGATGAAAGCAGTAATTTTAGCAGGTGGTTTGGGTACTCGTTTAAGTGAAGAGACTTCCTTAAAACCAAAACCAATGGTTGAGATTGGAGGGATGCCTGTTTTATGGCATATTATGAAGATATATTCTTACTATGGTATTAATGATTTCATTATATGTTTAGGGTATAAGGGTTATGTAATTAAAGAGTATTTTGCAAACTATTTCCTTCATATGTCAGATGTAACTTTTTGTATGCGTGAAAATAAAATGGAGGTTCATCATAAAAAGGCAGAGCCATGGAGTGTTACTTTGGTTGATACAGGTCCAGATACTATGACAGGCGGACGCTTGAAACGTATTAAGGATTATTTGACACCAGATGAGCCTTTTTGCTTCACTTATGGTGATGGTGTGGCTGATATCAATATAAAATCGGTTATCGATTTGCATAATAAGGGAAAAAGACTATCAACGGTAACGGCAGTTCAACCAGCTGGTCGATTTGGTGCGCTTGATTTTGCTGGTAATAAAGTTAACAAATTTCAAGAAAAACCCAAAGGTGATGGCTCATGGATTAATGGTGGTTTTTTTGTTTTATCGCCAGCTGTCATTGGTTATGTTGAGGATGATAAAACAGTATGGGAGCAAGAGCCGATGCAGAAGCTTGCTGAGAATGGTGAAATGAGCTGTTATTTTCATAAGGGCTTCTGGCAACCGATGGATACATTGCGAGAAAAACATTTATTAGAGAAGCTATGGCAATCTGGAAAAGCACCTTGGAAAATGTGGAATGAATAAAGCGTTCTGGAAGAGTAAAAAAATTTTAGTGACGGGACATACTGGCTTTAAGGGAACTTGGATGAGTCTATGGCTTAATTCCTCGGGTGCAAAAGTTTATGGTTATGCATTGGAGCCAAACACCGAACCGTCATTGTTTAAGTTGCTTAGAATGGATAATAGGATTGACCACTTTATTGGGGATATCCGTGACTTAGATGCGTTTAAAGCACGTATTATTAATGTGCAGCCTGATATTATCATTCATATGGCTGCTCAGCCCCTAGTGCGCTACTCTTATGAGAATCCGGTGGAAACATATCAAACAAATATTATGGGGACGGTTAACCTTTTCGAGAGTGTACGGGTCTGTAATTCTGTTAAAGTCGTTGTTAATGTAACGACTGATAAATGTTATGAAAATAAAGAATGGGAATGGGGTTATAGAGAATATGAGCCTATGGGAGGCTATGACCCTTATAGTAGTAGTAAAGGATGTTCAGAGCTAATCACTTCTTCCTACAGATATTCCTACTTTAACCCCGCTGAGGTGAATAAACATGGCAAAGCTGTCGCAAGTGCAAGAGCTGGAAATGTTATCGGTGGAGGGGACTGGGCAAAAGATCGTCTTATTCCAGATGTTATCGGATCTTTTATTAAGCAAGAAATTGTTAATATTAGAAACCCTGCAGCAATTAGGCCTTGGCAGCATGTCCTTGAACCTTTGTCAGGGTATTTATTATTAGCAGAGAAGATGTGGCATGACCCTAAGCAGTATGCCGAGGCATGGAACTTTGGTCCATTAGACTCAGATGTGAAAGATGTTAAATATATTGTTGAGTATCTTGCGACTCATTGGCATCAAAATGTTGAGTGGAGATTTGATGAGAGTAAACAGCCGCATGAGGCTAAATTTTTAAAATTGGATATTTCAAAGGCTAAAACCTATTTGGGCTGGCAACCACGTTGGAGTTTAGAGCAGACACTTAAAAGCATTATTGAATGGTATGATGCTTATTCTTGTGGAAAAGATATGTTTGAGTTAACATTGGCTCAAATTAAAGCTTTTGAATCGAAAAATTGTTAATTAAAGGTTATAAAAGATGTCGAATGTTGTAGAGAAAAAAATATTTGTTCCTTATGGGTGTACGGTTCATGGGCAGGAAGAGGTTGATGCAGTTGTGAGCTGTTTAAAAACTTCTACGCAAATGGGTAAGCATGTCCGAGAAATGGAAGAAAAAGTATCAAAATTGTATGCTAAAGAGTATGGTATTATGGTTAATTCGGGCTCTTCTGCAAACTACTTAGCAATTGAGATTTTAGATCTTCTTGAAGGGAGTGAAGTAATTACGCCTGTTTTAACTTTTTCTACAACTGTAGCTCCTTTAGTAAAAAATAAGCTGATTCCTGTGTTTGTCGATGTTGAGCCTGGAACTTATAATATTGATGTAAATAAAGTTGAATCAATGATCAGCTCAAAAACAAAAGCCATGATGATCCCAAATTTATTGGGTAATTTACCTGATTGGCAAAAATTAAGAGAACTTGCGGATAAATATAATTTAATAACAATTGAAGACTCCTGTGATACCCTTGGTGCAGAGATTGGGAATAAATCCTCTGGCCGGTTCGTTGATATCAGCACGACAAGCTTTTATGGCTCTCACGTGATTAACTGCGCTGGAAATGGTGGTATGCTTTGTGTGAATGATAAGGAGTTAAACGCACGAGCCAAACTGCTAAGAAGTTGGGGTCGAAGCTCTTCTTTATTTGTTGAATCAGAAGCTGTTGAAAATCGTTTTAATGTTGTTGTAGATGGTGTTAACTATGATGCAAAATTTGTATTTGAAGCGCTTGGCTATAATCTTGAACCATCTGAAATGGGCGCTGCATTTGGATTGGTTCAACTTTCTAAACTTCAAGATAATATAAATGCTAGAAACAAATGGTTTAGCCAGCAGCTAGAGTTTTTTAAAGCATATGAAGAGTGGTTTATTTTACCTGAGACACTTGAAAATTGCCGCACTGGCTGGCTCGCATTTCCTTTGACTATAAAAGACAATGCGCCTTTCACTCGTACTGAAATGCAGATATTTTTAGAAAAATGCAATATTCAGACTCGTACTGTCTTTACAGGTAATATTCTACGTCAGCCAGGTTTTAAAAATATTCCTCATAAAGCATATAAAGAAGGCTATCCTTATGCAGATCAGGTAATGCGTGGTGGAATACTTTTAGCCTGTCATCATGGTTTAACAGAAGAGATGATGGACTATGTTCATAAGAGATTTACTAAATTTGCTGCACAATATAATTAGATAAGCCAATAGAGCGAAGCCATAAATGAAATTTAATGAGCTAGTAATGCCAGGTGTTTATGAAGTTCACCCAAATGTCATAAAAGATAGTCGGGGTGTTTTTATTAAGACTTTTCATGAAGAAGTATTCCATGAAAATGGGTTGCAGGAGACACTATTTAAAGAAGAGTATTACTCTATTTCAGCTAAAGGAGCACTAAGAGGACTCCATTTTCAATTACCTCCTGACGATCATGTGAAGTTGGTGTATTGTATTAATGGACAGGTTCAAGATATTCTATTGGATCTGAGAAAGGGTTCTCCCACTTATTTAAAAGCAATATCTATTGAGTTGTCTGACAAAAAGGCTAATATCCTCTATATTCCTAAAGGTATTGCGCATGGGTTTCTTACGCTTTCACCACAAGCAATAATGGTATATAAAACTTCTACGGTATATAATCCAACGAGTGATTTTGGGGTGCATTGGATGAGTTGTGAGAATATTTGGAAAATATCAAGTCTACCTATCCTTTCAAAGAGAGATAAAAACCATCCACTTTTATCTGAGTTTGAATCCCCATTTGTATTTTAACTGAGGGAAATATGACGAATTATTTAATTACTGGAGCTAGTGGTTATATTGGCTCAAAATTAGCAAAACAACTGATTAAAAATGGTTATCAATTAATTTGTATTGTGAGAAAGAGTTCAGACCTTTCTCTATTAGAGTCAGTTAAAAATGATATTAAACTCATTTATTGGGATAAAACAGTCGATTCATTGATTGCAGGCATTAAACAATATTCAATTGACGTGGTCTTTCATCTTGCTTCGTGCTTTATTGCTGAGCATAAAAGTCACCAGGTGACGGATTTAATTGAGTCAAATATATTGTTTGGAGCACATTTATTGGAAGCTATGCAGCAAAATGGCATTAAAAATATGGTTAACACAGGCACCTCTTGGCAGCACTACAATAATCAAGAATATGACCCAGTATGCTTATATGCAGCAACAAAAGAAGCATTTGAACAATTAATTGTTTATTATGTAAAGGCACATCAGTTTAAGTGTATTACATTAAAATTATTTGATACCTATGGTTCAGATGATCCAAGGAAGAAGCTAGTCCATTTGTTAGTACAACTTGCAAAAACAAAAGATAATTTAAAGATGTCTCCAGGAGAACAGCAACTAGATCTTGTGCACATTTATGATGTTGTTCGGGCGCTTATTATGGCAAGTGAAAGATTGACAAGTTTAGATGAGGTTCAGTATGAGGAGTTTGCAGTTACAACGCAGATCTCGTCATCATTAAAAGAAATTGTAAATCGTTATGAACACTATATAGGTAAAAAACTTAATATTGAGTGGGGTGCGAAATCATATAGAAGTAGGGAGGTAATGAAGCTTTGGGAAAATTATAAAATTTTACCTAATTGGCAAGCAACTTATACTTTTCCAGAAGGTCTTGATGAATAGAAGTATTTTTAGTGGCGCTGTTGCATCGTTTGTTTACATAGTGAGTGCAGGGCTTGGAACTATTGTGCAATCTGCTTTTATCGTTAGATATTTAAATACAATTGATTCGGGAATATGGTTTTTATTTTTAAGCATTATAGGTATAGTATCTTTTTGTGATTTTGGATTGAGTGCTACTCTAAGTCGGGAAATTGGGTTAGCAGCATATAAAAAGAATATGCTTTTTAGAATCAGCTCCCTTTTTAAAACAATCAGAGTAATTAATGGTGCTTTGATATTAATTCTTTGTATGGTATTGCTTCTCTTATATTATTTTTTTATTGCAACGCAAAGCCACTCTACCTTGGTTGCTTATGCATATATTGTTTTTGGTGTTGCATTAATAGTCAAATTCTTATCTAATCCTTTGCTGGCATCATTGTATGGTGTTGGCTTTGTCAGCTTAAATAGGCACCTTCTTAGCTTTTCTGTTATATCTAGTACAGTATTAAGTATAATTGCGCTACGTATGGGGTATGGACTGCTTGGAGTAACTTTATCTTATTTGGTAAGCTATTCTTTACTTTATGTTTTGTCTGTTTTATTGATGAATAGACTTCTTTTTATAAAAAAGAGCATAAAGTTTTCTAAAATTATTGTACAGCGAATTCTTATGCCTTCTGTCCAATGGACAGTGATGTCATTAGGCGCTATTTTTATTCTACAAGCAAGTAATTTTTTTATATCTGAGATGATGGGTGTTCAGTATGTAACTGAATTTGCCGTCATTAAACAGTTATCAGTTGCAATTTTATCTGTTTCTAGTTGTGTTGGAGTAACTTTAGTTCCTTTTATTTCAATAGCTAAGGGACAATCTCAAAATCAAAGAGTTGATTTCTTGTCGGAATTAACCGTAAAATTTTCTACAGTAATTGCCTTGACTATTGCGTTTTTCGTTTATTTTTTTCAAGTAATAATTGCTCAAGCATGGTTAGGAAAACACATGGGCTTTAATGAATTAGTGCTCATATTATTACTGATTACAACTATTTTAGAGGTGCATCATGTGGCGTGCGCCCAAGTTTGTTTGGCTCTTGGCTATGTGCGATTTGCAGGAGTAGCTATTGTGGCTGGAATGTTAAATTTGATATTTAGTTACTTTTTCATTAAATATTATGGTGTTGTTGGTGCAGCAATAGCTATTTTGCTAACACAATTACTGACAAATAATTGGTATGTAGTTTGGGTCTTTATAAAACATACTGATATGAAGCTTTCACAGTATTTTAGACTATATTTTCAGCTGATTGTGTTTTCAATGTTAATTGGTGGAGGAATGTGGGGTTTGAGTGATTTTTTAAATACTTCATTTTCTCTCAGTAAAGCCATTGGAGCAGCCTTGTTGTTGTTATTTGTTGTGATGGGAAGTATGGCAATTGTATTTTCTAATGAGAGTAAATATGCCTTTTTGAAACTCAAAGAAGGTGCGATGAAATTTCAACGAAGGAAAAATAATGAATAAAATACTGTTTACCATAGTTATACCAACATTTAATCGATTAAATTTTTTAAAAAGAGCTTTAAATTCAGCTTTAGATCAAACATATGAAAATATTGAAATAATTGTGCTTAATAATGCATCAACGGATGGAACAAAGCAATATTTGAACGAAATTGCAAGTAAATATAAGCAAATAAAAGTGGTACATCATGCAATGAATATTGGGTTTACTAAGAATATTCAGCAAATTAAGAATTATGTGCATGGGAAATATATGAGTGTGCTTTCTGATGATGATTACCTGACTCCAGAATTTGTTGAAACAGCTGTTTGTGTTTTGGAAAATGATAGTACACTTGCATTGTGGTATTGCCGAGCTAATTATGTGAATCATAAAGAAGAACTGCTCTATCGGACGAAAAAGTCACCTTCCTATGAAGAAGGGTATTCCTTTATTAAGGGCTGGTTAAAAGGAAAACGCTTTCCTACATGGGTTTCTGTGGCTATCAAAACAGATGTTTTAGTAAAAGTAGATTGGTTTAGTTGTTATGGTTTAGCGATAGATATGGCAACAATTTTGCGCTGTGCAGTACATGGAAGAGTAGCTTATACAGAAGAGGTCTTATGTTACTATACAATTGATACGCATAACTTAACCACTAAAACAAAAGAGATTGATTGGTTCAATGATCGCTTTAAAATGCAACAATATTTTTTGCAATATAGGGATATGAGTGTGAGATTATGGGTAGCTATGCACATTAGATCTTTATTGTTTGGTGCTTATAAAATTAATTTCGAACAGTTCAAAAAAATCTTTAGACAGATTTTTAAAATATCCAAAGGCTATTCTATTTTGTATTTGCTTCGCTATGCCCCCCATTTTTTGGTTAGAACTATTCTTGGGCGAGGGAAATTATTTCAGTTTATAAGAAGAATAAGGCATTAGTAAGTGAAACCCTAGTTAACTTAACTAATGTTGAACATGAAAATTATTATAGGTAAGAACGTGGCACAAGCAGGTAATAATATAATTTTAATTAGATTCAGAATTTTAATATTGTCGTTGACTATGGTATGTCTAGGCACTGCTAATGATATTGGCGTTGCTTATTTTAGCTCTAGTATAGTGTCGTTGGGCATTACGATTACGATGATTGTCATTGCACTATGTTTAATAAGCTACATAAGTTGTTTGAAGTATTTTTTTGGAATATGGGGAATGTTTGTTACTTTGACAGTGGTATATTTGCTATTTCAATCTACACTTTCGATTTATAGCTCTCTTGGCTCAAAGCAATTCTACTCGTTTTTTCTTATATTATTTCTATTTGTTGTATCAACGGTGAGCGGCTTTTTTATTTACCATTTACAGGCAAATATCGTCAGAAAGAGTCTTGCATTTGTCGTTGTAGTCCTGTGTTTAATAGGTTATATTAATGCTATCTTTATCGGAGACAGGGCTCATATATGGCCTTTTGGAGGAGAGGCAAGTCATTTTGCCTTGTTTTTTGGAATGACGGCTATCATGTTGTTTAGTTGTTGTGCCTCTAGTAAATATCGGTTGCTACTGTTAGTTTTAGTTCTAATCTTAGCCTTATTGCTTCCTAATCTTACTTTACTTATGTTTGCTTGTATTATGTTGGTTATATGGGGTGGTAAGCATGTCGCATCTATCTTTCTAGTAGGTTTAATTTTATTTTTTTGTTTGTGGCAACTGCCCTATTTTCAAGATAGATTGTTGGTAACATCACAGTCAGATAATTTATCAGCGCTTGTATACTTGCAAGGAATACAATTGATTGCACATGGATTTAATGGCATTGGTGTGGGGTTTCAAGCGATGGGTGACAGTAATTATGTGACCAAAGCTGGCTATAAAATAATATCAATCTTGGGTAGAAGTCTCAATAGACAGGATGGTGGGTTTTTGGCCGCAAAAATTATTTTTGAACTTGGTGTGTATGGGGTTTTTATTGTAATACTCTATCTATATTACGCTGTTAGAGCTTGCCTGTTGTTAATCAGGTTAAATGAGCAGCAAATAAATAATGGAATTACTGTAAAGGATAAAATTGCACTTAGTGCAATTTTAGGATTTTCAGTGGAAATGTTTGTGAGAGGGGGTGTTTATTTTAGTGGCGAGGTATTCATCCTGCTAACTGCTATAAGCTATCTTAGGATAAGGAGAGTTTTGTGAAAAATTATTGGTTTATAGATTAATTTAAGGAGTAAAGATTAAAATGAAAACAGCAATGATTACAGGTATAACAGGGCAAGATGGTGCTTATTTGGCTAAGCTTCTTGTAGAAAAGGGCTATAGGGTGTTGGGTCTGCATAGACGGTGTGCCAATCTTGATTTTTGGCGCTTAAAAGAGCTAGGCGTGGAAAAAGAAATTGAGTTTTGCGAGTTTGAGTTATTGGAAATAACCAATATGTTAAGACTGTTGGAAAAAACACGACCTGATGAGTTTTATAATCTAGCTGCACAAAGCTTCGTTGGCACGTCTTTTGAGCAGCCCATCTACACGGCAGAGGCTGATGGAATGGGTGTTTTGCGTATTTTGGAGACAATTCGTGCAGTAAAAGGTGATATTAAATTTTATCAAGCATCGACATCAGAAATGTATGGAAAAGTACAGGATATTCCCCAAAGTGAAGCAACGCCCTTTTATCCCAGAAGTCCTTACGGTATTGCTAAGCTATTTGGTCATTGGTCTACGGTAAACTATCGCGAATCTTATGGCATGCATGCCTCTAGTGGAATTTTATTTAATCATGAGTCACCACTAAGAGGTATTGAATTTGTAACCAGGAAGATAACGCTTGGTTTGGCAAATATTATTAATGGTAAGCAAGAGGTACTGGAGCTTGGCAACCTTGATGCGAAAAGAGATTGGGGATTTGCTGGAGACTATGTGGAAGGTATGTACAAAATGCTTCAGATGGCTACACCTGATGATTATGTTTTGGCAACTGGGGAGACGCACACGGTAAGGGAATTTATTAATATTGCTGCTGAAGCAATAGACTTAGTATTGGAGTGGCATGGTCAAGGAGAGGGAACTTTTGCGGTGAATCAAAAAACAGGCAAAAAGATTATCCGAATTAACCCTAAATTTTATCGACCTGCAGAGGTTGATATTCTGCTTGGTGATCCAAGTAAAGCAAAAAAACAGCTGAACTGGAACCCTAAAACAACCTTCAGAGAGTTGGTGAATACAATGATGCTAGCTGATTTAAAGCGTATACGCGATCAGTGTTTATAAGAAGTATACCAATGTTTAGCATTAAGAACGTAAATAAATATCAATTGGATGGCTTATGAAAAGGGTGTTATTTTATGCAAATCATAAAAATACGGAAAATTTTTTACGAGGGTATTACCAGAATGATATTCAAGCCCTTTCTATTGCAGGGTATGAAGTAATAATCACCAACAAGGTAAGAGATGCATTAAAGTGGTCTCAATATGACTGTCTTGTACCTTATTTTTGGACATTTAGTGTGTTTGCTGCAATAATAGCAAAAATATTGGGCAAAAAAGTTGTTTTTAATGGAGCTATAGCAGACTTTAGTTGCGATCAAAAAATATACAAAGTTAAAGTCATAAATTATCTGGTTCGGATTTTTTTTAAATTGGGTTATCATTTTTCTGACAAAACTATGGCAATGTCAAATGCTGAATTATTGCATATGAAAAAATTAATCAAGAACCACGAGAAATTAGTTTATTCTCCACTGTCATCAGACTTAGTAGGGTCGACTTACCAAAGTGATGAGATTGAAAGAAAACACAATTTCATTACCATTTCGTGGATGGGTGATGATTATACCCCGATAAGGAAAGGGGTTGATAAATTATTGTATTTTATGCGTGAATATCTAAAGCTTATGCCCGAGGCAAAGGCCTATATTATTGGTACCCCAGGGGAGGGAACAATTTATCTAAAGCGCATCATTGCGGAGCTTGGACTCGAAAAGTCAGTGTGTTTTACAGGAGTGGTGGATGAGGATAAAAAACTGGAATATCTTAAGAGCAATCTGTTTTATTGGCAAGTATCGGAATACGAGGGCTTTGGTGTTGCAGCCCTTGAGGCATTAGCCTCTGGCAGTACAGTGATACATTCCAATCGAGGTGGACTTTCGGATGTTGTGGGGAAACATGGTTGTATTGTGGATTGTGATCACTATGATCCACAGCAATTGGCCAAGGAAGTATACGGACTGGCGATGGATAAAAGTGCAAGAGAGAAATTGCTATTTGGGCTGGAAACTCACTTGCAAAAGTTTACGCAGGATGCAAGAGCTAGATCGTTTAAAGATGCTATTGGTTAAAGGGTGCTGATTTTATAGAGCTTGTTACATTTGGTATAGAAAGATTGGAATGAAGAAAGTCTCTCATAGTGCTTATGGGGTGAATTTGGGGAAATTTTAGCTACTTATGATTCAAAATCTATTACCAATCAAGTTAGGCAACTTTTTTGTGATTAATCAAGCTACAGAAGCAGTATTTTGGAGAGTTAAATGAAAGGCATAATTTTAGCAGGTGGTAGCGGGACGAGGCTTTATCCAGCTACTTGCGGGATAAGTAAACAAATGATTCCAATATATGATAAACCATTGATTTATTACCCTTTGTCGATATTGATGCTATCTGAAATAACAGAGGTTGCAATTATTACGACAGAGCATGATCAAGCTGCTTTTAAGCGCTTGCTAGGGGATGGGACTCAATGGGGTATGAAATTTGAGTATATTGTACAGCCATGTCCAGATGGTTTAGCGCAAGCTTTTATTTTGGCAGAAGAATTTTTAGTAGGCGATTCAGCTTGTTTGGTGCTTGGAGATAATATCTATTATGCGCATGGTTTGCCTCAGCTTTTGTTAAAAGCAAAGGAAACGGTATTAAGCTCTGGTGGAGCTTCGGTGTTTGGATATAAAGTACATGATCCTGAGCGTTATGGTGTGGTTGAGTTTGATGACCAAGGTAAAGTGCTTTCCATTATTGAGAAACCTGAAAAGCCAAAATCTAACTTTGCAGTAACAGGTTTATATTATTATGATTCTAAAGTATGTGAGTATGCGAAAGAGGTGAAGCCTTCAGCAAGGGGTGAGCTTGAGATCAGTAGTTTGAATCAAATATATCTTGAACAATCAAAAATTCAAGTTGAATTAATGGGTAGAGGCTATGCATGGTTTGATACTGGAACGCATGATTCAATGATGGAGGCATCTCAGTTTATTGCTACAGTTGAGCATAGGCAGGGACTAAAAATTGGTTGCTTGGAGGAAATTGCCTTTCATAAGGGTTGGATTAATAAAGATAAATTATTAGAATTGGCAGACCCCTTAAAGAAAACTGGCTATGGCCAGTATTTGCTGAATTTAGTTTAGGAAAATCTAAATGAAGATTATTGATACAACTATTTCCGAGGTTAAAATTATTGTACCTAAGGTCTATGGAGATCATCGCGGTTTTTTTTATGAAAGTTTTTCGCAAAGTCGCTATCAAAAAATGCTAGAGATAGATTATCCGTTTGTTCAGGATAATTTATCGCGTTCAGCTAAAGGTGTGCTACGTGGACTTCATCATCAACAAGAACACACGCAAGGTAAGCTTGTTAGTGTGTTAAGAGGCTCAGTCTTTGATGTTGCAGTTGATATACGCGTTGGTTCACCGACTTTCGGTCAGTCTGTAGCAGTTGAGTTAAATGAGGACAATAAACGTCAATTTTGGGTGCCGCCTGGGTTTGCGCATGGGTTTGTTGTGCTAAGTGATACGGCAGATTTTTTTTATAAATGTACCGATTATTATTACCCTCAATCGGAGTTGGCATTGAGATGGGATGATCCTAGGCTTGCAATTGATTGGCCTGTTTCTGAAGTAAATGTATCTTTGTCGGAAAAAGACCAAAAAGCACTAACAATTGACCAGCTACTTGAGCAGGGTAAGTTACCAAGGTATCAGGATTGGAGCTAGCCTATGCATATTTTAATTATTGGTAAAAATGGTCAAGTTGGTTATGAACTTGTTGAAGCCTGTAAAGCGTGTAATATTTCTTTTGATGCGACAGCTCGTGATGAGCTGGACTTAACTGATCTTGAGGGCATAAGACGTTTCTTTGCTAAACATCATAATTATGATTTTGTGATCAATGCGGCGGCTTATACTCAAGTAGATAAAGCTGAAGATGAGCCTGAATTGGCTGATCTTGTTAATCATCAGGCAGTAGGCGTGGTCGCGAAAATTTGTCAACAGTATGGTATCCCGTTATTGCATATATCAACGGATTATGTGTTTGATGGGCAAAAAAAAGCACTTTATAACGAGCTAGATGTGACCAATCCAAGTGGCGTTTATGGGGTGTCTAAGTTAAAAGGTGAACAACAGGTTCAAAAGTTAGAAAAGTACCTCATTCTTCGCGTAAGCTGGGTCTTTGGGCGTCATGGCCATAATTTTGTTAAAACGATTGCGCGTTTATCAAAAGAAAGGGAAGAATTAGCAGTTATTGCTGACCAATATGGAGCACCGACAGCTGCTCGCGATATTGCGCGTGTGATATTAGATGTCGTGCAGAGTCAAAAGCAATGTTGGGGAGTATATCATTATTGCGGTTATCCAGTAACAACCTGGCAGCAGTTGGCTTCTGGGGTTTTACCTTTTGTCGATGGAAAAAGGGTTTTGACAATTGATGCAATTGAGACTAAGGATTATCCTTTGAAAGCCAAAAGACCGCAAAATTCGGGTTTAAATGTGAGTAAAATTGTTAAGGATTATGGTATCAAACAGCATTCTTGGCTTGATTACATTCAAGAAACTGTAGAGTCAGAGTAAGATAAATTTCAGATAGGTGATATAGAAATGTTTCAAGCTAAAGTAGTCCTAGTAACCGGTGCTGCCGGATTTATTGGCAGCAATTTTGTGCGTATGTTATTGGCCAGTAATAGGCATCAAACAATCATATCGTATGATAAATTAACTTATGCTGGTAGTGTAAAGAATCTTGAGAATTTGCGAAATGCTGAAGATCACATCTTTATACAAGGTGATATTTGTGATGAAAATCAAGTAGCAAAAGTATTAAGGGATCATAATGTTGATACTATTGTGCATTTTGCCGCAGAATCGCATGTTGATAACTCAATAGCCGGTCCCAAAGTATTTTTTGAAACCAATGTGATGGGTACCTTTAATCTTCTAGAACAGGCTAAACAATTTTGGCTGGATGAGAAAGGACTTGATGAGACTCAGTGTCGTTTTCATCATGTGTCTACAGATGAGGTGTATGGTACTTTAACAAAGGAAGCACCGGCATTTACAGAAGGCAAAGCCTATGAACCTAACTCACCTTATTCAGCATCAAAAGCAGGCTCTGATCATATTGTGCGATCATATTATCATACCTATAAACTGCCCGTGACAATATCGAATTGCTCTAATAACTATGGACCTTACCAGCATTCTGAAAAGTTAATTCCAGTGGTTATTAAAAGTTGTATTGAACAACGAGCAATTCCAGTTTATGGAGATGGCAGTAATATTCGTGACTGGCTATATGTCGAGGATCATTGTGATGCAATCCAATGCATTCTTGAGAAAGGTCAAGTAGGAGAAGTTTATAATATTGGTGGAAAGAATGAGGTAGATAATTTAACCTTGGTTAAAACTATTTGCCAGTTGATGGATGAGTATCATCCAGACAATGCGCCACACCAAAAGTTAATTAAATTTGTTGAAGATCGAAAAGGTCACGATTGGCGTTATGCAATTGATAATAGCAAAATCCAGAATGAGTTAGACTGGAAGCCATCGAAAGACTTTAAGAAAATGTTTAAGCAGACGATTGAGTTTTATTTAATGCAAGGAGAAAAGTAAATGCTAAACCTTGAAAAGAAAGTTTTTTCAGATTTTAATCTTCTAAAAGAGGATTTTGCTAAAGCAAATCCCTTCCCACATGTTGTGATAGATAACTTTTTAGATTTGGAGTTAGCTCGAGCGTTAGATCAAGAGTTTCCGTCACTAGATAGTGATTTATGGTATAAGTATAAAAATGCAATTGAGTATAAGAAAACTTATAATCACTGGGAGGCATTTCCTAGTAAAACCTATCAATTTTTTGCATACTTAAATAGTAAGCGTTTTATCGATAAGTTGAACCAAATGATGCCAGAAGTTGAATTATGGCCTGATATGGGGTTGAATGGCGGTGGTTGGCATGCCCATGGTGCTGGAGGTAAACTAAATACGCATTTAGACTACTCAATCCACCCTAAGCTTGGCATGGAAAGAAGGCTGAATATTATTATATATATTAATGAAAAATATAAGTCTGAATGGGGTGGGGCTTTGGGGTTGTGGTCTCATGATGATGCTGAAAATCAACCTAAAGATTTAATAAAGTCAGTAGAGCCAGTATTTAATCGTGCTGTTATATTTGATACAACATGTAATAGTTGGCATGGTCTGCCTAAGGTAATAACTTGTCCAGAGAATGAAGCCCGTCGATCTTTAGCCATTTATTATTTATCAGAAGCAAGAGAGACATCTTCTCGCAGGGGAAAAGCATTGTTTGCACCTAGTGACTCACAAAAAGGTGACAAGGAGATTTTGGAGCTAATAAAAAAAAGAGCGGAAGTAAAATCTGCTGATAATGTTTATCGAAAATAACTAGGTGTTTACAAGTGAAAATAACATTAACAGTTGTGCTTTATAAGCACTCACAAACTATGCTTAAAAATTTTTTACTATCATGCGAAAAATCTGTGTTGTATGCTCAGCATGCATTGGATGCAAAGTTTCAGCTTTATATAGTGAATAATGACACATCTAAAGAGATAGATTATGAAATTAATGAGCTAAAAAATAATTCTAGCGCTCTATCCATTGAGTTCATTAACTCAGATAAGAATGGAGGATATGGTTATGGCAACAATTTTGTTTTAGATAAAGTAAACGGAGATTATCATTTGGTTGTAAATCCGGATATTATTTTTTTTGAGGATACTTTTTTAAAAGCAATCCAGTTTATGGAGGCGCAAAAAGGTGTCGGGTTATTAACCCCAATGATATATGACCAAAATTCTCAATTGCAATTTTCATGCAAAAAAAACCCGACACTTTTTTCGCAATTTTTAAGATTTACATTTAAACATGAGAAACGTTTTTTCAAAACTTATCTAGAAAGGTATGAATATCAAGATCACTCATATAGCTCTGAAATATATGATGTACCAAATTGTACAGGTTGCTTTATGTTTTTTAGAGTCAATGTTTTTAAGGCTGTGAGGGGGTTTGATGAGAGATTTTTTTATTATATGGATGATTGTGACTTATCACGAAGAGCCTTAGAAGTCTCGCGCACAGCATATGTTCCAAGTGTTAGAGTTGTTCATGAGTACCAGGGTGATGCATATAAAAATAAAAAATTGCGTAATGAAGCAATTAAATCTGCATTTAAGTATTGGCGTAAATGGGGTGGTTTGTTTTAGAGTGTTGATTCAAGGGAGTATTGAAATAACTGGTAGTGTGGTTTTCTAGCATATTTGTTTTTATAATGCTAAATCAAAAATGGCTAAAATTGACGTACATTGTAGGAATTGCAATTCAGCAAAAACAGTTAAAGCAGGAAAGAACCAATTAAAATCCAACTCAGATGGAGTACAAAGATATCGCTGTCAGGTTTGCGGTAAATATTTTCAAATGACTTATAAAGCTATAGGACGTTTACCCGAAACGAAAGAAAAAATCGTTGATATGTGTAGTAATGGGAGCGGTATTCGTGATACAGCTCGTGTATTGAAGGTGAGCACAAAAACAGTGATAAACACGATAAAAAAAAGCCTGTAAGTTGCTGAAATGTAATTGGGATTTATTGATTAGTACAAGCTCAGTGATCTTGACACCATTACTCATGGAGCTTGATGAGCAGTGGTCTTATGTTGGTGAGAAACAGCAACAAAGATGGCTCTGGCTAGCCATCTGCCATAAAACAAGTCAAATTGTGGCTTATTGTTTTGGTAGACGTACACATGAAAGCTTTGAGTTATTACTTAAAACCTTGCGGCATTTCAAAGTAGAACTATTTTTTAGTGATGATTGGAGTAGTTATTCAAAGTATATTCCAAAAGAATATCACGATATAGGCAAACGCAACACTCAAAAGATTGAGCGTAAATTTTTGACTTTTAGAACCAGAATCAAGCGACTTGCTAGGAAAAGCATTTGTTTTTCAAAAACTGAGCTAATGCATGACACGGTCATTGGTCTTTATATCAATCGAGTTGAGTGGGGACGAAACATATTAAATGCTAAAGTAGAACACCACCTAATCCAAGTTATCACAACCTGGGTTATTATAATCATGAAGTTTTATAACCGAGAAGATGAATGAACACCGCCCAGCAAAGATAATTGTCGTTCAATACTATACTGCGTGCGGTCACAATTTTCGGTTTTTGTCTTTGCCTTTTGAGCATCTTTGACGTATTCATTTTTGATAATAGAGCTGGCTATTGTCTGCAAATTAATACGCCAAATCTACAACAAAATGCTTCACACATTCCCGCTGACTATGACTGCGCACAGTATATATTTGATACCTTGAATTTTGAATGCGAATTTAAGGTTGATCTATTAATTAAAACATGAAATAGTAATGTGTATTACTGTAATACAGATTGCGTAAATGAAATTCTATAATCGTGATGAAGAACTTTCGCTCCTTCATGAGGTTAAGCAACAGTCTTTGCTATCTGCTAAAATGACCTTCATTGTTGGACGTAGGCGTATTGGTAAGACAAAGTTAATTAGGCAGGCTTTTACTGGTAATATGGTCTACTTTTTTGTTTCTAAGAAGTCTGAAAATTTATTGTGTAGTGAGTTTGTCGAAGAGCTTAAGCGTGAACTAAAAATTGAGATACATGGAGAGTTTAGGCGTTTTTCTGATTTTTTTGCATACATATTAGAGTTATCTAAAGAAATTAACTTCACTTTGGCTATTGATGAGTTTCAAGAATTTTATTATGTGAATTCTGCGATTTATTCAGATATTCAACATCTTTGGGATAAACATAAAGATGAGAGTAAATTAAACCTAGTGCTTTCAGGGTCTATTTATTCTTTAATGCATAAAATATTTGAACATTCGAAACAGCCTTTGTATGGGCGAGCTAATAGGAAAATGATGCTTAAGGGGTTTAATATTCCTACATTGGTAGAGATTTTTCAAGACCATAATGCGCTGCCAAGTCCCGAGAATTTATTGGCTTTTTATACAATAACTGGAGGGGTGGCTAAGTATGTTGAGATTTTTATTGAGAATCAAGCATTTTCTTTAGAAAGCATACTAGATGTGTTTTTTAGTCATAGCTCATTATTTATTAATGAGGGTCGCGATGTTTTAATAGAAGAGTTTGGTAAAGAATATACGACTTATTTTTCAATTCTATCATTAATTGCAAGTTCTAAAACTTCGCGATCAGAGCTAGAATCTATCCTTGGTAAATCAATAGGAGGCTATCTTGAAAAGCTTGAGATTACATATAATATTATCCAAACGATTAAACCGATATTTGCGAAACCAGGAAGTAGAATTCAAAAATATGTGATCAATGATCATTTTCTTAATTTTTGGTTTCGTTTTGTCTATAAATATCAAAGCGCTATTGAGTTGGAAAATTATGATTATATAAAGGAAATTATCCGAGAGGATTTTGCCACATATAGTGGGCGTTATTTAGAAGAGTATATGATTGATATATTAAAGCTTAAGAAGCAGTATAGTCAGATTGGACGTTATTGGGAGAGAGGTAATCAGAATGAAATTGATATTGTTGCGATTAATGAGCGTAATCGTGAAGCATTAATTGTTGAAGTTAAACGAGCAAAAAATAAAATTGTTTTAAATCGACTTAAATCTAAAGCAAAGAATTTGGTTCAGTCGCAATTGCGAGGTTATACTATCCATTATGAAGGATTTTCTTTAGATGATATGTTGGATTACTGGTAAGTGATAAAAGGTAATTGTATGAAAAAACTCCCGATTGGTATCTCAAGTTTTGAGAAAATTATCACTGAAAACTATGTTTATATCGATAAAACCAAGCATATTGATCAGTTGGTGAATAAAGGTGCGGGGCGTTACTTTTTATCACGGCCTAGGCGCTTTGGTAAATCATTATTAATTGATACAATCAAACATGCCTTTGAAGGTAATAAAGCATTATTTAAAGGCCTCCATCTTGAGAAAAATTGGGATTGGCAAACAATATACCCTGTGATACACCTTAATTTAGGTATAAGCTCGAGCTATCATAGTAAAGAGCGCTTTTTTACTGAAGTGCATAGTATGTTGGATGAACATGCAAAGAAATATGGTGTTGTATTACGGCAGACAGATTATGGTGTTAAGTTTGGAGAATTAATTAGATTGCTACATGAAAAACATCCGCAAGGCATTGTTGTATTAGTGGATGAATATGATAAGCCCATCTTGGATAATATCATCAATAATGAATTAGCAATGCAAATGTGTGAAATTCTGAAAGGTCTTTATACTTACATTAAACAGAATGATAGATGTATTAAATTTACTATGCTAACCGGCGTTTCAAAGTTTAGCAAAGTCAGTTTGTTTAGTGATTTAAATAATTTAGACGATATAACCTTAGATGCTAAATATGCTGATATTTGTGGTTATAACCAAGCAGAATTAGTCGAGGCTTTTAACGAGCATTTACAGCAAGGTAAAGTAGATTATGATGTATTAAGGCGTTGGTATAATGGTTATAACTTTGCAGGAAGTGAAAAGCAAAAAGTCTATAATCCCTTTGATATCTTATTATTTATAAGTAAAGATTTTCATTATCGTAATTATTGGTTTGAAACAGCAACACCAACATTTTTAGTGAAAATGGTGCAAAACAATCACTATTTTATCCCTGATTTTGAAAGTGTTGTGGTCAACGAGCATTTGTTGAGAACCTTTGATGTTGATAATATGCCGATTGAAACACTTTTATTTCAGACAGGATACTTAACGATTAAAGAAATGTTTCTCCGTGGGCATGTCATTGCTTATCGGTTAGGATATCCAAATTATGAGGTCAAATATAGCCTTAATAACAGCCTAGCAACGATAGCGACAAATGACAGTAAGAAAAATCAAGTGATAGATCATATGATTAGCGCTTTTGAAAAAAATGATTTCGAGCGCTTAGGTGAAATTATATGTAGTCACTTTGCAAGCATTCCACATGATTGGTATCGTAATAATGATATTGAGAGGTACGAGGGATTTTATGCCAGTATTGTTTATAGCTTTTTAGCAGCGCTTGGCTATGATTTAATTGCTGAAGATGTGACAAATCATGGGAGAATTGATTTAACACTTGTCATGCCAGATAAGGTGATGATTATTGAATTTAAACTACAGAAATATGGTGATGCCAAAGAGGCTGTTGCACAGATTAAAGCACGCCAATATGCACAAAAGTATGAATCTTATGGTAAACCAATTTATTTGATTGGGATGAGTTTTGATGATAAACAGCGCAATATGGCTGATTTATATGTTGAGAAAGTATGATGTTTAAATAAGGTTGATGGTTAAATGAAAGCAACAACTATTTTTGGTTTAACAGCTAGTTATAGAGTTGCTTAAGTAAATATAACGAGTATTTGCTCATGTTTAGAAGGATGTTTTATGCGCTTAAGTAAAGAAAATGCGTTGAAAATAAAAGCTTGTGTTCATTCGGTTTTTGGTGGGGATATGCGAGTATTCTTATTTGGTAGTCGGGTTGATGATGCACAGCGAGGAGGGGATGTTGATTTATATCTTTTGCCCAAAAAAAACGAGGAAATTGAAGGGGCTTATGGCAGGAAAATTGATTTACTGGTTGAATTGGAGAAAGCACTGGGTGAGCAAAAAATTGATATAGTGATCGCAAAAACTGGTGATGATAAACGCCTGGTAGATGATATAGCCTTAAGAGATGGAGTTGAGCTATGAACCCATTGCAAGATAAAATGGTTAAAATTTTATATGAATGTGATCAGCACAAAAAGAGAATAAATTACGCTTATAGTAATATGAAACACAAATTACCTTTTGATGTGGTTAATTATGAGAAATTTCGTGATGAAGAAATTGAGCATATTGATCAGTTCTTATTTCGCTTTGCTAAGTTGCAAGATGTGATGGGTGAGAAGCTTTTTCCAACGGTGCTTATGCTATTGGCGGAGGATGTTAAGCGTCAGTCGTTTATTGATATTCTTAATAAATTAGAGGCGCTAGGGTTGTTATACACTGATAATTGGCTTCGATTAAGAAAAATCAGAAATAGTGTTGCGCATGAATATGGATTTAATGTGGTTGATATGGTTGACAGTCTCAATGCAATTTATGAATCATGTGTAGATTTGATTGATGTTTATGATCGAATCACTTCATTCTGCCGAGAGAAGTTTGAGTTTTTGAACTAAACATCAAGAAAGGTCAGTGCTTTTAGTATATACTTCAGCGCCATAGGAATTTATTTAATCGATCTATATGAATAAATCATCGGTTATTAGTTTTATTTTAGAAGCGCTTGTTTTTGTGCTATTTGTCTGGGCTTATGAGTATATATGGAGCTTAAGTCAGGAGAGCTTTGTATTTATGGTAGTCATTTTCTGTTTCAGTTGGTTATATCGCTATCAACGCTCTAGCATGCTGTTGGAGTACTATACACATATTATTATTGTGACAATCTTTTTCTTTATTATTATTTCTTTGGTTACTGTGGTTTTACGTAAAGCATCGCATGTTTTTTTAGTGGGTAGCTGCACTATTATTAGTTGGTTCTTAGTGGTTACACTTGCTCGTTTTATCATTATACGAGCATTTGGGCATCCTTACCGTATTTTAGTGCACTCACATTTGCTATCAAAACTTGCATTAAGTCATAAAGTCAAGTTAATCTCAAAAGATAAAGTCATTCCAAAAGATTTAAAGCGTGTTGATGCAATTGTCGTAGATAGACACTTTCATTATGACAATGATTGGAATCAACTCATTTTCCATGCCAGTCAGCATGATGTTCCTGTAATAACTTTAAGTGCCTATGAAGAGTTAATTGAACAGCGCCTATC
The DNA here is from genome assembly GCF_003574425.1 of Cysteiniphilum halobium. GTDB lineage: Bacteria > Pseudomonadota > Gammaproteobacteria > Francisellales > Francisellaceae > Caedibacter > Caedibacter halobius. Next base: position 18,035 of record NZ_QLIU01000025.1, on the reverse strand, counting down.
ACTAACACAGTTAAATGAGAATTGGATGTATGCAGGGTTTAATATTCCGCTATGGTATCAATTTTTTAAAAACAGTTGTGAATTTCTATTAGCATTATTATTGTTGCCACTATTACTCATTGTTTTTGGTGTGGTCTCGTTGGTTATTATTGTCACCATGGGGCGCCCTGTGTTTTATATGCAATCAAGAATGGGATTTAAGAATAAACCATTTAAAGTATATAAATTCAGATCAATGGTTAAAAATGCTGATCAATCCGGTGAAACGGTATCTGGAGATATGCGTATTACTAAATTTGGTGCTTTTATGCGTAAATTTAGAATCGATGAATTGCCACAGTTTCTGAATATTTTAAAAGGTGATATGAGCCTTATTGGCCCACGTCCTGAATGGGTAGAGACCGCGAAACAGTTTGAAAAAGAGATTCCCCTTTATCGATTAAGACATATTGTAAAACCTGGTATTACGGGGTGGGCGCAAGTGACTCAAGGGCATACGACCGGTGCTGATGGCAATTATGAGAAGCTGCAATATGATTTGTATTATGTAAAGCATTACTCACTTATTATGGATCTTAAAATTGTAGTGAAAACGGTTTATACGATCTTAACTGGGTTTGGCGCAAAATAACTAAAACCTTTCATTGCATAGTTGCTTTTAATTTATTATATTTCTGCCAGTATTTAAAGTTGATTAGAAAAAATAAAATAAGGAAAAATATGTCGCAACCGGATAACGATATTATCAGTATCAGTGATTTATTGGTGACACTAACTAAGCATGTTAAACTGTGGGTAGCCTTAGTAGCTATTGGTGTTGTTTTGAGTGTGTTGTATGGTTTTATGCACAAAGATAATTATGAATATAGCGCTTATCTTTTGGGACCGAGCTATATCGATGGCGGGCAGGTGCAGCGTGTTATGAATGATAATGAGTTTTCAAAGCTAGTAAATATTTACTATAAACAATATCTAGATATTGATAATTCATCATATGTTGATCTTCTTCGCAAGATACATTTTGATCCAGATAAGTCACAGATTAGTATAAAAGCAAAAAAAGATGAAAAAAAGCAGGTCAATGAATTATTCAATCAATTGATTTCATATATTCAAAGTCAACAACAATATATTGGTCATATTAACAATTGGCAAGTTAACGTTGAGTTTAACTTAAAGCATTTACAGCAACAGAATAAAACCTATGGTGATGTGGTTAAGCAGTTTCAGCATAATATGAGTGTCTCGACGCAATTCAAAGGGCTTGCGACACTCGATGGCCAAGCGTTATTAAACAGCCTTTCGAATACAATTTTATCATACCAAAATCAGATGTTTCACAATGATATTCAAATACAGCATTATAAATCACAGTTACAAACTTTGAATAAAAATATTTCGATATTAGGTGGGATAGTCAGAGCCTATAACCCCGTTGGCCTAACATCGCCCATCATCGCTGTGCTAGGCATTATCCTATCACTAATTTTAGCAACGATCATCGTGTTTATTGTTGAATTTGCCAAAAATTTACGCCAAGAAGTTAAACAAAAATTACATAAATAAAAATTCTATAAGTGATGGTTATGGATTCATTGAATTAAAAGTGCTGGAACAAAATCACAACGCTTGACAGCAGCTACTGGAATCCTTGAAAATACTCTCCCCATGGTCTTGTCGCTTTATTGAAGTTGGAGCAAGCCTAATGAAAACAATAACATCTGGAGTAAATAATGCCTGTAATTACCTTGCCAGACGGGTCGCAGCGCGCGTTTGAGAAGCCTATTTCTGTTTATAACATTGCCTTGGATATTGGCCAAGGATTAGCAAAAGCTACTCTGGCAGGTATTGTCAATGGTAAAGAAGTAGATACGAGTTTTATCGTGGAACACGATGCAACTTTGACCTTAATTACGGCAAAGGATGATAAAGGCTTAGGAATTTTACGCCACTCCTGTGCGCACTTATTAGCGCAAGCGGTCAAACAGCTTTATCCTAATGTGCAGGTGACGATAGGCCCTGTAATTGAGGATGGATTTTATTATGACTTTGCTTATGAGCGTGCATTTACACCCGAAGATTTAGAGAAGATTGAAAAGCGTATGTATGAATTAGCGGCACAAGCTGAAGTCGTGACACGCTCTGTTAAATCACGTGATGAGGCTATTACCTACTTTGAAGCAATTGGTGAGAAATATAAAGCAGAGATTATTGCTGATCTACCACAAGATGAAGTGTTAAGTTTATACTCACAAGGTGATTTTACTGATTTGTGTCGTGGACCACATGTGCCAAATACATCACATCTAAAGGCTTTTAAATTAATGCGTGTGGCAGGTGCTTATTGGCGTGGAGACTCAAAGAATGAAATGTTAACGCGCATCTATGGCACGTGCTGGGCGGATAAAAAGCAATTAAAACAATATTTAACACGACTTGAAGAGGCTGAAAAGCGTGATCATCGTAAGATTGGTAAGGCGCTTGATTTATATCATTTTCAAGAAGAATCACCTGGTATTGCTTTTTGGCATCCAAAGGGGACAGCAATTTGGCGTGTTGTTGAAGATTATATGCGTGCCTCGAATGAGAAATATGGTTGCACTGAGATTAGAACACCATTAATCGCTGATATTTCGATGTGGCAGAAGTCAGGACATGCAGCAAAATACGCTGAGAATATGTTTATGACGCATTCAGAGAATCGTGATTATGCGATCCGACCGATGAATTGTCCAACCTGCGTTCAGGTTTATAATTATCATTTGCATAGCTATCGTGATTTACCGATTCGCATGGCAGAGTTTGGTGTGGTTCATAGAAATGAAGCATCTGGCGCTTTGCATGGTCTGTTGCGTGTGAGAAGCTTTACGCAAGATGATGGCCATATTTTCTGTACAGAGGCACAAATCGAAGCTGAAGTAGCACAAATGGTTGAGCAATGTTTTGAGGTTTATCGAGATTTTGGTTTTAGCGATTTCGATGTCAAGCTTGCCCTTCGCCCTGAGAGTCGCGTCGGATCTGACGAGATTTGGAATAAGTCAGAAAAAGCTTTAGCAGATGCGCTGAATAATCAAAAAGTTGCTTTTGAATATTTGCCTGGGGAAGGTGCATTTTATGGTCCTAAAATTGAATTTCACTTAAAAGATGCGATAGGGCGTAGTTGGCAGTGTGGAACAATTCAGTTAGATTTGTCAATGCCGATGCGTTTGGGTGCGACATTTATTGATGAAAATAGTGACAAGCAAGTACCGGTAATGTTGCATCGTGCGATTGTTGGTTCACTAGAGCGCTTTATTGGTGTTTTGATCGAGCATTATGCAGGTAAGTTACCAGTGTGGTTGTCACCAGTACAGGTTATATTGACTGGAATTAGCAACAAACAAGACCAATATCTCAAAGAAATTGAGCAAAAATTAAGAAAACTTGGTATTCGGACACAAATTGACTTGAGAAATGAAAAAATAGGGTTTAAAATCCGCGAGCACACTTTAGCACGAGTGCCATTTATGGCCATTGCTGGGGAAAAAGAGCAGTCTTTGGGTCAAATTACCGTCAGAAAACAAGATGGTACCGATCTGGGCGCATTAACAATTGATGCGCTTGCTGAACTTTTATTGTCAGAAATTAAGAGGAAAGGTCGAGTAAACCTAAATTAGGAGTTTGAGTTATTAACAAAGCAGACCAGAAAGCGCCGATTAATGAAAATATTAGGGCGAAAGAAGTCCGTTTAATCGGACCGGAAGGAGAGCAAATTGGCGTTGTGTCGTTAAGGCAAGCGTTAACACAGGCAGAAGAACATGGTATGGATCTGGTAGAAATTGCCGCACAGGCAGAGCCGCCAGTGTGCCGTATCATGGATTATGGCAAATTCTTGTTTGAACAAGGCAAGAAGAAAGCTGCTGCAAAAAAGAAGCAAAAGCAGATGCAGGTCAAGGAAATTAAAATCCGTCCTGGAACTGATGTTGGGGACTATCAGGTAAAACTACGCAACCTGATAAAGTTCCTTGAAAGTGGCGATAAAGTCAAGATCACTGTTCGTTTTAGAGGTCGTGAGATGGCGCATCAAGAATTAGGTGTTGATATGCTTAAACGCTTGGAAGCTGACTTGGATGAATACGGCGTGGTTGAGCACCGACCGAAAATGGAAGGTCGCCAAATGGTTATGGTCTTAGGGCCTAAGAAAAAATAAACATATGCCAAGTGCAAACTTGAGCCTGTTATACAATGGTAAAATGCGGAGTATATTATGCCAAAAATAAAAACAAACCGAGGTGCTGCTAAGCGCTTTAAAAGAACTGGTAAGGGTGGTTTCAAGCATCGTTCAGCGAACCGCGCTCACATTAACACAAAGATGACAACTAAGCGTAAGCGTCATTTACGTGGTATGTCTCAAGTTGCTAAAGTAGACGTTCCAAGTTTGAATCAACAAATGCCTTATGCATAAGTGTTAATAACAAATTTTTAAAGTGGAGTAGATTATGCCTAGAGTAAAAAGAGGCGTGGAAGCACGTCGTCGTCATAAGAAAATTTTAAAACAAGCTAAAGGCTACTATGGTGCGCGCTCGCGTGTCTACCGTGTTGCTAAGCAAGCAGTTATCAAAGCCGGTCAATATGCGTATCGTGACCGTAAGCAAAGAAAAAGACAATTCAGAGCACTTTGGATTGTACGTATTAATGCAGCAGCGCGTCAGCATGATTTAAGCTATAGCTTATTTATCAATGGTTTGAAAAAAGCAAATATTGAGCTTGATCGTAAAGTATTGGCTGAGTTAGCAGTATTCAATAAAGATGCATTTGCACAGTTGGTTGAGAAAGCAAAATCAGCATTAGCAGCTTAAATAGTAAGCGCGAGTTGAATTAAAGGGTGTGCTGTTGACAGCACACCCTTTTTTTATACTTAATATTTAAATATCTAAAATCGTATGATTTTGTATCTATTTGTTTAGAGTCAATCCTGTTAGGGTAACTGCCGTTAACACAAGCTTACTTTGATAGTTAGTCATGATGTGGTATTTATTTTGACTATTATTGAATGAGAAATATAAAAAATCTGGGAGTAATGTTTAAATGCAGAACAGTGTAAAAGAGAAAAATCGATATATGAGCTTTTGGATGCTGGTGGCTTTAGTCTCTGGCAATATGGTTGGATCAGGGATTTTCTTATTGCCATCAGGTTTGGCAAAATTTGGTTCGATTAGCATTCTGGCATGGATTTTCACAGCAATTGGTTCGATGTTATTGGCGCTTGTTTTTTGCAGTTTTAGTCGCTTGGTACCCAAGGTTGATGGCGGACCGTATACCTATGTGCGTGTTGGTATGGGGAACTTTCTTGGTTTTCAAAGCGGCTTTGGTTACTGGGTATCGTTGTGGGTGGGTAATTGTGCTATTGCTTTGTCAATGGTGGGTTACTTGAGTTTTTTCTTCCCAATTTTGTCAGATAAGTTAATGACTGCAATTGCAGCCATTGGCGTTATTTGGACCATCACTTTATTTAACATGTTTGGCGCACGCACGGTGGGTTGGCTGCAATTATTGTCAATGATTGGTAAAACGATCCCACTATTGTTTATTATTTTTGCCGGGATTTGGTATATTCATCCGGAGTATTATCTTGAGTTTAATCGCACAGATAGCTCAAACCTAAGTGCGTTAAGTGCTGCAGCATCATTGATCCTTTGGGCATTTATTGGCTTAGAATCAGCGGCGGTGACGGCAAGTAAAGTCAAAAATCCGCAAAAAACCATTCCACTGGCGACACTAACCGGTACATTGATTGCAGCATTTATCTATATCGCAAGTTCAACGGTGATTATGGGTATGGTGCCAGCGGCGGAGTTGGTAAATTCCAATGCCCCATTTGCATTAGCAGCAACAGAAATCATTGGTAAAGCCGGTGGTGTATTTATTGCAATAGCTGCAGTTATTGCATGTTTAGGAACGCTTAATGGTTGGATTATGGTCACTGCAGTAGTCTCTAAATCAATTGCCGAGACCAGCCTTTTTCCTAAGGTTTTTGCCAAAGAAAACCGCTATGGTGCGCCAAGCTTTAGTTTGATCTTATCTGCTGTGCTAATGACTATATTGTTATTATTAACGATGTCAAAAGCTTTGGTTGAGCAGTTTGAGTTAATTATTCTCATGGCGGTATTAACGGCTTTAGTGCCGTATTTCTATACGACGATATCGAATATTTTAGTGATTAAACAACAAGATAAAGATAGTCCTTTCTGGCAAATGGCGATTATTGTTGCCGTATTGGCATGTGCTTATTCATTCTGGACAATATTAGGCTCAGGTCAAGAAGTTGTTTACTATGGCATGATCTTATTCTTTCTGGGCACACCAATTTATGCGATTGCGGAGTGGATTAATTTACAAAGAAAAAGCCGGTAGATCTTACAAAATCATTGAATGCAAAATAATCATCTGTATAATGCCCTATGCAATCTTAATCATTGATTAAATCAATAGAATAAAACGACATAGAGTATATAGATGCAAGACATGGCAATTGGGAAAGTAGTAGTAAAAACAAACTTAATGAATTTTTGTCAAAAAGACCTGCAAGCGTACTTTGCAAGTATTGATGAGAAACCATTTCGTGCTAAACAGGTGTTTAAGTGGATTCACCAAAAGGGTGTGACATCTTTTGATGACATGAGTGATTTAAGTAAAGTCTTGCGTCAGAAGCTAATCGATGTGGCTGAAGTAGTGTCACCCAAAGTGGTGTTAGATAAACCCTCGAATGATGGCACACATAAGTGGCTTATTGATGTTGGTGGTAATCTTGTTGAAACTGTTTATATCCCAGAAGGTTCGCGTGGAACCTTATGTGTTTCTTCGCAAGTGGGCTGTACGTTGAACTGCAGTTTTTGTTCGACTGGCAAGCAGGGGTTTAATCGCAATTTAACCGTGGCTGAAATTATTGGTCAAGTATGGACGGCAGTGCGTGCATTATCAAAGCAACAAGGCGAGCACGATCGACAAGTGACCAATGTGGTGATGATGGGTATGGGCGAGCCATTGATGAACTTTGATGCTGTGGTCAGTGCCATGGATATTATGATGGATGATTTAGCTTATGGCTTGTCAAAGCGGCGTGTGACTCTAAGCACATCGGGTGTGGTGCCACGAATTTATGATCTGCTTGAGCAATCAGATGTTTCATTAGCGGTATCATTGCATGCGCCTAATGATGCGCTTCGCAATGAGCTTGTGCCAATCAATAAGAAATATAATATTGATGAGCTAATGGCGGCATGTAAGCTTTATGCTCAACGTGGACCACATAAGGAAATCACCTTTGAATATACACTAATGGAACATATTAATGATGCGCTTGAACATGCAAAAGAGCTAGTAACACTATTGAAGTCAAAACAGGTTCCGGCTAAGATCAACCTTATACCATTTAACCCATACCCTGGTACGCCATATAAGAAGCCCAGTAACAATCGAATGCATCGCTTTCAGCAATATTTAATGGAAGCAGGTTTTGTGGCAACGATCAGGAAAACCAGAGGTGATGATATCGACGCGGCATGCGGACAGCTTGCAGGTAAAGTGCAAGATAAAACCAAGCGTCAAGTGCGATATCAACGTAGCTTAAGTGAGGCATAATGCGAAAAATAAGGAATCTATTGGTCAAGGCGGGACTATTTGTAATTATTATAATGGTTGCAGGATGTGCAAATAACTCCAAACAATTACCAGATATTCCCGAGGCACCTACTGTTGATTATGCTAAAGCAGCAAAGATTAACGCTGAGTTAGCCGTTGTTTACGCACAACGTGAGATGCTTGATCGCGCTAAAGAGAAGCTGTTAAAAGCGAAGTCACAAGACCCTCATGTACCAACAATATATTACGCGGAAGGCTTATATTATCAAAACTTAGGGATGCCAGATATTGCCGAGCGTTCTTACGAGAAAGCGCTACGCATGGCGCCAAATGATTTTCAGGCCTATAATTTCTATGCACAATTTCTGTGTATGGATAAACATCAATATCAACAAGCCAATAATTTATTTCAACGCTCAATTGTGTTGCCAAAAAATATTAACTTGGCTGAGACTTTTACCCTTTATGGACGTTGCCTATTGGCGCAGGGCAATAGCAAGCAAGCCAAACGTTATTTTGAAAAAGCGATAGATCAGGGTGCTGGAAGTACCTTGTCTTATTGGGAGCTTGCGCAACTTGAGTATCATGAAAAAGACTATAAAGATGCGCTTAATATGGTTAATCGTTATATTGAGTTAGCAGGTAAAACACAAGAGAATATTAAGCTTAAGATGGATATATTACAAGCCTTAGGTGATTACAATGAGGCGGCAACGTTGCGTTTGCAGTTGAGCTCTAAATTGTACGAATAAGGTTTATAGATGATCTTATCGATTACAAAACGTCTGTTTAGGACCAATCGCAGGCTTTGTGTTTATCATAATGAGATTGATCACAAACGTAAAACCTTACTTTTTTTGCATGGTATTACGGGTAGCGCGATCAACTGGCAGGCGCAATTTAGGAAGTTCTCATCTGAGTATAATATTGTGGCTTATGATCTATATGGTCATGGGCAAAGTGGTCGCCCGAAAAAAGTAATTGAATGTTCGATAGTGCAAAGTGTACTTGATGCGCAAAGCGTGATCGAGTATTTTAAACTTGAAAATATTACGATTATTGCTTATGGCTATAGTGCATTGATGAGTTTGCTATTATGTGAGAAATATCCGAAGTTGATTCAAAAACAATTATTAATCAACCCAATGCCTTATGAGCAATTGACTGACGTGCCATGGTATTTACAATGGCCATTTTCATGGGGCTATCGTTTTTTTCGTTTAAATGGAGCGCAAGTTGAATCACAAGGGAATAATAGCTCAAGCTTGCCGCGACTTTGGGTAATTAGAGCGTATTATCAGACGTTGTTAAGACTACCGGCTTTAGATATGCATCATAGTAAACTGCGTATCAAAACGATGGTATTGCGCTCGGTAAAATATCTGCCGGCAAAACGAGAGAGGGTCGATAATTTTTATAAGGTATTTTATCGCGCACGTGTGAAACCCCTTGAAAGCATTTCCCCTTTTCCAATGCGTCAATCAAAAACGCGTGTTAATCACTTTTTAAGTCAGACAATTGATGAGTTAAATATTCATGCCTTTCATAATCTGGTGTTTGAGGGCGCAGGTGTTAGAGGAATCGCTTATAGTGGTGCGATTACTGCACTTGAATCACTGGGGGTGTTGAAAAATATTCATCGTTTTGCCGGCACATCAGCAGGTGCAATTTATGCCATTTTGTTAGCGGTTGGTTTTAATGCCAAAGATGTAGAGGAAATCGTAAGTCAACTGGATTATCGATTATTTATGGATGCCAGTCGTAATTTTATTAGTAATTCAACACGTTTAATTACCGATTTTGGCTGGTACAAGGGAGACTTCTTTATTAGTCATATGGCTGAGCTTATTGCGCGCAAATTACCCGATGGTTTTATTAATTTTGCTACACTTAAGCAATTAACAGGCAATGATTTATATATTATTGGCACCAATCTCACCAAAGAGTGTGCTGAAGTTTACAGTGCTGAGACGACACCAACCATGCAAGTAGTAGAGGCGTTAAGAATCTCAACGTGTATTCCGATGTTATTTCGCGCGGTTAAACGTAAAAATGGTAAAGAAGAAAACATTTTGGTTGATGGTGGCTTAATTTGGAACTGTCCATTAGAGTTATTTGATGATAAACAATATATGCACAATAGCCTTAATGCTTTGTATAATGGTGCATCAAATGATGAAGTATTTAATACCGAAACTTTAGGTTTTCGCTTAGACCCCAAAGAAGATCCGTTAAAGCAAATGCGTAAAAAATCAGATAGCTTTCACAAGATCGGGCATATTTTTGAGTTTACCCGAGAGTTTATGAAATTCTACTCACTAGCATCATTAAAACGTCATTTAGAGCCAAGCAATTGGAATCGTGTGATTTTTATTGATACCTTGGATATTGTAGGGACAGATTTTGAGATCAATCAAGCGGAAATTTATAAATTAATTGAGCAAGGAAAAACAGGCGTATATGAACACTTTTCTTGGCGAATGAGTGAAAATGGGGTAAAGTTCCCGCAGTAATTGAATTTATCCTACGAAGTACATAAAAATGCGTAATCAACATCCTAAAAAAAATAATAATCATAAAGATAAGCTGCAGAAACTCTTAGCATTAGCAGGACTTGGTTCAAGACGAAAGATGGAAGAAAAAATTCTCGCAGGACGCGTGAGTGTTAATGGTAAAGTTGCACAAATTGGTGATCGTGCGTCATTTGATGACAAGATTATTGTTGATGGTAAACCGTTGCGTAATCAAGCAGTTGTCTTATCGCGCCCTCGCGTGATTATCTACAACAAGCCCGATGGTGAGATTTGTACTAAACAAGATCCCGAAGGGCGCAAAACAGTATTTGATGCCTTGCCAAGATTGAAAATCGGGCGCTGGATTATGGTTGGGCGCTTGGATATTAACACCACGGGATTACTGTTATTTACCACCGATGGTGAGCTTGCCAATCGTTTAATGCATCCATCGTATGAAGTCGAGCGTGAGTATGCCGTGCGTTTATTTGGTGATATTGAGGATAGTGTGATTGAGCAGCTTAAAATGGGGATTGTACTTGACGATGGTGAAGCTAAGTTTAGTAGTGTGCGCTTTGTCGGCGGTGAAGGCATGAATAAATGGTATCATGTGACTTTATCAGAGGGTCGAAATCGTGAAGTACGTCGAATGTTTGAGGCCGTTGGTGTGCAAGTAAGCCGCCTAACACGCGTGCGTTATGGCAATATCACTTTACCAAGATATTTAAGTGCAGGTAAATCAGAGGAGCTAAGTCCGCAAGATGTCAATGCACTACGCCAAAGCGTTAAAATGAAGCGTTTTTTCTTTCCAAAGAGTTTGCTTGATAAATTAGATCGTAAGCGTTAATCATGAACCAAACAATGCTGCCGGAATTAAACGCAGATGAGTGTGCGCGTGTGGCAAATATGACTGCGCATCTTGCTGGTGTCATTGCTAAGAGTAAATCCGCCATTAGTTTTAAACGCTTTATGCAAGAGGCGTTATATGCGCCAAATTTGGGGTATTATACGGCGAATAAATTAAAGCTTGGTGAATCGGGCGACTTTATGACGGCACCAATGAGTTCAAGCCTGTTTGGACAAACTTTTGCCTTACAGTTTGCAGATATCTTGCCAAAGCTGGGTGAAAATCCTCTCATTATTGAGTTTGGTGCAGGCACAGGGAAGTTTGCATTGGATTGTTTGCAAAAGCTTAAATCTCTTAATACGTTGCCTTATGCATATTATATTATTGAAGTAAGCCCTGATTTAAAAGCTAAGCAACAGCATTTATTGAAGTCATTAGGCGATTATTACAACCATATTCACTGGCTGGATGAGTTGCCCAAAGAAAAGCTTAATGCCATTATTTTTGCCAATGAAGTAATCGATGCCATGCCGGTTGAGTTGATCTCTATCAAGGAAAAATCACTAAAACGCATGCTAGTCGACTATCAACAAGATCAATTTATGTGGTGTGATGAAAAGATTACTGATCCATTATTAGCAGCGGCGATTAACCGTTTACCACTAGAAAATTTGCTATCCATTAATGATTATCAAACAGAAATCAATCTATGGATTGAACCGTGGTTAACATCAATTCGTAGCGTATTGAATCATGGTGTAATTTTTATCTGTGATTATGGCTATCAACGTGATTTGTATTACAGTAGTGCACGCAGCAAAGGGACATTGCAATGCTATTTTAAGCATCATGTGCATGACAATCCGCTGATTTACACAGGCGTGCAAGATATCACGGCACACGTTGATTTTACAACTGTTGTTGAATGTGCTGAGAGTCTTGGTTTTGTGCTTGATGGTTTTGTCACACAAGGCAGTTTCCTAAGTCAGGCAGGGATTATGAACGTCTATAAAAATCTACAGATAGATTTAGATGAAAAAGAGCTATTGCGATTAAATCAAGAGCTTAAATTACTGACACTGAGTACTGAGCTAGCTGAGAATTTTAAAGTCATGGCATTATCTGTTGGCTATAATGACGTGATTGAAGCATTTGATGATATTGATCTGAGTTATTTGTTATAAAACATAAAGGAGTTATAAATTGTTTAAAGAAAATGCACTAACCCCTGCGCATATTTTTAGAGCGTATGATATTCGTGGGACATATCCAGAAGATCTAAATGAGAATGTTGTATTTAATATCGGTGTTGCATTCGCGCAGCAGGCACGTATACAAGGTGAGCAAAAGGTTTTTATTGCACGTGATGGGCGCTTATCAGGACCAATCTTGTTAAAGTCATTGGCTGAAGGTTTGCAAGCTGGAGGATGTGATGTTATTGATGTCGGTGCGGTCCCGACACCTGTGCTTTACTTTGCTGCGAAAACACAAGGCAATGGCACAGGTATTATGTTGACAGGGAGCCACAATCCAGCAAATTACAATGGCCTTAAAATGATGATTGCAGGACACACCCTAGCACAAGATGATATTCAAGTGTTAAAACAAATCATCATAAAGGGTAAAGCAAAAGACTATCCAGTGGGTGCTTACCAATCCCTTGTGATTGATGATAAGTATATTGATTATATTGCCAAACAAGAAAAGCTTGCTAGGCCTTTGAAAATTGTGATTGATGCAGGTAATGGCATTACAGGTGAGATCGCACCTCAACTATTTAGAAAGCTAGGATGCGAAGTCATTGAGCTATTTTGTCAGATTGATGGTACATTCCCTAATCATCATCCTGACCCAAGTAAACCTGCTAATTTAAAAGACCTTATTGCTGCGGTTAAAGCACATCATGCTGATGTTGGTTTAGCCTTTGATGGTGATGGTGATCGCTTAGGTGTGATCACACCTAAGGGTGAGAATATTTTCCCAGATCGTCAGTTGATGCTTTATGCCGAAGATGTATTAAAAGTGCATCCACAAGCGACGATTTTATTTGATGTTAAATGCACTAAAAATCTTACTGAGTTTGTTGAGAAGCTGGGTGGCAAGCCGATTATGTCACAAACAGGGCATGCTCTGATTAAAAAGAAAATCAAAGAAACTGGTGCTGAGCTTGCAGGTGAGATGAGTGGTCATACGTTTTTCAATGATCGTTGGCTTGGTTTTGATGATGGCTTATACACAGGTGTTAGATTGTTAAATATTCTGGCAAATAGTGATGCGTCTTTAGATCAAATCTTTGCGCGCATTCCACAAAGCATTAATACCCCTGAGATCAATATTGATGTAACCGAAGAGCAAAAATTCACTGTGGTTGACAGCTTGGTAAAGCAAGCGAATACAAAATTCAACAATGCAAAAGTCATTACCATTGATGGTGTGCGGGTTGAGTTTGAAGATGGTTGGGGATTGGTTCGAGCATCTAACACCACACCATGCTTAGTACTTAGATTTGAAGCTGATAATGAAGAAGCTCTAGTACGCATTAAGGATGATTTTAGTCAGTGGGTGGAGTCTGTTATAAATACTTATGCAGTTTAGGGATGCTTTTTGTATTGCTGGGAAGCTGATATTTAAATTTGCCTTTTGACAATATTCTCATAGAATGAAGTTTTTTAGATAATGATATTTTATAACATTATGAGTGACATACTATTTCCTTATCGAGTATTTAGTTTATTAGCAGATATGAATAGCTTTACTAAGACTGCACAACAGCTAAATTTGGCAACATCATCCGTGACAAGAATAATCCAACAGCTAGAAGATGAGCTTGGAATAGATCTTGTGCAACGTAGTACACGCCATATAAAACTGACTCAAGCGGGAGATATTTTTCTTGATAAAGTACGATGTATGGTGTCAGAAATGGATATATTACAATATCAGCTACAGCATCAAAATGATGTGCTAAATGGTATTGTAAGAATTTCCTGTCCTTGGTATTTTTCACATAAGGAACTTGCGCCATTATTGGATGAGTTTTGCCAGAAAAACCCTGATATTCGGTTTGAAATTGAGTGTGCAAATGAGCTGCTCAATCCGGAGCGATCTGATTATGACCTATATGTTCGTGCAGGGAAGCCGCAAGACTCAAACTTGCGTGCAAAAACTTTGTTTGACTATAGTTATCTATTAGTTGCGTCACCAAAATACCTTGCTAAGAGAGTCAAACCGATTATTAATATCGATGATCTTAAAGGAGATTCGATTATTGTGATGCACCTAGGAAGTTCCTATCATACCTGGTTATTTAAAAAAGAAGCTCAAGAAATTCGATTTAATCCTAGTACGCATTTTAAGCTCGCTAGTAATAGCCCTGAGATGGTGTTAAGTGCTGCACTAAACCATATGGGTATTGCTCTGTTGCCAGATATTATTGCTCTACCACATATTGCTGATGGCAGTTTATGCCATATTTTGCCGGATTATCAAGTGACACCAAACCATTTTGATAATCGGATGTATTTAATTTATACCAAACATAGTGCAGCATTAAAGAAAAACAAGGCAGTTATTGATTATCTGTATCATAAATTTAAGGTGCAAAAATAAGCCTTTTGCAAAATATGCAATGGTCAATTTGAAAAATGCTACTTTTCTCTTGCCTAAGTTACTCATAGCATAAAGCCTTACGACAGTATCATAAAAAGGCAGAGAAATAGCGATGTCATTTGATTTACTGATTGAGTCGGTAAAGTATGATTATCAAGACTTTCAATCCTATGCCCACCGTATGTTAGGATCTGACTGGGGAGATGTTGGAGCTCTGTTACATTATTTACGAGCACTTAAAAAGTATGACATTGTTGACATGGATTACAGTGATTTCTCAGAGGATGAGATTTACCATGATTCAAAACCTAATTGGGTAGCATCAGTTCTCTCAAAATGGGATGTTTGTCAGTAGTTTTGCCTGAAGTGTTGCGATTTTTCAAGAGCAATAACGTGAGCAATCAAAAAGAATGTGATGGCAATTTTTGCATTCAACCGAATAAAGTTTTCAAAATTACCCTGTTTTTTGCAGTGCTAATAAAAATTATGATGATGTACTAACATTAATGAATATAAGGATTCTAAGATATGTCTAAACTTTTAATTATCAATGCGGCAGACAATAAACCTATTGCTAAGGGCAGTTACAATCAGACAATGACAGATGTTGCCAGAGATTTTTTCCAATCAAGAGGGTGGTCAGTTATTGTTTCAAAGCTGTCAGAAGGGTTTTCTACTGATTTAGAGCAGCAAAAGCTGCTTGAAGCTGATCTGATTATTTTTCAAATGCCAGTATACTGGTTTAATGTGCCTGCATTATTAAAGCGCTATATGGAAGATGTATACGCTTCTGGGGTGACGCATGGTAGAGCAGATTCTTATGGCAGGGGTGGGTTATTAACACATAAACATTATTTGTTATCAACTACTTGGAATGCGCCTGAAAGTGCGTTCTATGGTGATGGAACTTATGCTGATTTATCTCCTGATGATATTTTAGCGCCTTTACATGTTACCCAACAGTATATAGGGGTTAAAAAACTATCAAGCTTTCACGCTTTTGATGTGATACAGAATCCGGATTTGCCAAAGAAAATGACTGAGTATAAACATCATCTGGAAATGGTATTAAGCGGTGTAGCAGTTGGGGAGTTAGCATGATGTTATGGTGCTTTATGTATGATATTGATAGATCATAATATATTTAGGTATGCATGAATATGAGGGGAAATTACTTTTGAGTATGTTTATTAAGCTTGTGTGATGAATATATAAGTCAAGACTATAATATATTATGTGTTCATCTGCCTGTTTTATTTGTGTTTTTATTTGTGCATATTAGACTTTGGTAATGAGATTCACATTATTTGTTAGCATAATAAACAGGTAGTCATAATAAATTATGGATAAAATTATATTAGGTGTGCATGGGCTGTTAAATAAAAATGCCAGAGAGACTATTCAGATATGGTGGAAGTCTGCTATTGAAGAAGGTTTGGAGAAAACTTGTGGTTATTATGGTGGTGTGAACTTTCAAATGGTCTATTGGGCAGATCTTTTGCATAAATATCCATTGCATAATGATGAGACATATTATTTTGATGAGCTATATGACGATGAGCCATATTATTATTTAGAAAAAGAAAACTTTCCGCGTTATGCAGACTCATTAGTTAAAAGAGTAGGGTTGCTTGGACAAAATGCAATACGTAAATTTGTTAACTTAATTCAGCAATATGATCCAGTATCTTTTTGGGCGGCTAATAAATTATTTCGTGATATGGCGTACTATTATAACGATGCAGTTGAGATCCATGATCGTAAAGGACAAAAAAAGCCATTACGTAAGATTTTGATGTGTGAATTGATGGATGTTTTGAGTGTGCATGCTAAGGAAGGTAAAGAAATTATTGTTATTGGACATTCGATGGGGTCAATTATTTGCTATGACGTATTACGTAATATTCGTTCATTTTTACCTGAGATTAATATTAGATGTTTTATTACCATGGGATCACCTTTGACTTACGCAATTACCTATAAACACCCGTTTTTAGAGCTTACAGATGGGCATTTTAGAAATAAGCCACGCACTCCAAGTGCTGTAAAGTCTTGGTATAATTTTTCTGACCCACGTGATGTTGCATGTTATCGCTTGAAGATGGGGCCGCTTTATGGCCCAAATCATCAAGGGGTACAAGTAGTTGATCAACTAGTATTTAATGAATATGGAATTTTCAACAAAAAGCTTGGTAGATATCATCATAATCCTCACAAATCTTATGGTTATTTGCGTTGCCCCGAATTCTCAGAGCTTATATACGAACTGCTAATGCCATAGCGTATAAACAACTGGATTATCAGGACACTCACTTAATCCACATTCGGCAAAAGTAGAAATTAAGTTAGCCGCTATAATAATGACAAATAGAGCAAAGACAGCATGCGTAAATATTTTTATTTTTTTACTTTTGGCTTCTGCGATTTCACCTTTATTTGCTTTGATGTCATATTGTGATGATAGCCCTAGCGTAATAGCAATATAAATAATAGCAACGATACAAAGTACAAATACCCATGTATACATGTGTAATCCTAAAACTGCCGAGCCGTAGCCATGCGGGTCATTGATGTGAAGTGCAATCTGACGCATAGCAATGAATGAGGTTAATACAGCTGAGAGTAATGAGAGGCTGTAGTGAGCAGGGCGCACGTGGTACCTTATATTAAGTAAAAAACCAAAAGCGATACCTAAAAGCCCAAGGCGTTGCAGTAAACATAGTGGACAAGGAAGCTCTCCTAAAATAAATTGAAAAGAGAAGGCCATTACAATTACAAGAATAATGGCAAGTATTTCAATGGCATTAAGACACTTTACAAAGTTGTTTATTTTGGATCGTTGCATATTGAAGCTCCTTTTGCCATTAAAAGTACAAACCAAGATGATCTGTTGCGTGGTGCAAAAACACAAGACTCATTGCAATGAGAAAAATGCAGAAAAAGAGTATTCCTATTGTGCGATGCAACCATACACTGATAACACTTACTACTAATAAGAAAAAAACAATTAATATTCCAGGCATATTTGATTACTCCATTAATATTTTGTCACCCAGAGTTAGTATAATGTAAAAACAATACATTATATAACTGGATTATAGGTAAAAACTGAAACTTAGGTATAGGGGTGCTAAATCAAAGATGCTTTGAGTGTAAAAAATACAGGTCAACACAAACTTTAAAAAACGCTCAAAAACAGCTTGCCAAGTAAAAAAAAATCTGTAGAATTGACTCCTGTTCTCACTGAGAGTGGTCGGTGGAATGCCTTGTTATCAAGGTTTCTAAGATGTTTAAAGAGATATAAAATGTAGATACTTAAATACTTTGAGCAAAGATTTTTGCGGATTGTAGTTAGGCATTTGATTTTGAATTTTTGATGTTAAATGTTGAATTGCATTTGTAATTTAAAATTGATCATTCATTATTTAAAATTAGTGCATTGATTA
>NZ_QLIU01000024.1 GCF_003574425.1 Cysteiniphilum halobium | reverse complement strand
AAAAAGTTGAACATGGCGTTTATTTTTTAATCTGCATGGTAATCACAAAAACATCGCGATGCCCAAAACCTGGTAATAAGGGAACAATCGGCGAGGCATAATGTGCATATTTGCGATCATTAAAAAGAAGCATCTCGCCC
Source organism: Cysteiniphilum halobium (assembly GCF_003574425.1). Classification (GTDB taxonomy): domain Bacteria; phylum Pseudomonadota; class Gammaproteobacteria; order Francisellales; family Francisellaceae; genus Caedibacter; species Caedibacter halobius. Next base: position 14,600 of record NZ_QLIU01000024.1, on the reverse strand, counting down.
TCTTTTAGCACTTGATTGAAGTAAATATGTCGATGATTGTTAATATCAACCAGTAGCGAATTGCCACCGGTGACATTCTGCATATCAACGCAGATTATCGTGACATAATCAAAGCCGTCCTGGTGCACGCCCTCGGGGGCTGGCTTACCCGTTACCTCGTCATTGGTATAGATCCTAATTTGATGAATACCAAAATGATAGTCATATGCTGGTAACTTAGGATAAATATGCAGCATGATCACTTCTCTGGCAACTTTCTGGGCAACATCCATCTCGACCAACGGGAAATTACGATCGATTCCACCTTGGTATTTATTCAGTTTTTTTGATTGGTGAAACACTTCACTATGCGGACTAACACTGATCTGACCATGCGAAATATCCCCCACAGCAAACGCGCGATGTCGGTAATTATCACCAGATTTCATATTTGGATCCCGTTTGAGCGTGTCAAAAGACTCAGCAAATTTATGTTTCAAATCACCTATAAATTCAACCTGATACATCTTTTCTCTTACTTGAATATTTGATCCTTCCACCATATTTAATTCCGCTTGATACATCTAATCCTTCTTACTTAAGAGATAGTCATATCTTGGTATAAAGCAACTATTTATGCCTTATAAAACGTAATTACTACACTTTTTTTGCTGCTAGGCGCAAACATTTCAGTATTTAATTTACAGAGCACTATCTTTTTAATTCAATTTTCTCTACTATTGGCTCGTTTTAGCAATCGTTTAACAGGAGTTTTCATATGTTTTTCGCGCAATCTTATGGACTGGCGATTTTATTTTGTATTATCACGATGCTTTGCTGGGGATCTTGGGCAAATTTACAAAAAGCAACTGGTAAAAAATGGGCATTTCAATATTTCTATTGGGATTACGCCATTGGTGTACTCCTGATTAGCTTTATTCTTGCAGTTACTTTAGGTAATGCAGGTAATATTGGACGTGGCTTTTTCACTGATCTTGCACAAGCAAATATTAACATGATCATACTGGCTCTTATTGGTGGTATTGTCTTTAATCTTGCAAATATTTTACTCGTTGCTGCCATTGACATTGCCGGCATGGCAGTGGCTTTTCCTATTGCTATTGGACTAGCTTTAGTACTTGGCGTGATTCTTAATTATATTGCTAACCCATTGGGTAATGCCCTTATTTTATCAATTGGTGTAATTTGCGTTGCCATTGCCATTATCCTAGATGCCAAAGCATATCAAACGCTTAAAGCACATTTAACACAATCGGCATTTAAAAAGGGAGTAACTATTGCGCTTATCTCCGGGGTATTAATGGGTACATTTTATTATTTCGTTGCAGCGTCAATGATTACCAATTTTCACGCACCCAAAGCGGGAAAGCTTACACCATATAGTGCAGCATTTATTTTTGCTATTGGCTTATTTTTATCAAACTTTATTATTAATACATGGATGATGAAAAAGCCCTTTATTGGCGAACCAATCAAAGGTTCTGGTTATTTCAAAGGCAGTTTTAGAGCGCATATTTTTGGTATTTTAGGTGGCGCCATTTGGGGATTAGGTACTGGTCTAAATTTTATAGCTGCAGGTACTGCAGGACCAGCTATCTCCTATGGTCTTGGTCAAGGAGCAACGATGATTGCTGCTCTTTGGGGTGTTTTTATTTGGCGCGAGTTTAAGCACGCACCTCAATCAGCGAACAAACTTTTACTGTGGATGTTTATCTTTTACTTTATTGGTTTGTTATTGATTATTTTTGCTAAAGCTTAATTAACTAAAGACAAAGCAATGAACCAACCGGTAGGAAAAGACCTTACACACCTTTTAAGCATTGATATTAGCCGTTTCCCAACGGCTAAATTACACCAGCACGATGAAGCGCAATTAAGCTATATGCAAAAAGGTGTTTTAAAGGTTATCGCCAACCATAGAGTCTATATCGTGCCCGCGGGTTTTACAATTTATATCCCGCCTGGCATCACGCATGGTATTGAATGCGGGCAGAATATTGATGGCATCATATTATACTTTGATAAAAATATGCCACTATTACCCACTGATGTGACGATTAGCAAACCGGATGAGCTAATCAAACAACTCATATTAAAAGTCCACCAACAAGGTAAATATAAGACAAATGTGTTTACACAAGCATTATTGCAAGCCATGCATGATGATAAATCGGCCCCTAACTATGCTTTAAGTTTTCCAACACATCCTTTGTTGCGTGACTTAATCGCTTATATTGACGATCACCTGTCACAGCCAGTATCCATCGACGCGATTGCCCAAAAAGCACATCTCAGCGCGCGCCACTTATCACGTATTTTTAAAAAAGAAACAGGGCTGTCATTCTCCTATTGGCTGCAGCAATACAAAATGCTCTATGCGTTGATACTCCTACCACAACATCAAAGCACATCAATTGTTGCTAGAGCATTAGGTTATGATAGTGATAGCGCTTTTATTAACACCTTTAAGAAATTCACGCATGGCAAGCCACCCTCGTTTTTCTATTAAATTACTATTTATCAGACTGAACTTATTTATAAACCGATCAACCAAAGGTATGATCAATATCATTGCTATTAACCGCTGTGATTAGATGACAAAATGACTTTGTTTAGCGCCAGCCGGAATACACCGTTAATTAAGAAATTTGAGAAATGGATTACTGAGGCAAAAACATTCAAAGAAATCGGTCAGATTTCGATTAAATATAGTCATCCAATTAAACGTATGTTTCATTTAACACTGCCTAATGAGCAACTTCTAAACTTTACATTTATTCGTACGCATAATGATTTAAAGCGCAATATCGTCACATTAGAGCCAATGTTAGCGCTAAAGTTTTACCGCCAAAATCTACATATTGACGATCACATGCTCGATCGCAACCTCATCACTCCATTCTATGACCGCGTTGAATTAATGAATCCCTCTTACCAGAAGGCATTTATTGCACTGACCTCACCAAATGAGTCCTCAACACCTATTGTTATTGAGCATGATTTGGATTTCTATAAAGATGCTTTTTGCTTTCAAATTGCCAACCATAGCAATAAGGACTTTATTACCGGTGCATGGTTTGCAACATTTCTGCAAATGATTATTGCATTTTACAACTTTTATTCGCCACAGCTCACACCAAACTTTCCAAGCTATGATACCAGAAATACAATGACAGAGTTTAGGCAGGATGATCTTTTCCAAGACTTCATTGCCATGCACGATCTAACACCCACACAAGGGCAATATCTAAAATATTTAGTGTTTTCTTGGGAAAGTAAGCGCATTGCGACTCATTTATGCCGCTCTGAACGCACAGTTGAAAAAGTGATTGATGCCATCAAACTAAAGCTCAATTTACACTCCAAACAAGAGCTGTGTAGATTGCTACAATGTTATTACATCAACTTGATTTCAGAGCGTATAACTAACAGTCATTGAGCATAGTTTAGTATACAGCTATCACCTGTTAAACCATTTTGATCAGCTTTACAGCTTTGGTTTAAGTAACCTGCCGCCTGATAATAGGCATCGTGAATCTGGTCATAGCACACCAGTTTGGGATAAGTCGGATCATTGGCAATACATGCTTTGATACCTTCTTTTGCTGTAGCACTACAAGATAGCGTCTTTTTGCTGACAGCAAGCTCACCAAGATATGCACCCCACCCTGTATATGGCTTATCATTATGATCAAGAATATAAGCCCCAACGTGCAAGGATTGAGAACAGCTGTATTTAAGTGATACATTCACAGGTTTTTCAGCCTTAAGAATATTATTTAGATAAGCTGCCAAAGCTTGTGCATGTTGATAAGCATAAGCTTTTGTTGGATGCCCACTACCTGAGCCATCACTTGGCAGACGCGTATCAACAAAGCAACTCACTGTATTGCCATTAAAGTGTAGACTCTGTGGTGTTGCACACACCTTGCCTGCAATATTTTCCTCAGCTTGCCAATACTGCTGATACATTGGCACATAATCCGGACGAAAACCCCATAAATCCAAAACGATTTTAGCGCTTGGATTTAGTGCTTGCACTTTATCAACAAATTTCTGCAATGCTTGCTGATATGTGCTTTGATTGGCAACAAAGGTGTCATTGGTGCCAAGATTAATCACAACAATATCCGCATTTTCACTGTTTATTGGCTGATTGTGTTGATCGGTGTTATAGCTACTGCTGTCATAATATGTAAACATGGTCGAGCTGCCCCAATATGAGCCCGGTGTTAATGATATCCCTGATAGGGCAATAAAGCTTGGATCAACATGCCATCCTTGTGCATTTAATCGTTCAATGCTTTGAAAAGCATAAGAGATTGTAATATTGGCATAGCCGATATTGCCACTTGCACCACCATCATTATTGCCATCTTGTAATCCTGCAGTGATCGAGTCACCATAAAATACAATTTTCTTCAGATCACTATATTTCGCAACTAACTCAGTATTCTTTAGTGTCATCGAGTGCACATAAAACGGTGAGTAGAAAAATGGCACCTGCCTTGCATCAGCCTCATTTAATTGTACTAATTTGATATTATGTATTTTTGATAAATCAAGTGTCGGTGCCAAACTTAGATCAATATCAACATACGTCGTTAATGTATTATCAAGCTTAATAGCACTGGCAGGTGCTTCTACTATTGAGGTACGTGCAACATTAGCTAGCTTATTATCAATATAGACATTAAACCATGTTTCATTAGGATTATTTGGGTTAACTTTAGCAAGCTTTATCACTATATTGGCGTCATGCTTAAGTGCTTTAACATTAAAAGATACCGTACTTCCTGACCAGTTCATCGCGACTCTATCATTAATAAGCTCGTGATTACTGCGCCCTAAATACATGATATTAGAATTATTACCTAAAATCGTCTCGCTACTTGCAAACCCCATGCCACTTAAACTTGCAAGCCCACATATCATTGCATATTTTATTTTACTATTTCCTTGCATACTAAAGCCTCCTATTGGATTATTTTCACACAATCCAATATCCATAAATCCACAGCTTGTGCATAGGGTAATGACTACCCTATTTGCTATTTTTCCTCTTTTATCTTTGCTTCTATGCAATCGTTGGCTGAGCGTTAGTCGAAGTCATCTCTTATCAGCATTCCCCTTCGACTTCGTTCAGGGTACGAACAATATTATTGCTTGGGAAATATTTGCATATTTTTAACCTCTCCCCTTGCGGGGGTGAGGGGTAATTAACCCATTACTCTTTTTCCATTATTTCGCTATTTCTGCTTCTTTATCTTTCTTCCATGCAGAGTCGTTGGCTGAGCGCTAGTCGAAGCCATCTCTTATCAGCATTCCCCCTTCGACTTTGCTCAGGGAACGAGAAATAGTGCTGATAGGTGACTATAGTTTCATCTCAGCAATTTTCACTTTCCACTCTTTGGGGCCCGTTTGGTGCACTGAAATACCTTGACTGTCAACGGCAACCGTCACTGGCATATCTTCAACTTCAAACTCATAAATGGCTTCCATTCCCAGGTCTTCAAATCCAACGACCTTGGCTTTGCGAATCGATTTAGAGATAAGATAAGCTGCTCCGCCAACTGCCATTAAGTAAACTGCTTTATGCTTTTTAATTGAATCAATGGTTGACTGACCACGCTCAGCTTTACCCACCATGCCGGCAATACCCACTTCACTTAACATAAAATCCGTAAACTTATCCATACGCGTTGCTGTTGTAGGACCTGCAGGCCCTACCACCTCATCACCAACCGGATCAACAGGACCGACGTAGTAAATAAACTTACCCTTTAAATCCACCGGTAATGACTCGCCATTTTTAACCATATCCATAATGCGCTTATGTGCTGCATCGCGCCCCGTTAATAACTTACCATTTAATAATAGTGTTTCACCTGGTTTTAGATTTTCAATATCAGATTGCGTCAAGGTATTTAAATCCACGCGACGCACTTGTGATTTATCAGTTTCGGTAATTTCAGGCCAATCTTCTAATTTTGGTACAGGCAACTTAGCAACACCTGAACCATCTAAGGTGAAGTGTACATGGCGCGTTGCTGCACAATTTGGAATTAATGCCACAGGCTTACATGCCGCATGCGTTGGATATTCATGGATTTTAACATCAAGTACCGTTGTTAACCCGCCTAAACCTTGCGCACCAATGCCAAGATTATTAATCTTGTGATAGAGCTCGACACGCAACTTCTCAAGCTCAGTTTGTGCACCACGTGTAAGAATCTCATGCATATCAATTTCTTCGCCTAATGATTCTTTAGCTAATAGCATTGCCTTTTCTGCTGTGCCACCAATCCCAATGCCGATAATGCCAGGTGGACACCAACCAGCACCCATTGTTGGTAGCATCTCAAGCACCCAATCGACAATGCTATCACTAGGATTTAAGACTTTAAATTTTGATTTGAATTCAGAACCACCTCCTTTAGCAGCTAATTCAATCTCAATATTGCACCCGGGCACCATATCGATATGTACAATTGCAGGGGTATTGTCTTTGGTATTTTTACGCGCACCATGTGGTGGGTTTACCATTGATGCTCGAAGTGGATTATCTGTATTTAAATATGCGCGACGTACCCCTTCGTTCACAAGCTCAGTGATCGTGCGATTAGTGCAATCAAGTTTCGTCTCCATACCAACTTTAACAAATGCACAAACCATGCCGGTATCCTGGCAAATAGGGCGATGTCCATAAGCCGCCATACGGGAGTTTATCAATATCTGTCCAATCGCATCTTTCGCAGGCTTTGAAGCTTCATGTTGATACGCACGATACATCGCTTGCACAAAGTCTTTAGGATGATAATAAGAAATAAATTGCAGCCCATCGGCAACGCTTTGAATAAAATCTTCTACTTTAATAACTGACATTTCAAGTGACTCTATCGATTAAACTTCGACGCATTTTAACAAGGATTTACGCTAGTGGTATAGAAAAAATCAAATCCAACGAATCTTACGCATAATCGCAATATAACCCACCATAATCAAAGCAAGTATTACACACACAATAATAAACCCATAATGTGATTGAGCCCCTGGGATACCAGCAACATTGATACCTAAGAGACCTGTGATAAACCCAAGCGGGATAAACACCACACTGATCATCGATAAGATATACATACGCTGATTCATCTGTGTTTGCTCATAGGCATGAATTTCATTTTGGATGATTAAACTCCTATCCTTCATCGCATCGAGATCTTCTAACAAACGCATATTAGCATCAAGCACTTGTTTTAACTCAAATACATCCTCGTCACTTAACCAAGAAAGTTTATTACCTGAAATAGCCAATATCGCTTCCCGTTGCGGTAGAATATAACGCCTGATTTTAATGGCTTTTTTACAAATTGCATTGACCTTATCCGACAATACAATCGATCGATCTTTCTTAATCGCAAGTTCAATATCATCTAGTTTACCATCATAGCTATCAAGCAACTGATCAGTGTGTTCAGTAATATGCATCAGCAAAATATTCAAAAACTCACTTGTAGCACATGGTCCCGCATTTAAACGAAACATATTGTTAATTTCAGTAATTGAATGCATATCTCGACGCTTTACCGTAATAATCAAGCGCTCAGTTAACCACATGCGGATTGATGTCATATCTTCAGGCTTTTGCCCTTTATTGAGATTAATTGCTCTAAAGGTTGCCAACATGCCATTATCCAGCACCAAAATACGTGGCCGAGTCTCATGTGCACACAGCATATTAATGATTTTCTCAGGAATAATCTGATATTCATTTAGAAAATCAGCAGCTTGCGTTAAATCCAAATGCAACCAGACAATGCCAGATGGTACTGCCAGTGCTGTGGAAATATCCTTCTCGGTGATTTCTTTAGCACTACCGTTCCCGTCTAAAAGTTTGATGTTTACGTGCTTTTTTTGTACTTCCATCGTTACTTTTGCTAAATTGCTCAATGCCTTTTCATATCACTGTAGCGCAAAACGACATAAACGCAATCAGTTATACCCATATAAAGTGCATAAACATGCTTTATACTTTGGCAATATCTTATTAAAATTGCTGCAACACTTTAAAAATCAATTAACAACAAAATAAGTTACTTTACAATGCGTGATTTTGCTAAAAATAACAATAGAACAAAAGCAGATAATAAACCTAGTTCGCAATCTTCATTGGCCATAAGAAAGATTATTCTTGCTCTTTTGTTATTAGTGTTAATTATTGCTTTTATTATCAGCTTTTATGGTAATAACAAATCCAAAGAGAAATCAGCCACAACAACCACACAAGCCGTACATGTTTCACCTAAACCACGAGCGAAGGTAGACGATGCAAAACAAAACAGTACCACACCAGCTAATGCCCCAACTCAAGTAGCAAATCAACCCTCTGATGCCACTACTATCACGGCACCACAAGCCAAAGAAGATAACACCAAAGAAGTGCCTGTAGTAGAAAGCAAGAAGACTAAAGATAACAAAAAAGATAAGGATAAGCCCTTAACTTTTACATTTTATAACACACTGACCAATAAGACCGTACAAGTCGATGCTAACCCTGAAAAATTAAAACAATATCGCTATACCTATATGCTGCAAGTTGGCTCTTATCGTAATCAAAGTGATGCAAATGCCACGCGTGCCAAGCTCATTTTAGCAGGACTTAAACCCACCATTAAAAAAGTGGGAGATTGGTATCGTTTAGATGTCGGTCCCGTCTATAGCCAACGTGATGGTGATGTAATCAAACACAAGGTTGAATCTGCTGGCATTTCTGGCAGCATTTTGCGTCAAGTGGATAAGCAAGAGATTACATCACAAACAAGCGATGATAATCAGTAGAATATTTGAAGTTGTGCGCTTTAGGAAATAGTTTATGCAAATATTTAAAACAAATTTTAACGTGATGTCTGAACATATCGATGCCAATAAACATGTCAGTAATATCGTTTATATCAAATGGATGCAAGATATTGCGGTAATGCACTCAGATGCTTGTGGTTGGGATACCAAACGTTACCATCAAAACCACTGCACATGGGTTGCTAAAACCCATTTTATTGACTACATCAAGCAAGTTTTCTTAGGCGAAACCATTGAAGCTCAAACCTGGGTTGATGAGATTAAGCGCTCAACGGCACTACGTAAATATGCGTTTATCAATCAACGTGGTGAAATCGTTGCCAAAGCCGAAACTAACTGGGTTTTTATCAACACTCAAACACAACGCATTCAACGCGTATTATCTGAAGTACGTGAAGACTTCGAGCGCTTTAGGTCCTCTGGATATAATGAATCAACTGCCTTGCTAAATAGCGATGCACCGTCGTTGTAGGGTGCATACCATTATAAAATAAGTAGCCATGGCAATACGGCAAGTCTCTAGCCTTAGCACAGGTCATGTCAACAGGTTCTGTAATACCGATAGTGGTTAAGACATCTGCTTTATTGAAATAAACATCTAAAAAAAGTTGATCAATAGGAAATACATGGTTTGCCGGAAACTTGCCTAAGGTTTGCAATACGAGGTTTGTCTGTAAACTTAAATTATACATTTGTGAAATTGATGAAATCACTGCTAGCATACTTTGGCGCAAAAGATAGCTATGAATATGATCATCTACTAGATGCGTCAACGCTGGCACCATCGAGAAATTAGGTAGGTTAAGTACGTAAATATTTTCCGCAGGCACACCGTTTTGCATTAAGATTTTTACCGCTTTGACCATATTATCAATCGGGTGTGCAATCGCTTGCCCATTGTTTGAGGCGATACGCACGATATTCTGATAAAAATCATTACCTCCCGCCCATAAAATAAAAAGCGTCTTGGAATTAGGCTTGTCATTTACATTAGTCAGATAAAATTGCAGCTGCTTTAATACACCAGGCACACAATTATAGCTACCGTAATCGCCCACACCATACAAGCACTGTTCACTTGTATCGCGTGCCCATGTCGTATCCGTCAAATAGTAATCGCCAGTCTCAGCTGAGGCTGTTGCAAAGGAAACATTATGATCAAAAGCCATATTAGGTTTTAAGTCTTTGATATTGTAAAACTTGTCTCCCGCATTAGTGGACAAATCGGCTAAGAAATAATTAAACCACGTGTTACGTGTTGGATCATTCGCACTTAATGCACTTGTAATTGGTGCGCCAATTTTATCAGTAATGCCACTGGGTTTAACCCAATAGTTATTACCCACACCCTGCCCATGAGAAGCACTATCACTTAAACTATCACCAAAGATAACGACATTAGCAAAATGCTTTGTTTGAGAATCTACCCTAATTTCAGCTTGGCGCTTAATTAGCGCAAGAATTACAATGACAACCACAAGTGAAGCAATCAAACTCCAAAAAACTCTCTTTAACATCCTAGTCTCCTAATTAACGCGCACCAAAAATAGTGCTCCCTATACGTAGCATCGTACTGCCTGCGGCAATGGCTGCTGGCATATCACCACTCATGCCCATTGATAATTCTTGTAGATTAAGCTTAAATTTTTGGTTTATGTTGTCTTTACACTGAGCGAGCTTGTGAAAGCTTGCTAACTCCTTATCGTATTCTCCGGTATCTTTGAGCATACACATCAAGCCATGAAGTTTGAGATTAGGGCAATGCTGAACAATATAGCAAACTAAATGCTCAATCGCTTCTCTATCATTTAGCATAATACCTGACTTTTGCACTTCCATATCAACGTTAATCTGGATAAGTACCTGGATTGTTTTATTAAACTTGGCACAATAGCTTTGTAATTTCTCAGCATACTGAATGCTAGTGAGTGTATGCAACCAATGAAAATATTGCGCGATTTTTTTGAGTTTATTTGACTGTAATCTCCCAATATAATGCCATGTAATATCCTCTGGCAAGGCAGGAATCTTATCAATCGCTTCCTGCACAAAGCTCTCAGCAAAAACGCGCATACCAGCAGCATAAATCACACGCATCGTATCAATTGACTGTTTCTTTGATACTGCTAATAGCTTTGGTTTGGTCATACTCTTGGCACTTAATGACTCAATCCGTTGTTGTACATCAGATAAGTTTTGCAGTAATTGCACTTCTTGATCGTGATTCATCTGCTATAGTTTTAAAGAGTAGATTTAGTAAGAAGGATATCTTAACATGAACCTCACGGAATTATTATCGCTTTGTATTAGTAAAAAAGCATCTGACTTACATCTCTCTAGTGGCGCCAAGCCTAAACTGCGCATCGATGGACACCTTGAATCTGTCAGCAATGAGCGATTAACTGAAGACCTCCTTGATGGCTATTTGCATGAAGTGATGTCTTCTGAACAGTACCAGCAGTTTCAAGAAACGCTAGAATATGATTTCTCTGCGCATAGACCTGATCTTCATTCACGCTTTAGAGTCAATGCATTTAAACAAGATCGCGGTAGTGCAATGGTGTTTCGCTTGATTCCTGAGAGTGTTTACACATTAGATGAGCTTGAAGCACCAGAGATTTTTAAAGAGCTCATGCATAAACCACATGGACTTATTGTTGTTACTGGCCCCACAGGTAGTGGCAAAAGTACGACGCTTGCGGCAATGATTGATCACATTAATAAAACTGAAAAAGGGCATATTATCTCGATTGAAGATCCTATCGAATTCACCCATAAATCACAACAGTGCCTTATCAATCAACGTGAGGTCAAACGTGATACGTTAACCTTTAATGCTGCTCTTCGTGCGGCTTTGCGTGAGGATCCAGATTATATTCTTGTCGGTGAGATGCGCGATATTGAAACGATTCGTCTGGCGTTAACCGCCGCTGAAACGGGGCATTTAGTATTTGCCACCTTGCATACCTCATCAGCACCCAAAACCATTGATCGGATTATCAATGTCTTTCCAGGAGATGAGCAGCCAATGATTCGCTCGATGCTCTCGGAATCTTTGCAAGCAGTTATTGCCCAACGTCTTATTCGCAAAAAAGAAGGCGGACGCGTTGCCGCCCACGAAGTCTTAATTGCCAATACTGCAGTACGAAACCTTATTCGCGAGAATAAAATTCCACAGCTTTATAATGTACTGCAAACCAGTCAAAACAAAGGCATGCAGACCTTAGAACAAGCATTAACTAACTTATTTAATCATGGAATTATTGATGACATTGAGCTTAAGAAATATAACACAATACAGCCAATTTCTTAGCTTATCTACGCCAAAAATCCGGGGTGAATAATACTAAAATCGTAAAGACTTCTAATCGACCTAATAACATCGCAAAATTTAAAATCCAATGTGCTTCAGTTGGTAAAGTAGCATAATTCACACCAACTTGCCCAAGTCCAGGACCCAAGTTAGAAATGCTTGCTGCCACAGCAGAGAATGCCGTGACCGAGTCAATCCCTACCCCCATCATGCATAACCATAAGATCACAAACAAAATAAAATAGGCTGCAACAAAACCCCAAACACTACTCATGACGGTTTCTGACATCACCTTATTGCCAAATTTCACCGGGAAAACACCAGCTGGATGCACTAGCCGTCGCGCCTCGCGAAAAGCCTGCTTTCTTAATAATACCGCACGTACAATCTTAAGCCCGCCAGAGCTTGAACCAGCACATCCTCCAATAAGGCCTATAACCATTAACAAAATCGGCAAGAACAATGGCCATGAGTGATAGTTTGAATCAGCAGTGAATCCTGTATTTGATACAAATGACGCCACTTGAAATAAACCATCCCAAAACGCACGGTCGTTACTTTTGGTAGCATCTTGTGAGATCAACGTTAATACAACAATCACAATCATTGAAAAAGCAAAAAAGATATACGCTCGAAACTCTGGGTCACGCCAATAGACTTTTAATGATAATCGTTTAAACGCAGTAAAATGCAATGCAAAACTTGTTGCACTAATCATCATATAAAAGATGCATATCGAGTAAATCAATGGTGTTTGTCCACTCATTGATGCATCACTGGGTGCAAAACCGCCTGTACCAATTGTAGAATACGCATAGCATATTGCGTTAAACCAATTCATTCCTCCAAATTTATAACTAATAATGCACAATAACACCAATAAAAGATAAATTCCCCAGAGCACCTTTGCTGTATCAGCGATTCTTGGGGTTAACTTATTCTCCTTCCATGGGCCATTGGCTTCAGCACGATACAACTGCATACCTCCGACACCAAGCATTGGTAAAATTGCCACTGATAAGATAATTATCCCCATACCACCCAAAAGCTGCGTTTGCTGACGATAATATAGGATGCTTTTAGGTAGTGAATTAAGTCCATGAATGACCGTTGCACCTGTAGTTGTAAACCCTGAAATGGATTCAAATACCGCATCGGAAAAGCTCAAATGTAAACCATTTGAAAGCAAATAAGGAATCGCACCATAAAGCCCAAGCACCAACCAAATTGCAATGACCACAATAAACCCATCTTTAACGGTCAGCTGTTTTTTCGACTTGGAGCTAAACGCCCAAAAGACAACACCCGAAATCAATGTAATCAAAAAACTAGATAAAAAAGGCTCACTGTTATGTTCATGATAAACCCAACTAACGATAACTGGTGTTAACATTGTCAAACTAAAGAACATCAACAACATGCCTAACACTTTAAAAATAGGACCTGGACGCATAAAATTGCCTTACGGTTGTACACAGTAATATAATATCCCACCTGCAAATCATTTTACGAGCGGTATAGGTTTTTCCTAGGCATTCTAGTATAATCGCCAACAAAATAGAAACAACAACTTAGATGAGTTATGGCAATTATTCTAAAAATGCTACACCTTTTTGACAATAACAAACAACGTGAATATGTCAGTGACGCTGATGATTTTCTTGCAAATTACGATCGCGACTTCCCAACGCGTTCGCAATCACAAAAAAAAGAAGCGCAAAAACATCGTAATATTTTTAACCGCAAAACAGATCAATTATTCTAAATCTTAATGGCTTTTGTAAAAATAATGCCCTATAAGAACGGTTTTTCAATTATAGAGCTGATGATTGCCCTTGTAATCGGCGTTATTATTGTTGGCATCTCTCTACCTGTTTATTTTAGCTATACCAATGCTGCCAAAATTTCAACCTCTTACCCGATGATCCAAGCTGCAGAAAAGAAGATTGCGACATTTTACACCCAGAATAACACCTTCAATCAAGCTGATAATGATGCTTTAAATATCAACAATGATGCACAAAATACAAATGTCATTACCAAATTTTATATTAGTGATGGGATTATAACAGTTGAATATATCTCCGCACTATCAACAGATGATACTGACACGCATCCGACACTCATTTTCTCACCGAACTATCAAAATCAAGCCATTATCTGGTCATGTGCTGCTAGCTCTGGCATCAGTTGCCCTGAAGGATATACCAGTTCCGCCTCAGCACAGCAAGAACTACAAATGCGCACATTAGCAAATAATATTGTTGATCAATACAGCTTCACTCAACTGGATACCTATTGGTCTAGCAACTGGGCGGGTGGGAACTATTGGGTTTATACGTCAACTGTTTCTCAAGATGTATAGTAGTTCCAAAATAAATCCAATTTAAGTAAACTATTGACTATATTAGTGTTTGGATTATGGAAT
>NZ_QLIU01000023.1 GCF_003574425.1 Cysteiniphilum halobium | reverse complement strand
GATTAGCAAAACAATCTAATCTTGATTTGTGCCAGTTAAAAATTTCCTTTAAACTATTTGTCAGCTGTTTGAGGTGCTTTTTCATGGTGTGCAAATCAAGAAAAAATAGCGCTTCAAGCAGCAGTTTGCAAATTTTTCTTCGTGTACAGAGAATATTCTTTTAGTTAATTTTATTAGAGAAAGCTTGCTTTATCATTTGCATTTTATAAAGCTTTTGGGTATTCTGACCCGGGGTTGTGTAAAAAAATGCCATAAATGTAAATAAATGTATTAAAATACGGTTTATGGCGTGAGTGGTTTTAATTTTTGGGAGGTATTTATGGGGTCTTTTGGTTCATGGGCAGTTGTATTTGTTCCGTTAGTCGTAATTATTGCTTTGTCGTTGGTAAATTACATTAAAAATAAACCTTAGGTGATAAGTGCTTACCTATCGTAGATCATTTTGCGTGTGTTATATATTTAAATCATTTTAATGAAAGGGAGTAGGGGATGACAATTTTAGTTGTTGTGTTTGTGCTGTATATCGGCATTATTTTGGGTTTAGGTATTTGCTCGTATTTTTACACAAAAAACCTACATGACTATATGTTAGGTGGGCGTTCATTAAGTGGGCCAATTGCGGCGCTTGGGGCAGGCGCTTCAGATATGAGTTCATGGCTTTTGCTTGCTTTGCCAGGAGCGGTGATGCTCAATGGTTTAAACCAGATCTGGTTGCCGCTTGGTTTATCACTGGGTGCTTATTTAAACTGGCAGTTTGTTGCTAAGCGCTTACGTGTTTATACTGAAGTTGCCAATGACTCAATTACGATTCCATCGTATTTTGAAAATCGCTTTATGGAAAAAAGTGGTATGCTTCGCTTACTTAGTGCGTTAGTGATTTTGATCTTTTTTACTTTTTATACCGCATCAGCATTTGTTGCTGGGGGATTGTTATTTGGTTCAACCTTTAAGATCGATTACACCACGGGATTATATATTACGGCATTGATCATTTTAGTTTATACCTGTGTTGGTGGCTTTTTAGCAATTTCGTGGATCGATTTTTTTCAGGGGACTTTGATGTTTATTGCCTTGATTATTGTACCTGTTACCGTATGGGTGCATATTGGCAGTCTCTCTGAGGCGCTACATACCGTCTCCAAACAGTCGCCGGTATATTTAAATGCCTTTAAAGGAACAAGTATTATCGGTGTATTATCCCTATTTGCTTGGGGGTTAGGTTATTTCGGGCAACCCCATATTTTAGTACGTTTTATGGCGACCAAGAGTGCGAAAACCATTCCTCAGGCGCAGTTTATCTGCATGACATGGATGTGTATTGCTCTGCTTGGTGCAGTGTTTACTGGACTCTTTGGTATTGCGTATTACGCGTCACATACGCTTAAGAATCCGGAGACTGTTTTTATTGTTTTAGCTGAAACGCTATTTAATCCGTGGGTAGCAGGGGTGTTATTAGCGGCAGTTTTATCAGCAACGATGAGTACTGCTTCAGCACAGCTTCTAGCGTCTTCTAGTGCCGTAGTTGAAGATTTTTATCACAAATTTGTTCGCCCAAATGCCAAAGCGAATGAAATGCTCATTATTAGTCGCATAATTGTAACCGTGATCGCTATTATTGCTGTGTTGTTAGCACTTGATCCTAAAAGCTCGATTTTAAATCTTGTCGGCTATGCCTGGGCGGGACTGGGTGCATCGTTTGGTCCGATTATTGTGTTATCACTTTTTTGGAAACGCATGAACTTAACCGGTGCTTTTTATGGAATAGTAGTCGGTGCATTAACCGTAATTATTTGGCCTCATTTAAAGACATTAGGTGGTATTTTTGAATTATATGAATTACTACCTGGTTTTATCTTTGCGTGTATTGCTATCTATTTAGGTAGTATTTTAAGCAAAGCGCCAAGTGATGCGATTTATCAACGTCACCAACAAATGCTGAATCATCTATAATAAACTCCATTAGCTAATACCTCTCCCCTTGTGGGAAAGGTCGTTAAGCTAAAGCTCAACGGGTGATAAGTAATTAAACACCAATTTTGTCATCAAAAGCAATAATATGATCGCGTCCTGTGAAATTAAAACCGTGCATAAGTGCCAGATCAATAATCTTGGAATAAGCCGCAATCATTTCTTGGCGCGTGCTGCCTGCTGGCATCAAATAAACTTTGTTTTTGGGGATATTAAGCACATTAATCAAAGACTCTATTTCTGCTAGATTCTCATCACTGCCATCGCAAACAGGCTTTAATTGATAGTCATGGTGATAATCAATCATTTGACGTATGACGGTGATATTTAGTCGATATTTATTATGTTGATCAATAAACTTTTGATCAACAACAGTGCCTTTAGGTGTTTTTATCCCTAGTTTTGGAATACTATTAGTAAACTTTGGCGATAAGCTTAAAAGATCAATCGGATAATCGGTTTTTATAAAATGAGAACCTTCAGTTTCTAGTGTTACAAATAGCTTATACTCATGTGCTAAATGCATAATCTCATTAAGAAGTGTGGGGTGCATTGTTGGTGCACCTCCTGTGAGCATAATTTCTTTTAAATCAGGATATGCTTTGACCATATCGATAATATCGTTAAAACAGAACTTGCCTTTATCTGCATGGATACTCGAGTACCAGGTATCACACCAACCTCCATTTATACCAAAATGACAGCGATGTGTGCAGCCAGTGGTGCGAATCGCAAACGAGGGGTGTCCACGGCGTGATCCCTCGCCCTGCAAACAAGGATAAAGTTCAATAATTGGCAGTATTTTATGATAGTCATTAATACGCATAATCGATCTCAACAGCACCGAGATTTTTGCTATTCTCCATGACATCAACACGAAATAACGTTACGCGATTGTTACTATGTTTTTGCACTAAAGGGTTTAAGGTGTTTAAAACAAATTCAGCAATACCCTCACAACTAAAGTATGGCAAGGTTCGTAATTGCAATAAGCCTTGTTGCTCTAGTGCCTTAAACGTCTCAAGAGCAGGGTCTTTCTCAGAAAGTACAACCGTATGATCAAACATATAGTGGAACCATTCTTTAGCCGTCATGTCGTCAATGGTGTGATTTTTGTCTTTAAGCCAGCCAAAATCCCAGACCCAGTTATGCTGATCTAGTGATTGAGCAGCAAAATGTAAGCGAAAAGAAATCGCATAACCATGTAAAAAGCGACAGTGTGAGTGTTCAGCATTCCATTGGCGAAAGCAAGTGGAAAAGCCATCAAGATATTTTTCAACTCGATAAATCATTATGGTATGATACTTTGAATTTTTGATTACTATACCATTTGCAGATGGTTTTATAAACTTTTGCGTTTCAGTTAGAGAAGTGGTTTGGAGAATAGAATGCGTGATAAGACAGATAAAACAAATAACACAAAAAACAAATATGCGGTACTGTCCCTTTCAGGTGGTATGGATTCGTCTTCATTGATGTTGCGACTGCTTGCTGATGGTTATGAGGTGACAACGATTTCATTTGACTATGGTCAAAAGCACAAAGTAGAGTTAGATAAGGCATCAAGTCTCATCGATTACTTAAAGCAGCAAGGCTGTAAGGTCAAAAATCATATCATCACCATAGATGGTTTATCTGAATTATTACACTCAACACTGATCAGTGGTGGCGAAGATGTGCCAACCGGGCATTATCACGAGAGTAATATGCGTCTAACAGTTGTGCCAAATCGCAATAAGATCTTTAGCTCAATCATTCAAGCAGCAGCGTTATCGATTGCTGAGGCACAAAACACTGATGTTATTATTGCTATGGGTGTCCATGGAGGTGATCATGCAACTTACCCTGACTGTCGACAATTATTCCGTGATAAAGATTATGACGCATTTATCGCAGGTAACTGGGATGCTGAGAAAGTAACGTATTATTTGCCCTATATCAATAGCAGTAAGACAGATGTACTACGCGATGGCATTCGTGCTTGTGCATTACTTGGACTGAATTATGAAGAAGTGTACGCGATGACATTCACCTCATATATTCCAATTAAGCATGAGCATAAGATTTATAGCGATTATCAATCTGCTTCATCGATTGGGCGCATTGAAGCTTTTTTGAACCTGGGGCTTCAAGATCCAGCCGCTTATGCAAATGAGTTAGGTCCGGTTACTTGGCAAACCGTCAAAGCACATGTTGAAAAAACGCTTGCGGAATTTAAAAAGCAAGAAGTTTAAATAAGACAGCCACCGTACCCTGAGCGAAGTCGAAGGAGGTATGTCTTTTGTGGTTTGCAGTGGCTTTGACTAACGCTCAGCCAACGTTGGATAGTGCAAGTGATGGGTAAGCCTCCGTACCCTGAGCGAAGTCGAAGGGTGTATGCCTTTTGTGCTTTGCAATGGCTTCGACGATGCTCAGCCAACGGATGGATAAGTTGCTTGAATGAAATGTAAAAAACAAAAAGATAAAAAACAAAAAGATAAAAAACAAAAAGAGTACTGAATGACTGAATATACTTTGCATTTGCGAAAAATGAAAACCTCACTAGATCATGACAATAATGCTTGTTATCAACTGCATGATATCAATATGAATGACTTGTTGGGCAAAGTGATTAAGCTTGAGTTTTTAAATGAGATAAATTGTGTTGCCTGTGGGCGTTTAACCAAAAAAAGCTTTAGTCAGGGCTATTGTTTTCCTTGTATGCGTAGCTTACCTGAGTGTGACACTTGTATTGTTAAACCGGAGTTGTGTCACTTTCATGCGGGGACATGTCGTGATAGTAATTGGGGAAGTGGGCACTGTATAAAGCCGCATTTTATTTATTTGGCAAATACTGCTAAAGCAAAGGTTGGTATCACGCGCGAGAAAAATACACCATCGCGTTGGATTGACCAAGGCGCTGTGCAGGCCTTGCCAATCATTAAGGTGAGTGAGCGCTTATTATCAGGACTTATTGAAGTTAGACTTGCCAAACACTTGGCGGATAAAACCAATTGGCAGGCAATGCTAAAAGAGCAGCCTGATGCTATTGACCTATTGAGAATAAAAAATAAGATACTTTTGGAGGAAGGTGATTTTATTGCATCGCTTAAGGCAAAATATGGCACGCAAGCGATTGAACTAATCAACAGTCAAACAATTGAAATTCACTATCCTGTATTGTCTTATCCGCAAAAAGTCAGTTCACACAATCTTGATAAAAACCTATTGGTTGAAGGTACATTGTTAGGTATCAAGGGGCAATACATTATGCTGGATACAGGGGTGATGAATATGCGCAAGTTTACTGGATATAAATGCCGTTTAACAATAAGTGAGTAAAAATAATTTAACGGGGGAGTGATTATATTATGATGTTTCAAAAAAATAAAATCTTGGTGTCTACGTTAGCGTTATCGAGCTTAATCAGTGGTGTCGCTAACGCAACTACGATGACACAAAATAGCAGTGAGCACTATCATGTAGGACATAAGATGCATATGCATGACATGCCATCACATGGTATGAATATGTGGATGTTTAACCTAATGCCGATGTATATGACTATGGATGGTTTGCAAAGTGGCACAAGTAGTGTAGCGGCTCCGGCGGATGATATGATGGTCCCGACAAAAATGGACATGTCGATGTTGATGTTTATGGCAATGTATATGACACGAAACTGGGATTTTATGATCATGGGTTCATATAATATCAAAACCATGGATATGACAATGAACATGATGGGTAAATCCATCGCCTCGACCATGCGCTCAGAGGGGTTTGGCGATACTCAGTTGCTTATTTCCTATAAATTTTTACAGACACAACATCAATCATTAAAACTTAAGGGAGGTGTCAGTGTGCCAACTGGGCGCATTAATTATCAGGGTGTCATGCCGATGATGAGTACGACATTATATGGCTATAATATGCAGATGGGTTCTGGCACCTTTGATCCTATTATTGGAATTATCTATGGTTACCATTGGCACAAATGGTTTTTGCAAAGTGAGTTGAAAACGTTACAGCGACTTTATAAAAACTATCGCGATTATGCGCTAGGTGACGTTTATCAGCTGACATTAGGTGCTGACTATAACGTATGGTCCTATTTATCATTAGGATCTAAAGTTCAAGGGGTATTAACGACAAAAACATCGGGTGTCGCAGAAGATACCAATACCAATTGGGGAATTAGTTATAACCCGCAAAACACAGGTGCTAAAGTCATTAACCTAATTGCTGAAGCAAAAATTAAAGGTGCAGGTATCTTGTCAAATCAAAGTTTACTATTACAGTTTGCTTATCCGATTTATCAAAATTTAAATGGGATTCAAATGAAGCAAGGCTGGCAAGCGGGTGTGTCGTTTAACTTTATGTTTATGTAAGACTTTTTCTGCAATCCAAACAATCAGCAAGGAGCGTATTATTATGGTTAAGGTATTGATAGCTGGTGGATCTGGATTTATTGGTCGACATCTTGTCCAACATCTTAAAAAGCAAGGTTACTCGGTGTCATTATTAAGTCGTACGATGCAAATAATCGATGGCTTTGATGAATGCATTATTTGGCAGGAAGTTACTACAGCGAAGATTATACAGTTTGATGTGGTCATTAATTTATGTGGATTTGGTATTGGGGAAAAGCGTTGGTGTAAATCAATAAAAGAGAAAATCTTAAGCAGTCGCATTGAGCCGACTGAGCGTTTAATTAAACACATTGCCGATCATGATGTGTGGTTAATCAATGCAAGTGCCATTGGCTATTATCCATTCTCCTTGAAAGAGCAAAATGAAACAGAAATTATACAAAGAACGAAAGCAAATAGTGGCTTTTGCCAATACATTGTCAATCAATGGGAAGCTGTGGTAAATCGCTCGCGATTACGTCGTAAGACAATTGTACGCTTTGGTGTAGTCCTTGGTAAGGGTGGTATGTTAAGTAAACTTCTACCAACTGCCAAAGTAGGCTTAGCGGCAACCATTGGCAATGGTCAGCAAATAATGTCATGGGTGCACATTGATGATCTGTGCCGCGCGATGGTTTTTATCCTTGAGCAACAGTGCATAAATATTGAAATCAACATGACGTCAGACAACGCTTGTAGTCAGAAAGTATTTATTAAAACCATGGCGAAAGTGCTTAATAAACCATGTTTCTTAGTTTTGCCACAATGGTTGGTAAGGTTGATATTTGGACAAATGGGAAAAGAGCTATTACTATCATCACATAATATTAAACCAATGAGATTACAAGATGCTGGCTTTATTTTCGACTATCCACATATTGAGACTGCGTTGATAGATTTGTTGAAATGATACTTGTGACTAACGATTATGAATGACTTTCTTTATAAGCTATTATTTTTTAATGTGTATTAAGGTTACTTTAATGCGCTTTTATGTAGTCAATGCGTATAGAAGATGTTGTAAAAAATAGAGTTTAAGGTTGTATTTTACGTCAATGCGATTATTATGGCGATACCTAAAAGGTTTTAAGAAAAATGCGCTTATGTTGCGAAAAATTATCAAGTCTTTGATTCCGTCACGCGGGGAGGTTTTTTTTGATTTATTTGTTGAGGCAGCGCAAAATGTGCATTTCTCAGCATCACTTTTAGTAGATATTGTTAATGAAGAAAATGCTTATAAAGCGACTGAATTGATGACTAAGTTGCGTCAGCAACGCCAAAATGCAGTAGATATCAATAAAAAAATCATTGTTGAGTTGAATGAGCAATTCATCACACCAATTGATCGTGGTGATATATTTCATTTATCAGGGATTATGCTGAAATTAACTAAACGTATTATTAAGATCAATAAAAAAATGCAAATCTATGCGATTGATAGTAAGGTTGATGATTGCCTGATTCGCAGTGTTGTAACTTTGCAAGAGATTACAAAATCGCTGTGTGATTTACTCGTTGCGTTTAAAAACAAAGATGGCGAAAAACTTAAACTTGCTTCACAACGCGCAACAGAGCTTGATGAGAATGTGGTTGAGGATTTGGGTGATGCGATTGATCAGATTAAAAAGGCTGATTACGACACATTAACAACGATTAAGTTAAAGGAAGTATTCAAAGCTGTAGAGTCAGCAGTTGATACCAGTGCCACCTTATGTGATTCTGTGATGCGTATCTACGTCAAGGAAATCTAACTATGATGATAGTTCTTGTTAGTATTATCATCATTGCACTTTTTTTTGAGTTTATTAATGGTTTTCATGATGTTGCCAATGTTGTGGCAACACCGATTGCATCAAAGTCATTATCTCCATATCAAGCGATTATCGTTGCAGCTATTTTTAACTTTGTTGGTGCTTTTATCGGCACAGCAGTAGCAACGACGATTAGTAAAGGCTTGGTTGATGCAAATGTAGTGACCCATTTGGTTTTAATTGCTGCATTGTTTGCTGCGATTAGCTGGAATTTATTTACTTGGTATTTTGGTATTCCATCAAGTTCATCGCATGCGCTTATTGGGTCTCTGGTTGGTGCTGCAATTGCCGCAAGCAATGTGCACACGATTCATTATGGTATTTTGGTTGGCAAAATCATTATCCCTATGGTACTATCCCCCATCTTGGCATTTTTTTTAGCACTTATCCTGGTTGTCATTTTATTTAGAATTCTAAGTAAACGTAAAACACCACGTAAATCAAATGCGCGTATTCGTGAAATGCAGGTGATTTCAAGTAGTCTTTTGGCATTAAGTCATGGCTCAAATGATGCACAAAAAACCATGTCTATTATTACTTTGGCATTATTTAGCTTTGGTATGGTATCAACGGTTTCACATATCCCTGTTTGGGTTATTTGTTTGTGTGCACTAACCATGGCGCTAGGAACTTTATCAGGTGGTATGCGTATTATTAAGACATTGACAACACGTGTTGCTAAAATTGGTCCAGCGAATGGTTTTGCTGCTGAGATGAGCTCAGGCTTACTTATTCTTGGTGCTTCACATTTAGGCTTGCCAGTTAGTACCACACAAGCAGCTTCAGGATCAATTATGGGTGCAGGCTATCCTGAAAGTGGTGGCGTTAATTGGCGTATGGTGCGTACGATGGCAACGGCTTGGCTTTTGACTTTACCATGTTGTATCGTGATGAGCTTTATTGTCTATAAGTTGCTTTACGCACTTTTTGGAGATTTAGGAATATCCGTTAATATTTAGGTTTAATTATGTTATTAAAATCAGAAAAGAAATCAACTTTAAGTATTGCCAGTATTTATGCTTTCAGAATGCTGGGTCTTTTTATTATTTTGCCTATTTTTAGTCTTTATGCTGATAAGATTATTGATGCGACACCAACATTAATCGGCGTGGCGTTGGGTATTTATGGATTAACGCAAGCATTATTACAGATTGTTTTGGGCATGTTATCCGATAAATATGGACGAAAACCCGTGATATTGTTTGGTCTTGTGATATTTATTATTGGTAGTATTGTTGCTGCTATGTCACATACGATTTATGGCATTATCATTGGTCGGGCATTGCAAGGGGCTGGCGCTATTGGTAGTACCCTTACGGCATTAGTTGCTGATACAACCAAGGAAGAAAATCGCATGAAAGCGATGTCAGTTATTGGCTTGACAATTGGTTTATCATTTATTGGTGCAATGGTGCTAAGTCCAATCCTAAATACATGGATCGGCTTATCCGGCATCTTTTGGCTGACGGCGATATTAGGTATTATTGGCATTATTATTCTTATCTGTGGTGTGCCAACCCCGACAAAAATAATTTTCCATAGGGGATCTGAAACCACGCCAAGTCAAATTAAAAGTGTATTGCTAAAGCCTGAATTATTACGTTTAAATTATGGTATTTTTAGCTTGCACGCGATGTTAACAGCATTATTTTTAGCTATTCCAGTTATCTTAATTGATTACATTGGTATTAGTATTGATAAGCAGTGGATTATTTATCTACCGGTTCTGTTTGTTTCATTTTTTCTTATGGTGCCATTTATTATTATTGCTGAAACGAAAAATTTGATGAAACCGATTTTTGTTGGTGCGATCATCATCCTAACCGTAATGCAGTTTTTACTGTATGAGTTTGATCACCATGTAATTATAATGAGCTTGATATTGGTCTTGTATTTTGCAAGCTTTACCTTGCTTGAAGCAGCCTTACCATCACTTATTTCAAAAATAGCACCAATTAGTAGTAAGGGTACGGCAATGGGTGTGTACTCCAGTGCACAGTTTTTTGGAATCTTTTGTGGTGGTGTGTTAGGAGGTCTCGTATTGCATCACTTTGGTATGCAAGGTATTTTTATTTTGAATGGTCTTTTAGGTTTGCTTTGGATTGTAATTGCGGCAACGATGCAAAAGCCAAAACAATTAAGCTCTAAGCTATATAGCATTAGCAGAAATCATCCTATAGATGCTAAAGCATTGCAGCAAAAACTTCTTAATTTACCGGGTGTTGAAGAGGCCATGGTGTGCGTAGATGAGGGTGCGGCATATCTTAAAGTTGATAAAAAACTATTTGATGAAACTCTAACTCAACAGTTTCTAAAACAACAGGTAGATTAAGTCCTTTATTATCCTGAGATATTGAAAAACCAAATATCCTACTGTTTCCTTTATTAGGCGCTTCAGGTAGAATCTCATGCCATGATGGAAGGCTAGGCCGATAACAATGAAAAAATCACTCTACAATACTCCTGCTACGCGGCTTCTGCCAAGCAAGTGGGATCTTTTTTCTTTATTTTTTGTGCTTTCAATGGTGTTTATTGTTGCCTGGGTATGCAGTTCTTTAGGTGGCAGTATTGACTATAGTAATCTCAATAGCGTGACAAAATATGAACATATTTCAATGGACTTGTGGAATTTACCAAGATATGCAGCTGATACTACGGTGAGGATGTTTATTGCTCTTTTTTGTTCATTTGTCTTTAGTTTTGTTATAGGTGCTTGGGCAGCTAAGAGTAAACGTGCTGAGAGTGTCATTATACCTATTATTGATATTTTACAATCGATTCCAATTTTGGGTTTTTTAGCCATTACCATTACTGGATTTTTAGCGATATTTCCGTATTCTTTATGGGGTGCGCAGTTAGCGGTGATTTTTGGACTTTTTACGGCACAAGCTTGGAATATGATGTTAAGTTTTTATCAATCGCTTAAGACTATTCCTAAAGAGTTGCGTGAGGCAGCTGACATGTATCAGTTGTCTGGCTGGCAGAGGTTTTGGAAACTCGAGGTGCCATTTTCTATGCCAGGTCTTATTTGGAATACGATGATGTCGATGTCAGCCAGTTGGTTTATGATTGTTGCCTCAGAAAGTATTGTTGTTAACTTTTCAGCAAGCACCTCTGCAGCAATTAATTTGCCGGGCATAGGTACGTTTATTGATCAGGCTAACAATGATAAAAACTTTACAGCTGTGATTGCCGCAATTGTTGTTATGCTTATTGTAATTGTGCTATATGATCAGATTATTTTTCGACCAATTGTGAAGTGGTCTGAAAAGTTTGTTATCAGCGAAATGCAGCAAGAAACCGGTTCAAACTCATGGTTTTTAACTTTGTTACAACGCTCCACAATTTTACAAAGTTTCAGCCATTTTATGGCAGTACAAGCTAATCGTTTGGTAAACATTTCATATCTTAAAAAAGACCTAAGCAAAAATTATAATCAAACAGAGCATCAAAAAGATGAGCGTGAAAATTCGCGTTTACAGGCAGCTGTTTGGCAGTTGTGTGTTGCTTTAAGTATTGCTTTATTTTTGTATTTAGCTTGGCAGTTTATTTATGGTAATAAAGAGGATACGATCACATTTGCTGAGACTGCTAAAGTTTTTGGTTATGGTGCATTAACCGCATTACGTGTGTTTGTTTTAATTATCCTTGCTTCAATCATATGGGTTCCTATTGGTATTTGGATTGGTTTAAGGCCAAAAGTTGCTGAAAAGGTCCAACCCTATGCGCAAATTTTTGCTGCCTTCCCAGTGAATGTGCTATATGGGTTATTTGGAACAGTGGTAATTGCGTTTAATTTAAACTTTAATATCTGGTGTATTTTACTTATGGCATTAGGTACACAGTGGTATATCTTGTTTAATGTAATTGCTGGTGCTTCTGCTATTCCTTATGAGTTAAAAATGGCTGCTAAAAATATGCAGTTAAAAGGTATAGTGAAATGGTTTAAATTCTTATTTCCAGCAGTCATGCCGTTTTATGTGACAGGTGCAATTACCGCAGCAGGTGGCGCATGGAATGCCAGCATTGTCTGCGAGTATATTAACTGGGGTAAAGACTCAGTAATTATGGCGTCAGGCATTGGTGCTTATATCTCTGAGCAATACAATGCATCAGGTGATCATACCGCAAATATTGCGCTTGGCGTGGTAGTGATGTGTATCTTAGTGGTGCTGACTAACAAGCTATTTTGGCGTCGATTGTATAACTATGCTGAGAAGCGCTTTAGTATGAATATGTAAGAATAAAACTTTTAAAAGTTTTAAAAAAATTAAAAATGGTGGACAAGCAAGATGACAACTGAAGTAATCAGTAAGATAAAACCAACCACAAATCAAACAATTCTCAATGTAGACAAAGTCTCTAAAGCATTTAAAAAGCCAGATCGTCAAGACTTGGTAGTATTAGATCATGTCGATTTTTCAATGAAAGAAGGGGAAATTGTCGCGCTCTTAGGTAAATCAGGCTCCGGTAAATCAACACTTCTTAGAATTATTGCAGGATTAACGGCACCGACAACTGGTGAGGTAATTTATCGTGAGAAAAAAGTCTCAGGGCCTGTGCCAGATATCTCGATGGTTTTTCAAAGCTTTGCATTAATGCCGTGGCTTACTGTTTTACAAAATGTAGAGCTTGGATTGGAAGCAAGAAATATCGATGCTAAAGAGCGCAAAGAAAGAGCGCTAAAAGCAATTGATATGATTGGTTTAGATGGGTTTGAGAATGCATATCCAAAAGAGCTCTCAGGTGGGATGCGGCAACGTGTTGGTTTTGCACGTGCTTTAGTATTACAACCCGATCTTTTACTAATGGATGAGCCGTTTTCAGCTCTTGACGTGTTAACCGCTGAAAATTTACGTGAAGATTTATTAGAGCTTTGGGAAAAGAATGATGCGATGAAAGGCATTTTATATGTCACACATAATATTGAAGAAGCGGTCTTAACAGCGGATAGAATCATTATATTTGGTAGCAATCCAGGCTTTATTCGTGGTGAGTTGAAGGTTGACTTAGCACATCCTCGTAACTCAAATGATGAAGCCGTAGAGGATCTGATTGACGAAGTTTATCGGATGATGACAACGGCAGAAACACGAGAGTTAACAGAGCGAATGAATAAACGCAAGGCGCTGAACATTGGTTATCGCTTGCCGGATGCTGAAGTATCTGAATTAACAGGGCTATTAACGGAAATGGATGACTTACAAGCCAAAGGGTCAATTGATTTACCAGATTTGGCAGATCACGTGCGTTTGGATATCGATGATCTATTCCCGATTATTGAGACTTTGTCCGTACTCCATTTGGCCAGTGTTTCCGATGGAGATATTACGATGACGGCTTTAGGTAAACAATTTATGAATGCAGATATTGAAGAGCGCAAAGTTATATTCTCTAAATTATTAGTCCAACACATTCCATTAGCACGCCATGTGGTCAAAGTATTAAAAGAGCGTCCTAATAAAAAAGCACCTGAGTCACGTTTTTTATCAGAGCTTGAGGATTATTTAAGTGATGATGAGGCAGTACGCGTATTTAATACCTTTATTGGTTGGGCGCGTTATGCTGAAATTATTGAATATGATGCAGCACTTGGTGTGTTAAGCCTTGATGAAACGAACACCTAACTTAGATCACTTTTAGCGAGTCAAGCATAATTAAAAAGCAACAAAAGGTAATAATCACCGGCATTGGTGTTAACTGTTTACGATCTTGAATCAGCACAATCACAAACCAACTAACCATACCCCAAACAATGCCTTCTGATATTGATAATGTCAGTGGCATTAGGATAATCGTCATAAAAGCAGGAATCGCTTGGGTTAAATCATCCCATTGAATTTGTTTAACTGAACACAGCATGAAGCTGCCGACAATAACTAGTGCTGGAGCGACAACAAAAATTGGCACCATCATGACTAAAGGTGCTAAAAACAAAAAAGGTAAAAACAATAAGCCAACGACAACAGCCACTAACCCAGTACGTCCACCAACAGAAATACCAGTAATTGATTCTACGTAAATAGAGGTTGGTGAGCTACCCAAAAGACCAGAGGACGCTGCGGCAAAGGAGTCAACAATAAGAGATTTTTTAATACGAATTGGTTGACCGTCTTTATCAAACCAATTAGAGGATTGCGCTAAGCCAATTAATGTTCCTGTACTGTCAAAAATATTAATAAACAAAAAGGTAAACACTGCAGGAACAATGGCAATTTTAAAGCTGCCTAACCAATCAATTGATAAAAATAGGGAAAAGTCAGGCAATGAGAAAATGTGATCAGGCGTGTGCATGATAATGTGATCACCAAAGAAACGCCCTATAGGAAATGAGATAATGCAGCCTAAAATAATCATCAGCAGTATGGCGGCTTTAAAGCGACATGCTAAGAAGATAATAAGTGCAAAAAAACAGATTAGGAAGATTAAGGTTTCAGCGGTTAAAGGTGCTATTGCCAATAAACCTGAGGGTGCTTGGTGGATAAACCCTGCGTTATAAAACCCTACTAAAGCAATAAAAATTCCAATGCCTGCACCAATACCGTGCTTAACACCATCAGGAATACCAGCAAGAATCTTGGTGCGAATATTAAAAAGTGCCAAAAGAGCAAATATAACTCCTGACCAAAACACAGCACCTAATGCCACTTGCCAAGGGATTCCCCAAGCTTTGACAATGGTATAGGTGAAAAATACATTCATACCCATAGCAGGGGCAAGTGCGTAAGGATTTCTCGCATAAATACCCATGGCAATAGAAGCAAAAGCCGAGATAATTACCGTACTGGTTACCAGAGCATTCTCAGGCATACCTGCTTGTGAGAGAATCTTGGCGTTAACAACAATAATGTAAAGCATTGCCAAGAAGGTAGTGACACCGGCAATAAGCTCAGTGCGTAGTGATGTGTTATATTTAGTAAACTCAAAATAACGGCGTAAACAATTCAAGAAATTCATAATGGATAAAAGCTTGGTTCACAAGCGCGCTATTGTAGCATGAAATACAAAACATGCTATACCGTCTTTAAATCATTTTTAAGTTAGAATTGAATCAAATAAAGCGTAAGCCTTTTGCGATGCTTTAAGGTACAATCTTATCTATCATAGAGTTGTTATAAGGAGCACCAGCAGATGCATTTTCAAATCAATCCATCTATTTTGTCAGCGAATCTTGCACACTTAGGTGATGAAGTTAAAAACGTATTAAATGCGGGGGCAGACAATATTCATTTTGATGTGATGGATAATCATTATGTCCCCAACTTAACCTTTGGTTCAATGGTATTAAAGGCATTGCGTGATGATGGTATAAACGCTGGTATGGATGTGCATCTAATGGTCGAGCCTGTTGATGAAATGATTGAAAGCTTTGCCAAGGCAGGAGCAACAAGTATTGTTTTTCATCCTGAGGCGTCTAAACATATCGATAGAAGTCTTGGTTTAATCAAGTCCTTTGGTATTGAAGCAGGGCTTGCTTTAAATCCAGCAACGCCTGTAAGTCTCTGTGAACATGTAATCGAAAAAATTGATAGATTGTTGATTATGACGGTAAATCCGGGTTTTGGAGGGCAAAGTTTTATCGATGCGATGTATGCTAAAATCAGTATGGTGGCAAAATGGATTAAAGAATATAAAAATAATATTTTGCTTGAAGTTGACGGTGGGGTAAAAGTCGATAATATTGCTAAAATTGCATGTTGTGGTGCGCAAGCATTTGTCGCTGGATCAGCTATCTTTAATGCGCAAAATTATCGTGAAGTTATTGATAAGATGCGCCAACAACTCAGATAAAATAGCGCTATTGAAAAGGTTAGAAAAAATATTGATAAAAAAATATTTTTTGTCCTTAATTTTTTAATTGACCTGTCAAAAAATTGGCTCTAATATTCGAACTTTCTGTCGCTCTCTAACTTAAGGCATGATCACAATGACGGAAGTAAAAACACTAAGAAAAGACCTTAAACTACGCCACTTGGAATTGATCTCTTTAGGTGGTATTATCGGATCAGCCTTTTTCCTTGGAACAGGGTACATTATTACCCAAGGAGGGCCAGCGGTTTTAATATCGTACGCCTTAGGTGGCTTAATTGTGTTTTTAGTCATGCTTTGTCTATGTGAGTTAACGGTGGCAATGCCAAGTTCAAGCTCGTTTATTCAATATGCCAGTGATTATATTTCACCAACATGGGCATGTGGTACGGGCTGGTCGTACTGGCTTAATTGGATTGCCTATATCCCAGCTGAATGTACGGCTGCTGGTATTATTATGCATTATATTATCCCCACTGTACCGGCGTTTACTTGGGCGATGCTATTTGGGTTTATGATTACGATCATTAATTTATCTAAAGTACGCATTTTTGGTGAGATGGAGTTTTGGTTATCTATCGTTAAAATCGTCGCTATTGTCATGTTTAGCGTATTGGCAACTTTTATCTTTTTTGGGCTATATAAAAGTGGTGGTAAAATGCCAATGATCGGTACTGAGTATTTACTGAGTGATGGTGGCTTTTTCCCACATGGTAAACTCGTTGTTATTAGTCTAATGGTAATGCTTCTTGTTAATTTCCAAGGGTCTGAAATTGTCTGTTTAGCAGCTGCTGAATCCACGGATACTGATGTTGCTATCCCACGCGCTTCACGCAATATTGCGATTCGTATCGTACTGCTTTATCTCATCCCAGTACTGTTATTAGTACTTATATTTCCATGGAATAAAATGGGAAGTGATACGTCTGTTTTTGTGTTAGCGCTACAGAAATATGGTTTTCACTGGGTTGCTGGCGTGTTTACTTTTGTGATTTTAACCGCTGCCTTTTCTTGTGCTAATAGTGGAATGTACGCAACGGTGCGTGCGTTATATGGTTTATCAAACCAAAAGATGGCGCCAAAAATTTTCTCAAGATTAAACCGTCATCAAGTGCCAATGCCAGCGGCAATATTCACACTGATTTGCATTTGGATATTTTTGATTTTGTCATACTTTTTCTCGTCAAGTACCGCCTTTTCTTATCTTTTAAGTATTTCAGGGTTTACTGGTGCGGTATGTTGGATTTCAATTTGTTGGTCACAATATAATTTTAGAAAGCACTGCAAGAAGTATAAAGTTGAATTAAAGGGTAAATTTCGCACCCCTTTTTATCCATTGGTGCCACTTTTGGGAATCTGGCTACAAGTTGCCTGCTTGGGGTTGTTATTTTTTAATGAAGCGTTAAGACCTGCCTTTTACTTTGGCGTACCGGCAGTACTGTTACCAATGGTGATTTATTGGTTATATAAAAAGTACAGCAAATCTAATAAAACGGTTTGTGATAGGTGTTAAATAATATTTTTATTTTTTAGTAGAAAAAATTATTTACAGCGAAATAACTTGCTGCTACTTTATGCAAAATTTTTAGCAGTCTTGATTTTAAGTGCTAAACTTCAGCTATGATAAGCGCTTGAAATCAAACACGCCTGATGAGGATCAGGCATTGTTTAATTGGCACAAAACGGGAGTTTCCATGGCCTTTAGTGAATAAGGCGCACATAGGTTGATTACTTAGCGTGCGCTTTACAAGAAAATTAGGAGAAATCTCATGATTATAGAGACAACTAAGTCTGTTGAGTTGCCAAATCTGGTAGTTGGTAATTTGCCAAAGCATCAAATTGTTCAAGATGCGCCTTCCAAAGATCATTTTATTACCAAAGATGGCATGCGCTTTGCAGGCTATCACTTGATTGCTGATTTTTGGGGTTGCAGTAAAATTAAT
Organism: Cysteiniphilum halobium; assembly: GCF_003574425.1. GTDB lineage: Bacteria > Pseudomonadota > Gammaproteobacteria > Francisellales > Francisellaceae > Caedibacter > Caedibacter halobius. The sequence continues at coordinate 76,808 of NZ_QLIU01000023.1, read as the reverse complement.
GAACTTGATTTGATGGAGCAAGCAATGCGTGATGCAGTGACTGCAGCGGGTGCGACTTTACTGCACATTTATCTGCATCACTTTACCTCAAATGATGGTATCTCAGGTGTTGCAGTTTTAGCTGAATCCCATATTAGTGTGCATACATGGCCTGAATTTGGTTTTGCAGCATTTGATATTTTTATGTGTGGTGATGCAAGACCGCATGAGGCGGTTAGGGTGCTTAAATCAGCGTTTAATCCACAAAATACTTTGGTGGATGAGTTGCAGCGTGGCAATGAGGATTTGGTGTAATGTCTCATATATTTCAAGAGAGCTTACATAAAGGCTATGGACAAAGTCTAGAAGTGCAAGATGTATTGTTTGAGCATAATACATCACACCAGCATTTAATGATTTTTAACAATCCCACGTTTGGACGTGTGATGACATTAGATGGTGTGGTACAGACAACGACTGCTGATGAGTTTATTTATCATGAGATGCTTGTGCATGTGCCCATGTTTGCGCATGGTGATATTAACAGCGTATTGATCATCGGTGGAGGTGATGGTGGTATTTTGCGTGAAGTTTTGCGTCATAAAACGGTTGAGTCAGTAACGCTAGTGGAAATTGATCAAGCGGTTATTGAGATGTGTCAGCATTACTTTCCCAAGCATTCACAAGGAGCATTTGATGATAAGCGCGTGAATATAGTAATTGATGATGGTGCTAAGTTTGTAAAAGAAATAACGCAGAAATACGACTTGATTATTTGTGATAGCACCGATCCTATGGGTTGTTCTGTAGTGTTATTTCAAAAACCATTTTATACAGCGTGTAAGAAAGCCTTAAATGATAAAGGCATTATGGTGACGCAAAATGGCGTGATGTATTTTCAATTGGAGCAGTTGCGAAATACAAAATACAGTTTTGAAGAATTGTACAAAGATTATTCCTTTTATAAGGCAGCAGTACCTACGTATGTTGGTGGGGATATGGCATTTGGTTGGGCTTCTGATGAACCCAGGTATCGAATACAAACACTTGAAAGCTTAACGAAACGTTTTGACGTCAGTGGTATTAAAACGCGCTATTATACGCCCAAGATACATATTGGTGCGTTTGCATTGCCACAGTACGTAATCGATGCATTGTGCGACTAATCTCACACGATGTGCCCCTTATTAATATGACCTATTTGGCTTGCCAAAGATGTCTTTCATAGAAGGAGAAGTTCTATGAACAATATACTTTCATTTAATACACATAATACCTTTCAACCTTACTTTAGTTATGATGAAAATCATCAACTGTGCGTTCATTATGGGCAAAGTTTTACTCAGTCCATGCCGTTGACAGTAGTGATTGAGGAAGTCTTAAAAAAAGGTGGCAGTAAACCTTGTGTGCTAAACTTTAAACATATTACTGAAGATAGGATGTTAAATCTCTACCAAAGCTTTGCCAAAGCAATGGAAAATTACCGTTATCACGGAGATTATCAATTAGCTTATCCTATTAAAGTGAACCCTAATGCTGTGGTTATGGAGACCTTGAAAGAATGCGCGTATAAATATGACTTACCTTTTAACTTTGAAGTCGGCAGTAAGTCTGAGTTGTTAAGTGTATTAGCACTTGCAGCAAAGGAAAATAAAATCATTTGCAATGGGTTTAAAGATAAAGCATTTTATGCGCTTGCCAACTTAGCTGCCAAGCTAGGTTATACTGTCATTATGGTGCTAGAGAATGTCGATGAGCTAGAAGTTATTGAATCTCTAAGTTATGAATCAGCCATTTATTTTAAACTAGGATATCGCACAAAGCCATTTCATGAGGATTTGCATAGTGTTAAGTTTGGACTTAGCTTAAAAGATATTCATTTTGTCAATACTGAATTAAAAGCACTTAACCTTAGTGATAAAGTGGTGTTATTGCATGGACATATTGGCTCACAGCTTAAGCAATTAAGTCAGGTTGAAAAGCATATTAATATGATGGTTTGTTTGTATGGCAATCTTCTAAACGACTGCGAAAATCTAAAAATAATTGATCTAGGTGGAGGTTTAGGTATTGATTATGAAGACACGCAAAATCCACGCTTTCAATTGCCGTATTATGCTGAAACAATTGTCAGAACATTTAGCTATTTTGTTGATCTTTTCCAATTACCTCATCCAACAATTATTACTGAATCAGGCAGGGCAGTCACTGCCATGTCAAGTGTATTGATCGTTTCACCTCTTTATCAAAAAGCAGAAAATGACATTGTGACACAAACAAGCTATGATGAGGCTTTACAAGCTGGGTGGTTAAATGGTGAAGTGGATTTAGCGGATTTAGTCGAAAGCTCAAGTGTTAGTTACTTGGGAGATCAAAATGCACAAAAATTATGGCTTAATTTTTCGTTGTTTCAATCCTTACCAGATCACTGGGGGATTGGGCAGCATTTCCCTCTTTTGCCAGTGACGCACTACTCAGAAGAGCAAAGCATTGATTGTCAGTTATTTGATATCTCGTGTGATGCCGATGGTGTTTTCAAAGATAAAGAAGGTGGTGACTATGTTAACCTGCCGTGTACTGAGATTCATGATCTTGCGTTTATGTTTGTTGGTGCTTATCAGGATATGCTAAGTAGCAAACACAATATCATTGGGCGTACTACCTCTGTCGAGATTAATTTTGAGATAAATGATAACTATGTGTTGCATGTTGAGCAGGCTGAAGATTACCATGCGCTGTTGTGTCAATATGGGCATAATCCACTACAATTAAGCTCAAGATTACAACGCTTAGCTTATTTTCATTTGACTGAAGAATTAACCAAGCAAGAGCAAGCGCTATTGGATAATATTCTAAATGGTAATCCTTATTTGCAGTTAACAAATCAGGATCAGGTAACTTGTGGCTATTACCAAGGACTGGAGAAAATATAGAGTAATAACTCTAAATCAAAAAATACGATTGCTTTGGTTTTCATGAGCGATATTTGTTATGATTTTACCAGATAAAAATAGACTAACCTTTAGGTATACTCATGCGTATTTTAGTTAATTTACTATTTGTTATTGCAGTCGTTGTAGCTGTTTTGTTCTTTTTTCCATTCTCGATGTTAGTATTATTAGGCATATTACTATTAATGCTTTATTTTCTACCAAGCTATATTGCTTTTAAAAAGCAGAATCCTAATGCTATTATTATTTTTATTATTAACCTATTGTTTGGTTTTACATTGATTGTTTGGTTGATTTGCTTAATTTTGGCGATTGCCTATCAGCCACGTACGATCATTGTTGAAAAACATCACTACCACGGTGTGTAATGTTATGACAGTTATGCTTGATATGATTCACACACTTAATAAAGCGCAGCAAGAAGCCGTACTTCTGGCTAATGAAAATGCACTAATTTTAGCAGGGGCTGGTAGTGGTAAAACGCGCGTATTAACACATCGTATTGCTTATTTATTTCAGGAGAAAAACATTTCACCTTTAAATGTTTTAGCGGTGACGTTTACGAACAAAGCCGCTCGTGAGATGCGTGGTAGGGTTGAGACGCTTCTGGGATTTTCAACTGTTGGGATGTGGATTGGTACATTCCATGGCATAGCGCATAGATTATTGCGTCAACATGCGCAAGAAATTGGTTTTAATCGACGCTTTAAGGTGCTTGATCAAGATGATCAGCTGCAAGTGGTCAAAAAAGTCATCCAAAGTTTAAATCTGGATGAGAAATATTGTCCGCCTAAGTATTTCCAAGGATTTATTAATAGCAAAAAAGATGAGGGTATTCGTGCGATTGATCTACCTACAGCTGAATTTGATAGTGAAGTAGTTAAAATATACCAAGCTTATGAAGCACGCTTAAAGGCGGATAATGCGCTGGATTTTGCTGATTTACTTCTATATGCCTATGAGCTTTTTAAACAGAATGAGGTTTTACGCAACTATTATCAAAAGCGCTTTCAATATGTATTGATTGATGAGTTCCAAGATACTAATAGTGTGCAATATAAGTGGCTGATGTGTTTAAAATCGACAAATAACACTTTTATGGCAGTAGGTGATGATGATCAATCTATTTATGGTTGGCGTGGTGCTAAAGTTGAAAATATCGAACATTATCTAGCGGATTTATCCCCCGTGAAAGTCGTGCGCTTAGAGCAGAATTATCGCTCCACACAGATGATTCTAGATGCCGCTAATGCGATTATTGCTAATAACAGTAAACGCATGGGCAAGATGCTGTGGTCAGAGGCTGAAAAGGGGGAGCCAATAGCGCTTTATGAGGCGTTTAATGAGCGCGATGAGGCAGATTATATTGCCGATAAAATTGATGATTTACATCATAATCAATCGATTGCCTTAGCTGATATTGCGGTGTTGTATCGCTCTAATGCGCAATCGCGTGTGATTGAGGAGGCATTACTCAAACGTGGGTTGTCTTATCGCATCTATGGGGGCTTACGCTTTTTTGATCGAGCGGAGATCAAAGATGCATTAGCTTATATGCGTTTGATTGCTTTGCGTGCCGATAACTTAGCTTTTGAGCGAGTGATTAATCTACCAACGCGTGGCATTGGTAATAAAACCTTAGAAAGTATCCGTGAATATGCCGGATCACATGATTTATCATTATGGCATGCAGCTGTTGAGATGATTAAGATAAAAGCATTTAATAGTCGCGCCTCTCAAGCACTGCAGCGATTTATTGATTTGATTGAAGATATGTCTGCTTTGAAAGATGCGCTGAACCTGGGGCAATTAATGCATCACGTGCTTGATGCCAGTGGTTTAATGCTGATGTATCAGGAATCAAAAGCTGAGAAAGCCCAGCAAAAGCATGAAAACTTAAAAGAGCTAGTCAACGCAGCCAATGAATTTATACCACCCGTTGAAGATGTTGCTGATGAGGATTTGCTGGTTGAGTTTTTGAGTTTTGCCGTCCTTGAATCAGGGGAGATGCAAGCCGAGGATAATATGGATGCTGTACAACTGATGACGCTGCATACGGCAAAAGGGCTTGAGTTTCCTTATGTGTTTATGACAGGTCTTGAAGATGGCTTATTTCCATCATCGCGTTCGATTGAAGTGCGTGAGAAATTAGCCGAAGAAAGGCGACTTTGTTATGTTGGTATTACGCGTGCGATGCGTCATCTAACCTTGAGCTTTAGTAAAGTACGCCACCAATATGGTGATATTAACTATCAGGTCAAATCGCGATTCTTGGATGAAATTCCCGATGAATATATACAGCATGTGCGCCAGCAAGTGAAAAATAAACAATCTCAAAAAACGAAAAAAACCAGTTTTGGCATGTCGCCTTTTGAGTTTATGAAAATTCAAGATACCAATAATACTGCAGCGTTTAAGCCTGGTGATTGTGTTGTTCATCCAAAATTTGGTATAGGTGTTGTCATGAAAACCGAAGGGCAAAATGATAACTTGTGCTATCACATTGATTTTCAAGCAGGAGGGGGTAAGAAGGTATTACTTGCCAATATGGCAAAGTTATCTAGGCTATAGCTATAATGCTTTAGTCTGTGCAATTAACCATGCTTTGATGTTCTCATCACTGATCATTGGTAGCATTTCTTTTTCAACGCGCAAGTGATAACTGTTGACCTGTTTAATCTCATCGTTAGTCAAAAGTGATGTTTCAATTAAGTTACGCGCATAAGGGACAAGGGTCAGATCTTCAAAACAATAAAAATCACCAAAATCATGATGTGCTTGTTCGCGCATCGGCTTAACAAAACACAAATTCTCAATGCGAATGCCAAATTGATTGGGGAAATAGACACCTGGCTCATTGCTCACAATCATGCCCGGTTCAAGTGGTTGATTACTAAAGGCTGGGGAGATGCGTTGAGGTCCTTCATGCACACATAAGAAGCTACCAACTCCATGGCCTGTACCATGTCCATAATTTAATTGCTGTTGCCATAGTGGTTGACGCGCTAGTGTATCAAGTTGCTCACCACGCGTCCCCTTGGGGAAGCTTGCATTTTGAATAGCTAAATGCCCTTTAAGCACTAATGTGTAATAGTATTTGTGCTCTGAAGTTGGAGTGCCTAAATGAAAAACACGGGTAATATCGGTGGTGCCTTCTAGATATTGCCCACCGGAATCTAGCAAATAAAGACTGCTATTGTTAATGACTTTGGACGTCTTTGCTGATGATCGATAGTGAATAATAGCGCCATTTGATGCAAAACCGCTAATGGTATCAAAGCTAGGGCCTTTGAAGTTAGGTTGCTTTTGGCGAAACTTCAAGAGCATATCTTGTGCTTTTATCTCATCTATTCCTTCTTGCCAATGACTTTCAAGCCAATAACTAAACTCAATCATGGCAATAGCATCTTTTTTGTGCGCATATTTACTGCCATCAATTTCAGTGATATTTTTACATGCTTTGGCAAGGGCAATGGGCGATGGTGCAAAATGATCACCACATTCAATATTTAAGTTTTGTAAAATAGCGTAATTTGCGCTATTTGGATCAATCCAGATTTTGCCTTTGAGTTTAGATAATTGCGGATAGAAATCATCATAACGCATAATGCTAATCCCTTGAGCGTTAAGCGTAGCTCTAACTTCATCATTTAACTTAGAGGCATCAACGAAAAAGTCACAATGATCTTGATAAAGAATTACATAGCTAATTACCAAGGGATTAAAATCAATATCATTGCCACGAATATTTAATAGCCAAGCGATTTCATCAAGCATGCTAACAATCAATGCATCTACCTGGTTTTTATGCATTATTGCGCGCATTTCTTTGAATTTCGTCTTTGTGTCTTTGCCACTAAAGCTATCTTTTTGTAGAAAAACATTGGCATGTGGCAGTGCGCTTTGGTCTTTAAGCGTAGTGCGTGTTTGATCAATGAGATTGTCTTGATCAAATACACATTTTCCTTGTAATGAGCGCATAAGCTCCTCAAGGCGTTCAGCGCGTTTAATAGAGAGTGTTGTTGGATCTAGTGCAATGGTTTTACCATAGGCATTATCTCTTAGCCAAGTTTCTAATTCAGAAACAAAACCTTGCTGTTTTTGTAAGCTATAAATACTGCTATCAAGCTGTGCTTCTGCTTGTAAAAAATAACGCCCATCCGTCCAAAGAAGTGCATTATTTTGACCAATTAAGGCTTCACCAGCACTGCCATCAAAGTCGCTTATCCATGGGCGACGCTGCCAGGCTTTAGGTAAGTATTCATTGTTATGTGCATCTGTCGATGGCGCAAGATAGAAATCATATTGTTTTTGTTGCATTAATTGACGCAGTGTTTGAATTTTTGTGGAAAGCTCTAACATGAATTTTTCCTATTGCTTATTTCATAAGTTGCGGTTATTTAATCGTAGATAGTTGCTATAGACAATAAAATTTAAATTTTTTCTCTGAAAAAGCGCTGATAACTCTCCACGTCTGCTGAAAAGTTAATTATACTAGGCGAGGTTGATTAAAAGGATTGGTTTCTAGATTAAGAAACTCGCGCAATATCCTGTTAACGGATAAACTATTTTTATAACCAAAAAATGAGGAAAAAACATGAAGAAAAAAATCATTATTGGCTTATTAGCAGCAGGCTTGTGCTCAGCAGCTTTCGCAGCGAATGATCATAGTAACCAATTCTATGGACAGTTTGGCCTAGGTGGCTATTTCAACCATAGCTATTCTGAAAGTGGACCTGCTGTTTCAGGTACTGTTGGTTATGGCTTTAATAAAAACATAGCCGCGCAAGCAAGTGTGAGTTACATGGGCAACAACCAAAAAGCAGTTTTAGCAGAAGGTATTTGGAATTTTGCTAATAGCACTAATTTCACGCCATATGTCGCTGTTGGTGGTGGCTATATGGATATGAGAACGAACTCCTTTGGGCTTGATGCTGGTGCTGGTGTTAAGTATGATTTTGCACCTAATGCTTATGTTTCAGCGGATTACCGCTATCTTCAATCATTTGGTTCTAAGACACCAAATGGTAGCATGATTTCTGTGGGCATCGGCTTATACTTTGGTGGGGCGAACAATGCATCTGCTTATGGTGCAATGGGTCCTGTAGCAGCGGATCAACAAGCGCGTGAAGATGAGTACCATGCAGCTTACTCGTTGCCAAAAAATGTCATGGAATGTCAAGCAGGCACTTCTGAGATGACGCGTGAATCTATCGGTTGCTATACAGTTAATGGTGATAAAGTGACAATGCATTTGGATGCTAAGTTTGCATATAGCAGCTACGCATTAAATGCTAAAGCTAAAGCAGCAATCAATAACCTAATCAACTTTATGAACGAGTACGATATCAAGAAAGTGGTATTACAGGGCTTCGCTTCACAAGGTAAAAAAGGTCCAGCGTTCGCACAATATAACCATCAGCTATCAGTCAATCGTGCACAAGCAGTTAAGTCATACATGATTTCTAAAGGTGTTGATGCTAGCAATATTGAAGTAGTTGGTTATGGCTATACACGTCCACTAGTGCCAAATACAACTAAAGAAAATAAGTCAATTAATCAACGTGTTGAAGCAAGTATCCTTGTCCCTTTAAAGGCACAGTAAATATCTTCGGTTAAATTGCAAGCAACCTTGATTTGTCAAGGTTGTTATTATTCTAATTCTTGTCTGTTTCTTAAATTTTTTAGTTCGCATTCTTATGGAAATCAGATAGAATAGCTCGAAATTTCCATAAAGCGAAACTTCAAAATTCATGTCAAAAATTACACCTAGTTTCATTAAAGAAGTCTTTGATGCTTCACGTGTTATCGTTTCCCAAGAAGCTTTAGAAGTATCATTTGAAAAAGTGGCTACTGAGATTAAGCAAAAACATATCAAAGATAATCCAATTGCCGTATGTGTGATGAATGGTGGTCTGTTTATTACCTCTGAGATTGTTAAACGTTTGAACTTTCCACTACAGGTTGATTATATTCATGCCAGTCGTTATGGTAATGAGTATACTGGTACTAATATGCTAAACTGGGTAAAAACACCAAATATTAACCCACAGGGACGCACGGTTATTTTGTTTGATGATATTTTAGATGGTGGCTTAACGCTATCTGAAGTTAAACGTTATTATGAGGATCGCGACGCCTTGAATGTCTTAACGGCAGTTATGCTTGATAAGCAAGCACCAAGAGATAAAGGTGGATTGATTAAAGCAGACTACTATGGTCTTGAGGTGGAAAATGAATTTTTGTTTGGTTTTGGTTTGGATTATCACGGGTATATGCGTAATGTGCCAGAGATTCGTGCCGTTGCTGCCAAGCATATGATTTAACCATCCTATTTGGCTATTTATGATTATTGACTCTCACTGCCATCTAAATTATTTACAAAAAGATGGAAACCCTACACTCCAGGATATTGTCACAGAAGCAAAGGATAAGGGCGTTGAAAAAATTATCTCCATTGCAACCACACTGGAAGATGTCGCTGCAATTAAAGCGATCGCTTTAATGTTTCCTGAAGTTTATTACTCTGTCGGTGTCCATCCCAGTGAAGTTGAAGGTATTCAACCGCTTGATGCGCAAACCATTATGAATTACATCGATCATGATAAATGTGTGGCGATTGGTGAGACAGGGCTTGATTATTATTACAATGATAAAGAAACACATTCACTACAACAGCAGAAGTTTATTGCGCATATTGAGGCGGCAAAAATACTGCAAAAACCTGTTATTGTGCACACACGAAGTGCCAAGGAAGATACATTAGCTATTTTAAAGGCGCATGGCATTGAGCAATGTGGTGGGGTGCTTCATTGCTTTACCGAGGATTGGGATATGGCAAAAAAGGCGCTTAACATGGGCATGTATATTTCAATCTCAGGGATTGTTACTTTTAAAAATGCGCAAGATGTGCAAGCAATGGCACAAAAAATTCCACTAGATCGGTTACTTATCGAGACGGATGCACCCTATTTGACCCCCGTGCCGTATCGTGGTAAACCCAATTATCCTGCGTATGTTCATTATGTGGCAGAATTTTTAGCAAAATTGCGCGGTGAGAAATTTGAATTGTTTTGTCAAGCAACAAGAGAAAACACTAAACGCCTATTTTGCGGTATAAGTACGTAAAATAACGTGTGAATCAGTTAACCAAGCTGTTAAAAACTATTTCTCAGTCTATACTTCTATTAGGTTTATGATAAATATATTGTTCGTGAATCATTGTACAGTGTTCAATGGTAGAAATCTGTAAATGATTTGTGGTGGATATATAGGTAGTACATAGCTTAAGACAATTAAGGAAAGAGTGATGACATATAGTGAAAAATATAAAAATCATTTGTACAATAGGTATCACTTTAAGTTAGAAAAACAAGCCGGCTTTAGCTTGATTGAATCTTTAATTGCACTAACAATATTAGTTTTTGTCTTTACCTCGTTTATGGCAGTGATGTTGCGCTCAGCGACGATAGCAAGTCGAACAAATAATCAAGTTACTATTGATATTCTATTGGATAACCGTATTGAAAGCTCATGGATTACCGGACAGGCGATTGATTTATCACCTAGTGGTAATATTGTGTTTACGCAAACAGCTACAGAGTTAACAGGACGTAATACGCTATTGAATGTCGAGCAAGAGCGTACCTTTGCTGTGGTGACACCATAGGCTTAGGGAGGACTAAGGGTGTGTGATAAGAGGATGAAAACAAAAGAGCAAGGTGCAAGCTTAATTCAAGTATTGGTTGGTATTGCTGTTGCTGCTTTTGTTTTGGTGATGGCAGGTGAGATGTATTACACCGTGCGTCATAGCTATACCCGCACAGTCACTCAACTGGTGGATAATACCGAGGCAAGTGTTGTCGCGCAAACCTTTCGTAACCTCGTTGACCAATCAACCTCACCATCACCTTATGGTCTATGGCCATGGCAGCAGGTGGATCTGAGACCCCCTGCACCTGAGCCCGATCCTCCCCCTCCCAACCAGACTTTTAATCCACTATCATATCCTCCAGTATATGCGGCAACTTCATTAAATTTTTATGCTCCACCAAGTCATGTTGCTGGAACTGATATATTAATGTTACAAGGAGTTGTTGACAGTGAGTTTACGACAGCTAGTATTGCAGCTAGTGACTCACCGATGAATATCACAACGGAGTTAAATATTGGTAATGACGACTATATATTGCTTGCCGATCAAGCTGGTTATCAGGTGATGAAAGCAACGGCAGATGCCTCAGGTGGATCTGTCCCTGTTGAGCAGGGGCCAGCGCGTAGCTATGCCGCGGGCAGTTTTTTGGCGCAATACCATGTCTATATTCTCTATTTACGTGAGGTATCTGGAGTTAGAAGCCTTATGATTAACGTCGATGATGCAGGAAATTCACAAGAGCTCATTGATAATGTTGATGATCTGCAAATTCGCTATTATGTCAATGGCGTTTGGAATCATGTCCAAGCAGATGGTACTGTCGATTATTTGGAGCTTTGGTATAAGGCTGTAAAAGGTATTGAGATCAGTTATACTGTCTCAGGGCAAGTATATACAATCTTAATTGCGTTAAAGGCAAATGTTTTGTAGTGATCCAGCCCGCGTCCCGCGAGTTCAACTGCAACGATAAAAGTATATAAAACGTTATTGGTATATTATTTGATTGCTGACTTGGTGGAGGCGGCGGGAGTTGAACCCGCGTCCGCAAACTCGCCATCTTCAGATCTACATGCTTAGATTTATCTATTATCTTTAACTTAAATTTGCCCGATAAATCAGGGCAGCATTTAAGCGAGTCTTAAGATTTAACCGCAGTGTTTAGACAGACACGCTGGCGATCCTGTGTCAAAGATGAACGAACGTAAGATAGACCCACAAGCAAATACTATCGGTTCGTGCGTATCCGGGGTTTTAAGCCAGATTAAGCAGCTTTACGAGCAGCGAAAGCTGCATCGTTAGCTACAACGCGGTTTGCTTTATTTTTGCCAGTTATTCTGACGATGTAACGTGTTTTACGAGGCAGATACACCCTCGGCATGCACCGTAAGACATTGACATTCCCGTCGAAGCCATATTCGCCCCCAGTGAGACTTGCCATTGTAGGTAAGGGCAGACATAAAGGCAAGTAACAAGATAAATTATTTTGATTTTTGTGCAAATTTGGCATAGATTACAATTCCGATTAATGGCGCTAATAACCCAATAATAGAAACGGTAATTAATAGCCAGCCAAGCTCGTTATAATTAGCTGGTGTTAAAACAGTGTTATTACTGTGATCAATAACTTCACGGGTGACCACAAAGATTTGATTAAGATATTTGCTAAAGAGTGATCCTGCAGTTAGAGCCAAATTCATAAAGCTTGCCATTAAGGCAAACCAGGTTGCGGCATTGCCCTTGGGTGCATAGCGCGCGATAAGCGCTAGCATTGGGATCATCGCCAGTTGAGCAAAGGGTGAGGCGATAGCACTATCGATAAGCACAATAGTGCGTGCGCCGAAACCAAAGTAGACCATTGTCCATTCATGTAGACCATAATAAAGTGCAATAAGTGGTAATTCCAATAAGAAGCCTGCGATAGTGAGCCATAATAGCACCCAAGCGATCGATTTCTCAGTAATAAGACGTGCGAAAAACCACATGCCAACAATCGACATAAAGGCACCAATTTGTGAAAGTGTGCCAAAAAAAGCTTTATCAAAACCTAAGACATCGATCATAAACCATTGCGCACCGGGGCCAGCCGTAGGTGAAGCGCGAAAGATAAAGATCATCAGGGCGGCGACAAAAATAGCACGCAATAAATCTCGCGGTAGCTCTTTGGTGATGGATTTAAGTAAATAGATAATAATTGCCAAAGAAACGACAAAGACAATCTCTTGTGCAAAGGGAATATTACTTAAGCCGATAACAATAATAAAAACAGCATAGATCAGTCCACCAAACAGCACGGTTTTGTTAATTGGTCTTCTAGGAACTTTATCCAAACGAATGCATAAAATACCCGTAATACTAATCAGTGGAATGACTAAAGTGAGTAAAAACAGATTTTGATAACTCATCACTTGCGCAAGCCAACCACCAAGACCTGCAACAAGAAACATGCCTAAGCTTAAACTTAAGCGCCCTAAGAGCTGAACCATTGCCAAGTCTTTATCAATATCCTCTTGTAAGCGTCCCTTGCGTTCAACAACTTCAACACTCATCGCATCAGCGACGACATCTTGTAAGACGACACCAAGAACCGTCAAGAGTGAAGATATGAAGAAAAGGGTATTGTCAGGAGCTAAAGCCACGACAAAAGACCAGCGCCCAGCGAGTCCTGCCATAATGAGTGAGCCACAAACCATTAGTATGGCGGCAAGATAGATATAGGCTTTGCGCTGTGAGCCAAACAAAGGCAAGCTGTCGACAAACTGCCCAAAAACCATTTTGATATTCCACGGTAAGCTTAACCAAACACCAATAACAATAAGGCTTTCAGCCGATAAATTTAATTGCTCCTTGACAAAAAATGACTCACCAATACCGGAGAAAATGCTGCAACCATAGGCAAAATAAATCATTAAAAGAGGCAGGTAACGTAGGCGCATTGCTTTGATCGGTTGGATTAAACTATCGACTTGCATATGAATTTCATCCTTGCCTGATATTCCCTGTATTATTAATGATAGCCAAGATTATCTAATTTACCAAAATCACATCGATTACGGCACTGTTTTGCTGTGCTTTATGCTACAATTGCTGCGTTTATTAAGCTGAATATAAAATATCAAAGATTTAACAGAGGTTTAAATATGGCAGGTCACAGTAAGTGGGCAAACATTAAACATAAGAAAGCAAAAGAAGATGCTAAGCGCGGTAAGGTTTTTACTAAGCTTATTCGCGAGATAACCGTTTCTGCACGCTTAGGTGGTGGAGATAAAGATTCAAACCCACGTCTTCGCGCGGCGGTTGCAACAGCTTTATCCAACAATATGACCAAAGATACAATTGAGCGTGCAATTAAGAAGGGTGCCGGTGGTGAGGAAGGTGGCAACTTAGAAGAAATTCGTTATGAAGGTTACGGTCCAGCAGGTGTCGCTTTTATCGTTGATTGTATGACTGATAATCGTAATCGCACAGTGGCTGAAGTGCGTCATGCCTTTACTAAAGCAGGAGGCAATTTAGGCACAGATGGCTCAGTTGCATATATGTTTAATAAAAAGGGCATTATTAGTTTTGATGCAGGCTCAGATGAAGATGTGGTGATGGAAGCCGCCCTTGAAGCCGGTGCTGAAGATGTTGTGAGCTTTGATGATGGTGCAATTGATGTCATTACCGATCCTAATACTTTTTCAGAGGTTAATGATGCTCTAGAGGCGAAGGGTTTAAAACCAGTATCTGCTGAGATTACTATGGATGCTGATGTCAAAACCAATATTGATGATGCAGATATTGCGCAAAAGATCATGAATATGATCGATCGTTTAGAGGATCTTGATGATGTGCAAAGCGTTTATAGTAATGCCCAGTTTGATGAAAGTGTGATGGATGTGCTTAATTCGTGATTATTTTAGGCATTGATCCAGGCTCACGTATCACAGGATTTGGTGTGATTAAAGTGCAAGCAAAAGATTGCTTATATGTCACCAGCGGTTGTATCCGCATCACTAAAGAGGCAACAGCTGAACGCTTAAAGCAAATTCAAGATGGGATCAATGACATTGTTGCCGCTTATTGTCCAACAGAAGCGGCAATTGAGCAGATATTTATGTTTCAAAATCCAGGGGCTGCATTAAAGTTAGGACAGGCGCGTGGTGTGGCAATGTGTACTTTGGCAAATCAGGGTTTAATGGTGCATGAATATTCAGCCAAACAAGTTAAGCAAGCCATTGTTGGCAATGGTAATGCAAGTAAATTTCAGGTGCAGCATATGGTGCAATCCTTTTTACAATTAAGCCGTAAGCCACAAGCAGATGCCGCAGATGCTTTAGCCATTGCTATTTGTCATTTTCATAGTCGCAATAGTTTGCAGTTTATTCCAGGAGCCAACAAAATTGTACGAGGACGATTAAGATGATCGGAAGGATAAAAGGTAAGCTTATTGAAAAGCAGCCACCACTGATGCTGGTTGAAGCTGCTGGTATAGGTTACGAAGTTTGGGTGCCGATGAGCTCGATCTATAAACTTGGTGATATAGGGCAGGAAGTAATATTGCATACGCATTTTGTTGTGCGTGAGGATGCGCAACAGCTCTATGGTTTTGCGACTAAGTCGGATCGTAGATTATTTCAAGAACTGATCAAGATCAATGGCATTGGTGCAAAAATGGCTCTGGCTATCTTATCAGGTATGGATGGGGTAACTTTTGTTAGTTGTATTGAGTCGCAAGACCACGGGTTGCTATGCACGATTCCAGGTGTTGGTAAAAAAACGGCTGAACGCATCATTATTGAAATGAAAGACAAAATCACCAAGTTGGTACTTGAGTTAGACGCACTAACACACAATATAACTCATACGGTTGTAGAAAATTCAGATGCTACTGAGTCAGTAAATATAAGCTATAATACAAACTCAATAGTACACCAAGCTGTTAATGCGCTTGAAGCACTTGGTTATAAGCGTAAAGAAGCAGAGAAATATGTTCATCAGGTTAGAAATGATGCCAATAGCGTTGAGAGCCTTATTCGTTTAGCTTTACAAGGGACGCAAAAGACATAAACATGCTGCCTGCTCGTATGCATTTAAAAATCAAGACATAAGCATGCTCCTTTTTACCAGGGCCCCGGCGGGGGCTAATAAGCATTTAATTAAAAATATGTTTTATCGTTAATACCAAATAAAATAACCGTAGCAACAAGTGACATCACCAATATTAATAAAGCGATAAGTAAGTTGGGCTCCAAAGGTAATGACAAAGCAAAGCCACTGATAAGGCCAGCTGCAAGCATGCTAATGCAGCCATATAAGCTACCTACTGCGCCCAAACGCGTTTTAAAGGCAACAATGGCTAATGTGCTACTGGTTGGGAAAATCACACCTGCTGAAAAGTTAAAGATAATAATCGCTAGCATGATAAATTCAAGGCTATGATTAAAGAACACCGCTTGAATAGTTATCAGTATCCCTGAGAGTAAGAAAAGCATTACCGCAATGATTTGAGACCGCTCGATTGAGATGTGTTTTAGTGCCATACCGTTAGCAAACATTCCTACGGCAATAAAAACTTCACCAATACCAAAAACAATAGCGTAATGGATTTCACTTAATCCAAAATATTTTTGAAATAAAAAGGCACTTATCGATAAATAGGCAATAATAGCGCCCATAATAGTGCTTGAGATTGTTATGTTTTTGATGAAAGCTTTATTTTTAATTATCCATAGATAGGTTTTAACGGATAATTTGGCGGAAAGACGTTTTTTGGGATTTAATAAAGTTTCAACCAGATAAACATAAGCACCAATATAACAAATTAAACTTAAAACTAAGATGAAAATAAAGTCCGCGCGCCAATGGTAAACATGTGCTAGAAATGCGCCAAAAATTGGTGCAATGACGGGAGCCATCAAGGTGCCAATGCCCATAAATGACATAAAACGTGCGTATTTGACTTTATCAGGAATAACATCACGCAAAATAACACGACCCAAAGACATCGGCGCTGCCATGCCAACAGCTTCAAATGTGCGTCCGATCATCAGCATACTGAAGTTCAAACTAAACACGGTAATCAGTGTGCCAATGATACTAATACCAAGACCGGTGAGAAAAATCTTGCGTCGCCCAAAGCGCTCAGACAGTGGACCATAAATCAGTTGGGCACAGGCGAAAACGATAAAGTAATAGGTGACACTAAATGCTAATAAATGCGCTCCTGTGCCAAAATCTTCACTAATACTTGGTAAAGAGGGCACATAAATATCAGAGACAAAGATACCTAGCATTGAAGTAACCATAATAATAAAAACGAAAATAACCTTAGCCGATGGTGATGCTTTAATGTGTAACATGATTCCTACCCAGTAATAATAACCATCAAAAAATGCGTTAGAATGGTTATTTTAATAATATTGTAAAATTTCAAAAATGAACGCCAGTTCAGTATAAAGTAAAACTATTTTCTGTGCCAGATAGATTCTGGGAAAGTTTGTCGTAAAATTATAATAATTAAGCATTTATAGGGTAGCTATATGTACGCTCTTGATCACACCCACGTGTATCAAATAGATTTTGGTCATATAAGTGACTAGGTACAATATTGCTAAGAGATGCAAAGATATTCTGTGGAATAATCGGGTTTTGTTGAGATAACTGGTGAATCAGGTTTTTTACTTGTTGTCGTTTTAGATTTTCTTGTGTGCCACATAGATTGCACGGGATAATTGGAAAAGCCTGTTCTTTGGCAAAGCGCGCAATGTCGCGCTCTTGGCAGTAAATCATTGGTCTGATAACCACATTGTGTTTATCTTCCGTTAACAATTTTGCAGGCATTGATTTAACTTTTCCTTGATAAAACATCGACATTAAAGCTGACTCAATGACATCATCTTTATGGTGTCCAAGCATGATTTTATCCACCTTGTTATCACGCGCAAAACGATAAATATTACCACGGCGTAAACGTGAACATAGTGAACAGTAAGTTTTATTTTCAGGGACTTTATCAATAACCACAGAGTAGGTGTCACGCTTTTCAATGATATATTTTATATTATGATCTTCAAGGTATTTTCTTAATCCAGAATCATCCCAACCCGGCTGTGTTTGATCCAACGTGTAAACAATTAAATCAAGGTTGTAAGTACCGTTAGCTACTAAGTCGTGCATAACCTTAACCAGTGTGAAAGAGTCTTTACCACCAGATAAACAAATCATGACTTTGTCATCTTTTTGCAACATCTTATAATCGGCAATTGCTTTGGTGATATAAAAGTGAAGTTTTTTTTCTATTTGTGTCATGGTGTTATAGATTCTTTTTAAATAGTCGTTCTTTTTCACGTTTCCAATCATGCTCTTTCGAAGCTTGGCGTTTATCATGCTGTTGTTTACCTTTGGCAATCGCAATCTCAAGTTTAACGCGTGAGCCTTTCCAGTACATTGCCAATGGCACAACGGTATAGCCTTTTTGATCAATTTTGCCTAAGAGTTTGTTAATTTCTCTGCGATGCAATAGTAACTTACGTGTACCTGCAGGAACAGGTACAACATGAGTGGATGCAGAATGCAAAGGTGTAATCAGCGCATTAAAAAGCCATGCCTCATTATTCTTAACATGAATATGACTATCGGTTAATTGTACGCGACCTGCGCGTATGCTTTTAATTTCCCAACCTTGAAGTACAATACCTGCTTCAAAGCGCTCTTCAATTAAATACTCATAAAAAGCTTTTTTGTTTTTGGCAATCGTATTACTGGTCGCCGTTGATTTTGGTTTTGTCTTTGCCATTGTTTTGCAAAATAGTGCATAAGCGTTACAATAGCCGAGATTCTAACATGAACTTATGACATAAGAGAAACACTATGACAACAATTCATCGAACAGCATTGGTTGAATACAGTGCTAAAGAGATGTATGACCTTGTAAATGATATTGACAAGTACCCCCAGTTTCTACCGATGTGCCAAACGGTAGAGGTACATATGCATACCGAAACTGAAGCTGAAGCGACGCTTAAAATTGCCAAAGGTGGAGTTAAGATTGATTTTGGCACGCACAATGATATGATCCCAGATAAGGAAATTAAGATACGGTTAATTAAAGGACCATTTAAGCGTTTGCTGGGTGTATGGCATTTTATTCCATTAAATGATAAAGCCTGTAAAATAACATTGGATTTAGAGTTTGAGTTCTCTTCTAAAGTGATGGCATTAGCATTAGGTGTGGTCTTTAATACACTGGCTAATACAATGCTTGATGCCTTTTGTAAACGTGCCAAGACGGTGTATGGAGTAGCGTCTGTATGAAAATGTTACCAGTAGAAGTTGTTTATGCGGATTCTAAAAAACAGAAGCTATATCAGCTTGAGTGTCATGAAAATTCCTCTGTAAAAGATGTGATTACACAAAGTGGTGTGTTAAGTGATTTTCCAGAGATTGATTTAAATGTACAATCAGTGGGCATTTATAGTGACATTGTGACACTCGATCATATTGTAAAGTCTGATGATCGCATTGAAATTTATCGTATGTTAACCATTGATCCTAAAGATGCCAGAAGAATTCGTGCTGAAGAAAAACGCAAAAAAGATGGGTTAAAACTGTTTGGGGCTTAAGAGAATAGGAGAAAAACATGAGCATTTGGAAAACACCTGTAACTATAGAGCAAATGAACGAGCGAGGAGCTGGTTTATTCTCGGACACCTTGGGTATTTGTTTCACTGAATTAGGTGATGATTATTTATTAGCAGAAATGGAGTTAAAGCAAAAGCACAAGCAACCCATTGGGATTATGAATGGTGGTGTCTCTTGTGGAATCGCAGAAACCGTTGGCAGTACTGCAGCAAACTATGCCGTTGATTTAAATACGCAATATTGTGTTGGATTAGACATCAATACCAATCATATTCGCCCAGCTGTTAGTGGGATTTTAACCGCAAAAGCCTATCCACATCATATAGGGCGTACAACACATGTATGGGCAATTGAAATTATGGATGAAAAGGGGCGCTTGATATCGATTAATCGCCTAACGATTGCTGTAAAGGATCGATAATTTGCAGCATGCAAAACTAAAATGGCAAGACTCAGGCGAGCCACTCTCGGATGAATTTGGTGATGTTTATTTCTCAAAACATAATGGACTTGCAGAGAGTGAATATGTTTTCTTAGATGGTAATCAGCTAAAGCAAAGATTTGAAAATCTTGATCAAGCTACGCATTTTGTGATTGCTGAGACAGGTTTTGGTACCGGGTTAAACTTTTTAGTTACCCTAAAGCTTTGGGATAAGTATGCACCTAAAACGGCTAAATTAAGCTTCATAAGTTGTGAGAAATATCCATTAACGCATGGTGATTTACACAAAGCATTGTCGATATGGTCAACATTAAAACCTTATACGGGGCAATTGCTTAGTGTTTATCCAAAGGGTTTTTATTGTGGTGCAACACTTCTGAATATATCAGAAAATATTAATTTAACTTTATTGATTGGTGATGCCGCTAAGATGCTGACAACAATCGATCTTAGTGTTGATGCTTGGTTTTTAGATGGTTTTGCCCCTGCTAAAAATCCAGATATGTGGTCAGATGATTTATTTCAAGAAATTTATCGTTTAAGTCATGGACAAACAACTTTGGCGACATTTACTGCCGCAGGCTTTGTCAAGCAAGCACTAGAAACCCAAAACTTTGAAGTGAGAAAGCGAAAAGGCTTTGGCTACAAACGTGAAATGATTTGTGCCTCCATTAATAATGCTCAAAAATTAGCGCAAACTAAAATGAAATCGTATTTTGCGAAACCTTCATTTATACTCAACAAAAATCAGAAAATTGCAATTATTGGTGCAGGTATGGCCGGTTGTGCATTGGCGTATGAATTAAATCATATGGGATTTGAAATTGATTTGTTTGATCAATCTGATGATATTGCACAAGGTGCATCAGGTAACCCTTATGGGATCTTACGTCCTTATATTACTGCTGATGGTAGTATTTCTGACCTATTTCATACCCAAGGTTTTGTGCATACCAGAGATTATATTCTCAAACATAAAAATGAAATTGATTTTAAAGTGTGTGGTGCCTTGGAACTATTAAATGATAAAAAAACACAACAGCGTTTTGAAAATATCGTGAAGAAACGTGTGTCAATTGACGATTTATTACAAATCGTTGATGCTGCAACAGCTTCTGAAATAGCAGGTTTTGATATTTCATCAACCTGTGCTTACTATCCAACGGCAATGATGGTTAATCCTTATTCGTTATGTCAAAGCCTTATTCATAACACTAAAAGTGTAAATCTATTTTTATCATATCGATTAGATGAATGTGTAAGATTAAATAATAATTGGCAGCTTAGCTTCACCGATAACAAAAATAATCCAAAATCGCTAGCATACGCTGCGGTGGTATTTGCCGGTAGTGCCTCACTTATACAGCAGATTAAGTCACTTAAACATCTAGAAGTGTATCCATCATATGGACAAATTACTCAAGTACAAAAACTATTAAATAACAAAGCAATTGTAATTGATAAAGGCTATATTCTACCAAGCGTTGATGACAAGCAGCTTATCGGTGCAACATTTCGTGATAATAATGATCTAATGGCTAAAGTGCGTGATAGTGATCATAATATTAATCTGGCACAGTTGTCTAATGTCATTGATGAGTCAGTAGATGCTAAAATTATATCAGGACGTGTATCATTGCGCTGTGTAACTCCTGATCATGTACCGATGATTGGTGCCATTGCTGATGTGCTTAATTTTTCGCAGCAATATTATCAACGCTTGCAAAAAGGTTTTATTTTAAAGGCGCTGCCTCAAGCGGAGTATCTACCAGGACTTTATTTATTAACAGGATATGGCTCAAAAGGACTATGCTCGATGATATATGGTGCTAAGCTATTAAGTCAACTAATTGCTCATGGGTATAAAGCATCTGTGCCAAATTATCTGCTAGAAGGACTTCACCCCTTAAGGTTTAATATAAGAACATTTAAAAAGAAATAAGCTTTTACTTAAGTTTTAACTATAATGACGACTGATAATGCATGGATAAAAAATGGATACTAAAAAACATGTCAATAGAAAAATCACCAATGACAAATAGAACAAGCAAAACTGTATTAATCATTTTATTTATTGCGGCAGGATTTATTCTGGCATATCCGCAAGCAATGATGGATATCTATTTGCCAGTGTTACCCTATTTAGATAAGGCGTTAAATACCTCAAAAGAAATGGTACAATATACAGTAGCATTTTTCCTGTTGGGTAGTGCGATTTCACAACTTATTTCAGGTGTGTTATCCGATTGCTTTGGACGTATACGTATTTTGATTTTAGGCTTACTTGTTACGATGCTAGGCAGTGCTTTATGCCATGTCGAGCATACGATTGAATGGATGCTTATTGGGCGTGTTTTTCAGGGTATTGGTGCCGGTATGGCTGCGGTTTTAGCGCGTGTCATTGTCGCTGATTCGTTTCAAGGCAAGGCGTTTTCAAAAGTCTATGCGTTACTTATCGCTTTTTCAGTGTTTACTATATCGATTTCTCCGGTGATTTCAGGTTATTTAATGCAATATCAAGGATGGCATAGCGTGGTTAGTTTCATGTTTTGGTATGCTTTGGTTATTGCGTTAATTGTAGTTTTTGGCTTAGTTATTGGTAGAAATAGTATTAAAGCAACTACCTCACATACAAAAGTAAACATGGCACAAGTGTTAAAGATTATGTTTAACCTACGCTTTTTAACTGCTACTTTGGTCATGTTTTTTGTCTATGGTGTTGTTGCCTGCGTGCTTTTGACCTACCCTTATATTTTTGTTCAGGTCTACCATATGCCGGTTGCAGCGTTTGGTTGGGTTATTGCATTAGTCATTTTATGTATGCTTATTGGCGCATGGTTAAATGGTATACTTCTTAGGAAATACAGCATGATGTCACTGGTTAAAATAGCACTTATTGTCATGTTTATCAGTATGATTGGTGTAACTTTATCGTCAAATACAAGTACATATACTGCCGATATTATTTGCTTATCTGTTTTTTGGCTTGTCTATCTTTGGGTTTATCCGAATATGATGGCTATTGCAACCTCGGTTTACCCAGAATACAAGGGTTCATCAATCGCTATATTTAGCTTTATTCAAATTATTGGTGGATTTGTATTTACTGCATTAGGTGCTTGGCATGTATTGGATACGGTTTATGAGCTTGGTGTGACTGGTATGATTGGTTTATTGTTGGCATTTGTTGTTTTCAGTATTCTACAGCGCGTAACATCAAAGGTGCATAATAGTTAAACTCAATTTACTTTTTTAAGCCGCAACATATAAATGACTAAAATCACAATGCTTAAGCTTGAGAGAAAGGTAAAAGAAATAGGCATGGAGAGTGTATCGCTAAAGGGTAATATTGTGACAATAGCGGTGATTAATGAGGCCGCACCCATTTGAAAAAAGCCCATCATTGCCGAAGCTGAGCCTGCGGTTAGTGTAAATGGTGCAAGAGCCTTTGCTGTAGCAATTGGAATAACAAATGAAATGCCTGTAAAAAGGATAATAACAGGTGTTAGTAAACTATATAAATGGACAATGTTTAGCGACATAAAACACAATAGCATAATGGCACCAATAAGGCTTATAAACATACCAATAAGCAAAATCCCATTTTGACTAATCTTGTGTACAAGATAGCTGCATAATACTGAGCCAATCATAAATGCCAATACAATCCCTGCAGCGATGACAATAAACCATATCTTTTGTAAATGCAGTATGTTAATAACAATGCCTGGTGCTTCAACTAAGCAGGCATAAACCATCCCAATATTAAGTCCTAAGAGACACAAATAAACAAAATAGCCACGTGCTTGATATAGCTTACAGTAGTTAATAACCAGTTTCTTGGGACGAGTTGCACCATAGTTTTTCTGACGTAGTGTTTCAGGAAAGAGAAAAATAATCGAAATAAGTAAGATAATTGCCAATACGAATAATACAATAAAATTTGTTTGCCATGAGATAAAAGTGCCAACAATTGCCCCTGCTCCAGGGGCAATAGCAAAAGCGGCATTCATCTTAGCAAAAACTTTACCTTGATCTTTTAACGAAAACGCATCACGTACGGCAGCACTAGAGATAACCGCTCCAGCACAAGCACCAAAGCCTTGTAAGAAACGCGCAAAAATTAGTATGCTAATATTGGGACTAATCAAGCAAACAGTAGAACCAATAAGAAAAATAGCAGCACCAATAATCATAATCGGTTTACGTCCAAAACGATCAGAGAAAGGGCCATATAATATCTGGCTAATGGAGTAACCCAATAGATAAAAGGTAATGGTCAATTGGACATTGTGATAAGGTGTATTAAAGGCTTGAGCAATGCTTGGCAAAGAAGGTGCATAGATCGTATCACCAAAGGGGCCCACTGAAATCATCAGCACCAGAATAAACAAAGAAGGTGCAATAAATGCCGTGATTTTTTGTGAAGTTTTAGCGTTTGACATTTATAATAATTTTTTATAAATGGATAGCAGCAAGTTTGCCACTGTTGGTTTGGACAATGATGGATTTACCAGCAGCAATGGGTGTGGCACTAATACCATCACCACCAATCTCAACACGTGTTAGATACTTGCCTGTTTCTGCGTTGAAGATATGCACATATCCTTTATAATCTCCAACGGCAACCATACCGTTAATATATACAGGTGCGGATGGTTTGCGTCCTTCAAGTTCAGTGGCTTGCCACAGCTTATTACCGGTTTTTAGATTATAAGCAATCAGATCACCTTTGGTGTCAGTTGTAAAAATAGCCTTTTGTCCTAATGCCATACTGCGATAAATAGACGCTTTTTTCTGCCAGTTCATGCTACCTAATTTAGTGTTGAAACTGATCAAGTTGCCTTGGAATGTCGCAACATAAAGTGTGTCATTGTCAATAATGGGTGTGGCTGTGATGTCAACCATTTGCTGTGCAGGGGAGCCTGATTGTGGTAAGGCAATTGGGTTATCCCATTGTTTTTCACCGGTGGCTGTTTTTAAGCCCCATAAACTACCAGATGAAGTACCAGCAATCACTAAGCCTTGATATACGACAGGGGAGCTATTGCCAACTAACATCAAATCAGGTATTGCAATGCTTTGTGTCCACAGCTGTTTGCCATCTTTAAGCTTATATGCTGAGATGCTACCATCATGTGTTTGTGTGTAAATCACATTATCAACAATAGTGGGTGCTGAGAATAAGCTGCTTGGTAATGCGCTTTGCCATAGTACTTTGCCAGAGCTGGTATCTACGGCAACTAATGTGCCACGTAAGCTGCCTGCAATAGCAGTATGACCACTGACAGTAACAGGCGAGCTTAACTGAAGCTTAGTATTGGTTGACCATAAGCGTTTGCCTGTTGCATTTACTGCTGAGATATATCCGTCATAACTTGATGTGTAGACTACACCATTTTTAATGGCAGGTGTTAAGGTTAAATCGATTTGCCCATCATTGCCATTACCAATATTAGTATCCCAAGTATATTTAGCATCTAAGCTTGATTTAAATTCAACAAGTGGTTTAGGTGGTGTGTCGTTGCTTTTGTTGCCACAAGCGACTAAAGAGCCACCAAAAACAGCAATTAATACACTACTTAGAATAATTTTTTTAGTATTTTTGATTGTTAATTTTGTCATATTGTTATCCGTTATCATTTGCTTAACGCAGCAAGATTATCAATTTTCATTTGTAATAGGTTTTTAATATTTGCCAACTCTGGTTTGTTGGCTTCAGATAATGCATTTTGCCAGTATGTTTTGGCTTGGGCATAGTCTTTGTTAATGAAATAAGCATCACCTAATAGCATATTTCTTGAGAGGCCAAAGCCCGCTAATGTAATGCTATTGAGTGTTGCAATAGCTTCGGCTGTTTTATTTTGCGCTAATTCAACACGTGCAAGGCGAAGTTTAGCAATGGCTTGCAAATTTGGATTAACACTACTATTGGCAATTTGCTTAAGACTCACTACTGCTTGATCTAATTGATGTTTAAGTACGGATTGTTTTGCAATTTCCAAACGGGCAAAATCGGCATAAATAGACTTGGGATAAAGATTAATAAGGTTTTGTGCTTGGTTTAAAATGGCTTCTGAGTTGCTTGATGCATTATCGGCAATAAGGGCCAAGTTTTGGTAAAGTTCAGCTGCTTGCACATTGTTTTCAAGCTTCCTTTTTTGCCAGTACTGCCAAGCGATGATAATTATTAAAATAATGCAAAGGAGTGTTATTAGTTTTGAGCCATATTTTTTCCATAAAAGCTTTACCTTATCCAACTCATTATTATCCAATTGTTCAGCCATATTTATTGTTCGTCTTGATCAAAACATTGTGTGGCAATATATCATAAAGCTTGGTGGCTCTGTAGTGTATTATTGGTTTTTGCCAGATAAAAATAACAAAATGTTTAAGATCAGTATAACTATAGGATAAGAGATTTGTTCTAAATAATCTGTTGCACATTTCGCGCCAATACTTGATGTATTTGATCTTTTGACAGCTTGTAAATTTCCACAAGCAGATCACATGTTTGTAGTAGGGATAATGGTGTATTTATTTTGCCACCACTCTTTGGTATGGGCATATCGGGTGAGTCTGTTTCAAGTAAGATATTTTCAATGCCGATGCGTTTTAACACATTTGGCAATTTACTATTTGGACAATGCAAAACACTACCAATACCAAGTTTAAAACCAAGATCACAATAAACTTTAGCAATATTAAAGCTGCCTGAAAATGCATGAATAATGCCACCATGTGTAAAATGATGGTGTGTTAATGCAGCAATGACTTCATTATGTGCTTTAACACTATGAATGATCACAGGTTTTTGTAATTCTTGGGCAATCGCTAATTGTTCATTAAAAAAGAATATTTGCAGGTCAAAATTCTCGATAAAACGCTTATCTAAACCGATTTCGCCAACAAGTGGTATATGATGTGTTATAAGCCATTTTCTTAGTGCATTAAGATGTTCTTGTTGATGTTTTTCAACATAACAAGGATGTAAGCCTAAAGCTACTGTGATAGATGAATGTTTTAAACTTAACTCAATCACTCTTTGCCAGTTGCTAAACGCTACAGCAGGATTAATAAAATGCGTAATGCCTTGCTCAAAACAATGGTGCAAAACTTGATTACGCATGCTATTAAAGCAAGGAAAATCCAAGTGACAATGACTATCTGTAAGCATAAACATTATTAAAATGATAATAATGTTCTTAATTGTAGTTAAGATGATGATTAAAAGGAACTGTATTAGGAGTTATACATTGATGGTTTTCAATAACATGAGCAGAATGGGGCTTGAAATTCATAAATGGATTTATAAAATAACCATAAACTATATGAAGCCTTTAAGCCGTAGGAGGGTTTATGTCGGTATATCAGGATTTTGAGAGTTTATTAGCGTATTTGGATGCACGCATTGTTGGACAAAGTGCTTTGACAAAACGTTTGTTAATTGCCTTATTATCATCTGGACATTTGTTGGTTGAGGGGGCTCCTGGGCTTGCTAAAACCACTGCAATCAAAACGCTTGCTGAGTGTATTGAGTGTTCATATCACCGCATTCAATTTACCCCGGATTTGTTACCTGCGGATTTAACGGGAACTGAAATTTATATTCCTGAGCGACAAAGCTTTGAGTTTCAAACAGGTCCTTTGTTTCATAATTTATTGTTAGCCGATGAAATAAATCGCGCACCTGCCAAAGTGCAATCAGCACTTTTAGAGGCAATGGGCGAGAAGCAAATTACGATTGGTAAACAAACTTATGCGTTGCCAGATTTATTTTTGGTCATGGCAACACAAAATCCAATCGAGCAAGAAGGGACTTATCCATTACCTGAGGCACAATTAGATCGCTTTATGTTGCATGTCAAAATAGGCTATCCAGATGCAACAATGGAGAAAGAAATTTTAGCTTTAAATCGTGGAAATTGTTCAGTAAATTTAGAAAAACCATCACTGATAACACAAGAACATATCTTTACAGCGCAGCAACAGGTATTGGACTTACATGTTTCCAGTGCCGTTGAGAACTATATGATTCAATTGGTATTAGCAACGCGTGATGCGGCAAAATATAGTGTGGAATTAGCTAAATGGATTCGCTTTGGTGCAAGTCCTCGTGGCACGATTGCCTTGGAACGCGCAGCACGCGCGCATGCCTGGTTAAATGCTGAAGACTATGTGTCACCTCATGATGTGCATGCAGTGATTCATGAGGTATTAAGGCATAGAGTATTACTAAGCTTTGAGGCTGAGGTTGATAATATTACCAGTGATGATGTGATTGATGCACTTTTAAAAGCCGTACCGATTCCATAAGTGGGAAAGGGGGGAAATACTAATGAGTTCAAAAAACAATAGTGATCAACAGGGAATAACGGCTGATATTAATGAGTTATTGAGCTTGCGCTTTTATGCGCAAAATATTCAGTTTTTTAATAGTCAGAGAGTAAATACCAATCAAGTAGGGCAACATGTCTCGCGTGCCAGAGGGCGAGGTATGGATTTTGAGGAAGTCAGGCATTACCAACCCGGTGATGATATCCGCTTAATGCATTGGCCACTGACTGCGCGCTTGGGCAAACCCTATACTAAAGTATATAAAGAAGAAAGAGAGCGGGCGATCTACTTTATCATAGACCAATCATCATCGATGCAATTTGGAACGCGTATTTGTTTTAAAAGTGTACTGGCTGCTAAAGTGTGTGCCTTATTAGGTTGGGCAGCATTACATCATCATGAGCAAGTCGGTGGCGTAGTATTTTCAGATAAGGGCTTATATCAATTAACCCCGGCGCGCAGCCGCAGTCATTTGCTTAAGTTTTTTAAATGTTTAAGCGATCCTGCTAAGATGCTAAGGTCATCTAATGGCCATTCGCTGGCTATGACACTTAAGAATTTATCTAAAACACTTAAAAGTGGCAGTGTCGTGATTGTGGTTAGTGACTTTGTGCATTTTGATGATGAGGCTGAACAGTATTTAAAATTGATCAATCGCAAAAGTGAAATTATTCAAGTCTTCGCCTATGATCCATTAGAGGTAAGTTTACCTGATAAAGGACAATATTGCTTTAGTGATGGGCAGTTACATTTTTTGGAGCTAAATGCAGCTGATAGGCAAGTGCATAAGCGTTATGCAGAGCCATTTGCTAAGCGTCTGGATAAAATAAAAGCGCTATCGAATCAACACAATATGCAGTTTGTCGCATTGGCAACGAATGATGATTTGGTTAAAACATTAAATCATGGAGTAATGCGTTATGGCTACTGATGTATTGGCAGGGTTAAAAGACATTCATCTTCCCCCTGCGGTATCTATGTGGCCGCTTGCTATTGGTTGGTATATCGTAGCAGTAATTGTGTTAGTGATGGTTGGATTCATCATCTGGTTTGTAGCTAAAAAGATCAAAGCGTATCGTCGGAAACAGACATTATTAAAGCTGTTTGATACAACGATAAAGACCGTTGAGGTAGAAAAGCCTCAAGAGTTTATATCAGAGGTTTCTATTTTTTTAAAGCAAGTAGCAATGCAAGAGCTCAAGATTGCTAATGTGCATTTATATTTTGGTGAAAACTGGCTTAAGTTTTTAGATGAAAAGCTTAAAACAGAAGATTTTAGCAAGGGTGATGGACGTTTGTTATTGGCAAGCTATGCGCCAAAAGAGTTGAGTGCTAATGAGCGTCAAGCACTCATCACCTTAACAAAAAAATGGTTGAGGAAAGTGCTATGATCACGATTGCTTATCCTTGGGTTTTTGTTTTATTACTGTTGCCAATCGTATTTCGTTTTGCATTACCTAAAGTCAAAAACAGTGATGCCAAAGAGGGTTTAAGAATTCCATTTTATGCAGCTCTTCAAAAAACGCTGTCTCAGAATACCACTAAACACACTAAACATTTGTCATGGTTTAAATATTTATTACTTGTCATATGGTTTTTGCTAGTGATCTCAGGCACTGGTGTGCAGTGGTTAGGTGCGCCATTAACCTTACCACAAACTGGACGTGATTTAATGTTAGCAGTTGATCTCTCAGGGAGCATGCGTACACCAGATATGCTGGTTAACGGTAAGGCTGAGTCAAGGATTGATTTGGTGAAAACGGTTGCTAATGAATTTATCCAAAAGCGAGAGGGTGATCGTTTGGGACTTATTTTATTTGGTTCTAAACCTTATTTGCAAACGCCACTAACCTTTGATCGTAAAACCGTTGGGCAAATGCTTAACGATGCCACAGTAGGTATTGCCGGTATTCAAACGGCGATAGGTGACGCGATTGGCCTTGCGATTAAGCAGCTGATGCACTATCCCAAACAATCGCGCGCACTTATTCTTCTGACCGATGGTGGCAATAATGCTGGTGTGATTGATCCTAATACGGCAGCAAAGCTTGCAAAAGAAGAACATATCAAGATTTATACCATTGGATTAGGCGCTAAGAAGATGACGATTCAGACGATGTTTGGTCCGCAAATCGTCAATCCATCGAGTGATTTGGATATTAACGGGTTGAAAAAAATTGCACAAATGACAGGTGGTAAGTTTTTCCGTGCTGAAGATGGCAAGGAGTTGCAAGCGATTTATAATACAATCAATCAATTAGAACCCGTGAAATCCGATAAGATTACTATTCGCCCAGTGACACCATTTTACCCATGGACTTTAGGTGTCGCAATGATTTTA
Organism: Cysteiniphilum halobium; assembly: GCF_003574425.1. Lineage (GTDB taxonomy): Bacteria > Pseudomonadota > Gammaproteobacteria > Francisellales > Francisellaceae > Caedibacter > Caedibacter halobius. The sequence continues at coordinate 46,485 of NZ_QLIU01000023.1, read as the reverse complement.
AGTCTTATTCTTGCCCTATTATGGATTAAGGCAGGACAAAGGAGAGTCGTATGAGTTTTGTTGGTTTCCTATCTTTATTTCACTCATTTCACTTCTTACGTCCTTGGTGGTTTTTACTCATAATTCCTTCTATTGTTTTGTTAATCATGATGTTGAGAGTAAAAACTGTCGCCAACAACTGGAGTGGTCATTGTGACCCACACTTACTAAAGCACCTATTGGTGGGGAAACAGACACGTAAGCGTAGCATTTTACCAGTGATGATTTTCTTATTGTGGTGTATAGGAGTGGTTGCATTGGCAGGTCCTACTTGGTCACAATATCCGCAGCCGGTTTATCAAAAAGTCGCAGCACGTGTAATCGCCTTAGATGTCTCACAAACAATGAATGCCAATGATGTCCTACCAACACGTCTAAAGCGCGCACGTTTTAAAGTGCTAGACTTACTTAAAAGGATTAAAGAAGGGCAAACAGGCATGATTGTTTTCTCGGGTGAGCCTTTTGTTGTATCTCCTTTGACGGCTGATACCAATACCATTGCTAATATGGTACCTTTTTTGAACTCAAATATTGTGCCTGTTAGTGGTGATAATATCCAAAAAGCATTAGTAGAGTCAGCTAAACTCATCAAACAAACAGGGTTTTCTGAAGGTCAGATTATTTTGGTCACCGATAGCACACCATCGTCCAGGGCATTAGTGGAAGCTCAAAACTTAGCAAAAGAAGGTATTAAAACATCAGTTTTGGCAGTGGGTACAGCACAAGGAGGTCCGATTAAAAATAACGATGGTGGTTTTGTGACTGATAAAAAAGGGCAGATTGTATTTGCCAATATGGATGCCACTACGTTGCAAAAACTTGCTATCTCAGGAGATGGGCAATTTAGTCTGATTACCGATAATGATCAAGATGTTGCGCGCATGTTAAGTCATACTGATAGTGGCAAAACGCAAAAAACAGAAACACAAAAAGCCAATGCACTATGGAAGGATGAAGGTCATTGGCTTGTTTGGCTATTGATTATTCTTGTGGCATTGATTGCACGAAAAGGGTGGTTGGAGAAAGTATGTCGATAAAACATATAAGTGGTTTAGTGGTGTTATTATTGCCAACACTGCTATGGGCAAACACTTGGCAAGATCTATGGTTGAATAAAAATCAGCAGGCTGAAAACTTATTTAATGAGCACAAAAACAAAGAAGCAGCAGCATTATTTACTGATAATCGTTGGCAAGGAGCAGCATTGTATCGTGCCAAAGATTATAAAGCTGCATTAGGTGCTTTTAAAAAAGATAACTCAGCAGTGGGGTTATATAACCAAGGCAACGCTTTAGCACAATTACATGAGTATCAAAAGGCAATAGCTGCGTATAAAGCTGCGTTAGCCAAAAAGAGCAATTTTGCTGATGCTAAAGCAAATCTTGAATATATTGAGAATTTGTTAAAACAAGAAAATCAGCAAAAGCAATATCAACAGAACGCTCAGAATAAAAAAAATAAAAACCAGCAAGATCAAAGCAACAAAGATAACAAGCAGAGTCAAAAAGAACAAAAAGCGCAGAAAAATAAGGAAAATCAACAAAGTGCTCAGAATCAAAAGTCTAGCCAGAGTGGTGAGCAAAGCAAAGCAAATAAGCAAGACCAAGATAATCAGGGGCAATCAGGTCAACAGCATAATAATAAGAATAAGCAAAATCAGGAACATCAACAGCATCAGAATAATCCTGCTAATAATCAACAGAATATGAGTCAATCAGAAAATAAGAAAGAGCAACAAGAGCGTAAATCATCTGCTAAAGATGCTAACAATCTTCAAAACTCACAAAGTAAAGAGCATAAAAATAATAATAAAAATCAAGAAGAACAGGCCTCACAAGCACAATCAAAAGAAAGTAAAGGGCAAAAAGAAGACAAAAATGCATCTCAAAAGATGGCAGTCTCGAATGCTCAAGCGCGTGAAGATGCATTGCGTCAGAAAAGAGTAGAAGCACTTTTATCACAGGTTCCAGATGATCCTGGTGGTTTATTGAAACAGAAATTTTTAAGAGATTATGAGCGGCGTCAAATCTTGCAAAATGGAGCAAACAATGATTAGGGTTATTAAACAACTAAGAAAAGCAATAAGTGTTTTTATACTGGTGATAGCTGTACTTATTTTTATGGTGCAGTCATCGCAAGCTTCTGTTTCTGCGTCGGTTGATCGCACACAGTTAGCCGATGGTGAGAGTTTGACGTTAACGATTAAGCTTGATGATATGAACGAACAGCCTGATTTGACACCGTTGAAGAAGGATTTTGATATCTATGGCACCAGTACCAGTAGTCAAACTAGTGTTATCAATGGCAAAAGTACATCGGACATTTCATATATTGTGACTTTATTACCTAAGAAAACAGGGAATATCACGATTCCAGCATTAACTGTTGGTCATGAACAAACTAAACCATTGACGATTACTGTTAGCAAAGTGCCAAAAGGGGCTAATGCTAAACAAAAAGCTAGTATTTTTCTAGATGCCTCCCTTTCAAATGATAGTGCTTATGTTAATACACCTGTATTATATACTTTGAAACTTTACTATGCCGAGCCTTTATCTAACTTAAGTATGCAGCCATTGCAATTGGCTGATGCAACAGTTGAACCTTTTGGTAAAAACAGCCAATATCAAGCACAGCAAAATGGTAAAACCTATAATGTGATTGAGCAGCAGTTTTTAATTACAGCAAATCAATCTGGTGAAATTAATATTCCACAAAGCACTATTCAAGCGGCCGTTTTACAAAATAATTCTAATTCATTTTTTGCAATGCAAAGTGCCAAACCAATATTGGTTAAGTCCAATGCATTAACATTACATATAAAACCGATTCCACAAAATGTTGATATCAGTGATTGGTTGCCTGCCAACTCAGTCAGTTTAAAAGACAGCTGGTCAAGTAATTCAAATGAACTGACTGTTGGTGAGCCGGTGACCCGCACGATTGTATTAACTGCAACAGGTATTCAAGCGGCAAGTTTGCCTAATCTAAGTTTTCCACATGCTAAAAATGTTAATGCTTATCCGGATAAAGTGCAAAGTAAAGATTATGTTAAAAATAATCTGCCTGCAGCAAGTAAAGTCTTTAAGATAGCTTATATCCCAACACAAAAGGGTATTGTTGAGTTTCCACAGATTAAAGTACATTGGTTTAACATTAAATCACAAACGATGCAAACAGCAGTTTTGCCGGCAAAAACCTTTAAAGTATTGCCTGGCAAGGTCGTAACGCCTATACAAACAAATGTGATAAATGCAACACCTGCAGCACAGTCCACAAAGACGATCATTAAGGTAGTACATAATCCATTATCGATAGTATTAGCGATTATCTTTGCAATTTTATGGCTAGTTACATTGATTGTATTGCTTATTATTCTTAGTCGATTTAAATCTAAAAAAGTAATACAAGCGTCATATCAATCATCCAAACGGCTAGAAAAACCAGATATTAATCAGGCGCTTAAAGATGTTAAAAAAGCTTGTGATAATAAGGATTTAACTGCCATAAATAATGCCATTATTATCTGGGGAAGTGTGGTATTCAATCAAAGATTTTACAGTGTAATGGATGTTGCTCAGATTATTGAAGATACAGCACTTAAACATGTACTTACTGCAATAAATAGAGCATTATATGCAGATAGTGAGTTCGTAGAATATGACTTGTTATATCAAGCTTTAAAGCAATATAAGACAAAAAATGATAACAATAAGCAACAAATATTACATGGTCTATACCCATCATAAAGTGTTTACATAAGTGTTAGTGTGTATTTTATACACTTAACGATCTCAATTGTTCTCTATATCATGCCTCCTCGTTAACCAACAAAGATTAATATGAGGAAATCTGATGAAAAAAACATTATCACTATTTTTGGGCTCTTTACTTGCAACACATGCTTTTGCTTTGACTGCTAATAATAAAGTTATTGCAGGATATCTAGATGTCACTGCAACAGGTTCAGCCCTACAAGTCAATATGAAAGAGGCTGCTAGCGATGGCTATAATATGGTCATTTTTGGTTTTGCTAAAGTTAATGGCACGGTGGTGAGTAGTTATGACCAAGCAGCGGGAACTACTATGAAAGAAAAACTAGCTCAAGCCAAAGCTGCAGGCATGCAAACAATTATCTCATTTGGCGGAGCAAGTAATACATTTAACCCTGGTATATTGGATTCAACTCAAATAGAAACACTTGCGCAAAACATGGTGGATTTCGTAAAAGTAAACGGCTTTGATGGAATTGATTTTGACTTAGAAATCAAAACTGACCCTATTATGCTAAGAGATTTAGTGGAAGATATTAAACGAATAGATCAAAATATTATGTTAACAGCTGCACCACAAATTAATAACAATGCATTGGTAACAACCGGTTCTAATGAAGACTATCAGGCAGCGGTAGCCACTGGCGACTTTACCTATTTGTTTTTACAAGAATACAATACGATACCTGAAAATAATATTAATTTTATTTCAAATTCATTTTATGATATAAAACAACAGGTACCGTCAACGACAAAGTTAGTCATTGGTGAACCAACAGCCGCTGTTGCTGCTAGTAATATTTCGCTTTTTCATTCGGGTAAAGAAACACTTACTACACCTGAAGTAACCGCAAAAATGCTTAATCAGCTTAAAAAAATTAATATGGATCCTCAATATGGGGGAGTAATGGGATGGTCACTGAATGTTGACTATGCGCCATCGGATTTCTCAGATCCTAATCATATTCCTGGTAGTTATGCTTATGGTTTAAAAAATTGCGTCTTAAATAATCAATGTGATCATGCACCAAGCCCAGAACCTACCGTGCCTAACTACACATTACAAGTTAGTAATCTTGATCCTAATATTGGTGTTACATTTCATATTGTTAGTATTGGTGGCAATGCATTTACAAGTGATTACACAGCACCTAATCAGAATCATGTTTACAGTGCTACAACTCCTGTGTCAGCAGCAAGTATTGAAGGTAAAAAGGAGCTTATCGTGCGGGTTGATTCTTATTCAGGTGGACCTAGTTTTACATGCCCAAAAACATTTAATCTAACCCAGAATACCAATGTGATGGTTAATGTTACTACTCAATCTTGTGCGATTAAAACATTACCTTAATTTATAAACTGAGTTTCATGTAAAAATGCCTAACAACATTTTTTTGAGATTTGAGTTCAACGCTTACTATGTTCAACATACGCTAATTTATTTAAGAAGGGTTTGCTCGTTACAATTAAAAAGAACACAATTGCAAGAACTATGGTGGCAATGGCTGAGTTTGCCACTAGCATGAGAATCCACAAGAAGACGACAAAGCTTAAGGCAAACCAGTTAAAACTATTTTGTTTTATTTGCAGTACAGCATAAACGATCATCATCACAGTGACAGCAAGGTTACTCAGTAAAAAGTCTTTTTCAGGTAATGTTGCTAATAGTAACGCCAATACAATAAAGACAAACAAAGTCATCAGTCTTGCAGATAGTTTATGGCTACCCAAAACCGCTAGAGAAAGCGGAGCCCCCATATAGCCTAAGACATTAAAAGCGGTGGTGATCACCATTAATGATGCCCAGCTTGCTGAATTTAACAAAATAACAATGCCAATAATGAAGTTTAAAAATAATGAGCGCTTAGATAAGTGGTGTACAGGGCATAGTTTAGCGATCCAGCGTGGCATTTGTCCTTTTTCTGCCATGGCATAAAGCATTCTTGAACAAGAACCCATATAAGTTAACCCGGTAATTGATGGGCTCACAATCGAGTCAGCAATTAATAAAATGGTTAAGAAATTCAAACCAAGTAGCATGGTTAAGTTAACCAAAGGGCTTGAGAAATTAAGGGCAGCCCAACCTTTAGCAGCGACATCATACGGCATTGCTGTCATAAAGGTAAATTGCAGTAGCATGTATAAAGTAAGAGTGATAACCACAGAAATAATAATTGCTAAGGGGATGTTGCGTGTTGGGTTTTTAATTTCGCTGGCAAAAGATGCAACAACTTGAAAGCCGTTAAATGCATAGACAAGACCAGCACCAATAAGCGCGGTTTGAATTGAGCTTGCTGTGTAGTGATTAATAGCGAGATTAAGGTTGGTGGTATCAAAATATGCTGCAAGTAAAACAATAATGGTCAATGCCGGAATGCTGATTTTGAAAACAGTAGAGACATTGTTTACATAGGCTAATAACTTAATACCAAAGTAATTCACAATAAAGTATACTGCCAAGATAATGATGGCAAATAGTTTGCCTGACCAAGTCAGACTTTCACCATGATATAAAGTTGTAAACTTGATAAATGGACTTAAATATTGCACCGTTGCTTGTGCCTCAGTTGGAATCATTGCCAAGAGTCCAAACCAAATAGCAAAAGCAAAGACCATACCAAAGTCTTTGCCATGACTTAAAGATACACATTTTGCATTTAAACCGCGCTCTGGGAAAAGTGCACATAATTTAGCAAAACATAATCCGACAATAATGGCGATAAAAGCAGCGCCAATCCATGCAATAAAAGCGTAGTTTCCTGCTAGTTGTGCGTTTAATTGCGCACTAAAAAGCCAACCAGAGCCGACCATAGATGTCACTGGAATAGCGATGGCTGAAAATAATCCTATTTTATGTGCTTGCACTGAGTAACCTTCCTAAATTTTATACCCTAGACGTCAATATCGTATCAATCTTTGGATAAAATTCATTATAAATTTTGCTGATTTATGTAAATATTACTTAAGCGCTAAATGCTTTTTAAAGTACGATAAATTCAATGGAAGAAATACTGTAAAACGGTTTGCAGTGGGTATATAATGCCTGACATACATCTTGATAAGCTAAGTAATTATGTCCAAAAATAAAGTCACTTTATCGAACAGGAAGCGTTTAAGTGAGCTGCAAAATGAGCCTGTTAGAACAATTGCTGATGTCCGGCGTGAGCAGATTCAGTCGATGCGTGAGATGCATATTATGCCGGAAGGAAAGCTTGAACTTGCAATTGAGCAGGTTGTGACAGATGTAGTCTTTGAGCTTAGTAACTTATATCGCCAGTGGAGTCAACCACTTGATTTTAATCGCTTTCGATATAGTCCGAACGAACGCAATAAAAAATTATTAGCTGAGCTGAAAATATTCTTAAATGAAATTGCTGACTGGTTGGTGACGAAAGGGTTCCGTGGTGAAGAGTGTAAAGAAAAATGCCAGGAAATCGTTGATCGGATTACGCATGGGTTACATATTGAAGGGATTCCTATTGGTCACTTATATTTACGTGCGCCAAAAAGTCAAAGAAAAGAGAATTTTTAATTACTATGTCATTACTCTATGGAATGCATGCCATCAAAGCACGCCTTAAATTACACGCTGATGGCATTAAAGTTATATATTGTCTTAAGGGCAAAGAAACATCTCCAAGATTAGGTGAGTTAAAATCGCTAATGGCAAAAAAAGACGTAGAGTTTGAGCTTGTGAATAAGGAGAAGTTCCAAGCACTTTTACAATCACATGCACTTGAAGAAGTTGTACATCAAAATGTATTGGCAGTTTGTCAAAGTGACATTAAATTATACGAGGAAAGTGATTTAATAGAGCTTATCCGTGCCAGTTCAAGAACACCTTTTGTTTTAATTCTTGATGGGGTACAGGATCCACACAATTTGGGGGCATGTATTAGAAGTGCTGAAGCTGCAGGCGTTGATTTTATCGTTTTTCCAAAGGATAACAGTGCGACAATTAATGCAACGGTTGAGAAGGTTGCCAGTGGCGCTGCTAGTAGTATGAGGCTTGTTGCGGTAACCAATCTCTCACGTGCCATTGGTATTTTAAAAGATGAAGGCGTGTGGGTTACTGGGTTAGCTGGTGAAGCAGAGAGTCTAATTTATGACAATGATTTTACTGGTGCGATTGCCTTGGTTATGGGAGCTGAAGGCTCAGGTCTTCGGTTTGGTACACGCAAAATGTGCGACTATCTAGCGAAACTGCCAATGCATGGCCAGGTTTCTAGTCTTAACGTCTCAGTTGCTGCAGGTATTGCTATGTATGAAGTGGTACGTCAGCGATGTAAGCTGCTGACAAAGAATACAAACTAGGAGATTGTTTTGAAATTAAAAAAATCTAAACCTATGCAATGGGTTATTCTGGTCATTTTGCTATTTATTTTTGCTGGCATTATGGTGGATACATTGCATAGTAGTTATGAGAGTAAATTAACTTTAAATACTTCACAGCGTCAGGTTCAAGCAGATGCAAGTGCCTTGCTTTCTTCCATTCAATTGGTAAGTAATCAGTCGCAGAACTATAAGTTAGGTTATCATAATTTTGAAAAAGGCAATTGCTCTCTTGCTTATAAACAGCTTTTACCCTTTGCGCGTAGTGCTGATATCAATGCAACCTTAGTGATAGGTTATATGTATGAGTTTGGTTGTGGTGTTACTAAAGATATGAAAACGGCTAGTCTTTGGTATTATGTAGGTGTTCAGCGTAATGCCTATAATAAATCACCTATGCTACGAGGCTTACATGCTTATAATAGTGGTGATTATGCGATGGCAGCAGAGTGGTTTCGTATGGCTAGTGAGCTCAATGTCATAAAGGCGTAATAAAAATGCAGGTAAATCTTTCATGGTCAGATGTTTTGGGTGATTATAAAGCAAGTGCTAAGTTTAAAGAAACTTTAGCATTTGTTAAAGATGAATACCGACATGGAAAACAAATTTTTCCACAAAAAGAGGATATTTTTAATGCATTTAAGTTATGTCCGTTTGAATCGCTGAAAGTCGTTATCTTGGGACAAGACCCTTACCATAATATCAATCAAGCACATGGTTTAGCCTTTTCAGTACAAGAAGGTATTAAACCACCACCATCGCTTATTAATATCTATAAAGAATTACATAGTGATCTTAATATTAAGATTCCACAATCGGGTAACTTAAGCACTTGGGCAAGACAAGGCGTGTTTTTATTAAATACAGTCTTGACTGTTCAAGCACATCAAGCGCACTCACATGCCAATAAAGGATGGGAGTGTTTTACTGATCATGTGATTAGTCAAATTAATCAATATAAAAGACATGTTGTTTTTCTGTTGTGGGGTACGCCTGCGCAAAAAAAATCACAGTTAATTGACCACAACAAGCATTTAATTTTGAAAGCCCCGCATCCATCACCCCTATCGGCACATCGTGGCTTTTTTGGCTCAAAACATTTTTCACAAACGAATAACTATCTATTGCAGCATAACCTAACGCCAATTGATTGGAAAGTGTGATGTTAAGTGGTTAAGATCAAAAATAATTTGTGTTAAACTAATATGCATACCATAACCATCGGAAATGAAATTTTATCAAAATGGCAAGATTAACTGTATTGAAGTACCCACATCCTTTTTTAAAGCAAAAAGCTGATCCTTTGCCAATTGACGCGATTGATGATGCGCTTAGGCAAACGATTGCTGATATGTTTGAAACAATGTATGGCGAGCATGGCGGTGGTTTGGCTGCTACGCAAGTAGGGCTCAATATGCGTTTATTTATTATGGATGGCTCTGAAAACAAAGATCAGAAAACGGTTGCCATTAACCCTGAAATTATCGAGCAGAAAGGCGAGATTGATGATGAAGAGGGCTGTTTGTCATTTCCTGGTGTCTCAGCTAAGGTTAAACGTGCTGAATGGGTTAAGATGCGTGCCTTAAATGAATTTGGCGAGGAATATGAAATGGAGTGTGATGGTTATCATGGTCGTTGCATTCAGCATGAGATTGATCACCTAGATGGAATTACTTATTTTGATCATTTATCTTCACTTAAACGCAAGATGATTGAAAAGAAATATAAAAAACTTATGCAGGAGAATGCTGATAGCTAGATCTTTGCTATATCATTTATCCGTGCATTAATCTGATCCCTGTCATTCAATTACCCAAAAGTATCAAAAAGTTCTTTGACATTAAACACCGCAAAATGATTTACGAGTGGCATAGCGCATCATGATGTCTTGATTTAACAAAAAGTTGTCTTACCTTTTGTATATTATTCATTGTTAAGTAGTCAGAATAATATAAGCGACCTTAGCAGATATTAAAAGGAGAATAATATGGACACTACAATATATGACGTAATTATTGTTGGAGGAGGGCCTGTAGGTGTTGCTTCAGCGATAGAATTAGGATTACATGGGATAAAAGTATTGGTTTTGGAGAAATATGAAACACCATTATATTCACCCAGAGCGCAGTTGCTTAACTCTAGAACAATGGAGATCATGTCTCGTTGGGGAGTGGGTGATATTTTAAGAAAAGAAAATATGTTACAGGTGAGTAATGCAATTTGGTGTTCAAAGTTAAATGGCGAAGTATATAGCTCTATAGATATGCACGAGTATCATAATAATTCATCTAAAGAAGAAGTCATTCATATTCCACTATGGATTACAGAAAAAGTGCTAAGAAATAGAGTATCACAGATAAATTCTGTACGCATGTTAACAAATTTTGAAGTCATAAAAATCAAGCATACAAATAAAGATCTTTTTGAAATTGTGGCTAAAAATCGTGTTACAAAAGAAAATATAGTTTACCAAGGTTCGTATGTACTGGCATGTGATGGAGCCAAAAGCACAGTTCGAGAACAACTAGGTATTCATTTAAAATCACTTGCTCCTAGTAGACAAATGACAAATATTCTTTTTAAAACAACAGAGCTTCCCGGTAAAGTTACAATTGATGATGCATTTTTATACTTTATTTTAGAAAGTGAGCACCCTGGTGTTATTGGGCCTGTCGATCCGAATCAAAACATATGGTATTCAGTTTTTAATTATAAAAATAAAACCGATAAGATTGATGAACAAGATATTAGCAATATTTTGGATAGTTTTTGTGGTCAAGCTTTTAAGAAAGAAATTATAAGTACCGCTTTGTGGGACATGTGCATACAAGTAGCAATGAGTTATTCATTCAAAAATCGAGTGTTTTTAGTAGGTGATAGTGCACATTCTTTTGCTCCTACAGGAGGATTGGGTTTGAATACCGCGATTGGAGATGTCACAAATCTTTGTTGGAAATTGGCATATGTCATTCAAAATAAGCTGCCAGCAGAAATCTTAACTAGTTATGAAAAAGAGCGTTTAGCAATAGGATTAAATAATCTCTATGCGGCTGAGAGAAATGCAAAATCATTGGTAACCACCAATAATTTAATCTCTCCAGAAAAACAAAATAATGAATTTGCAAAAGCAAATGCACAAATAGCAAAAACACATCTTTTATCTGCAGGGATTGGCATGGGCTATGCATATTTTAGTTCACCACTGATAAGCTTGAAGAAAGGGCAGTCTACAGAACCTATGGAGCAATCAACTTATACACCTAGAGATTTGCCAGGATATTTTCTACCTGAAGCTATGAATTTGAATGGTGTTAAGTCAATTTATCGAATCTTATCAGCCGTTGATTGGACTTTAATTATTTCAGGTAATAGCGATTCTACCTCTATTAAGATTAAGAATGTGCAGATTTTAAGGCTCCCTGAAAACACCTATTCCAGTAGATATATATTAATCAGACCTGATTGGCATATAGCATATGCTAATAATACAATTGATTTTGAAGCTATTGAACAATTAGTAACACAACAAGCATTAGTGAAGTGAGTCTAAAATGAGCATTACTAACGCACTACAGTCATTAATTTTTATCTCAGCAATCGAATATATTGATGACATTGAAAAAATTCTAAATCATCATAATGTAGATGCTGTAATTTTAGATTTAGAATCACTGGTTGAAGATAAGGACAAGCAAAAAGCTCGAGAAAATCTATTAATATTGCTCAGAAATAGAGATCTAGTAAAAAGGGTATCGATTTTATTAAGACCAAATCCTATACAAATTAATGAAGGCATTAAAGATATAACGTTCCTTAGAAAAAATATAGAAATATTGCAAAACGTCACTGGATTTGTTTTTGCCCATGTTAATGATAAGGTTAATGTGGACCAATATTGTCATAGTCTGAAATTAGAGAATTTTAAATTCAATATGGTAATACTTGAGACTTTAAAAGGATTTGAAAATATCAGTGAAATTTCATCAAATGAAAGTATTCACGCGTTCATGTTTGGGAAACATGATTTGACGCTTGAGTTGAAATATAATTCCGAAAAGAATTTAAATTTATATAGAAAAACCATGCAAGAAGTGGCATTAAAATATGGCAAAATTGCATTTGATGCACCAAAATCAAATAAAGTATCATTACGCATCCCCTATGTATCAGGATAGTTCTGGTGAAATTATGACTAGTTTAACATTTACCGTTTGCCCATGAAATCTATCTTAAAAAAATAATCAAAAATATAATAATTTAAAATCATAATGCCAAAAACTTTTGACCTTTACATTACGTTAGGATTTACCGTGGCAACCAGATGAGCCTCGAAATAAAGGCTTAATCAATTAAGTACTTAGATTATTTTTTTAACAACCATAAGGAGCTTTTATGAAACTAGCTAAAATAGTACTGGCAATGGCAGCACTATCAACAACCATTCATGCAGTAAACGCAACTACAAAAGAGCCGGCAAAAACACTGCAAGCTATTGGTATTCAATATGCAGATGGAAGTTTAACTGCTGTCAAATATCCTGTATATGTTTTTGCTAAAATTGGCAGTAACCCCATAACACAATTGCCATTTGGTTACCGCACAGAGGTAAAACCTGGTGACAACAATAATGAGTATGTTTATTCTCATGGTCAAGCAGTTAGTCTATTTTTTTATGCGCAAGATAAAAACACCTCTTATTTTCATGAGTGTGAAATTAGCATTAACAAAAATGGCCAACAAGTCACCAATCCAAATGGTGTAGCTAATTGTAATGGGTCGATTGTTTGGGGTAGCATGAATAACTCTGGTTATATCACTTTACGTATGGGTGCATCTCCGTTTGTGAATTCTCCGACAGCATCATTACCTGCAAATACACAACATTATAATCAAGTGGTGAATCGCTATGCAGAATTTAAAAATGATACCAAATATCAAGAGATTTGTATTAATAGCAATCCTGATAGTTTTGGTGCTGGAAACCTCGTTGCACTGATGAATCAATATTGTACCTCTGCAATACCAAATCATGGTTTCTTTTTAGTATCAAAATCAGATGCAACACCTGTTCAAATTAAAATCCCCAATGATACTATGCAAAGAAGTATTGCATATGAAGTCGTTGGCTACAAAGACAATAATGGCTGGCAGGTTGCAAGCTATAATCCAAAAGCTACAGAACATTTACTTTATGGCACCAAGATGGAATACACTATCTACCCTGATGCACAAACTAATGGGCAAGGGCTACCATCTGCGCCACAGCCAAGCGATGTCGATGTTTCTTTGGTGGATGGCTTTAATTTTGGCGTTAAAATGTTTGCTTTTAACGGAATCAATGGTGCAGTTTGTGGAAATCATTATAACAGTGATTATTATGCAAAAACGACACCTGTTTCTGCCTTCCCTAGTAGCACAACTAAATATCTTAAGGGTATATTTCCACAGCAAAACAAAGTTGGTATTGGCGCATACAGCGCTTGCAGCTTAGCGCACAGCTTGTATGATACTAAAGCAAACCAGGGGAATGCTAAGGCACAAGCACATATTAATTTATCTTGTTGTCAAAATATGTTTGCCACTAAGGGTGCCTGTGATAATCCTCAAAATGATCATAACCTTAATCCTGCTTATTCAATTGATTATTATGGTGTCTCACCTGCAAAATCACCTTATGTAAAATGGGTCCATGAAAATAGTATCAACCCATATGCCTACGCCTATGATGATGATAAAGGTAACTTTAATTGTGATCCTAAGGCTAGTTATTTATTTGATATTGTCTCAAGTAACATTTAACTCGTTAGTTCTAATAAAAGTATCAAAATACTGATAACAAGATGTTTTCCCTTTAAAATGAGGGTTCCTTTTCTATTCAATATGATATCATTTCATTAGGAATTCTTTGAATAGCCTTTTTTAGCAAAAGATTGTCTTTAAATTTATAATAATAACAATGACTCTGCCTTACTATAATTCATGAAGTTATAACTTACTTATCACAAACTACATTGAAGCCAAACTGACAAGTGTGGTTGATAGGTATAGAAAAGTATTATCCATGACGATATTAAGGAGATTATATGAGTCCTCTTTATTTTGAATATACAGCTGCTGCAAATTTAAAGCTGCCAAAAATCAGACCCACGGCTGTGGAAAATAAAAATACTGGTGTGTATACAGTTGATTTATCCAGCGAATTGCAAGCAGCTAGTTTAGCAACTTCACCTGCGATGAGCTTAAGTTTTGTTAATATTTGCTCAAATGAAATGCTGACAACTAAAGCTAACGCTTCTTCTCATGTTTTTGTAGTCATTAAAGGAAGTGGTCAAAGTTTATCTAATGGTAAATTGCTTAAGTGGGAAAATGGTGATGTTTTTACATTTCCAGGTAAAAGTATCATTACGCATACTGGGTTTGAGGATAGTACTCTCTACTGGGTCAATGACGGACCTTTGTTAGACTATATGGGTGTTACTCCAGAAATTGATACTTTTACTGCAACACTTTATAAAAGACATGATATTGAAAAACATGCCAATACTTATAATACTGCACCCTCATCATTTAAGCGCAATAGAAATGGTGTATTACTTGCTAATGAAGCTTGTAAACTAACTAGAACAATTACGCCAACGTTATGGACGCTTTATGATATTTTACATAACAATAGAATCCAATTACCACATAAGCACAACTCCGTTGGATTAGATCTGTGTGTTCAGGCGCCTGATCATGGTTGTTACACCTTGATGAGCCCGTCAATTGATGCAAATAATAAGCTTATAAATCCTATTAGATTAGATTGGAAAACAGGACAAGCTTTTATTACTCCCCCTGGATGGTGGCATGAACACCATAATGAAACGGATCAGGATGCAGCTGTATTGGCAGTACAAGATGCAGGGCTGTATACTTACTTACGAACTTTGGATATAAAGTTTGTACACTAATCAAAGTGACATATATATGCCTATGATGAAAATCGTAAGAGTAAGAGTAAGAGTAAGAGTAAGTCTCTAATTCTTGGTGATCTATTAACAAAAACAACAATTTATTTAGGAGGATGATTATGAAAAAGATTGGAATTTGCGCAGTGACTGCCCCTGGCGCTATGATGTGTTATCGTTCCATTATAGAAGAAATAGCCCTTAAAGATGATTTATTAAGCAACCCTGAAATTATATTGCTACAGCCTGATTTGATGATATTGAAACAAGCATGGATGTCTAGAAGTATTGATGCTTTATTAAAACTATTAGAACATCAATTCATAAAGCTTGAATCATATGGCGTTGATTTTATTATAATTCCATGTAATACCGCACACTATGTCGTTGATCTAGCTAGGAAAAAAATAAAGACACCTGTTTATAGTATTCTTGATGTAACTTCACAGTTTATTAAAGATAAAAATTATAAGAACGTTTTATTTTTAGGGACTAATTGGACTTTAGAGGGAAAACTATATAACAAACATGCTCAAATATATGGATATCAAATAACTTACCCAAGTCCTACAGATATTACACAAATCAATAATTATATTGAACATGAGCTTATATATTTCAAAAACATAGAAAAAGTAACATCTGAACTATTAAAAATCATTTCTAAATATACCGAAAACTGTGATTCTATTGCCTTAGCCTGTACGGAGCTTCCCCTTGCTATAAATGATCAGAACTCTCCCTTGCCTGTGATAGATACAACTAAGCTACTTGCAATTTATGCTGCAAATAAATCTATCGTTTGATAAACACACTAAGGGGTTTTAAATATGATCTTACTTAAAAATTGCCAGATAATAGATAAGAACTATACTAGTCCTAGTAAACCTACAGATGTTTATATAAAAAATGAAAGAATAGAAGAGCTTGGGAGCAATTTAGATCTGAAAAATCAAAATTTAACAACACTTGATATGAGTCAATACTATATCATGCCCGGATTAATCGATGCACATGTGCACGTTACTGCGGCTAGGCCTAACGTTTCTAATACTGAAGTTCCCATAGAGGAAATATCTATTCAAGCAAAAAAATTTATGGAAGATATGATTGAAAGGGGCTTTACCACAATTCGAGATGCCGGTGGAGCTAGCGATGGATTAGCACATACACTAGCGCAAGGATTAATCAAAGGTCCCAGACTTTTTTATTCGGGTAAAGCGCTAAGCCAGACAGGTGGGCACGGAGATTTCAGAAAACAATCAGAAAACTTTGAACCATGTTTTTGCCATCAATCAGGGAGCAATATTAGTGTTGTCTGTGATGGAGTATCTGCCGTGCAAAAGGTTGCTCGTGAACAATTGCGTAAAGGTGCAAGTCAAATAAAAATTATGGCATCAGGAGGTATAAACTCTCCTACAGATAGATTAGACAGTTGCCAGTTCTCTTTTGATGAAATAAAAGCTATTGTTGATGTTGCCAAAGATAGTGGAACATATGTTATGGCTCATGCTTATTATCCAAGTGCTATTAAGAGGTGTTTAGAGGCAGGTGTTAGATCTATTGAGCACGGCAATATGCTTGATGAAGAAACAGCGAAATTGATGAAAAGCAAAAAAGCTTTTTTGGTTCCTACATTAGCTATATTTAAAGCGATGGAAACATTATTAAAAGAAAATAAATATTTAACTGAAGATCTTACAAATAAACTTAAGATAGTTCAAAACAGTGGTGTTAATGCCATAAATATTGCAAAGAATCATCATGTTAAAATAGGTTTTGGAACAGATTTACTCGGTGAAATACAGCATACGCAACAATTAGAGGGTATAGCCTTACATGAAGCTGCTCAAACACCCTATGAATTACTTTGTTCTATGACCTCTATTAATGCTGAGTTATTAAATATGGAAAACAAAATAGGAGAAATAAAACAGCACTATCTCGCCGATATTATTGCAGTAAAAGATAATCCATTGGATGGAATGGGCAAATGTTTTAACCAAAAAGATAATGTGGTGCTGGTCATAAAGAATGGTGAAATATTGAAAATTAATAGTAATTTGCTAAGGAAATTTTAAATGAAAAGTATAAATAAAGAAGTTTTATGTAATTTCTATCGCGCATTTTCAGATCCTGATAACTACCCAGCCGAAAAAGTAGCTGAAGATTTCTTCGCAAGAGACTTTACCATGATTACAAATGGAAAACGTCTTGATTGGAGCCAATTTCGTGAACATATGAAGTTTATTAGAGCTCAAATGAACTTGGCTATTTCTATTGAGCATTTCATTCTTAAGAACGAATATATTTATGATATGCATTCAGCCTTTGGTTTTAATAAAAAAAGAGAACCAATCCATCTGCGGTATATCGCAAAAACTTTTTTCAACACAGAACATGAAAAAATAAGCAAAATAGAATCCATGTCCTTTCCTATTTACGGAGACATGTCTCATATAGATATTTCAACAAATTTTATTTGACAGTAAGTATAATCTTTCGATGTTCACTATATTTTTGTCATGTTTTTTTCATCATTACTCATCCCTAAGCATACTGCTCAATTCGCCAGCGACGTGAGAGGAAGTTGTCTATGGTAAGGTTCTTTTTTAGAAAATTTTGATTTTGTGACAACATCGGTGTAGGTTCGGGGTGATGAAAATGAAAATTATACTTGCGAGCAATACGGCGTAAATTACTGACGCTACAATCAAGTAATTTTGCAATATCATGGGTTTCCATTTTGCGTTGCATGCACTGTTGAAAAAATTCCAAAATGGAGCATTGATAAAGGTTAGTAATTTTTTCTTCAACGGTGATTTTCTTCATTAACTTTCTCCCTATGTGTTTGTCCTTATAGTTTTTTGTCATTACAGTTTGACAAAATATTATAACTCACATGTCCTAATTAAGCATCCTGCTTGGCAAATAAGCAATACCTATCATCATGAGTCACAGCAATATACAGTGATTGATAATCGGTAGTAATTTCAAGTTGGTGCTTATTTAGTTGTTAATTACTTTATATAAAGCCTTAGCGATTGGCTAGCATAAAATGTAAAAAAATTGCAAATTTAGCAATTTAATGCTTAACTGATTCAGATTTATATTGATACAAACTGTTACAAAGGAGCTTAAATTCATGGATAATAACAGAAAAATATCTCAAGTTAGAAAAGCTAAAGCTATAGATCTAAAAGGATGGGTGACACCTGTTGTATTAAGCTTATTCTTAGTACTTGGCATTGCTACTGTGCAGAAAACAAATGCAGCTGCCACATCAACTACCATGGATAAGAAGGCATTAACGACACTCTCACAAAGTACTAATAATATTAGTGTAGAGGAAGTCGAAAAGGCACAATCTCAGTGGGCAGCAGGAATTGTAGCCATAGGAGATGCCTATACGAGTAAAAGCAATTATAAAAAAGTTGCCAAAGATCTGATTAATAAACTCTACGCTTATAATTACGAAAAAGGTGTGGTAATGTTTAAACCAACCAAAGCAAAGGAGATTCCATTTAGACCAACAAAAGAGTCAGCACTTGCTTATTTTGTTGGCGGTAATAAAAACTTTAAAGAAGATAAAGGTTTTGCTCTTAAACCGTGGACAAAAGTGGTATTTCATAATGATGAAATGTATTTCCATGGCGATATGGCCATTGCGATGGGGACTTATGACTTCACCGATAATGAGGGTGAAGTGACAACAGTCGAATATACCTTTGCCTATGTTAAAATGCCTAATGGCCGGTTAAAAATTGTGTTGCATCATTCTTCTGCACCATTTTCAGGATAATTTATTTTATAGCTATCCCATCTATACTTTCTGTTCAATTTTCGTCATCTACTTACATGTCAGCATTTGCCAAAATGAAATGATCTAAAGCATGAGAAATTCAAAGCCAGAAATACTATAAAATGGTTTGCAAGCGGTATATAATGCCGCCACTGTTTTAGATCGACGTATTTCACCTTTATGCAAGCAAATACAGCCACAGAGCGTAAGTCAGCACGGACTTGGCTAAAGTCACGTGCTCATCCTGCTAAAAAATGGGTACAGCTTACAATTTTAGTCAGCTTCTTAAGTGGCTTATTGCTTATTGGTCAGCTTTATTTGCTCGCGCATATTTGTTATGGCGCTTATATTGAAAAACTTTCAAACTTCGAACTCATTAGTTATTTTATTACCATTATTGCTATTATTTTTATCAGGTCAGGTCTTTCATGGCTTAAGGAAGTGGTGAGCTTTAAGGCTGCAGCTAAAGTAAAAGAGCAGTTAAGACACGATGTGATCGCGCATATTAATCAATTAGGTCCTGTTAAATCAGGTGAGCTTAGCAGTGGTGATTTGATCAGTGCGGCAATAGAGCAAGTGGAAGGATTGAATAATTTCTTGATGTATTTCTTGCCACAAATGACTTTAGCAGGGCTCATGCCTTTGGCGATTTTAATCTTTGTTTTTCCGCAGAGCATTGTCTGTGGCATTATTTTACTCGTATGTGCACCTTTAATCCCGCTTTTCATGATGTTGATTGGTTGGGGTGCTGAAAGTGAAAACCAAAAACATTTTCAAACTTTGGCACGAATGAGTAGTGCTTTTTTAGATACATTGCATGGATTAGCAACTTTACGGTTATTTAATCGTGCCAAAAGTCATGCACAAAAAATATTTGAATACTCTGATGATTATCGTATCAAAACGATGAAGGTACTGCGTATTGCTTTTTTATCATCAGCCGTACTTGAGGTGTTTTCAGCGGCATCCATTGCTTTAGTTGCTATTTATTTAGGTATGGGATTTATTAATACTGCGAATGTTGATACTGTTTGGTGGTCATTTGAAAATATGACCTTACAAGGTGGCTTGTTTATTTTGTTGCTGGCACCTGAGTTTTTCTTGCCTCTTCGTGAGTTGAGTACCCATTACCATGCAAAAACCGAAGCAATGGGAGCAGCTCTTGAGTTGCAAAAAATATTTGCCTTACCAAAACACGATGATTCAAAAGGCGACAATAGTGCGCAAGGTAAAAAAATTCACAAAGCAAGTTTAGTGCAAGATTTACCGATCATTAACTCAATCCAATTTAATAACTTAAGTTTTTGCTATGCCAATAAATCTAAAAATGCACTGACAAATATATGCTTTGAGATCAAATATAAGCAGAAAATTGCGATTGTTGGCGCCAGTGGTGCCGGCAAAACGACTATTTTAAATTTACTTATGCAATTTATGCATGCAAAAGATGAAGAGATTACGATTAATCATGCTTTTTCACTTAATGCTATTGATGAAAAGCTTTGGCTTAGTAGGATCAGTTGGCTTGGGCAAAGTGCTGGCCTCTTTAAAGGTAGCATTTGCTATAATTTACAATTAGCAAATGCTACTGCTTCAGATGACGAGCTATGGCATGTATTAAAACTTGCACAGTTAGATCAAGAGGTTAATGCATTTCCCGATAAGTTAATGACTGAAATCGGTGAGCAAAGTATCGGGTTGTCCGGTGGTCAAGCACAACGTTTGGCATTAGCACGCGCCTATCTTAAACCTTGCGAGTTACTTTTGTTAGATGAGCCCACAGCAAGTTTGGATAAAGAAAATGAAAGTCTTATCATGCAAAGCTTATTAAACAATTGGCAAGATAAAACGGTGATCATGCTTACGCATCGCTTACAGTTCTTAAGTGAGATGGATCATATTATCGTGATGAATGAAGGGCACATCGTACAACAGGGGCATTTGGAGGAGTTGTTGCAAGATCAATCAAGTTACTTTTATGCATTATATCGTCACCAAATCTTAGAGGGAGAAGTTGCATGCGTGCATTAATTCCTTTCTTGAGTATTTTTAAACATCAAGCAAAATGGATGTTTATCGGTACCTTTCTTGCATTTTTGGCTATTTTAGCCAGTATTGGTTTATTATCGCTGTCTGGTTGGTTTATTTCATCAGCAGGATTTATTGCAATTTCAAGTTATGCGATTGCCAATCAATTTAATTACTTTTATTCATCAGCTGGTGTACGTGCTTTTTCGTTGATGCGCATTTTAACGCGCTATGGCGAACGTGTTGTCACGCATGAGGCAACGTTCAAACTGTTAACAGATATTCGTGTATGGGTTTATAACAAGCTTGTTCCCTTGGCACCAACTCATTTAACGCAATATAAAAGTGGTGATTTACTGAATCGCTTGGTAAATGATGTTAACAGTCTAGATAACCTTTATATTCGAATTATTTCGCCAAGTTGTGTACTATTTTTATCGATTTTACTGATTGGTGTTTTCTTTAGCTTTTTAAGTATTTCTTTAGCTTTAATGACCATGGGCTTTGCTTTTGTTGCAGGATTTTTTATTCCTGTTATCGGTGGCAAATTATCTGCTAATACTGCAAAAACCTTAGCAGAAGAATCAGCACAGCTAAAAACCTCAATAACTGAACATGTGCAATATTTAGCAGAGCTTAAAGTCTTTGCTGCAGAGGACAAACATGCTCGATTAATTGATGCACAAAATAAAGCACTTATTACAACGCAACAAAAAATGAGTCATTATACAGGACTTAATGCCGCCTTTATGACTTTGTTCTTAGGCGCAACACTATGGTGTGGTGTATGGCTAATGGTGGGACTTGTTCATCAAGGCGTGATCAATGGTGCTTTTATTGCCTTAGTTGCACTCGGTATTATGGGCTTATTTGAAGCAATTATGCCTTTACCTGTGGCTTATCAGTATTTAGGAAGAACAATATCTTCAGCTAAAAGATTATTAAATATTATTGAACAGAAACCAAAGAATTTATTTCTCAATGATCAGGATGATGAGGAAGTAAAAAAACCAAAAAATAATAGTATTTCTTTTGAAAATATTTCGTTTAGTTATCCAGGGCGCACTAAGCTTGTCTATAAGCATTTTAATCTTGAGATTATAACCAATGAAAAGCTTGCTATTGTTGGTGCCACCGGTTGTGGTAAGTCAACGATTGTTTCATTGTTAGCCAGGTTTTATGTGCCATCAATAGGTAAAATATCTATCGGTGGTGTAGATATAGCACAATTAAATGAATCACAATTGCGTGAGCAAATGACGATTATTAGTCAACATGCGCATATTTTTAATGGTAGCATCCGTGATAATCTTTTAATTGCTAATCCTGAAGCGACTGATGAGATGTTATGGCATGCGTTAAATGTTGTTGATTTGAAGAACTTTGCATTGGAGTTGATACATGGATTAGATAGCTGGACGGGAGAGCATGGTAAGCATCTTTCCAAAGGGCAGCAAAAACGTTTATCATTAGCACGTGCAGTGTTATCTACAACACCTATTTTAATTTTGGATGAACCAACGGAAGGTTTAGATAAGGTGATTGAGAAAAAGGTAATTGATAATTTACAAGCAGTATTTAAAGATAAGACAGTGATCATCATTACGCATAACGACACATTGCTAAGTAGTGTTGATAGGGTATTGCGTATAACACAATAAAAAATAAAGTATTGCATTGCAATATAAACGCGTAATTTTATTCGACAATGCGCTTTACGCTTACTACAATGACTACAATTTCATAAGGAAACAAAGACAATCATAAGATGAAAAAATGTGGATTTGTCGCCATTATTGGGCGACCAAATGTTGGAAAGTCAACACTTTTAAATCATATTTTAAAATATAAAATTAGTATCACAAGCAGAAAGCCACAAACAACACGTCATCAAATTACCGGCATTAAAACTATTGAAAATACTCAGTTTATCTATGTCGATACACCTGGGCTTCATCAGGATGAACCGCGTGCAATTAACCGCATGATGAACAAGCAAGCAAGTAGTGTAATCAATGATGTTGATGTAATTCTATTTGTGGTTGAAGTCGGTAAATGGACAACTGCAGAAGAATGGATATTGCAAAAGATCGAGTCAGTCAAAGTACCGGTGATTTTAGTGATTAATAAAGTCGACCAATTAAACAATCGTCATGAGGCGGTAGAATTTACTGATGAAATAAAACAAAAATACCCCTTTGCAGCACACTTTCTCATCTCTGCTAAACAAGGACATTTAATCAGTGAATTAGAAGCTAAAATTGAAAGTTATCTGCCTGAAAGTGAGCATTTTTTCTACGCTGAAGATCAAATAACTGATCGTACTGAGCGTTTTATGATGGCGGAAATTATTCGTGAGAAATTAATGCGCACATTAGGTCAAGAGGTACCCTATCAATTAACCGTTGAAATTAACAAAAGTAAGTTTGATGAAGCCCGTCAAATCATGGAAATCTATGCAACTATTTTGGTTGAACGTACTGGACAAAAAGCAATGGTGATTGGTGCTAAAGGACAAAAACTTAAAAACATAGGCAGTGAAGCACGTAAAGACATGGAGTTTATGCTTGGAAAAAAAGTCTTTTTACAGCTATGGGTCAAGGTAAAAGAAGGGTGGTCAGATGATGATCGAGCACTTAAGTCATTAGGTTATGATTTTTAGGATTGGAGTTACTATTAATGAGTGAACATACGACTGACATCTCAAAGAACACAGAGACTCAAGATGAAATGGCACAACCCAAAAAAACCAATAATAAAGCACGGAAAAAATATATTATTTTGGTGGTTGTTATTTTGCTTTGTGTGATCGGTTTCTATGCTTATGTTAAATATACTGAAATTTACCCATCGACTGACGATGCTTACGTCAATGCTGACATCATTTATATGTCAGCACAAGTCACAGGTAAACTTGATAAGCTATATATCAGTAATAACCAAGAAGTTAAAAAAGGTGAGCTATTATTTACGATTGAACCTCAAAGCTTTGAATATGCGCTTGCTAAAGCCAAAGCGGATTTAACATTGGCACAAGAGGAAGTTGCTGCCATTGAAGACTCAATTAACTTACAAAAAGCAAAGCTTAAACAAGCACAAGCGCAGAAATTTGTAGCAGAACAAAAAGAAGCGCGCATTGCCAAACTTGCTGTTCAAGCAATGGTGTCAAAAGAAGATGCTGATGAAGCAAAAGGGGATCTTGAAGTTGCTAATGCCAATGTTAATGCTGCACTTGCAAGTATTGCTCAAGAACAAAAGCAGTTAACGTTGCAACAATCAAAAATTGCTGCAGCTAAAGCGGATATGGCAACGGCATCATTAAATTTAAGTTATACTAAAATTTATGCCCCAGCATCGGGATTTGTTACCAATTTTACTCTACGGCCAGGCTCTCTTATTGCTCAAAATCAAAGTTTATTTGTATTGGTGAGTAATGAGTCTTATTGGTTGGATGCTAACTTCAAGGAAACGCAAATGTCACGCATGAAAGTAGGACAAAAAGCATCAATAGTCCTTGATATGTACCCTAATGTGACATTACAGGGAACAATTCAGAGTATTAGTGAGGGAAGTGGCAGTATATTTTCTTTGTTACCTCCTGAAAATGCGTCGGGTAACTGGGTCAAAGTAGTACAGCGTTTCCCTGTAAAGGTTACTTTAGATCAAAGTGAAGTTAAGAAAGTACCACGTCTACGCGTTGGTGCATCAGCAACCGTAGAAGTAGATACTAAGGAGTAGTCATAAAATCGCTTGTACCTTATTGGCATTGAGCATGCTATTTAGTTTTTTCATCATTAATAAGAAGATAGTGGTAACGACAAAAGCAAGCACAGTCATCACTAAAAATATTTTGGCATACATAGGATTAGTAGCCGCTGCAGTAATATTTTGTGCGTGTTCAGAACCACTTAAAGCAAAATTTGACACAGGACCTGCTAAGTTGATACCAAAAGCAATATTGATAAATAAGTAACCTGTAAACAAACCTTGCTGCTTAGGTTCAATTATCTCCCCTGCCATTGCATAGTTCACAGCATTAACATGAATTTCACCGGCTGAAACAATGAAAAGAAGTAAAATAGGAAAAAGCACGTTGACTATGTGTGTTTTACCAGCAAGTAATATACCTAAAGGGATCATTAAAAAAGCAATAACATACATGCTTAAGCCACGTACCACTAAGAAACCAGGCTGATAAGGGTTCTTTTCTTGTAAGCGTTTTTTCATCATGCTCGCCAAAATAAAGCCAAAGATAATAACACCAAGACTTTCAAAGAGATTGATGGTAGCAGGTTGCATCGGTATACCAAAAAGAGATTTTGACGTGTTAAATTCGACAAAGTTTTCTAAGGCAGTTGATTGTAAGCCTTGGACAAACGCAAATGCCATACTGGCTGAGCTTAAGATAAGGTAAGCATAAATTTTTGTGCGATAACTACTGTGTTGTTTTAGTGCAAAACAAATCATATAAACCAATGCACTAATAAAGGCAATATAAATAAGTATTGAACCAAACTCAGGGTGGTGCATCAAATAGTAGGCAAATAATAAACAAGCAATTACAATTAAAGGGGCAATATAGAAGCGCTTTGGATTAAAGGCAAATGAAGTGACATAATGCGTCTTTTTATCATTTACATGTTTCCAATTAATAAGGTGAATCACAAATGCAATAACTAAACACACTGCAGCAAAGATAAATGCGGCACTGTAGAGATCGCTTCCTTGTAAAACACCAGCCACAAAAAAACTCAAAACAAAGCCTATATTCATACAACTATAGTTGATTGAGAACACAATACGACGACGTGT
Source organism: Cysteiniphilum halobium (assembly GCF_003574425.1). Taxonomy (GTDB): domain Bacteria; phylum Pseudomonadota; class Gammaproteobacteria; order Francisellales; family Francisellaceae; genus Caedibacter; species Caedibacter halobius. Next base: position 20,749 of record NZ_QLIU01000023.1, on the reverse strand, counting down.
GTCATCTTGACTAAATAACTGTGTTAACATCATGTTGATGCAACTGACATTCAGACCTGAACCGGTAATAAAAATTGCCATACCGATTAAAATAATCATATGCACATGTATGGCAATAAGAAACAGACCAACAAATTGTAACACCAGACTTACACAAAATAGTGCTCTAAAACTTAAATAGCGCCCACCAACGATACCACCTAGAAAGTGAAACAGAAAATTCAGTGCAAAAAAGCTTGCAGTTAAAGTGTTTGCTTCGATTTTACTCATGCCTGCTTCGCGACTTAAATAGAAGTTTAATAAGCCCATGAGAACCGCGTAACCAACTGTTGAAAAAACTTGGATTAAATTGATATTTAACACACCTTTTGGCATGTCTTTGTAACCTAGCATTTGGGTTCCTTTTTTATGAGTAGATGCAAAGCATACTAATATGCCTTAATTTGATTATGATGCAAAGAGTTTAATTTTTTGAAACGAACTGAATATAGTTAGAGAAATACTGTAAAATGGTTTGCAGGCGGTATATACTGATCCTAGTTTCTAAATAGAATTTTTGTTAATAATAATGGTTCGTGGTGATTTAAAAGAAAGGATAGCAAATATTCAACTGCTTATCCTTGATGTGGATGGTGTTTTGAGTGATGGTAAAATCATTCTAAGCAATGATGGTAACTTGACTAAGAATTTTGATGTTAAAGATGGTTTAGGCATGCTTTTGCTGCAAAAATTTGATGTTAAACTAGCTGTTATTACCGGGAAAACCTCGCAAGTCGTCCAGGATCGCTTAAGTTCCCTTGGGGTACATGATATTTACCAAGGTCAAAAAAATAAAGTTAAAGCTTATGAAGACTTATTAAAGAAACATCAAATAAGTGAGAAAAACGTCGCCTATATGGGAGATGATTTACCTGATTTGACGTTAATGATGAAATCAGCTATTTCTTTTGCTCCTTGTGATGCTATAAATACGGTTAAGACACGTGTTGATTATGTAACAGTACAAAAAGGAGGCTGTGGTGCGGTACGTGAAGTTTGCGATCTTATCTTAGAAAGTAAAGGGCTTTTAGATAAAATTATTGATGACTACATCACCTTTGGTGAGGCGCGAATTTAATGTTTTTTAGTAAGCGTGTATTTTTTACGACCATTGGGCTTGTTATTGTGATTGGCACTAGTGGTTGGTTGGTTGTCAAATCAGCGCAAGAGCAAATCAGTCATGGTGACTTACCAGCGCACTTTGTTGAGAATACTGCAAAAAGTATTACGTATGAAAAATATGATACCAAAGGCTGGTTAGAGTACAAGGCAACCGCAGTTGATGCAACACGTTTTTATAATCAAGATGCAAAACTGAGCACCGTCAACGCGGTATTGTATTCAAAAGACACAAAAGACAAGCCATGGAATATCACAGCAAATTATGCAGATATTACCAATAACAACAATAATATGCACCTATATGGCAATGTCGTGATGTTGCGCGAAGACAATGGCAAAAACTCGCCAGCGATCAAAATTGTCACTGATTCGGTGTATTACGACGATAGTAAAGACTATATGAGTACTGATAAACAAGTCACCATAAGCCAACCGGGTACCCCAAACAATACAATAGGTACCGGTATGGATGGCACACCTAAGAAAGGTGATTTTAAGTTATTGAAAAATGTAAGAAGTTACTATGTAGGGCAATAGAAAAGATATGAAAGACAGTAAAATTAGCAATATTAGGGTAAACCATAAACTATTAAGATATATATTGTGCGGTATTATTCCTTTATTGACACTACAACATGTATTTGCAGATGAACAAGGTAGCTCAATGGATGCAGCTAGCATGTTTGGTAAAAATGCCAGTAGTGATGGTCAAATCACCATTTGTAGTGACAGCTTATCTTATAGTCAGAGTGTACATAAAATTATTTACCAAGGCAATGTGCTTGTTATGCAAACCAAGAATGCAAATATCCAATGCAGTGGCTATAGTGTCCCTAATGAAAATAATAAATGGCCAATATATCAATTTCCTGATCAAAACAAAGAAGATGGAAAAACGGATTACAGCACACTACAGCAAACATCATTAGACTATGCCAAGACCGTATGTAAAAAGCAAAATGGTTGCCGCTTTTTAACCGGTCAGACCCTAACTATTTTGTTTGATAATAAAAACAAACAAGTCCAAGATGTGATTCTAACCTCTACAACACCATATTTGGCTAAGTTTTATTCTTTGCCTTTTCCAAAGCATCCCAAAGAGAAAGGCTCTGATTCAGATCAACAAACAATGTATGCTGAAGGCAGAATAATGAATTTTAATTTACTCAATAGCACACTAACAATACAAGATAAAGCCTATGTTGATCGAGCAGGTAATCGTTTCTCGGGAGATAAGGTACTTTATGACACCAAAAATGGTTTAGTGACGGTACCAAATACAGGGCAGCGAGCAACCGTTATTTTAAACAATTTAAATAGTAGTAAATAAGGCTCATAGCATGAGTATTGGCATTGTGAGTGCAGTTATTCTAATCATTATTGTGATTTTGATCTGGCGCAACTCGATGAAAGCAAGAGAACATGCTGTTTATATAGCAGTTAAAACAGCAAAGCAATGGGATGTGCAGCTATTGGATGATACGGTTTGTTTAACGAAAATACGTTTATCGCGACAAAGCAATGTGGGTAGCATGTGTTTATTTCGTGAATATGCTTTTGAGTATAGTTATGATGGGCTTGATCGCTATAAGGCTTTTTTACAATTTAATGGCAATCAGTTTTTACAAGTTATATCAAATGGTCAAAAAATTACTGTACAAGAGATGCAAAATGCTAAGGTAAATACCAGTGATGTGCAATATAGTAATAATATCATTGACTTAAACGCATATCGTACACATGATACAAAGTCATCTGATAAAGATAATGACAAGAAAGAGTAATGTATATGATTGAACTGCACCAATTCCCTAAATTAGGCGATTTACCAAATGCCAGTCCTTTTTGTATGAAACTTGAAAGCTACCTCATTGCGCAAAAAGCTGATTATAAAAATTTTTATGGTGCTGATTTGAAACGCTCACCAACAGGTAAAATGCCGTATATTAAAAAGCAAGGTAAATTCTATAGTGATAGTAGTTTAATTATTGATTTACTTGAAAACGAAAGTATGGCACCTATGCAGCAGAGTTTGACCGCTGTTGAAAAGTCGCAGACTTTGGCTTATCAGAGATTGTGTGAAGAGCATTTATATTGGGTTTTAGTATATAGTCGCTGGGTCGATGTAGGCGCTGATAACGCATGGCGTAAAATCGTTCAAGAAGGTATAAAGTTACCTAGATTTCTTGTTGGATTAATTTTTAAAGTAATGACCAAGAATGCGACAAAACAAGTGCATGAACAAGGATTAGGGCGTTTAACAAAAGCACAAATTTATCAAAAAGCGGATGAGGATTTATTGGCGTTATCTGAATTTTTGGGTACAAAGACCTATTTTTTTAATGCCTCCCCAAGTTTGTTGGATCATATTGTATATTCTGTAATTGCCAATATTGATCACACACCTTGGCAGAGTCAGTTAAAACAACAACTAACTAACTATCCCAACTTACAAGCACATAGCACACGCATGCTTAAGCAGTTTTTTGCTTAAAAACAAGTAATTTTAGTAATGATGCGCCTCATTTTTTATTACCTATCCCTTTGTCGGAGAGTTCGTGCAGGTGAGGGGTAATTAAACTTACTCTTTACTTATTGCTAAGTAAAAATGAAAAAGAATAAAAAAGTAAAAATAGAGAAAAGAAGAAAATATGTCATATAACTTATCATCTTTATTACAACAGCCTAAAGCTGAATTACACATGCATCTTGAAGGTAGTCTTGAGCCTGAGATGATGTTGAACTTAGCGCAAAAAAATGATGTCAAACTGAAGTACAAAAATCTAGCAGAGGTAAAGAAAGCATATCATTTTAATAACCTGCAAGAATTTCTCGATCTGTATTATCTAGGAATGTCAGTGCTAAAAACGGCTGATGACTTTTATGATGTAACCTATGCTTATTTGCTCAAAGCACAACAAGATCATGTGACACATGCTGAGATTTTTATCGATCCCCAGGCACATTTATTGCGTGGTGTCTCACTTAAGATATTATTTGATGGTATAAATCGCGCCGTCAAAAAAGCGCAAGATGAGCTAAACATAAAAACGCAATTAATTATGTGTTTTTTACGTCATCTATCTGAAAAAGATGCCTTAAATACCTTTGATCAACTAATGGAGTATCGTGATAACTTTATTGGAATTGGATTGGATAGTTCAGAGCTTGGCAATCCGCCACAGAAATTTAAAAATCTCTTTGCGTTAGCACGTAAAGAGAAGCTCCATTTAGTCGCGCATGCCGGTGAAGAGGGGCCCAACGAGTATGTTTGGCAAGCCTTAGATATTTTAGGTGTTGAGCGTATTGATCACGGTAATGCGATCTTAGCTGATAAAGCATTAATAACACGTATTGCTAAAGATAATATTGCTTTAACCATGTGCCCATTATCAAATAAAGCCTTAAAAGTGGTACCTAATCTTGCTGATCATCCAGCACGAATTTTATTAGATAATGGAATCAAAGTTACAATTAACTCTGATGATCCTGCGTATTTTGGTGGCTACATTAATCAAAATTATATTGAGTTGATTGAAGGCTTAACACTGAATACAGCAGAAATTCAACAGTTGATTGCTAATAGTCTGAGTGCCAAGTTTGTTTAAGCATTATTGTAATTATTGTAAAGGGGGTTAATGTGAGTATAGTAATATCTTTTCAAGGGGAAAAAGGCGCCTATTCAGAACAGGCCATTCATAAATTTTATCAAATGCAAAATATGCAAACAATTGAAACTTTATCCTGTTCATCATTTGCACAAGCGTTAGAGTGTGTTGCTGATAAAAAAGCGGATTTTGCGATGATTCCGGTGGAAAATTCAATTGCTGGTAGTGTTATCCCTGCCTATGATGAGCTTATCAAATACAATCTACGCATTCAGCATGAGGTCATTCTAAAGGTTGAGCATTGTTTGATGGTTCATCCTGATGCAGATATCGATAGTATTGAACTGGTACGTTCACATCCACAAGCCTTGGCACAGTGCCAAAATAATATTGCGCGTATGCATTTATCTCCTAAAAATTTTGTTGATACTGCCGGAGCCGCTAAATATATTGCTGAAAAAAAGATTCTTACACAAGCAGCCATTGCCAGTAAGTTAGCAGCGCAAACCTATTCTTTAAAAGTTATTAAAGAGCATTTTGAAGACGAGTCTTTTAATTTCACCCGTTTTTTCTTATTGGGACGCGATGCGTTAAATATGCCATATGAAAAAGGGCAGCTGTATAAATCATCGATCATCTTTACAACACTGCATAAGCCCAATGCGTTAGTCCAAGTTCTTACCTGTTTGTCAGAACACAATATCAATATGTGTAAGATTGAATCAAGACCATCGCGCGCGCGTGCTTGGGATTCAAGTTTTTTCGTTGATTTTGAAGGACATGAAGAACAGCAAAATGTGCAATCTGCATTATTAGCGATCTTAAAGAAAACTTCCTTCTTCAAAAACTTAGGGTGTTATCAATCAGTTACGCTATAGTGTTTAAAAACTCCACCGAATTTGCAATCATGAAACACTATAAAAAGCATGATAATTTGTATACAATTGCTTGTCATTGAATCTTGTAAATAGGTAACTCTTTTGATTAAGTATTTAAGGCAGTGGTATCATAAAAAATTTGATAGCAATGAACCTGCTGTTTTTATTGTCGTTATAGTTATTGCGGTACTCATTATTAACTTTTTTGGTGATCTTTTAGCACCAATTTTAGCAGGTGTAATTATTGCTTATTTGTTAGAAGCCGTTGTGTCTTTTTTATCTAAAGTATTAAAGCTTAACCGTAATATAGCGGTTTACATTGTATTTTTAGTCTTTATTGCTTTAGTGATTATGTTATTACTATTTGTGTTACCAGCATTGATGCGCCAAGCAGGCCAATTTGTACAAAATATTCCACAGCAAATGAATAACCTACATGCCAGTTTACTTGAGATATCTAAAAAATATCCAACGATTATTACACCTGAGCAGATCAAAGAAGCAATCAGTACTATTTCGAATATCAAGATGGATAAAATTGCAGGGATTAGCCAATATCTAATTAAATTCTCATTAGCTTCATTATCCAGTATATTTACTTGGTTGGTGTATTTATTTATCGTGCCATTATTGGCATTTTTCTTTTTGAAAGATAAAAATCGTATTGGTAAGTGGTTTGTCAATATGTTGCCTAAAGAACGTGGTGCACTCGAAGAAGTGTGGGCAGATGTGCGTCCTCAGTTGGGTAATTATGTCAAAGGTAAAACGATTGAATGCTTGATTGTCACTGTGGTGACGTATATTGGCTTTATTGTGTTTGGGTTGAATTACTCTCTATTATTGGCAATTTGTGTTGGTTTGTCCGTTTTTATTCCTTATATTGGGATGGTCATTGTAACCATTCCTGTGGTATTGATTGGTATTAGTCAGTTTGGGTTTAGCTCTGATCTTTTTTATATGCTTTTGGTTTATTTGATCATTCAAGGCTTAGATGGTAACTTATTGGTACCACTATTGTATTCCGAAGCACTGAGTCTTCATCCGGTAGCCGTGATTGCCTCTGTTCTTATCTTTGGTGGAATATGGGGATTTTGGGGCTTGTTTTTTGCAATTCCACTCGCGGCACTTATAAACTCTGGTGTTAAGATGTGGACCCGACGCAATATCAATAATAAAAAGCCTAAGGAAGCCTAATGGCTGGAGTGATGGCCAAAGAGAGATTAAAACGTCCAGAGATTACAATTCAACTGCGTCCATTTCATCGTAAAGTACATCAAGTACTACTTGAACATAAGATTGATAGTTTTATTGCTAGCATTATCGCAAGACGCATTGATAATCCTGAGCATGCTTTAAAGTTTGCCAACTTAAAGCTTAAGTTTCTAACTTCACCACATTTATTAAAAGATGCGACAAAGGCTGCAAAACGTATTATTCAAGCATTAGAAGGTGGCGAAGTCATTGGACTTGAAACCGATCATGATTGTGATGGACAAACATCACATGCTATTTTGCATGAAGCATTAAGCAAGATTTTTAATCATCCAGTTGATAAAATTCACTCATATATTGGGCATAGAATGGAAGAAGGCTATGGCTTATCCGATAAGCTTGCGCAACGTATTTTAGATGATGACATGCGTCCGACATTGATAATCACCGCTGATAATGGTTCAACTGATGAAGTGCGTATTGCATTATTAAAGTCACAAAATATCGATGTGATTGTTACTGATCATCATGCAATTCCTGAAGAAGGGGTGCCACAAAGCGCTTATGCCGTTTTGAACCCAACACAAAAGGGTTGTCAGTATAATGATCCATTTATTGCTGGATGCATGGTTGCTTGGCTATTAATGGCAGAAGTCAGACGACTATTATTGCTTGAAGGAAGACCGATCAATAGTAATTATCAGTTAACGGATCTACTTGATTTCGTTGCTGTTGGCACAGTGGCTGATTGTGTATCTATGGCAAAAAGTATTAATAATCGCGTTGTGGCTTATTATGGTATGCACAAAATTTCCCAGCTAACACGTAGCTGTTGGAGTAGTTTTAGTGATCATTTTCATCACAAAGTTGATAGTGAGTTTTTGGGCTTTGTGATTGCACCTTTACTCAATAGTGATGGGCGCATGTCTGATGCCTTAAGCTCAGTGAGTTTTTTATTAAACGAAGATCACCAAAAAACCAAACAATGGGTTGAGTTCTTACAGCAGCAGAATAATCATCGCAAAGCCATTCAAAAAGAAATGACGACCAAAGCGATGAGTGAAGCCTCAAAGCAATATGCAAAGGGTGCCTCAAGTATTTGTGTATATCTTGATGATGGGCATGCTGGGGTGCATGGCATTTCGGCAAGTCGCATTAAAGATAGCTTCGGACTGCCCACTATTTTATTCTCACCTAAGCAAGGGGAAGATGATATTATCACCGGATCAGCACGCAGCATTGATGGGTTAAACATTAAAGCCGTTTTGGATCTTATTCATCAAAATACGACAGATATGCTTATCAAATATGGTGGACATACTGGGGCTGCTGGATTAACCATTTATAAAGAAAAGTTTGTAGAATTTTCTAAAATTTTTAATGATTACTGTCAAAAAGCGATTGTTGAAAATAATATTGCTGCCACGCCAATTATTTATTGTGACGGTGAGTTAAATGCCGAGGAGTTCACGCTTAAACATGTTGAAAAATTTGCTTTACTTGAACCTTATGGTCGCGAGTTTGAAGCACCTGTTTTTTGTAATAAAGCAAGTATTTATAGTTTTAAATGGGTGGGTAAAGAAAGCCAGCACCTACAATTAATGCTCACCATTCACGGTAAAACACTTAAAAGCATCTGGTTTTTTGCTGATGAGTATTTAAGTGACACAGACATTAAAGTGGGTGATGAAGCTCAAGTGGCGTATCGTTTATCGAAAGAATATTTTAATGGTCAGACTTATGTGAGCTTAAAGATCGTGCACTTGGCTAAGTTGACGCATCAAAGGCAAATATTATGACTGCACAAAGTGTCGGATATACAGAGCTTAATATCAAAAAACTGTTTGAAGAAGCCGGTTTATATGTGCGTGATGCACAGTTGACAATGATTGAAGCAGTTAAAGAAACATTGATCAACAATGAAAAAATTGTTATTGAAGCGCCAACGGCAACCGGTAAAAGCTTTGCTTATTTGCTCGGTGCGCTTTTAGCAAATGAAGTACGCGCTAAACAAGGGCAAGAGAAGTTATCAATTGTTGTATCAACGGCAACGGTAGCGTTGCAAGAGCAGCTGATTGATAAAGATTTGCCGTTTATTCATAAGCTTATGCAACACCATAAAATTGAGTTTAGTTATCAATTGGCAAAAGGGCGCTCGCGCTATTTATGCCCACGTAAATTGCATCACTTTGATAGTGATGATAGTGGCTTGCAAAAAGAAGCAGAAATGCTAGATCAGCGCTTAAGCAAAGATTGGGATGGCGATTTTGATTTGTTGGATAAACCGGTTTCTAAAGCATTGATGAGTGAAATTTATAACACCAGCAGTTCGTGTTCGTTTAGCCGCTGTGAATATTATCGCGAATGTCCTTTTTTTAACGCGCGCCAAGGCTTACGCAAAGTGGATATTATCGTTGTCAATCATAGCTTGTTATTGTCACACCTTGATCTTGGTGATGGTGCGATTCTACCTAAATTTGAAGACAGTCTTTATATTATTGATGAGTGTCATCATTTGCCTGATCGGGCATTAAGATCACTTTCTGGTTTTGCTTCCTTACTTGGCTCGCAAACATGGATTAATGATGTTGATAAACTCTTAAATGGTTTACCCTCTGAGCTTGCCGATCGTGCCATGCGTGAGAATTGGAAAGAAGTGCGTAAAAATCTCATTCAGCAGCTAACTCAAATGCAGCAGCTAATAGATCCGATGTATGCTACTGCAATAAGAGAAGAAAATGTTTGGCGCATGACCCATATTACGGATGAGATGCTTCGGCTTGCCACATCCATCAAAGAGGATGCTGCTTTTTATATGAATCAGTGTGATAAGCTCAAAACGAAGCTTGATGATTTTGCCGAGAAAAGTCAGATTCATTCAGCCAGTAGTTTGGAGAAGCAATTCACACAAATTGGCTTTTTATTAGAGCGCTCAAAAAACCTCTACAATGTCTGGTCATTGATGATTAATCAAGAGACGATGCCACCAATTGCCAAATGGATTTTCCCGCATGAAAAGAAAGTAAAACATGAAGAAGTGCAAACGGATATGTTGGCAACTCATTTTCAAGATTATGATATTCATGCCTCACCGATTGAAGCTGCTTCATTATTAAAACAGGTCTTTTGGCAAAATGTACAACATGGTTTGGTGATGTGTTCAGCTACCGTGCGCTCACTGGGCAAATTTGATCGCTTTTTAAATGCCACATCCCTTAAAAAAGAGGCCAAAACCTTGCTTTTATCCTCACCGTTAAATTATTCCAAATCAAAGCTAATTATTGCTGATATGCAGTATGAGCCAGCGCAACAAGACAAACATATTGAAGAAACAGCCAGGCTCCTTAATGAAGTCTATTTTAAAGACTTACATGAAGGCGCTTTGATGCTTTTCACCAGTATTCATGCGATGGAAAAGGTCTATATGCGCTTAAACAGTGCCCTTAAGAAAATAACGCTTATTCAGGGCGATCGCTCAAAGCAGGCAATGATTGCCATTCATAAAAAGCGCGTTGATCAATTTAAACCATCGATTATTTTTGGTGTCGATAGCTTCTCTGAAGGTGTTGATTTGCCAGGCGCTTATTTAACACGATTGATTATTCATAAATTGCCATTTTCTGTGCCAACGAATCCAATTGACAAAACACGCTCTGAATGGTTAGAGTCGATTAAGCGTAAACCCTTTATGGATATATCACTGCCACAAGCATCATTAAAGTTAACACAAATGGTAGGGCGTCTGGTGCGTACAGAGGCAGATATTGGAGAGGTAATCATTTTGGATAAGCGCTTAAAAACCAAGTTTTATGGTAAAGCACTTTTAGAGAATTTGCCTGATTTTGAAATTGTAAAATGATAAAATTGTGACATAGTAATGATGTATAAATAACTTCTTTGTGATGAGTATCCACCTCGCCCCTTATGGGATTGCTCATGCAGCTTAAGCTGCACGGGTGAGGGGATGTTAAAACTCAGCTTATTTTTGATTCATTACATAGTAAAACGAAAGGGAAAACCATGAAAAGAATTCAGAAATTTTTCAAACTTCTACCTAAGCAAACAGTCTATGATAAGCTGAATTCACCCGTTGGCGAGCTTATTTTATTTGCATCAAATAAAGGACTTCATCATGTCTTTTGGGAACACGAAGCACAGTTAGAAGCTTTTCAGATGGGTATTCAATCATTTAAACAAAATCTTAACCATCCAATAATCATTAAAGCAAAAACTCAATTGACTGAATATTTCAAAGGCAAACGTCAAGTATTTGATATTCCATTATGCCCACATGGCACAGACTTTCAGCTAAGTGTCTGGCAAGAGCTTCGTAATATTCCTTATGGCAAAACCATAAGCTATGGCGAGCAAGCAAGGCGCTTGGGTAATAAAAACAAAGCGCGCGCTGTTGGACTTGCCAATGGTTTAAACCCGATTTCAATTATTGTGCCATGCCATCGAGTCATCGGCAGCAATGGCAGTTTAACCGGCTTTGGTGGGGGATTAGATAATAAGGCGAAGTTGTTGGAGCTTGAGAGGGGCAAGGAAAATATATGACAACCTTCCACCCATATGAAAACAAAACCACGGAATTTAAGCGCGAGCTTAATGATAGGCTGGAAAAGGAAGTGGTTGCCTTTTTGAATATGGAGGTTGCTTTTCCTTATGATCGTGATTATTTTAAATCATTGGCAGAGAGCGATTTCGACAAAATCGCAAAAACGCCGGTGAAAAAGTGGGGTGAAAAGTGGGGTGAAAATGAAAGCAAAGTTTTGGCATTGATTTCATATAGCAATAAGATAAGCATAGTAGCTATCGCAGAAGAAACAGGGTTAAGCACCTCAGGTGTGGAGAAAATAATCAGCCGTCTTAAAAAGCAAGGTGTTATCAAGCGGATTGGTTCAGCCAAAGGTGGTTACTGGGAGATCATTATATGAAACAAAACCAATTTACAGAACAACCTAAGAGGTGAAGTGCTTGACCCTGTGGATAAATGCGCCAAGGCATTACAAGGCATTAGATGATTTTAATCAATATATTTGTAGTCATCCTCAAGTGGATAATTTAATATTGCCAATCAGACACAGATTACATCTAATCATTAAAAAATAAGAAAGTAAAAAAATAAAAAAGTACATGCGATGAATACAACGATTAACCATTTTGTAATGCAATCCATTCAGGCCAGTGATGATAATGCACCTATTGCCATTTTTTTGTTGGGTGCCAACGGTTCAGGCAAAAGCTCATTACGTGCGTATTTAGATTTATCAAATATCCAAACGAATATTGATCCTGATGCACTTAATCGCATTGCGATGTTAAAAAATAAAGACAATCCATTTTCACGTTATCACGGGCAAGCGGTTCAATACGAGAAAATATTGTCTTGGGCTCATCATATTTACACACAAATTAATCAATGAATAAAAGGAAAGAGTATAAATGAGCGAATTAGTTGATGCAGCCATTGCGCGTAAAGCGCTAAAAGGATCACAATTTGAGATGACCTATGGTGGGGTAACGAGTTTTATGCGTCGCAACTACACCAAAGATCTGACAAATGTTGATGTTGCTGTCAGTGGTGTGCCTTTTGATTTGGCAGTTACCTATCGCTCAGGTGCACGCTTAGGACCAAGAGCCATACGCGCGGCATCAGTACAACTTGCAGAGCTTACTACATTTCCATGGGGTTTTAATCCTTTTGATGAGTTGGCAGTTATTGATTATGGTGATTGTTTTTTAGATCCACACAATCCGCTGACGACACCTCATGCCATAGAAACGCATATTAGAAACTTACTTGATCACAATGTTTTTCCATTAACCTTTGGTGGTGATCATTATATTACCTATCCTATTTTAAAGGCGATGGCGGAAAAATACGGCAAAGGTTTGTCAGTGATCCATTTTGATGCACATTGTGATACGTGGCGCGATGATGATGAAGATTCCTTAAATCATGGAACAATGTTTTATAAGGCGATTAAAAATGGCATTGTTGATCCTAAATATTCGGCACAAATTGGCATTCGCACGTGGAATCAAGACTTTATGGGGATGAATGTACTGGATGCGCCTTTTGTCCATGAGCATGGCGTTAACACAGTAATTGAGCGTGTAAAACAGATTGTCGGTGATAGACCAACGTATATTACTTTTGATATTGATTGTTTGGATCCGGCATTTGCACCAGGCACTGGCACTCCTGTAGCAGGGGGGTTAAGCTCAGCGCAAGGACTAGCTATTTTGCGTGGATTAACCGGTTTAAATTTGATTGGTGCTGATGTGGTTGAAGTTGCACCTGCCTATGATCATGCTGAAATTACAGCGATTGCTGCAGCACATGTTGCCTGTGATATGATTTGTCTTTTAGCGCATGATAAAAAGGCTCTGTGAACCAACTTTTTTACCTTAGCAGCTACTATCAAGGTCACGGGTTATTGGTTATACGGCAAATAATTTAACATAATATATATTATGCGAATAATATTATGTTTGTAATTTATCTTGTTAATTGAATGAAATTAATTATTATTATAATTTTGAATGACTGAACTATTTAATCATGATTGATAAATCTAAGACACTTATTGCACTTTTACTTTGTACGCCTATTTTTGGTATTGGTATTGATCTTTACACACCATCTTTGCCACACATGAGTGCTTATTTTAATAGCACGGCAACAGCAACTAAGTTAAGCATCAGTTTATTTATGCTTGGTGCATTTATTGGCATGATTGTTTTTGGCACGATTGCTGATAGCTTGGGTCGACGCAAAATTGTCTTATGGAGCTTAGGACTTAATATGATATTTAATATTGCTATTGCACTATCACCCTCTATGTCTTGGGTCATTATTTTTCGTTTTATTACTGGTGTTTGCGCAGGAAGCGTGTCATCGATGAATCGTGCACAAGCCACTGATATTTTTAATGCGCAAGAGATGAAAAAAGTCTCCTCATCAATGACCATTGCCTGGGGGCTTGGGCCTATTTTAGCGCCATTTATTGGTGGTTTATTACAGGAGTATATTTCATGGAAAGCAAGTTTTGTGTTTTTGGCTTTTTACTCCTTTATTCTAATGGTATTTGTTTATCGCTATGTGCCAGAAACTCACATACATAAGCATAAATTAAGCTTATCTGAAGTATTTGCTAATTATAAATTAGTTCTAAGCTGTCAGCAGTTTTTAGGTGCTACTTTACAAAGTGGCGTGCTATATATGCTGCTGCTTTATTTTGGGATTATTGGCAGTTTTTATATCCAAGAAATATTACATTATTCTGCGGCAAGCTTTGGTTATATATCTTTATTTATTGGTATTGCTTATTTTACTGGAACGATTGTCAGACGCGTATTAAGCTTTGTTGATGATAAAATTTTAATGAATATATCATTTGTTATTTTACTGACTAGTAATATTGTATTTCTTATTATGAGCTTTGTCTTTAATCAAAGCCTTGTAATATTGCTTATCAACATCTTTATAGCCTGCTTTCTTGTCGGTATTTTATATCCAATTTACCTGAGTAAAACCTTAAGCTTATTCCCACAATTGGGTGGCACCGCAGGTGCAATTACCGGAGCTTCAGTCATGCTAATAATTAGTGCGATGACATCCGTTGCCAGTCTTTTTCGTATCCATACGCTGACTGAATTTGTGGTACTTTATCTTGTAACTATTATCCTCGTTGTCATTATTCAAATGCTAACAGGGACAAAAAAAGCATAAATTCAAGAGTAAACACCCTACTTCTTTACTTTAACTCAACTTGGTATTTGTCAGCCCAGCGCTGCATAAGGTAAGCAAATACTACATAGATTATACCCAAACCAATACAGATTAACCCAACCCAAAAGAAATAAGACATGTAAGTCGGTAAACTCTCTAGTGGATTGACTTTACCATCAGGCATTGCAACTAATTGCCCTAACTTTCCTGCAAGTGCTCCACCTGCAGCTAATGCCAACATAAAAAAGCCCATACCAAGTGTGACAATTTCTTTTCTAAAGTATAATGCAACAAGTGAGAAGCCAAGAGCGGCAACAAGTAGCTCAGCTAAGGCGGCAAAGATATAAAATAAAATCATCCAGTTACCATTGATATAGCCATCTTTAGCACTTAACAAACAAATTATAAACAATACAATAAAAGCGATGCCCGAGATAATGGTACCTAGTGCATATTTGTAAGGAATTGTTGAAAATTTGGTGCGCTTTGATCGTTGATATAATATCGCCAAAATAGGGCTTAAGATAACTAACCACAATGCATCTAATGAAGCATAAGTCGCAGGAGAGACATTCAGACCAAATAAGGTTAAGTGTACATTATGCTTGGCAAATAATACTAAAGTTGAAAACATCTGGTTATAAATCACAAAGTAAACGATTGCTTCAATGATTAATAATACACCAATAATTTGCATAAAGCGTACTTTGATATCTGTCACTTTCATTGCATCTTGCAGCATGTAAATAAACATCACAATACAGAGCACAATAATCAGATAAAACGAAATATCCGTTATTTGAAATAATAAATAGCAAACTACTATTTGTACTAAAGATCCTAAGATAATCATAGTGATGATTTTAAGATTGATATGTTCACCATCACGCTCACCATTAACATCTTTTAATAATTGATAGCGCAATGCATAGTTTAGTAGTGACACAATCATACCTAGTACTGAGATTCCAAAAGCCGCAGAATATCCGGTATGTTCAGCAATAATTGGTGTGATTGCAATCCCAAGAAAACTACCGATATTAACACCCATGTAATACAGCGTAAAAGCTGAATTTGAACTGGCTACATTATTGCTAAATATCTTGGAGATTAATGCAGTCGGTGCTGGTTTAAAGAAGCCATTACCAACAATAATAAAGGATAATGCCCACATGACGGTATTTAGATTATGTGTCAATGCCAAGATACCATAACCAATAAAAAGCATAATGCCGCCTGCGACTAAAGCACGCTTAATGCCAATGTATTTATCGGCAATATAGCCGCCAATCGTTGGTGTTAAGTAAAGTAATGCGGCAAAGATGCCGAAAATCAGATAGGCCTTAGATTCATCAAGATGCTCTGCGGTGATAAATAATAAAAACAATGACTGGAAGCCATAAAAAGCATAACGCTCCCATAGCTCCATAAACCAGATCACGCCGAACTGACGTTTGCTTAAATTTTTTTGATGTTTTCTGTCCATTATTGATTGAATTCTCAGAAGTTTTTGTACGTGATAATTATATTCTAATCACAAATGTTGAACAAAGAGACTTAATAATGGCGAGATTTAATCACTTTGTAAATAGCTAATTTAGGATTTGTGCTTCGATTTTAAATATAGGAGTTTTTGGGCGATTTTACTTTCAAGTCCCCTATCCGTTGGATAGTAATATTGGTGAGTTACACCTTCCGGTAAATAACGTTGATTAACATACGCATCAGGAAAGTCATGTGGGTATTTATAGCTTTGTCCTATTATTTCTCCGGCGGGTTTCACATTACGTAAATGCATTGGTACACTGACATCTGAATGGTTTTTCAAATCACTAAAAACATTTTTATATGCCATATAGGAGGCGTTGCTTTTAGGCGCTGAGGCCAGGTAAATTGCTGCTTGAATCAATGGCAGGCGCCCTTCTGGCAAACCTAATCGCTCATAAGATTGCCATGCATCTAATGCAATATTAAGTGCGCGTGGATCGGCATTACCAATATCTTCTGATGCAATGCATAACATACGCCTTGCAATCACCAAAGGATCAGCACCACTTTCGATCATATTAGCAAGCCAGAAAATCGCAGCATCTGGATCAGAGCCACGCACTGACTTATGAAATGCCGATAATTGATCATAAAAATAATCACCTTGCTTATCGAGTTTATGTGCGTTTTCACCCAGTGCAATATTTAAAAGTTCATCATTTAACTCAATTGGTTTTTGCCCACTGGTGTCCGCCATTAAAAAGAGCATTTCAAGAACGTTAAGTGCTTGCCGGCAATCCCCTTTGGCATAATGATATATTTTCTCAATGACTGTATCGGGTAATATTAGCTTGTGTGTTGATAAAATATCATCATAGATTAATACATATTGCAAAAGATCACTGATATCCTCAAGAGATAATGGCTTTAAGCGCAGCACGGTTAAGCGCGATAATAGTGCGTTATTAACTGAAAAAAATGGATTCTCCGTGGTCGCACCAATTAAAATTAAATCACCACTTTCAACATGAGGTAATAACGCATCTTGTTGTGATTTATTAAAGCGATGAATCTCATCTAAAAATAAAACCGTCGCTTGCTTATGCTTAGCAAAATGCATTTTTGCGGACTCCACGGCAAGCTTAATGTCTTTAACACCGGCACTGACTGCAGATAGCTCTATAAAGTGATAGGAAAGCTCTAGTGCCAACACTTTGGCTAAAGTCGTTTTACCAACTCCAGGATCACCATAGAAGATCATCGACACAATATGTGATTTATCAAGCATCCGTGTTAGTATTTTTTGCTCACCCAATAAGTGTCGTTGCCCGACATAATTCTTGATGTTTTTAGGGCGCATCCGATAGGCTAACGGTGCTTGAACATATGACATCACTACTCCTTATTGTTTTGATAGTTATTAACGATTTCGTATAATATCCCCTCACGCAATGCGCCATCTGATTTCAACATTTTCTTAATTGATAAACGGTTAAACAGTGCATAGAGCACACAAAATCCACCGGCTAAAATGTTCTCTCGATCAGCTCTTAAACCATTAAAGTGAATATTGGCAACCACTTTTTTTTGTAAAAGCTCAGCGGCTAAGTTCTCTAAAACCTCACGTGTAATGCTGCCATCTGACCAGTTGTTTGCTAATGCTAAATCTGCAATGGAGCGAATGGTACCAGAGGATCCCAAAACAACCTCCCAACCTTTTTGAATGTACTCTGCAGCAATCGGTTCAATCAGGGTATGTGCGTGTGTAATCGCTTGTGTCATATTGGATAAGCTTAATAAACCGTCATTAAAGAACTGGTTTTGCATGCTGACACAACCCATTTCAAGACTAACCAATGCCTTTAGATTCTGCCCCTTACCAATGACCAACTCTGTTGAACCACCACCAATATCAATAATCAAGGCTTGCTTCTTTTTGGCTTGGGTTACGGATGAAGCACCTACATAGACAAGACGGGCTTCTTCCTCACCTGAGATAACTTCAATTTTGGTTTTTAAAATATGCTGAGCTTCTGCTAAAAAGTCTTGAATATTGTCCTGTGCCTTACGTAATGTATATGTGCCAACAACTTTGACTTCATCCACCTGATAATGATCAATCGATAAAGCAAAGTTTTGCAAACACTCCAAAGCACGGGTTTTGGCTTCATCAGTAAGCCCCATCTCATCGGTGAGCCCCGCTCTTAACTGTACTTTGCTTTTTCCACGGTAGAGTTCTTTGATATCACCTTCGGTTGTCACCTCGGAAATCAGCATATGAAAACTATTAGAGCCCAAATCGATTGTCGCTACTTTTTTACTCGACATAATGTATTATTTTTCCTAACTTTTGCTATCCATTGGCATCATAGCATAGGCAGTGGTAATGCCAAAGATATTCATTTTTATCTGACTTAAATACAGATTAATTTTATATAAAAGGTGAAATTTTTCCTTGAAATCATAATTTTACACCCTATTTATCAAATCGTAATACGCCAAACGGGTATTACAAAACCTTTTGAGTCATATGACTATGACTTCAAAACAACTAGAAAAAACTTGCTAAATTAGGAGTAAAATTATGAATACATTAGATGCACTTGTTAGAAATGCTATTGGTTTTGATCGCTTATTTGCGCTGGCTGAAACTGGCAAACCAACCAGTTATCCTCCTTATAATATTGAGGTTTTAAGTGAGCATGATTACTTAATCAGCATGGCAATTGCAGGCTTTAAAGAATCTGAGATTGATATTGTTGTTCATCAAGGAAAGTTAACCGTTACTGGTAATAAAGATGAAGATAGTAAAGAGCGTAAATTCATTCATCGCGGGATCGCTGAGCGCTCATTTACACACACTTTCGAGCTTGCTGATCATATTGAGGTCAAAGATGCGCAATTTGAAAATGGTATATTAAACATTGCTTTAGTCAAAGAGATTCCAGAAGCAATGCAACCAAAGAAAATTAAAATAAATTCAAATGCTCAAAATATTCAAAATACACAAAGTACTAAAACACTTGAAACAATCGATTAATTAACTGCTGAGTGGCTTATATTACCTAATAACTTCCATGCTTGTTCTTTATAATCACAAGCTGCTTTTTGCGGATTTTCGGCGCCATAAATGCCGCGACCAACAATAATAATATCTGATTTTTTGTGGGTGATAACGTGTTGAGGGGTATTGTAATTTTGCCCTAAGTTGTCACCATTGGATGCAAAATTCACCCCTGGTGTCATTGTCACCAAATCATTATCTTGACTTAACTTTTCTTGGGCGATAAAGCCCATGACAAAGTCTTTATTTTGTTCAGCTTCAACAACGGTTTTTTGTGTATATTCATCAGTAAATAGATTACCCTTACTACTCATTTGTGCCAAAAGTAGCAAGCCAATATCACGTCCTTTACAGCCCTCTTTTAAACCATCAATAATGCCAACACCAGGCAGAAGATGGGCATTAATAATATCCGCCCATTTGGCAATATGATAAATTCCATCACGCACTTGATGACAAACAGTATTACCAATATCAGCAAACTTACGATCTTCAAAGATAAGAAAACCCGCTTCATCAGCGATTTGACGTAATTCTTGTGTTAATTGAGGTGTGAAATTAAAGATAATATCAATATGTGTTTTCAAAATAGCAATATGATCTGCTGTTTTTTCAACAAGCTTTAATAGTGATTTGCTATCAGTGACATCAGCCGACAGGGCTAAATTGGTTTTTTTGTTTTGTACAATTTTGTGTAATTTCTGCGTGACTGGATGCAATGATTGGGCGTAAGGAAATGGCATGTGCTCAAAACTAACTATACAAGTGATTTGAGCGCAAACTATAGCATAGGCGCTTTTTGGCGTCTATGAAGGACGCTGATTATTTTCATTATTTATTTTGTAAAAACATCAAAATAAACCTATATAACGTGAACTTAAACACATTAGAAAAACTAAACTTTCATTTAGAATATATTAGTTTACTGTAATTATTTTACATGCAAATATGTCATCAACTTAGCGATTAATCAAAAGTATTTAGACTTAAATCTGATTACACTTGATTAATATTGGCTTTTAAAGAAAAGTCAAACATGTTTAAATCTGAAATACTAAGGAATCTTATATGACAGAGTATAACGAATATCATCTTAATCCTGAGAGTTATAGTTTCTTAAAAATCTTCTCAGATAATTGGACAATTCTAAAAGAAGAATATGAAAGTTTTCTTAAAGATAGTGTAATTGACATTGCTAAAGCAGGAGCCTTTATGACCCCACGTAGTAATACTTTAAAGGCGAAAAAAGGCTCAATATATAGTGCATTTACCTTGTATACACAAGGCATGCCTTTAGAAAGTTTTATTAATAAATATCAATTATCATGGCCTGATTTTAGCAAATCAGAGGTGATAGAAATCCTAGAATATATAACAAATAATCATTTTAAAAAAACTAATCAATTAATAAAGCAAGCATCTGTGGATTCTGATCACTGCTTAAGAAACGTTTTATTTTCAGTCTTAAAGCCAGGGACTGATATTAAAATGCATGTTAATTCTCTGTACACGAAGAAAAATTTGCAAATTGCTGCTTGAAGCGTTATTTTTTCTTGATTTGCACACCATGAAAAAGCACCTCAAACAGCTGACAAATAGT
>NZ_QLIU01000022.1 GCF_003574425.1 Cysteiniphilum halobium | reverse complement strand
TCTGTCTTCGACCGCATAGAGGATGTTCTTGAAGACAGCCCAAGCTTATATCGCTTACTTGAAGGCTTGATGACTGAAGATAAATTATATGCTCGCGCAGTTAACCTTGCTGCTTTGGAAACAGGAATTGCTAAAAAAGCATTTCCCGAGCATTGCCCTTATACAGTAGCACAGCTCTTAAATCATGACTTTTTACCCACAGATGATTAGAGTAAACCTAAAATTTTTACACAATCGCGATCATACGGCGCTTCAAAGCGCATATCTTCCCCAGTCTTAGGATCCTTAAATGACAAACTTGCTGAGTGTAAAAACAAGCGATTAAAGCCCTTATTTATCAATACTTGGTCTTTATCGGCAATGCCGTATTTTTTATCGCAAACGATCGGGCAGTTATATGCCGCAAGATGCACGCGAATCTGATGCGTTCTACCAGTGTGCGGCATCGCTTTGACCAAAGTATATTGATCAAGTTTTTGCAAAATTCTAACACTAGTTAGCGCATCCTTGCCTTCTGTTTTATCAACACGCACCATACGCTCACCATGTGGTAGTAAGTGACGCTTTAATGGCAAGTTAATTTGTTTGACTTTATTTGACCAACTGCCATGCACTAAAGCGTGATAAGTCTTTTGCACTTCGCGCTTTTTTAAAGCTTCATGAAAATAGGTCAAGATGCTGTATTTTTTGGCAATGATCATGCAACCTGAGGTTTCCTTATCCAAGCGATGTGCTAGCTCAAACTTTTTAGCTTGAGGGCGCAGTTGACGCAAGCGCTCTATTAACCCTGAATTAACGCCTGAGCCACCGTGAACGGCAATGCCTGAGGGTTTGTTAATAATCATATAATCCGCATTCTCGAATAAAATAAGTGATTCAAGGAAAATCAGATGATCATCACTTACCTTAGCTGGTGCTTCTTCCTCAAGGATAAATGGTGGGACACGCACGATATCACCTGACTCAACACGATAAGTTTGTTTAATGCGCTTCTTATTGACGCGTAAGTCTCCTTTGCGAATCCAGCGATATATCAGGGATTTAGGTAGCTTACTAAACTGTCCAATCAGAAAATTATCAATGCGTTGACCTTTGCGATCAGCATCTACCTCGATATGTTGAACACCTGCCACCTTAGAACTCAACCACGCTACGAATACTTTCGCCTTTTGCCATTAATTCAAAAGCTTGATTAATATCTTCAATTGGCATGGTATGGGTAATGAAGTCTTCTAGCGCAAATTTTCCTGTTAAGTAATCATTTACATATTGTGGTAATTCCGAACGCCCTTTGACACCGCCAAACGCACTCCCTTTCCACACGCGACCAGTAACTAGCTGAAAAGGACGAGTAGTGATTTCTTTGCCTTGACCGGCAACACCGATAATAATGGACTCACCCCACCCTTTATGCGCACATTCTAGCGCACTTCGCATCACATCAACATTACCGATGCATTCAAATGAATAATCAACACCACCTTCGGTCATTTCAACAATCACCTCTTGAATTGGGCGCTTATGATACTTAGGGTTAACACACTCAGTTGCACCAAGCTTTTGTGCTAAAGGAAACTTATCTTCATTAATATCAATGGCAATAATGCGTTTTGCTTGGGCCATCTTTGCGCCGATAATCACAGCTAATCCAATGCCACCCAAGCCAAAGACAGCGACAATAGCACCTTTTTCAACTTTGGCAGTATTTTTGACCGCACCTATTCCCGTTGTTACGCCACAACCAAGTAAACACACCTTTTCCAACGGTGCTTGTTTATCAATTTTAGCAACGGATATCTCAGGCAACACAGTATACTCAGAAAAAGTAGAACAACCCATATAGTGATAAATGGGCTGACCATCTTTAAAAAAACGTGTTGTGCCATCAGGCATTAAGCCTTGCCCTTGTGTTATGCGAATTTTCTGACACAGGTTAGTCTTGCCTGAGAGGCAAAACTTACACGTGCCGCATTCAGGTGTATATAAAGGGATTACATGATCGCCCACGGCAACAGAGCTCACCCCCTCACCAATCGACTCAACAACACCCGCACCTTCATGCCCTAAAACACACGGAAATACCGCTTCAGGATCCTCGCCAGACAATGTGAATTTATCCGTGTGACAAACACCAGAGGCATTAATCTTAATGCGTACTTCCCCTTTTTGTGGTGGTAATACATCAATAGTTTCGATTGAAAGTGGTTTATTCGCTTGCCAAGCAACAGCTGCTTTAGATTGTATAGTATGAGACATATTGATCCTTTGTTCCTACAAAATATTAGGGTTTATTATGCGCGAAACCACTGATTCAGCCAAGGATTTCCATGTCTTTTTGCGCTATCTCTCATTAATACACCAAGCTCTTTGGATTTATATCGATAAAATCTGGTTCAGGTGTCACCTCAAATTGAATGGCATCAATGGTTTCCCTATTTTCTAACTTGGCTTTGCATACCCGATGCATACCATCCATAATTTGCCCATCAGCACACAGCAAAATAGGATAATTCAAATCAGCATTTTGAATAAGCTTCATATGCTCAATAATATTCGAGCACGTTGGTTTTTCTTCACCAAATTCATACCAATAGCACTGATCTAGCTCTTTAATTTGATCAACTTTAATCGATATTGCTTTTAGATACTGTGATTTCTTAACAAGCTTTTTAACATCCCAAATTAAAAGCTGTCCTTTAGCGGACTTTCTAAAATGATACTGTATTCTCATTAAACAGTCTGATCTAAGCAGGAATTGGTTTTACCAAGTTCAGCCACAGCAACACTCGTTGCTTTTTGGATCACAGCATCTTGTGCTTTTGCATCTTGCTTAGCCTGTGTATAGAAAACACTAATCACAATCGGTTTGCATTTGTTTGGCCATATCACACCAATATCATTCGTTGTACCATAATCACCTGTACCTGTCTTATCACCAACGATCCAAGATTTATTAACCCCTGCTCTAATACGCTTATCTCCCGTGGTATTTGTTTGCATCCATTTGATCAATAAATCGCGTTGCATCGTAGGAAGAACATCTCCTAATACAATTTTATCCAGGCTTTGTGACATGGCTTTCGCCGTTGTTGTATCTCTTTTATCTCCTGGAATTGCAGTATTTAAATAGGGTTCATAACGATCCAGCCTAAAGGTCATATCACCAATACTTCGCGCAAATTGGTTTAACTTCTTTAGTCCACCTAACTGTTTAAGCAGTAAATTTGCTGCTGTGTTATCACTTAACATTGCAGCATGACATAATGCGCTAATAGTCATACCTTTACCCAGATTTTTTTGGGTATAAGGAGAGTAAGCATTGACCATATCCTTTTGCGTGTAAACAATCTTTTTTTCAAGTAACATGGGGTCATCAACACTCTTTTTTAGCACCGCAGCTACAAGCATCAGCTTAAATGTACTACACATCGGCATGCGCTTATCGGCATGGTAATCAACTGCATGGTTATTAGATGTGTCAATAGCGCTAATGGCTAGTTGGCCACCGTATTGCTTTTCAAGTGCCTTAAAGTTATTGTGAATGCTTGCAAAGCTCACTAGTGTGACCAATGGCAAAGCAACGCCCACTATACACTTCTGTATTAATCTCATAACTTCCTCTTTTCAATTTCTATTTGACAAACTTCATAACGCGCTTATCATCATATCTACAAACTCACCGTAATACTATCCCAAATACTATGTCTGATATTGCTATTTTTGACCTTGACCACACGCTTATTTCTGTTGATTGCTCTAATGAATGGGCAAAATACCTATGTAATCAGAAGCTTGTCAACAATCCACAAACTTTTATGGCGACCAAAGAGGCTTATGATCGTGCCTATCATACCGGTGAAGTCGATATGCTTGGGTTTTGCCATTTTATTTTGCAACCTCTTATTGGGCACACTGAGAGCACATTGCAAAACATTTTAAAAGACTTTGCTCACTTTATTGTAAACAACTTTACTTACCCTGAAGCCTATCAAGCAATTAAGGAACATGTAGCAAAGAGTGATCAGATTTTATTAATATCCGCAAGCTTGATCGATTTGGTACGCCCGATTGGTCTTTTGCTTGGATTTGATCAAGAAAATATTATCGGTGTGCAAAGTATCAAAGAAAATGGCAAACTCACGGGCGGCGTTATCGAGCCACTGAGTTTTGGTATCGGCAAAGTTCACTACTATCAAAAATGGCTTCAAAAACAATCTAAAGTATTTGAGCAAAGCATTTTCTACTCTGACTCAATTAATGATGCACCATTATTAAAACTTGTTGATAAAGCAGTTTGCGTGAATCCAGACCCTAGATTAGCATTATTAGCTCATGATAATAAGTGGGAAATAAGATGCTGGCAGCAAATGGAAACGACTCATGAGTCAATTTAATGGCGTGTATTTTTGACACGCTCCTTTAGCTCAATAACATCTTTTTGATCAAGTCCTGTTATTTCACAAATATCATCAATCGCATAGCCTTTATGCAACATTTTGCATGCAGTTTCCTCTGCTTTCAAACGCGCTCCTTGCTGCATACCTTGCTGCATACCTTGCTGCATACCTTGCTGCATACCTTGCTGCATACCTTTTGCAACTCCTTGTGCTTCCCATTTTTCTGCTACTGTCATGACATCACCTCTTAGACTTGGTTTACTGTTCATTATCTTACCATAAAACTCTTCCGTTTCCATATCTGAATATTGAGACATATAACGAATCAAGACCTGCCTCGCTATATGATCATATGCTTCAATTTGGTGTACCGCAATATCCAGCTTTCCATCAATGCTATTTTCTCTAATTGCTTTTAAGATTAGCTCATAGCCAGCTATAAATCCATGCGCCAAAATTTCGCTATCACTAAATCTATTCAAATCAATAAACTGCGATCTAAAAGCATATTTTTGTGCAAGGCTCTTATTTTCGAAATAATCATTAATATCCAAGCTATAGCTAAATGGTTTACGATTAGCATAATAGATTATTGACACCACTAGAGGTAAGTTTTTCGCAGTCTTATTACGCTTCATGTAATCTAATAAATAACTTGTTTGATAATGACGCGTACGAATAACAATTGTTTCGTCATTACTCGTTTGGCTTTCAATATGCACAAACACAGCACCGGAACAGTTATCTTTGAACTTGAACAGAAAGGTTAAGTCTGACTGCTCTTTTTGCTTCAAGTTCTTCTTTTGCTGTTGACGCACATGCTCAATATTAGCCGTATCCAATTTTACCGTCTTCCAATCTATCAGATTAACCAGTTCTTGTGGCATATATTGCTGCAAGAAAGACACTGCAAAATCTCTATTTGCAATCAGATCTTTAAATACAGAATCATGTCGATTAGTCATGCCCACCCACTCGCAACTTGCTACTCAGGACGCATATGTGGGAATAAGATCACATCACGAATCGATGTGCTATTGGTGAAAAACATAACCAATCTGTCAATACCAATACCCTCGCCTGCAGTTGGTGCCAAACCATACTCTAAAGCACGGATATAATCCGCATCATAAAACATTGCTTCATCATCACCGGCATCTTTTGCAGCTACTTGCGCCTTAAAGCGCTCAGCTTGATCTTCTGCATCATTTAACTCAGAGAAACCATTAGCAATCTCGCGCCCGCCGATAAAGAACTCAAAGCGATCAGTAATAAAAGGATTATCATCATTGCGACGCGCCAATGGTGAAACCTCTGCTGGATATTCGGTAATAAAGGTTGGTTGAATCAAACGATGCTCGACCGTTTCTTCAAAAATCTCTGTTTGTACTTTACCTAAACCATAGTGTGATTCAACTTTAATACCTAGCTTTTTAGCGATTGCTACTGCTTGATCAAAGTCTGCCAACTGCGCTTTGGTAACCTCTTTATTGAAGTGTAAAATCGAGTCAAACATGCTCATGCGCACAAAGGGTTGTGCCAAATCATAGTCTTGACCTTGGTAATGAATATCAGTAGTACCTAGAACTTCTGTCGCCATCTTGCGCAGTAAATCTTCGGTTAAATCCATCAGATCTTTATAGTCAGCATACGCCTGATAAAACTCGATCATGGTGAATTCAGGATTATGACGCGTTGACAAGCCTTCATTTCTAAAGTTACGGTTAATCTCATATACCCGGTCAAAACCACCAACAACCAAACGCTTTAAGTAAAGCTCAGGTGCAATACGCAAATAAAGCGGCATATCTAGTGCATTGTGATGCGTTGCAAAAGGCTTTGCTGAAGCGCCCCCTGGAATCACATGCATCATTGGCGTTTCAACTTCCATAAAACGATGTTCATCAAAATAACGGCGAATAAATTGAATCATTTTAGAGCGCGTCTGAAAAACTTTGCGACTTTCACTATTAGTCATCAGATCAACATAGCGTTGGCGATAACGCGTTTCTTGATCAGACAACCCATGAAACTTATCAGGCAATGGGCGAATGGCTTTAGTTAACAACTTAATGCTTGTTGCATGCACCGATAGCTCACCAGTATTGGTCTTAAATAATGTCCCTTCAACACCAACGATATCACCCAAATCCCAATGTGCATTAAAGCGGTCATACTCGCCTTCGGCTAAATCATTTTTACGAATATATGCTTGAATACGACCAGACATATCTTGAAGTGTAATAAAAGACGCTTTACCCATGACACGTTTAAGCATAATGCGACCAGTAATTTTAACAATTGGCTTATCTGCCAACGCTTCTAACTCCGCTTTTTCAATTTTACCATATCTTGCTTGCAGACATGCAGCTACTGCATTAGGTTTAAAATCATTGGCAAAAGCAATGCCATTATTTGATTCAGTATGCTCTTTAAGTTTTTCTTTACGCACTTGAATTTGATTATTTTCTTCGAGTTGCGCTTCTTCTTTTGTCATTAATTGATCTTGAACTTGTTCTGTCATGGCTATTATTCCAATTTTTTTATTTTAATCTCTAAGGCCGTACTCAATACGCCCCTACGCTGTATCATGTCAATTTTAGCAACTTGGCTATCACAATCCCATTTTCAAGCTAGCTTCGATAAATTTATCTAAATCACCATCAAGCACCGCTTGTGTGTTGGTATTCTCTACTGAGGTTCTTAGATCTTTGATTCTTGATTGATCAAGTACATAAGAGCGAATCTGACTACCCCAGCCAATATCTGATTTGGATTCTTCAAGTGCTTGTTTTTCAGCATTACGTTTGTGCATCTCTAGCTCATATAGCTTTGATTTTAACTGTTTCATCGCTTGATCTTTGTTTTTATGTTGCGAGCGATCATTCTGACATTGCACGACGATGCCCGATGGCTCATGCGTAATACGCACTGCAGAATCGGTACGGTTGACGTGCTGCCCACCGGCACCTGATGCGCGATAAGTATCAATGCGCAAATCCGCGGGGTTAATCTCGATCTCGATCTCGTCACTCACCTCGGGGGAGACAAAAACCGATGCAAATGAAGTATGACGACGATTACCAGAATCAAACGGTGATTTACGCACCAAACGATGCACTCCCGTTTCAGTCCTAAGCCAACCATAGGCATATTCACCTTCAAAACGAATCGTACAACTTTTAATACCGGCAACGTCACCGTCTGAGACTTCAATCAGTTCTGTTTTCAAGCCATGCGCCTCGCCCCAGCGTAGATACATACGCATAAGCATCTGTGCCCAATCTTGCGCTTCCGTGCCTCCTGATCCAGATTGTACATCCAAAAACGCATCATTTGGATCCATTGGGTTATTAAACATGCGCATAAATTCAAGCTTGGCTAACGCAGATTCCAAATGTTCAATTTCAGTGATCACCTCTTGCAGAATACTTTCATCATCCGTCTCTTGGGCAAACTCAATCATCTCTAATGCATCAGTAATTCCTTTATCAAGGGTTATGACATTATTAACAACCACTTCAAGTGTGGTTTTTTCTTTACCTAGCATTTGCGCATTCTCTGGATCATTCCAAATTGCTGGATTTTCCAACTCCATTAATACTTCATCTAAACGTTCTTTTTTATGAGCAAAGTCAAAGATACCCCCGAAGTGTATCCAAGCGCATTGCCATCTCTTTTAATTGGGTTTTGTAGCTATTTACTTCCATTACAGAAAATTTATTTGATTGGCGTTAAAGTGATCGATATTCTAACACAAGCCTGGCTCAGCTGCGAATTGTTTTATCAGCTAATGGTAAGTGCATTCATAATAATCACTTGACAGCAAGTCTGTCACAAACATATATCCAGGACTGTGCGTAATGGCAATATCTAACTTTGCATCCATTAAAGCAAGTTGGGGGGTTACACCACAGCCCCAAAAAACAGGAATATCATCTTCCTCAATCATTATACAATCACCAAAACACAGTCAACCTCAACACTAAAAATCATTTTGCAAGTCTTTTTGCGTAAAACTCACATTTTGTCTCTTTTAGTTATATTACGTCTCAAAGCTGATTACAGCTATTGAGTTATAATTGTTTGCTCTATACACTCTGAGGCTATCTATGATGCTTTAGCGGATAAAAGCGCTTTGCAATACGAGTAAGTTTTGTGTTCTTTGTGTTTTGTTTTAACAAGTTAAGCGCCATGTTCCACTCTAAAGCATAAAATTTACTAAAAGAGCGAAATAATGCAAGAAACTATTTTAATCGTCGATGATGACAGTGAAGTTAGAAGTCTGCTATCAACCATGCTGACTCAAAATAACTTTAAAGTATATGCAGTGGCTAATGCTCATGATGCAAGTAGGCATGTTAAAAAGGATCCCCCTGATTTAATCCTACTAGATATTGATCTTCCTCTAGAGAATGGCATTGATTTCTGTAGGAAATTGCATACAAAATCACCCATCCCAACCATTATGCTCACTGCTTCCGACGATGACATTGACAGAGTGTTGTCGTATGAGGTCGGTGCAGATCATTACATAACGAAACCTTTCAACCCAAAAGTGCTAATAGCCGCAATCAAAGCGGTACTTCGGCGATCACTTGAATTACAAAACATGCAGTTAGAACAAAAACGCTCTTACTACGCTTATTTTAAAGACTGGTGCTTTAATATCAAAGAGAGGTCACTAACACACAATAATGGCATTTCTATTGAACTGACAACCAAAGAGTTTGAGGTACTACAATTACTCATCGAGCATCATGGACAACCTTTGTCCAGAGATGACCTTATTATGAAACTATATGGTAGAGAATATAATGGTTTAGATAGAAATTTGGACATGATGGTTCTCAGAATTAGACGCAAAATAGAAAATGATCCTCAATCCCCTCAAATAATTAAAACCATACATGGGACAGGATATATGTTCAGCTCACCTATTCGCTGGGAAAGCTCAAAATAACACAGTGAATAAAACACAAAGTTACAATACATAAAAATTCATTTCATTACACAGACCAAATTGATTGGATTTGTTACTCCTTACATGCAACAATGCCAACTGTTGGTTTGTTGTTTAATCACAAACTTCAGCATGTGTATGCAATACGTAATAAGGAGATATTTATGCAATCACGATTATATCAAAAACGGACTAGACACACAGATTACCCGTGCGGTGCAGAGACAATGCTCGCAGAGGGAGTTCCTCTTTCAGTTGTATCAAAGATATGTGGATTACCTGTAACCACCCTTCTGCGAATGCAGCCAGCCTGAGAACTTCTGTGTCGTAGCTAAAACTTTTCACTTAACAAATGTATTGTCAATTTATTAAGCCAGCACCCTAAATCGTAGTAACGAGTAAGGGTGACGAAATCATACAATTCAAAAAGACAATATAGATCTTGAACAATGTTTCTTACTGTAGACTCGGCACGAAATATGCGATTAGCAATCTCTAGATTATTGTGTCCTCTGCATTTTAGTGTTAATACATAAAACTTCAAAAGTGATAATTTGACGGGTTTAAAGTAATTCCAGATTGTCAGATTTTTACCATCCCAAGTTACGGGGGTCTTTGCTATTTTAAAAAAGAAACCTCTAATCTCAACTTTTTCTAAGTTGAGATATGTTCTTGTCGTAATAATTGACTCAGGGCCTTTATCGCTAAAATAAAACAACTCTTTTTGTATTG
Source organism: Cysteiniphilum halobium (assembly GCF_003574425.1). Taxonomy (GTDB): domain Bacteria; phylum Pseudomonadota; class Gammaproteobacteria; order Francisellales; family Francisellaceae; genus Caedibacter; species Caedibacter halobius. The sequence goes on along the minus strand of NZ_QLIU01000022.1, from coordinate 119,237 downwards.
AAACGCCTTTAAGTAGACGAGCTTCTTTTTCACCCGTTGAATAGATTTTGTGAAATGGTTTTAACTCTGCTATATCTACCTCACTCTTACCGTATAATTCCTTTTCATCTTCGATCCCAAGGTAAGCCAAATACTGTTTGTTAATATTTACTAATCTGCCAAGTTTATCCTTTTCAAAAAAAGCAAATTCATGCTGCGTCATAATATTCCCCATAATGACAAAAATCTTTAAACATAATTACCTCTTTAACAGCCGCATATGGTATATGAATGATTTTATGAAAAAAAGCGTAAAACTACGTAAAAATATTTAGTATAAAAATAAGATAAAGAAACAAAATGTATCATTTTGCAAAATAAAGAAACAGACCATGCTGTTTAAGACAAAATGATGAAGTTATATCAATTCGATTGAAAGAGAATCATTTGTCGCGAAAAATTCATTTTAAGCGAAATTAAAAGCAAAAGCGCATGTGATAGCATGGATACAACAGTTACAAAGTATATCGCTAATATTATCCAAAACTTACTTGGCACAACAGGCGAAAGCGGTATGGATTTCACGGTTTTCGATTTTGTCCGTGGCATAGGCGTCATTATGGGGCTATGTATCTTATTTATTGCAATTATTCGTCTATCTAAGCATGGCAAAACACAGCAAATGTTTCGTTACTATGCGCCTTCAACTACTGTACTTATGTTTTTTGCTGGTGTTGTGTTGCTATCAATGAGTGGCTTTTTAGACATGGTTAGCATCACTTTATTCCCCCAACACGAGACACTTGATCCAATTAAAACAATCAGTGAATATGCATCCCTTGCAGAAGAAGCCCCAGATGTAGATATTGCACAAAAATATTTGATTTTTGCGCTGCTTGCAATTGTCGGTTTTATTTCTTTGATCCGCGGTATTTTTCTTCTAATTAAAGTCTCTGAAGGACAAAGAGAAGGAGGGATTGGTCAAGTTATTAGCCATCTTATTGCCGGCGTAATTGGAATGAATGCGGCGGCTTGCTTTAGCATTTTAAATAATGTTTATGATTTCGAAAAGTATTGGCATGGTGGCTAAGAATCAATACTTAAACTGCAACATCAATGGATAAATCATTTTACTCAATTTATAAAACATAAACCCAAAATAACGGAGAACTAAAATGGAGAAAATCAATCGCTCTACAATTAAAAAAGTTTGCGCAGTGGTCGCTATCTTATTTCTTACCTGTGCGGTGAGCTACGCGGCGGGTCCTACCCCTGGAGAAACAGGAGATTTCAAAGCTTGGGCAAAAGGTATCATCACTTTTTTTAGTCAAATAAAAACCTTTATTTCTATTGTTGCCACGTTAGTTGGTATGTGGTTTATATACAGCGCTATCCAACTATTTAGAAAACACCACAATCAAGGCGCACAAAGTCAAGGTGAACACATTAAAAATGGTGGAGGCCATCTGGTGCTTGGCGTTTTACTAACCTGCCTTGTCCCTGGTATTCAAATGTTTCAATCAACCATCTCCAAAAATATGGGCAATACTGATTCTGTTCAGGAATTCTCAGTTGAAAAAGATATTTTTGATAAAACGTAATAATAAAAATATATCATTAGTTTGATTGCCTTTAGATTAATTTTGTCAGGATGAAAATTTACTTATGAAAACACATTTATCAATTTTAAGTTTACTCTTACTTAGTGCATGCAGTCATATCGACAGTCATTCACCTCAAAAATATCAGCCTGAGTATCTTAATAACGTTGTTACTAATGAACTTAAAGATGCCAGTGAATCTGTACAACAATCATTGAACGAGCTTAATCGTTCAAACGCTATTCGCTATGGAAACCCAGAAATTCCTTTTGCTAATATTAAAGATCAGGCACTTTTGAAAAAATTGTCGCTTACTTATTATGGCCCTTTGGAAAATGTGCTCACTCAGATTGGTTTAGCAGTGCATTTTAAAGTGCAATATTTTGGTAAAACACCCCCATTCCCGATTATCGTAATTATTGGCCAGCTTAATGCTCCGATTGAGGATTCTGCAATTAATATTTTAAGAAACCTTGCTGTTCAAACAGCTAAACAAGCTAGTCTAAACATTAATACAGAAGCAAAAGTTATCAGTGTCAGGTATTTATAAGCATGCTTACAATCGATTTACATCAACTCGAAAATTTAACCAGCAATACTCCGATTGTTAAATATGATAGGACTCATCTCACATTAAGGCAAAAAGCAGTTAAAGAAGCTGCATTAGAATTAGGAACACAAAGCGGACTCTATGAAGGACAAAATATGATTAATAAGCGTCTTGATAAATTATCAGCAATGTTATACCAAACCTATAATTTCAATGGTTTATTACTTAATGCGCATATCTTACCACCTGTCATTGAAACAGGATACAATAAGTCCAGTATTAATACAGATAGTCGTAAAATCACACTTAATGGTCAAATCTATCATATTACAAAGCAAGCCTATTTTGTCTCTAATGTTCCGACTTGGCGAGATTATCTTATTACCAATTTTTCTAAGCCTGAAATCCCTGATCGCTCAGTATTGCCAACCAATGACCAGGAAAAAAGAATCTGGAAACTAGCACTTTACTACGGCTGGGAAAAAGGTGTTGAACAAGCTATTGATATTTTCAAACAAAACATACACGAATTAAGCAGAGATTTTCGAGGAATGCTTATGTACTATGAATTGATTAATCGCAATATGATCACCTCTCCATATGTTACAACGACAACAAAAGCAATTTTGTCTGATCGCCATAATTTAGCCATTGATAATAAAGAGGTTAATTTGGAGATTGAGCCTCAATTTCAAAATAATCCAACCCGATGGCAAGCAATGCTCAATCCATTACATGATCTTTTGCCAGCAAATTGAGGTAATTTTATGATGACTGCAATACCTACATTATTTACACATGAACCGCCTTATTTTCTACATTGTCATTATGATATGTTGCTCACTCATGCTGCAGAGAATGATATTAGCGATTTAACAATGCAAATAGATAGTCCAATTTTTGGTGTTCGCTATGGTCAGCAGATAAAACTAACAAATAGAGGGCTAAGCGGAAGTGAAATTGAAGACTTTATTAATTTGTTATATGGGAGCAATGCCGCTGCTAAAGTTCTAAGCGGAAGTGATTTAGATTTCAGTTACACGCATAGAGTAAATTTAGATAAAAAGCTAAGATTCAGAGTCAATGCCAGCCTGATCAATCAATACGAAAAACTAGGAATTCAGGTTTCTATGCGAGCACTAACAACAACACCACCACCTATAGAGGAGTTATTATTACCTGAAGGGCTTATCAATTTAAGCTTTATGAAAGAAGGTATTGTCATCGTATGCGGCGCAACCGGCTCAGGTAAATCCACGCTTTTGGCATCAATGCTCGCATTAAGAGCATCAAAAAGCACATCAGGAGAAAAAATTATTACCTTTGAATCGCCTATAGAATATATTTTGCCGTCATACACAGCAAACTCAGTTACCTCACAATCGGAAGTCCCAAGATGTTTGCCTAGTTTCGCTTATGCCATTAGAAATGCTTTAAGACGAACACCAACAGCTATCATGGTTGGCGAGTCGAGAGACAATGCAACTATCTCAGCTGTCATTGAAGCGGCACTTACCGGGCATAGCGTTTTTAGTACATTGCATAGCCAATCTGTCACGCAAGCCATCAATCGATTGCTTATGCTTTTTCCGCATGAAGAAAAGCAACGCATTTATTATGATTTCTTTAGCACGGTTGCTGCAATTATCTGGCAAACACTTGTTCCAAGTAGTAATGGCAAGAGGATTGCCTTAAGAGAATACATTATATTTGATGCAGCACTTAAAGCGAAGCTGTTATCTTCATCAAATGAGCTAGTGGCAAGTATTATCAAGCAAGCGATGGAGCAAAACCAAACCTCTCTGACCCATGATGCAACCAAATTATTGCACAAAGGATACATCAATGAACAAACTTACAATTTGTATTGTCAACCCCACCACAACTGATTAAAGAGATCTACAAATGTACAATACCCAAGCTCACTGGCGAGATTCAGGCAGAAAGCCAAAATTTTTTATTATTGAAGCACAAGTATTTATCCCAATCTTACTCTGCTTATTTCATTTTAGGATTTGGACAGTATCTTTGAGTATTGGAACTTGTATTCTCCTTTTTATACTAAACCGCTATCAAATAACGCTATGGGTATTTCTATTGAATTTACGCGAATGGTCGTTTGGTCGTGAAAAACTAACCGAAAAATATTATCCAAATGAGTAAAGGTTTAAGAGGACTCTCGCGTGCACAAGAAGCACGCCCAAGTGAAAGCGTTCGTGATACTCGAGGCTTAGTTTTTCAACTTTATGAACTTTGCTCATCACGCCTAGGAAGTATCTGCTTGATTTTGTTATCACTGATTACCTTGACTTGGCTACCACTAATCAGTGACTTGCTGTTTGTGTTTATTCTAGTTATTTTCTGGAATGCCTTTTGGCAAATACCAAAACTCCCTTTTCGTCTACCTTTAGGTGCCAAGCATCCCGATTTATCAAATAGTAATCTAGCACAAAAAAAAATATCCAAACCCTCTGGGCTCTATTTCTTTGGTAATGAAATTGCCAGCAAACAAGAAATCTGGTTTAGTGATGAGGATATGCGTACCCATGCATTAATCCTTGGATCAACAGGCTCAGGTAAAACACAAACTTTACTTTCAATCGCTTTTAATGCGCTCTCTCAAGGTTCAGGTTTTATTTATGTTGATGGGAAAGGTGATAACTCACTCTATGCTCAGGTTTTTTCAATGGCTAAATTCATGGGTCGTGAAGATGATTTACTAGTAATTAACTATATGACTGGTGCTGAAGATATCATTGGGCCACAAAAAGATATGATCTCTAACACACTTAATCCCTTTGCCTTGGGCTCTTCAAGCATGCTATCACAATTAATTGTTAGCATGATGTCCTCTTCAGATAGCGGTGGAGGTGATGGGGATATGTGGAAAGGAAGGGCGATCTCTTTTGTTGAAGCATTAATGCGTTTACTTGTTTATCTTAGAGACAAAGGTTATCTACTACTTGAGGCCAATACTATTCGTAGGTATTTTATCCTTGATGTTGTCGAAGATTTACTTCATAAACAAAAAATTCTTGATCACAATAATAATACAGTTGTCATACAAGAAAAACTTCCTGCTGACGTTACTGACCCAATGTATAACTATCTTGCAACACTACCTGGTTATCAGCAAAAAAACGTAGGCAAGCAATCTGATAAAACATATGAACAGCATGGCTACATTACGATGCAATTAACTCGTATATTCGGTTCACTTGCAGATGTTTATGCACATATTATGCGTACTAATCTTGCAGATGTTGATTTTAGTGACGTTATTCTAAATCGCCGTATTTTAGTCGTTTTATTACCCGCACTAGAGAAGTCACCAGATGAACTCTCAAATCTAGGGAAGTTGATTATTGCTTCATTAAAAGCAATGCTTGCTGCAGGATTGGGCTCAAAAATACAAGGTGAGTATAAAAAAGTTATCGAATCCAAACCCTCTAATTCTGATACACCTTTCTTATGTATTCTAGATGAGTATGGCTATTATGCTGTAGAAGGATTTGCGGTTGTTCCTGCTCAAGCACGATCACTTGGTTTCTCTGTCGTCTTTGCAGGACAAGATATACCTGCTTTCCAAAAAGCATCCAAAGAAGAGGCTGCTTCAATTTTTGCAAATACAAACATCAAGCTATGTATGAAATTAGAAGACCCTACTGAGACATGGGACTTTTTTAACAAAACCGCTGGAGAAGCCTATGTATCAACTGTTAGAAGCTATAATATGGGACAAGATGGTAACAGCTTAGGTTATAAAGACTCTAAAGAAGCAGGTATTGAGAAACGAGCCCGACTTGACCTTATGGATTTAAAAGATCAATTACCAGGTGAAGCACATGTATTTTTTAAATCAAATATTATCAGAATGCGATCGTTTTATGCTGCACCTAAAAAAACAAAATACATTGCGATCAATCACTTTCTGAAAGTTGAACCTCATAGCATTGCGTTTATTGAATCTGCCAAAATTGCATTTGGTAAGCATCACTATAAGAAACTAGATGCATTACCGTTAAGCTCAGCCTTACTCCAAGAAGGCATGGCAAATAATATGCATAACTTAAATTCAGAGGATAGGCCATTTTTAGACGATGACACTGAGCTAGGCCATCATATTTTGCAGGAAAAAGATACCCAGGTTAGAAATAATGAAAATGATACTATTAACGACCTCAACTCTATTCTAAAGGGTAGCTTGCTATTTGATGCTATTGATCTAGAAGATAAACTCAATAACGATTATTTTGATTTGACACAATCAAATATGACATTGCATTTGATCAATGCTCAAGAGTTACAAAAGCTATTTTATAAACTCAATACAATGCTAGGTATTAAGCTGAGTGAAAATAAAGTACAAATTCTTGAAAAACTTAAGCATATCAGCCAGCTTTCAAAGCAATATTCGCAGCAAAAAGCACAAATTACCTTGAAGGACTTATTTCAACAAACACCAACTAATACCAACACAACATCTAAAAAGAGCGCCAAATGATGACCTTAACCAATATCATAAAACATCTCACTCAAGAGCATCATCTGATCTTTATTGAGAATCAACAACAAAAAGATTTTGATAAATTGACTCACATAGAGATTTTTATCAAAACATTAATTTCACAAGCTGATAACAACTATCTTTATGTTTTTGATAGCTCAATGACAAAAAGTATTAGCGACACACAATTCGATCTAATACAGGTTCTATTTATTTATGACACTTTACTTAGCCTAATTGATAAGGGCGTTATCAACATTGATCAACTATTGGGGGATAATAATGACTAACTCTGCTAATAGCAGTAATGATGACGGCATGACACCAACCTATATCATTGCCATCATTTTATTGGCGCTATTATTGTTTTACTGGATTTTTCATAACCAACTGATTAGGGCAATATTTGTAGTAAAACGTTTTGAGTTGTCCATCATTATGCTTTGGGATGGACACTATGGCATGCTCATGAATTGGTGTAATCATGTATTAGAGTCAACTGTCACACTCAAACAGCTCAAATATTTAGGTTACAACATTAGCGAGGCTTTAACAGTTATTTTTTGGAGCATTGGCATAATACTTATTACCATTACCTTTTTCTTCCACCCTAATAGAAAATATCGACAAACCTTTGCAATGCAAAGCTTATCTCAATTTATTGCTCAACGTTTTAGCAAAGTTTATACGCCAAAAAATGAGACACAACCCAATATAAATCTCAGCACAGCATTAACCCCGATTGAATATTTGCAACAACATTCTTTAATCGTCGATAAGCAACTCAACCTAACAGCGCTACATAACAATTTAAGTCAACAACTTGGTAAGCATTGTGGCAATGTAGCACAGGAAAGCCTTGAAGTATCTGGATTAGCTACTGCTTTTTCCCTGTATATACTGGATAAACGTAAACAGGCTGATAAGCTTTTGAGTTATTTAAACTTCGAGTTTAGTCATCATAAAAATAGGCTTAAAAACTTTATCAACAGATATAAATTAAATCAACATTTAAATAAGTATGCGGTGGAATGTATTGCCCACGATGAAATTCAGAAAATTATAAAAGGACATCACTACACTTATACCGTGTTGTGTTCACTGTTAAACACCGCAAGAAAAGGAGGCATTGTGCCCGCTTCATCTTTTTTGTGGTTAAAAACAATTAACCGCACCCTATGGTATGCCCTAAATAATGTTGGTAGAAAAACTTTTTTCAGTGAAGGGGCTGCCATTATCTCACATTGGCAGTTTGAGCTTTCACTAAAGATGCCTTTTTCTTCACCCATGATTGATAATGTGACAAAAGCATTGCAACAAGAATATCAACTTTACGAGTCTTTACATCATGATAAATCCTGATATTAAACTAAGACTTCTGGCTTCTTCCAATAATAGTCATTCCTTTTTAAAACGTCTTAATGCTCCTAAATACAAAGATTGCAAACAAAAACTGATTGAAAAGTCGTCATATTGCCATTTCTGCCAACAACAAGACACTGAGCTTTATATCATCAATCTTGATCTTGATTATACCAATAATCATTTCAGCAATCTCGCACTTGCCTGCCATTTTTGTGCCTATGTCCAGCATTTAGATTTAAGTGCTCAATACAAACATCTAATGCAATACATTATTTACTTACCTGATACATCTCAACAGAAGCTTAATCGATATTATCATCAATGGCAGAATATGATTAAACAAAAACAGAATATTTTTGCCATTCAGGAAGCAATTTCTGAATTGTCGGAGCGATCAGAATTAATAGATAAGATTATTGGATTTAAGACAGATTTCAAAGATCAACTTGGACTATTACTGAAACCTTATAATAAGAATCATTCACTTCTATCTCACCTGCGTTGGCTACCAAGTTTTGAACTTTTAAAGCTTTTTGACCCTGCAATAATTTTTCACTCATAAATTAAAATCGCACCTATCTCACAACATCTCACCTTGTTTGAGAGATTATATTACTACTTGTTACTGGCATGATGATACTATTTGTGGATATGCTATTACACATAAAAAAGAGCACTAAACGTAAGAGTGGGGTAGGAAGTGATGTGCCTTCAGTTAACAAAACAACAAGATGAATTATGGTACGCATACAAACTCGATCCAAAGGCAAATAACTACAATATTTCTGTATCGTATCGTGTTGAGGGCAGCTTAGATAAAGAGAAATTTAAATCAATTTATCTGACGATTGGTAATCATTTTGAAGCATTTAAAACACGGTTTATTGAAAAGGATGGTAAAGCATCTCAAGTCATACTTGATCATTTTGTTGGTGAATTGATTTATCAGAGACTTAATAATGCAACTGAGCAAGAAGCCCTTAATATAATTGAAGTATTAAGAGCCAAGCCATTTAACCTTGAAAAAGATTGGTTATTTAGAGCCATTTTAATCCAAGCAGATGATCACACACATTATTTTCAGTTTGTCTGGCATCATATTATATCAGATGGACTCACAGCGATTGTCTTTAGTGAAGTCTTTGAAAAACTTTATAACGATGGCTTAGAAGCCATTAACCAATTCAAAACCTATCCTTTAGCAGATTATTTGCAATATGAAGCATCAATAATCGCTAACAAGAAAAAAGAAGCAGTTGACTACTGGCAAAACTACCTTAAAGGGTGTCAGCAAAATGAACTGGCTAAATACATGCATGATGAAACAGGGAAAATTAATCGTAAACGGCTAAATATCGACTCTAAAGCCCTAAAAAATCTGCTTAAAGCACATGAAATAACCCCATTTATCTTTCTCAATGCATTGATGAGTGTCTTTATTTTTAAATGCTTTCACTTAACAGATATTCTGTTATCTTACCCTAAAAACATACGACCTAATAAATTTGACAAGATAATCGGTTATTTTGTAAGCATATTTCCTATGCGTGTGCAATTGTCGCCAGATATGACTTTTGCTGACTTGCTTTATAATATAAAACAACAGTATAAAGAAGATAGAAATTATCAAGAAATTGCATTTGAGGAAATACAGAAAGCATTAAAGTTTGATATAAAGCCAAATATATCAGTCATCGAAACCTGTATTTTCTCTCACCCCATGCAGTTGAATAATCTTGAAGTTAAGCATTTAGAATTTTTCTATGGTGACAAAACAACTACGCTGAGTTTTACATATGATAAAACTGCTTTGTGTTATGAAATCGTTTATGATGCAAACTATATTCCTAACTATTTCATTGAATATTTTGAAAATTTGATCAATGCAGTCTTAGCTGATACAGATAGAGCATTATCCAGCTATGAGTTAATGTCAACTGATCAAAAGAAACGGCTCTGTAATTGGAATAATACTGATAAGCCCTACCCAAAAGATAAAACGATCCATCAATTATTTGAAGAACAAGTCAAAAAAAATCCAGATAATATCGCCATTGTTTTTGAAGACGAACAACTTAGCTATGCTCAGTTAAATGTCAAAGCCAATCAACTGGCAAGGTACTTAAGATCAATTGCCACCATTGAGCCTGATACTTTAATCGTGATAGCTTTAGATAAAAGTTTAGAAATGGTTATTGGTATTTTGAGTGTTTTAAAATCAGGGACTGCTTATGTACCAATTGATCTGAGTTATCCCGATGAAAGAGTTAAATACATACTTGATGACACCAAAGCGTCTTTGGTACTGTCACAATCACAGTATGTCTCAAGATTATCATCTATTTCAAATGCAAATATCATTGCGCTTGATAGTCATTGCTACAAAGGCTTACCAATTGAGAACTTAATACCGATAAGCACAGCAAATGATTTGGCTTACGTGATTTATACTTCGGGAACAACTGGACAACCTAAAGGGGTTTGCATATCGCACAAAAGTTTATGTAATATGGCATTTTCACAGCAGGAAAGCTTAAATATCAATACAAGATCAAAAATTTTGCAATTTGCATCTATTGGTTTTGATGCCTCAGTATGGGAGATTTTTGGTGCATTAAGCTTTGGCGCTCAATTATACATCATCTCAGATGAAGCAAAAACTGACAGAAACTACATTAGCCAATATATTACTAGTCATCAAATCACGACTGCTTTATTACCACCAACTATGCTTGGGATACTGTCAACTGATAACATGAATAGCTTACAATATTTACTCACAGGTGGAGAAGCATGTAATCATTCAATAGTAAATAAATGGTCGCCAAATAGAAATTTCATTAACGCTTATGGATTAACTGAAACAACAGTATGTACTACTATGCATCACTACAACCATGGTAAATCCAGTACAAATATTGGCAAGGGAATTACCAATAATAAATGCTATGTTGTTGATCTATGTAACAACCTTGTGCCAATCGGTATTATTGGTGAATTATATATTGGTGGTTCAGGCCTGGCACGTGGTTATCTTAACAACCCTAAGTTAACTGCTGAGAAATTTATTCCGAATCCATTTGCTACTGAAACAGATAAAGCCAATGGTTATAACCATTTGTATAAAACAGGGGATTTAGTTCGATGGCTACCTGACGGTAATTTAGAGTACATTGGACGCAAGGATAAGCAAGTTAAAATCCGCGGATTTAGAATTGAGCTGTCTGAAGTTGAATATGCTTTAAGCAATATCACGGGAATTCAACAAGCTGTTGTTATCAATAGAGCAATTAATAATGAACAATATCTTTTTGCTTATTACACGGCGAATCAACAAATTAATCCTGAATCAATACTAGATAAGCTGACTAACAAGCTGCCACATTACATGGTGCCAATTGCTGCCTTGCAAATTAATGAGATACCATTAACTATTAATGGCAAAATTGATATTAATGCTTTACCTGAGATTCGCTTTGAAAGCACTCAAACTTATATTAAACCAAGAACAGAGCAAGAAAGAATTGTCTGTCAGGCATTTTCTAATGTGCTGCTTATTGAAAAAATAGGCATTGAGGATGATTTTTTTAAGCTTGGCGGTAATTCTATTAAGGCAATCCAACTGTCAATCGTGTTACAATCAAATCTTGAGATCGATGTCGCTGAAATTTTTGATTTACGTACACCAAGAAAGCTCGCGCATAATAAGCGAATTACCCATGATTTGTTGATTTCTAAGCTAGAACAAATCAAACAAAAATATGCCAACCAACGGATCAAAAAACATGAAAAGCTTAATTCAGCACGATTGCTTAAAAAAGAGCAATATTTATCTAAAATAGCCAGCACGCCAACAGTAAAATATAGGACCAAACCGATTCATAACGTCTTATTAACTGGAGCCACTGGTTTTTTGGGTTGCAACCTGCTCAATCAGTTATTAACATTAACAACCTATAGAGTTTTCCTATGTATTAGAGCAAAAGATAAGACACATGCAATGGAACGTATAGCGCATAAATACCAATTTTACTTTGATATGTCTTTAGAAGATAACTTTGCTGGTCGTGTGGTTTATATCCCCTGTGATTTAGAAAAAAGGCAAATAGGCATATCAGATGATCAATATCATCAACTAACGCAAAATATCGATAGCATTATCCATTGTGCTGCGTTAGCAAAACACTATGGTATTGAACAAGTATTTTATAACGCTAATGTCACATCAACCATCAATTTACTTAAACTTTGTGAATTAACTCATTTAAAAGATTTCCATTATATTTCCACTTACTCTGTCATGACAGGCATTGCCAATGAAACGGTTCTCACTGAGGATGATCAATTAACCCTTGATGGTGAATGTAACTCACCATATACCAAAACCAAATACCTCGGTGAAATCAATACCATTAAGTGGCGTGAAAGAGGAATTAACAGTAGTGTTTATCGTGTTGGTAACTTAGCCTTTATGCAACACAATAGCAAAGTACAGGAAGATGTTAAAGACAATGCATTTGCAACCTATATTATCTTTATCCGCAAATTAGGTTGTATAGCTAACAATATGAATGAAGTTGAGATTTCACCTGCCGATGTAACGGCAACAGCTATCGTGAAAATGTTTGATAAATGTGAGTTAAGCAATCGTACTCATCATCTATTTAATCCAAATAAAATTAAATTATCTAAAATGCTGAGTGCGAAAAATCACACAATCACCATCGTAAATTTTGAAACTTTTATTGACAGACTAGTTAACTATTTACAACACAATGATGACTGTGATTTAATTGGACGATTTTTATTACGCATGGGATGGCACACTGACAGTAAAAATGGTCATTTTATTAAAAGTAACAGTACTGCTATTTTGCAAAACAAAACGGAATCCATATTTAAGATGATAGATTTTCAATGGACAATATCCAGTGACCAACAGTTAAAAGTCTATATTGAAAAATTAAACTCAATTTTTAATACAGGTTTAGAAAATTCATCCCAGTTTTTTGAATTAGAGAAACATCGAGGAAACACTAGGAAATTTATAAATGCAATGCAACTAAAAACACTGCAATTCTTCAAATCACATAAAAAAGCAATTTCATCACTTATTGGTGGATTGTTGCTTATAGCACCATTGCTTTATACTTTAGAGCTTTTAGATATTACTGCTATGCTACAGTTTGCAGATATAAACAGTTAAGGAATCACAATATGTCAACAAATACTGATGCTACTCCAGAATTTGAATCTTTTGCTGAATTGATTCCAGAGCCAGTTTATTGGCTGGATTTAAAACAGAGAATAATTGGCTTTAGTTCATCTGCAACAAAAGCAGCTGGCATAGAGTCCAAAGAACAGGTATTGGGAAAAACACCCTATGACCTTTATCCTAAAAAAATGGCCGATAAAATTATTTCACACCATAGAGAGGTTATAAAAACAGGAAAAAAACTAAATTTTGAAGAATCTATTGTTGATAAAAAATATGGTAAGTTGAAGATTTTTGATGCTACTATCATCCCACTATATGATGCCAATAAAAACATTATTGGCACATCCGGTATTTCCATCGACATCACCGAACGTAAACGCCTTGAAGAAGAAACCATAAAACAAAAGAATCAATTGGAGAAAAAGTTAGCATTTCAACGAAATTACATTAGATCATACGGCTATGAGTGGATAGATGCTCTTAAAAATATTTCGCTTGCCATTAATACTATTGGGGAAAAATTAATAGAGTCTACTACTATTCCAGAAAGCCTTGAAATTGCTGTGAATAATCAACTCTACAAAATCAACGAAAGCTTATCTGAAATGTATACCATGTATCAAAAGATTAATAGCACAATTATCAGCGAAGATGAAGATCTTAAACACACTAACCAAGAAAATAGCATCCCTATGTACTTAGAAGATTTAATTGCACCAGAAATTGGTATTGCCAATGCCTTAATTAATGCTAAATATGATGTTAAAGTGTCATTCGAGATGGATGAACAGTCAAAACAAAAGTTAAATGTTGATTGTAGAAAACTTCGCCACATTATTAGAACGCTACTCGCTAATTATACAAAAGGAATTAATAAACACTCTCTAAAAAGCGATATTAACTTAAAAATTACCGGCAAAGATGGAGTGCATAACAAACTTTATGTGACATTTGAATTTAAAGGCAATATGCCATTTTTAGAACTGGAAAACGATACAATCCGAGCAGAGTATTTAATGTATGAACAAAATAATAATTTTGCGATGGATAGGCACGGATTTGCATATGAGCTTGCTTTAGCTAAGCACTATACTAATTTACTTTGTAAAGGTGATGAACAATTAATCGATTATTTATTTGAAGGATCCAATTTCTCATTTACTTTACCCTTTCTCAAAATCATTAATGATGAAGAAAAATACTAATTGTGCAATAGATTGAATATAAAAAACTCTCAGTTCATATAATTGATATATGCTAAGTATCTTCTGTGTTCATGTGATTGGGATATTTTAACAAAGAGTTCATAACGGTTGTTCACTCTTAGCTTTTGTACCATTGAAGCAATCAATCCCTCAATGGTTCTCGGTGAACGGCCAACACATAATGCAAGTGCTTTAACCTCATAATGACCATTATAAATAGCTAAAAAGCATAGATTCTCAGTATACGTCAATTCGCTAAACTGAGGGGTGGGTATAAATTTTGTAAGCAAATTTTTGGATGGATTTACATTTTTGAATGTGAATGCATCTAAATCAATATCCATAGTATTCTGCGACACCAATTGATCAAGCGCTTGATGTAACTGCCTAAAATGTCCTCCATAAAATAATTTATTTGCAATAAGAGCATCTTTTTTCTTTAAAAATATACACAAAAAACTAATTGAATAGTCATGGTGATAATGCAAATGCCATGGCAAAGCATGCCTTACCTCCTTGGTAAGAATATGATCAACACAAAAAGAATTATTATGTGATTGATATACTGCATTCTTATAACCAACATCATTAATCGTAGGAGATAATAGCAAGGTTTCAAAATCAAGAAAAATTCTTTTATCCGCCTCAGGCGAAGTATAATAATCGCTCAAGCTATCATTTACCAATAACGGTAGTGCCAACACGCCACCATGAGAATAACAACGATGGTATATTAACGACTCTACAGATAAAGCTAAATTTGCACTCTCTAAGATTTTATTTAATTTACATACATACCTTTTGTAACTTTTTGTGTAGATTTCCTCTACTGTATTCATTTGCTGCTCCATAAGCACACGTAGATATAGCTCACCCAGAATAAATTGACTTAACACATAGATAACTTTTCATTACCGGCTATTAAGTGGCTTAAACATGAATAATCATTTCCTATTTTCACAAAGAGTTCATATCTATTCTTACACTCTAACTTATCTAAAACACTACGCATTAAACCTTCAACTGTTCGAACAGATCGATTTAAATATATCGCAACTTGCTTTGTCTCATAAAGCCCTTGACATATTGCCAATAAAAATGACTTTTCTGATCTTGTTAAATCGGGAAATATTTTTGGCATGTTATGTTGTTTAAAACACAGTTGACCCTGTTTTGTATTAACCAAAAAATCACGAACTAAGTAATGATATTCTTGGCGCAATGAATCAAATAGTTTTCGCGTTAAAGCAAGAACATTAAGATGCGCATATTGAATGCTAACCTCAAGGTAGTTAGTCTTTTTAATGAATATACATAAATTAGCGATTGATTGATTCCCTATCTTGAGATACTGAATAGGCAAAATGTTAAATGCTTCTTGTGTTACAAGGGATAAGTGATATGGATAACTATCTTTGGAGCAAATATTTAGTTCCTCTAATGTCACAACTTTTGGGCGATTAAGTACGTTTAGAAAAGAAGATATATATGCTTTTTCAGACTGAGCCCAATCATAAAAGCTCTCCAGGTATTTTAATGGAATAGTAATTGCTACTCCTGAATTAAAAGTTTCCGTATAAGTCAAACCCTCAATATCAAACGGTAGATTCATAGATTGAACAATCTTATTAAAGGTATGCTCATGTTTTTTCCAATGATAGTGATGTATGTCTTGCAAGGTACATTTTTGATTTGCAAACTCCATTAGAACTCCATAGGTTGATTTATATTCTAGTTTTATTGTAATTATTAAAACAATAGCTATTTGCTTTTATCTACCAGCCTTTCATCATCAAACAACGCATCACATCATGCATTTTACTTATTTTAACCGCTAACTCATATTTGTTATTGCAACTGAGCTTCTGTGAAAGTCGCGCGATTGTTCCTTCAATTGTTCTAGGTGATTTATGCAATTTCAATGCAATTTCCTTTGATTCAAAATATCCAGTATAAATTAGTTTAAGACAAGCTAATTCTTGAGTTGTCAATCTAGATAAAAACTCAACAACTATATTCTCATTAGTCCCCTTAAAAATAATAGGAGAAATATCATTTGAAATATCAAACTCTAGAGCAATACGTGTCTTGCAGTCAAATAAATAGGATTCAATTGCCGCTATGCATTGATCTAACAAAAGCTGTTTATCGCTAAAAAAACCCATAACAGTATATGAAGTCAGCACTGAAAGTCTGCTAATTGAATTATCGTCATTATATTTAAGGTAAGTCAAACAATAATCAAATTTATTGATATTTCTAATAAAAGCATAACTAGATTGATCGTCACTGCATAAAAAAGCACTTAATTCATGATACCATATCATTTTTGGAATTTTGGTGAGGTTGCTTAAACAAAATGCAGGATCTTTAGTTGGACTCCCTTCTAACCAGGCACCATATATGTCATGCTCTAGAACCGGTACGTTAATGACTTCTCCATTTGCAAATAATCTCGTATAAGACAACCCAGTAGCATATAATTTATCAATCACAGGGTACATTAATCTCTTTAACGCATTTCTATGTTTTGCAAAGCTCCATTTGTGCACTTCTTGAATCGTTGGCATCTATTTATGCATGACGGTGATATCATGGGCATATTATACATAATAATTAAACACTGTCTACTCAATCAAGATTGCCCCACCCTACGGCACTACAACAATAAGCAGCATTTTGTTAAAAAAATCATCATTCTGTCCGGTTTTTTAGACTAACATCGCTCCGATGATGTTTTTCCCTAATAATTGCCTCTGTTTTATAACCTAGTAGAGATTTTTGATGAGAAAAATTTATTTTATATTACCGGCTTTATTCTTTATACAAAGCATAAGCTATGCAAATAGTAAACCCATTAATTCAGTATCTGAGTTAGATACTGCTATCCAAATATCATTAAGCGAAGATGACAGCAGAACCGCGCTTGCTGCAAATGACTGGTTTTATATAAATGTTTATGGCGGGCTATCTTATAAAGCTTTCCCAAAATCTGAACAAGCTGTTTTTCGCTCGGATGTTGGGACTTATGATATTTACCAGCCAGCCAAACGTTACTCTCCTTATTTTGCTGCCGAGTTTGGAATACGGCCGTGGAGATATCTAACATTTGGTATAAGATATTGGAATACATTCAATACCGATGCTCAACTGAGGGATAGTAATGGTAAGGTAAAATTCCCCAATGGTGACATTAAAATGTCCTTTTCTGGAATTAATATTTTAGTAAGCGCACGCTTACCTCTTCCTGCAATTAACAGTGAGGTCATATTATCCAGTGGCCCGGCAATTATTTTCTCTCAGTTTAATCCAACAACTACTATTGCCAGTTATGATAACCCCGCGTTGAAAAAGATAAACAACACAAACATCCGACCTTTTGTTGCAGTAGGTTATCAATATTTATTGCCATATTCATTAACACTTGGATTGGAAGCACAATATATTTTTGGAATTGGTAAAGATGTTTACTCACCATATTACGGCAGTAGCTATGTGCCTAATATATTCAATCTGTCATTAAGCATTGGATATCATTTTTAACAACATCACTAGCACCAACAAATTATTTTATAGTTCATAAAAAATATCATATCAACAGGAGAAAATTCGATGAAAATTAAAGTATTGATCTGTGGGTTCACACTAGGGGTTAGCACCATTGCTAATGCTAACGTTCCACATCTTGACCCTCATGACTTACCATCACTTGGAAGTTTAATTACAGCACTTAATGGCTGGGAAGATCCACTTAATGCAACTTCCACACAGGCAGCAAATGCTGAAACACATGCCAATAACGCTGAAACAACAGCGACAACAGCCAAGACTCAAGCCGACACTGCAGCAGCAACCGCTAATAGTGCAAATACAATAGCACAACAGGCAATAAAAACGGTTGCAACCTTTGATACGCGTCTTATTAATGCAGAAACTGATGCTACGGATGCTAAAAGTAAAGTACAACAGGCAAATGTCGATGCACAAGAGGCAAAAACTAGCGCTATAGAGGCTAAGAATAAAGCACAACAGGCAAGTGTCGATGCACAAGAGGCAAAAACTAGCGCTATAGAGGCTAAGGATATAGCAACAAAAGCCAAAGAATCCGCCGACAAAGTGGATCAATTTGATCAACGGATTACCAATGCAGAAAATAATGCTGAAAACGCTAAAACTACTGCAGAAGATGCAAAAGCCAAGGCTCAAACAGCAAGTGATGATGCAACTAAAGCACAGCAGAACGTTGATGAGCTGGATCAAATCTACTCAGGGAAAATTGCTGCCTTAAATAAGCAAATTAATGACTTAAATAACATTATTAAGGATGAAGTTGCCGATAGAACAATCAAGGCCCAAGATTGGCAATCTTTAGACGAACTAATTAAGTTAGCACAAACTTCCCCTCATATTAACCCAAAGCTTGATGCAGATCATCCGGTAATTATTAAGCTTGCACCAAAAGAGTACATCATTGATCATAGCATTTATATTCCAGCAGGAATAGTCATTGATGGAGACAACAAAGCATCTTTACATCGTTATAGAGATGCGCGCTACAACGATCAAATTATACTTTATGCTCCGGGAAAATTAAGTAACCTAAACCTTATTAATGATGCATCTGTATCAACTAATAGAAATGACATAATATCAGCAATGGTTGAATTGGTAAGCGAAAGTTCTGATACGCCAAAGTATAGTTTCACATTTAATAACATCCACTACTCAGGCGGAGATAACTCTGTTTTTGTTCAAGATAATCTAGGCACCATCACGAGTGGTAGGAGCTATAAAGTGAAATTTGACCACTTTGTTTCTGACACAGAAAGATCTGTTATTTGGGCTGCACAAGGAAGTCAATTTACACACCATTTTAACCCTGCTGATGTCTATGCCTATTGGTTCTCAAGCGCAGCCAAAGGAGTTTATATCTCTAACTCTACAATGTGTATCAGCAATTTAGCTAATAACGGTAGCTTCCCTCCTTATGAAGATAAACAGATACTATCAAATGTCAATATCTCAAACTCTTCAGTAACAGACTATAGTAAATCATGTATGTGATTGATAATACTATCTGCCTCAACTTAATCCTCTACTGTGTAGAGTTCAATTACAATAGTTATAGTCTTTACGCCAACAACCAATAGCGCTTTGCATATTCAAATAGCTCATAACTTTCTGACAACCCAAGTAACTGCTTAAGACGCTGTGTGTAATTATCAACACTTCGATGAGAGACTTGCATGTTCTTAGCTAATGCTTTTTTCTCAGTGATACCATGACCTAATAGCGTAAAACACTGCATCTCTTTATCACTTAAATCAAGTGCCACTTGAATATTTTTATCTTTTGGCGCTTTAAGCCAGTGTGGAGGTAAGGTGAGAAGGCAAAGATCTTCAGAATGTATCACAAACTGATCATAATATCTTATGGTTAAAGGCGCAATATCAGTTACCAGATCATATAGCATGGCGTATAGCTCTGCTATCTTTAAGTAAAGTGAAGTTATGTTATGTATACTATCAAAATATAAGACAAAACGGTGTGCATTACTCTCCAACCAAAAATAATAAGAAACTGCATAACAATCACCATACTTAGACTGCTTAGGTGTAAATAAACTTTGCCAGGCTTGTGCGTGAACCGCAATTTCAGATAAATGACAAAATCGTGGCAGCAGTCCAATCAAATCATAGCTAAAATAAGGATCTTCATAGCGATATTGGTTATTGCTGTGAAAGCGATAAGCATATTTATGCAGCTGCAAAGGCGCACACCATGTAAAGGACTCATTAATCAATGCATAATCAATGCCACAGCAATTAAAAGTATCCATTATTTTTTTAAGCTTTTCTTCCAAAGCAAACTGGCTCACCGACTCCAGACTACTTGTCATTGTGATGGTGTTGTCATCTTGAGTCATTTTTCCTTTAAGAGGTATCGACGGCATTCAATTAAAGCTAGATAATATAGGTATGTGAAGATATTACGTCACATTCAGTATAATTTCAATGCAAATGAGAAAATCATCGTCTACAAAGTTCAGTTGCCAACGAAGTTGGCTTTGCTTGTATTATAACTACCCTCCTTGTGTGCAAGCAAATACATTCAATTTGGACTGGAATTGATCGTCACTATTAAATAACGACGCAGTATATTGAGGCTGATACTCACCATTTGGTGATAGCATACAGGATAACTCATCAATATACGCAAGGCATTTATTATTTAATTTAGCACGCTGACTTTTACATGGATTTAAACAAATATTCTCTTTTAGCCATTGACAGTTTAGCATCTCACGCACAACTGCAATTGTATTTTGCAAACCATGCTCAGTCAGATCAAAGGATAACTGACAAGGAGTATGCCGATCTAGTGCATCAACAAAATCTTTTATCTGGTCAATCGTCATCGGTGCATCTTTAGGAATATCCATCATTGATGCTATTACTTGATTATCACTGTCGCTAAAAGTTTCAGCATGTATGGCATCAACGCGCTCTTGCTTTAGCTGCTCCTGAAATTCTCCTCGCTTATCTTCATAAGCAATTCTTAATTCTTGATAAAAAGTTTTGATCTCTTCAAGATTTTGATCTAAAGCTTCTTGCATTTCTTCACTAATAGTCTCGTTGTGACGATGCGCTAATGCAGCTGCCTTAAGATAACGATGCAACCGAGTCAATAGCTGATCTAATTGGTTCTGTAAATGCTTAATTTTATCGTGCTCTTGATGTAATTGGTTTAAGAAGGCAAGCAAAGGCTTTTTAAACTCGAATTGTTGCCGCTGATGTAGTAGCTCTTGATATATATTCTTAATTTTTGACTGTAATAATGACATATAAATAATCCTCTTTTGCTTGATTATCGTCTTAGACAACCTTAAGATCTGAACGCACTACCGCATCTTGAACTTGCTCTCCCATATAGTAGCCACAAAATGTTTTAAGCATATCTTCATTGCGTTTGTTATGAATATCAAAAATATCCGTAAGCTCCTTGCGAGCATTCTCTGAGAAGAGAAAATTACCTTGATCATCCTTTTGTCCAATCATTTGTTGCGCATTAATGCGATAGCCTTTTCTATGCCAATTATCGGCAATTTGCTGATATTTCTCATAGTCTAAATATTCATCATCTTTGTTGTTATCTTTCTTTTTGTATATGGGTGCTAGATTTTCAAAAGTAATTGTCGGTGCTGACATACCTGCTTCTGGCTCTTTCCTACCACTTTTATCATTTTCACTGACTAACTCTGAAGGTTGAGACAGTTTCCGTATTTTCTCATTTGCCACTCTAGGTTGTGGCGTTAAGATACCCAGCATTTTCTTCGCAATCTCATACTTTTGACCTGAATCTGTGATGTCTTTTATTGCACCCATAACCTGTGATTTTAAATTGGCTTTTGTATTGGCACGCAATAGGTCCGCTGTTTCTAACAGTCGATTTGAAAACTCAATGGGATCGCCATTTGACTTAATATTGGTTGATCCATCATGGTTTTGTATGACTGTATATTCTTGCCTTCCTGCTGTTAACTGATAAATCGCTTTATTTTCTTTTTGATCTTTAGTGAATTTTTTAAGCTTATACTCCTCTACAGCATCAGTTGTAGAATTATCCTTCAAACGTGCATTCAAAATATCAACCAGCGATTGCGCTTCTTTTTCGGTATCAATATGTTTTAAATTTGTTAACTTCGCAAAGTTATAATTGATCTCTTTGTCAAACTCGATTTTATTCTTATCGTCCTGCCAAGTTTTACCAAAGATAGCTTTTAGTTCTTCTGCCGTATACTCTGTTTTGCTTAATTCAAATTCGTTGTTTTTCCCTTTTTTAAGTACCTTTTTACGTTGTTCCTGTTGCAATGCTTTAACATTGAGTAAATAGGCATCTTGAGTTTGATTATTCCAATTGTCTTTAGCATAAAAATCATGGTGTGCTATTGCATAAAGTGTATATTTATTACCATCGTTTTTTTTTGCATAAAAAACAGTATTATCTAGCTTAAATGACATAAAAAGCTCCTGTATTTGCTATAGATTTGTGATGTCTACCCATCGCAAAGTGACTTACGATGAATGTCAAGAAAATATTTTGAAAGGTGTCAAAACGCTAGGCAGCTACTACTTTTTAGGTGTATTATCAACATTACCATTCAAAGTGCTATTAAACATTCTGCCATTGTACTGATCTGCCTCAAACTGCTGTTGAGGGAGCTGGGTATACCAATTCTGCTTTGACGAACTGTTAATACCATCTTGCTCAAGTTTAGCAGCGTTTTTAAAAGTCTCTCTTAGTGCTTCATGTGCAACTTTGTCTGATATGATATTCACCATATAGTGCGCTTGTGAATCTGCTGCTATCTTTGTGTCTTTCATTTCTAAGGCTTTACCATTAGCTCTGTCTTTACTATCACTCATGTTTCCCCCTAGAGTGCTTTCTATAATAATTTGCTATACTGCAATTATAGGCACACAATGCCAAAGAGGCTACATCGTTGCTGCATATTCATCAATTTGATGACATTTACATCCAATAAATAGATATAGTAATACAATCACCTCAATAGATTAAACCTGCTGTAGAATTGAAATGATCACCGTATCCATGGATCCAGGGGCATGCACTTGTTCCAAAGCCTTTCGATTGACAAACAAAAACAATCGCAGATTTATCTTTAATGTAGCGCGCCGCCGTCCCCATATTACAAGCTAAAGACCCCTCCTTGATTTGCATGCCACTGTCCAATGTTATACGACATAAATCAGGAGAATTTGCAAATCCAATGCTTAAGTAATTATCAACACCGCCTGTGCTTTTACATGGATTACGATAATAACCACCAGCTAATCGTGCTGCATGCTGACCACATGCTGTAACATCTAACTCTCCTAACCCTAGTGAAATAAATTTATAGGGGAAAAATTTGGCTACAAGCGTTACAGTGACATCAAGGTAATAAGCGTTTGTAAATTTAGACTCAACATGTAGTAAATTATCATCGCCATTCGTATAATCCTCGCTCAATTTTGGATTTTGATCTGAATGTGCATCTATTTCAAATTTAACACCTGCTAAAAAATGATCATTGTTAAATTCATTAATTCTATAGGCGATACCGCCATTGATACGCGTATCACCTCCAGGCCCTGATAACGCATATATATCATAATTATATTCTTGATTTGCAGGAATATCTTTTTTTTCTGAGGTCTTTGATCCATCCCCATGATTCACCCATACTCCTGGATTTACCAAGGTATATGGTGTTTTATTAATAAATTTAATGTGATAACTAGTAGCTGAAAAGCTTAGCACTGGCAACAAAGATATAATTTGCAGTGCTAATTGAACTCTCTTTTTCATTATTCTTATCTTCCTATTTCTTATTTTTTAAAAAATGTAACCTAACCTCAATAGCATTGTTTCCTATGGGATTGGAGAAAAATAAAGTAAAAGGTTTGCAAAGAAAATTTGCTTTCTATCAACACGTCTTAAACACAGACATAGTAATGCTATGGCGAAGTTTAAGCAACACAGATAGAAGGGAAATAGGCAAAGCAAACATTCAGTTTATTTTATAACAATCCCTAAATATTAGGCTTATTTGGATTAACTGGATTGCTAAGATGCGCACTACCTTCACTTTTTTCACCACCACCTTTTTGACTTTTGTGATATTTGTAATTATCTACCGAAGTGCCAACATGCCCTGCACTGGAGCCCAAATTTTGTACTCCTTGCATTTGCTCTTGCCGCCCTTGATTGTGTTTCTCTACAGATTGTGCGCCTGATTGCGCCATGCCTTGAGCATTTTGGACACTTGAAGATTTCATCTCTTGCATATCTTGCTCACCAGCACGCTCATTTTGTGTACCACCCACCCAATGTAGAACCTTATCTGGTAGGATATAAATCAACGAAAAACATTTATAAAAGGCTAAACTAATAAACCCAGCATACATAAACACTAATAAAATATTTAATGATCCTGTGACATAGCTATCGCTTGAAGCACCGTATACATTGCTGATTTGTGTTGCTACAGCATGAAATCCCTTTGCTGAGACGGCAATAATAAGATAAGTCAAAATAATCCCCGTAATGAGTCCACATATCATCAATACCGGTCTTAATACCAGGTTAAGCATTATTTGAATTGCAGGCTCTGCCTTACCATACACCTCGTGTCCTTCTGGATAAACAAGTCCAAGTGCCACAACTGGTGCTGCCACTACTGCTTCAATAATCAATAATAACCAGGCAATTTTACCTGCCCAAAACAATATAAATGGTGTTAATGGAATAACAAGAGCAAATAAAACCGCGTTGGTAAATAAAGTAACCAGTACAAAAAAGACAAGTGGCAACCATATTAAAGACATAGTTAAATTTGTCATCGTGATAAACGTTGCCAATTGCGCACCAAAATCACCAATAGAAGAAATCACACCAGGCAACCCAGGTGTAAAGTAACTAAAAGCAGCCGCTCCCAAGGCTGCTGACTTTGATACTCCCTGAATAGTGCCAACTTCCCATTTAACATCATTTAGCGCTTTATCTGCCTTTTTGGTAATTGAAACTAATGTATCAATAACCATCTTGATTAATGACTGTCCAACACCTTGAATTTGCTTTAATGAGGAAAAAGCATTCTCCATAGAAGCACCAGGCCTAACTGATTCACCAATATTATAAATTTGGTTTAAAATGCCTCCTGCATTCGCATCAAGACTCATTTTTTGAAAAATTTCATTAATAAATTGCTCTGCTGGTGAGGCAATATCAGCAACCACAGCACCTTCATGGAAAAAGCTTACATGATTTAACTGAAACAGACGCACCAAATACAAAAATTGAGTGACATAATTAGCTTTTAATTCTGCCTTTTTTTCACTATTATCCAGCGCAGTTTGAATGACTAAGAAATATTTACCGATATCAGATGAAATAGAAGAAGGAATGATCGCATCTACTAAAGACTTACAGTTAAAATCCTTAATAATATGTGTCTTCTCACCAAACAGCGACTGATATTGCGCTTTACAATACTGATTATCACCGTCGCTATAAGCTTGATGAAAAACATTGACCACCTGCTGCTTGAGCTTACTAAGATCCAACTGAATAAACTTATCGGTTTTATCTTTTTCGGTAAAATCAGTTAGCTTAACCTCTTTACTGTGCTGTGGATTTTTCTGATCCTCTGAAATATCAGGAGATATACTGTATTTAAGAGAGCCATTAATTGCATTGTCAACCAAATCACCAAGAGGTTTGCTGTTTTTGAGATATTGTAGCGTGATCCCTACTTTAGAAATATCAATTTGACTTCGCTGATCGTTATATAGCAAGTCATCAAACACCGCAAAACTATCATGAAATTTCTTTAACACATCTTCAAAATTACTATCTAACTTAAAATACTTCTGATCAGCATTCCACCAGTCATTCTCCCGTTCTTTCTGATCGTCATCTGCAGCTCCATTACTTTGTAGTGAAGTTTTTTCCGCTTCTTTTAGTTGATCTTGAAACCCTCTGGCAATCGATTGAGATAGTGTTGCAATTATATCTTTATCCTTTATATTATCATCTTTTAGATAGGATTCAATTTTCGTTCTATCATTGTAAAAACCTGTAATCATACCAACTGCATTGAAGCAAGAACTTGACTGTGATACTTCATTTTCCTGTTCTTTAGGGCAATAGTTCTTTAGTGCTTGAGAGACATCATTCTCCTTAGGCTGACTAACAGGTAACCTAAAGATATAATGATTAATAATTTTATAGATGTAGTATTGCTCATAACTATCATTTGAAAGGATTGACCATTGCTGCATACCTTGCTTTAAGCGCTCAATATTGCCTGTATTAATGGTATCTTTACCATTATCATCTTTTCCAATATAAATACCATCCAATTGACCATCATCTATCATCTGCTGACTAATATTGCTCTCAATCTTCATTGCCGCTTGTACAATTGACACCTGATCAACTTTAGGTGTGTCATAGGCATCATATCGATCATTACCATTTGCCTTACTAGCAAGATTAGTTAATATATCACTTGAAAATCCAGCCAAAAGATACAAAGCAATATCTGTTTTGACGCCATCAGCAATATCATAACTCATCACTGGTGGCACCTTATTTTGGTCGAGTTTGGTATAAGTTTTTTCCCACACACCATTAGCAAACTGAATACTAACCGATACCATCAAAAAAATCAGATATTGCGCCATACAAAATCCTGATTTTAAAGGGATGGCAAACGTTGATCCGAGAATAACGCGCAAAGGAATCCAGTATGAGCTCCAGTTTTTACCTAAAAAAGTACCATCTTTCGCTGTATTAATTGTGCCAATCACCAGTATAAAGGCATAAATGGCAATGACTGCCATCAAAATGCCAACGTTAAAGTAATAGATAAGCGTTCTTAAAGCGACATCCTTAATTTCACCCGTGAATACTGCTGAAGCTGATGTATTATGGACCGGAAAATGGAAAAGTTGATTTAAGACGTCCCACGCACTCCAATTTTCTGACAACATCATTTCTCTCCTTTAAATAAATCAGAAAACCATTCATGAAAAGTACACCCTAGTTTTTTTCGATATAGCTGATACCGCCAGAAATGATATTTAAATGCATTAGCAAGCATTAACATGATCAGTGATAAAGCAATCAATCCAACCAATATATAGCCTTGGATAAACAAATAAAGCGCATAAAAATAGATAGCAACGGCAACTAATAAACATAAGCGCAATAGCAAGGTAAATTTTTTGATAATATAAACCATGCGCGTATCATCAATACCGGATTTTATCAAATCCTCATATGTCATTTCACACTCAGTTTTTTTTAGTTTTAAAATACTTTTAAAAAGATTACCAATAAAACGATGTTGTGTATGAAATGCATCTACTAGAAACATACGTTTGGTTCGGCGAAATCTAACTTTAGCTTTCTTATCTTTTGCTTTTTTCATGTAACAATACTCAATGCTTATTTATAGTGGTTATGAATGCAATACTTATATATGCAAGGGATTACTTGTCATTTAACTGAATAATCTGTGCTACGCCAAAATATTGACCTTTTGATAAGTCCTCCATCTTATTATTTTCCTGTATCGTTAATTTTAGTAGGGTATGGTTATTTGCTACTTCATTTCCTTGAGAAAAAGTAACCAGAATAGGAACCTGCACTTGCCAGCTTCTAACGCCAGCAATATGCCCTGCTGCAGTAATAACAGGTACGCCATCTAAAGCAGCTTTTGCAACCATTTTGTGCTCAATTACCTGATCGACAGTTTCCTTAAATGCCGCATTAAATGCATACCACCCTTGATTCGTAAATAGTGGTTTTAATGTTAAAATCTGCTCTTTATAATTTAAAAAGTCAAATTTGTATAACTTAGTAACATTTTGGCTTACCCAATTAACCAACATGTCATCAGTAACTACCATCTTTTTAGGTAAATCTAGCGATTTAACAATACCTTGATCATTAACTGCTAAAAAGTAATGTTTGTCCTCCTTATGGCTATACCATAAACAAATGAATAAAATCACATTTAATAGGACGCTCACAAATAAGACTTTAGTGATTAGCCTAAAATTACTTTTATAAAACTCTGCCCTTTTGGCAATTACTTTGAGTACATTAGTCTGCATAATCTTCATCCAGTACTTTGCTTAATACACTTTCTACCTTTAATAAACGAGCTTCACTACAAACTCTGGCCAAAATCAAATTTTTCTCAAATGACATGCAACGCTGATACAACAACTCATAATCCAGATTATTGCTAAGTCTTTGATAAATCATCTTAAATAAAGCCCCATTTTTCTTATTGATATTCTGCATCATGTACATCATTAGCGCAGTCGACAGCTTGTCACACAAACGAATAATCGCATCAGCATATTCTTCATTAGGGTCTTCCTGCTGACAGGCCTCAATATAAACCTCATACAACCTATCATAGATCTCATTTGACAGTTCAGGCTCGCTTGCCTTATGTTCCTTAATGTCATAAACAGTTAACATATCCACCAACTCAGGCTTACCAAACCCATGCCAATAATTAATAATTTCTGCTTTAAAATGATGCGTCTCACCTCTATTGTCCATGTTTGACACTCCTGTAATATTGTTCAATAAAGCTTTCTATTAATCCATTGGCAATCTCTTTAACTGATCTATCTACTTGGAAGTTTGATTGGGTTTCAAGGTAAGCTTTAGCACTCCCAGTTGGAAAGTGCTGAGCTAACAGCAATAAACTTGGCATCACACCTATATGCTCAGATAATTTTTCTTTTAAGTAGCAGTCCTCTGCTGTTGTCGTAAATAACCACAACTCATAAGCACTTAAACTTAAATTAAGTAGCTGGGTATTAATACCATTGACCGTATGGAACTGGCCAATAAAATTCATCCCCTCACTTGTTGGTCCATGTACTGCATATTTCAGTGCAGAAGCCTCTGTCTGATTCAAACCAAAATGTGATCTGGTTGTTTCTAATGTACTTTGGTTTCCACCACTTAAGATAAAAATTGACGTTGCAAACTCAAGCATCGTATGACTAAAGTCACTTAATGATTGTGAGGCTAATGCAATTTGTACATTATGTTTTCTTCCCTCACGCATATCGGTTAGCACTTGCCTTAAAATCGGAGCGCAGCCTCGTGTGCGATGAAACTCATCAAACACAATACGTTTGGGAATGTTATATAATTCTTGCAGTTTTTCTTTGTGATACTCCTGGTAACTTTCTGATAACTTTTCTACATCCTGACTCTTCACAAAAAAGTAGCCCGCCGTTAAATGACGTACCAGCATGTAGGCAATCACTGAAATACGTGCATCATTTGCAGACACTGCCGACATGACTGATGCTAAATCAAATGCAACAACCCTTGCATCAACATCTATTCGTGTGACAAGATTCAAGGATGGAAGGTTCTTTATTACCGTAGTGATATTGCGACAAAAGTATTGAATATAATCTTCACTACTTGCCAAATTTAATCCTTTATATAAATCGATAACACTTGTTTGATTCACTGCATTAATTAAATCTGATAGCAAAGGCATGGCATAACGCTGTGTTTTTTGCGCCAAACGAATCTCATTTTTTTGAAAAAGTACATCGGTTATCTGCCACCATGACTTACCTTGACCATCAACATGTAATTCATGTAGTTTACTGTCAATCTCTTGGTTAATGCCTACTTGATATCGCTTAGGCTGTTGATGATCACTGGTAAGTTTATACACTTCATCAATAACTAAACTTAGCATAGCTTCCATGCCATCTGGCAAACTATATTGTATATTTTCTAACAATAATACCGTCAAAAAATTCACTAAAAATGCTTTATGTGCATGCCCGGGATAACGCGCTCCAAGATGTGTATCAAAGGGGTTAATTGCATCCATATGACTAAAAGTAAATTGATAATGCTCAGCAATCTCGCTTCCACCGACTGCTTTTAATAAGTCAATCACACCTTTTGAAGAAGGTCCAATATCCAGAATCGAAATATATGGCAACTCCTCCAAACCATTACATAAACATGCAGAAAGGTTAAGTGAATTTAATAATACTGACTTACCTGAACCAGATCGCGCATAAATTAACTCAATCCAACTCACTTGCTTAGACGAACCACTTTGATATGGCCATAATTTGCCATCAGGTGTACGAAATAATGTTGCGCCATGATCCCATGAAAGCGCTGGTCTAAAAAATGGCATTAGTTTTACTGCATCATTTAATGGCGCACCAACAGCACAAGGAAAACTCTGACGGTTTAAAGCCAATAAACTGGATTGTACTACGTCAAATGGATCGCCAAAGTTTTCCGTTGTTTGCGCGCCTCCCCAGTTCTGAATCGCTTTATGTAAGGCGGCTTTACGCTTTTGAAAAGTATTGATATCGGACTTATGTGCCCATGTAATTAAGTTTACAGAAAGTCTAATAACCGGCATATCCGTATTACTCTGAATATGCTTTAGTAAATCATGTGCATGACAAATCAATTTATTTTCATGAGAGCTAAACGTAAGAAACTGTGCTAAAAGCGACTTAACTTGACTGATTTTGATTCCATTAGGTGCCAACGAAAAAGAGACCTGCCAAGGTAGCTGATATTCTTTCAGTGTTCGGAATAATGCATAAAATGCCTGAATATGCTTAGGAAACAAGCTAATGGTTACAGGGGCATAGCGGTAATTGCCAACAATACACTCTGACATATTAACATTGGCACTTTCTTCTACAAACAATTGATAACTTAAACTTGGCCACAGCCAACTAGTCCAGTCACTGTCCTCACAACCTAGTTGTAACTTATCTCCAGGCAAATGTGCTTGCCAGTCATTACCTGTTATATCTGGTGAAATCTGTTTCTTAACTGCTTTTAGCAAAGGACCAACCTTCATCAATTTGACACTTAGTCCCATAGCAAAAAATGACTCTATCAAAACAGTCACTAATGCATTATGTTGTAATCTCACTTCATTAATTACATGTAAAAAATGCTGTGCCTTTGATGAGATTTTTACATTTTGACTCTTAAACTGTTCCAGTTTATTTCGATACGCTTGCTTTTGTGCAGGTGCTGTTAATAAATCAGATGAACTCCAAATACACAAATAGCACTTTTCAAAAACACAGGTTTGTTCTAACTTTGTTCTTTTAGCATCAAAGTAGTCTTCAAGATTGAGATTTAAGCGCTTAGCACTTTTTTGTGATGGTAACAATAACTCATCTATTTCCTGAGACGTACTTTGCGCATCATAGCGAAAAAAGCATTTAATCTTCACGCCTTGCTTTTTAAGTAATGGTGTTAAAGTAGCTGTGATTTCATCACATAAATGATGGTACTCATCATTACCTACCATGTGCTTTACACCATTAATTTCAAGCACCGAGACCAAGCTACCATCTTTCGTAATCAATGTATTCTCATCATCAGCACTTTCAAGCTCACAATAGTTGTAGATACTTTTATTACTGATACTATTTAACCAGGAAAACATTCCCTCGACAGTGTTATATAAGAAATTCATTGTTTATCTCTAATTTACTCAAATACAAAACCAGATGCTGTATAAACTTTATAAGCCTGACCATCAATTTTTAATACTTTGCCATATCCTTCTAGCTGTGATCCCTCTTTGACTGTGAATGAACGACCTTTTTTATCTTCCAACCAAGCAATACCATCAATAATGGCCGTTAAATGAAGCTTCTCATTCATATTGATTTCTTTGGCATTCATATATTGCAGTTGTCGCTGCAGCTCGCTCACAAGAGAGATTAACGTTTTGCTTTGATCATTCTGTTGGATATTGTTAATGACAGAAGTCATTTTTTGTATATCTTTAAGTAATTGATCTTGCCGAGACTCTAATTTCTTAATGTGCTGTGCGATTTCAATGCTTGTCTTCTGAGAACGTTTACTCATGCTGTTTTGTAATGCATTAAGTGTACTTAACTGTGCTTTTATTTCTTGTAACTGACTGACATTTACACCAGCATTTTCAGTTCTTATCACTTTAGACTCAGTTTTAACAAAGGGTGGCATATTAGTAGCTTGTGCTTTAACTTGAGGTTTTACAGAACTAGAAGGTCTGTCATCACTGCCAAATAAAGTCCCCAGTACAAAATATGCACCAAATAAAAACACCAATCCTGCGACAACATAGACAAGATAAATTTTTTCAAACTTAAATGACTTTAATCTTCCACTTAACCCTGATGTCACGTTATTATCTACAGCTTCAGCTGATTGCTTAGGTTCTTCTTCATGATTTTCAACTTGCGTTTTCTTATCATCATCTTCAAAAAAATCATAATTACTCATGTACTTTTATCCTTTGCTTTACTCATTTTTTATATGTACAACCCAAAATTTTTAAAATTGGTATAGAGATCCATCACAAACGACTTTACAACCGAACACAGTAAAATGATTTATGATGGTATATTGTTGTGATTAATTTTTTACTGGATTAACATCCTGCATGATTAATACACCAATGGCACTACCTTGATCCAAGGTAACAGTCGGTGGTTTATCAAATTGTTTTGACATCGAACTACTTAGTGCCGTACCAATCTGTCCAAGCCCTGAATAAGCAGCATTTCTAGCGCTCATTTCAACTTCACTACCCTGACAAACTTCTCGACGCGTGATTGGATCTGTGTAACACCAACGATTATTATTTTGCGCATTACTAAAATAAGTACCAAAGCCTTGTAAAAATGATGCCGCAAACAAACTGCCATAGCGCAATAAATAATGATGATCAACGTCACTTGCCAAGGCCGTTTGGGCAGTATTTTGATCAATAGCATACGCATTGATTGAGATACTTTTTGCACGGCTGTCAATCGATAAAGTATTAAACCTAACCACCAACTTATCTTCTTCTCTGACAAAACTCCCCAGAAGCTTAGCATGCTTATAAGGACCAACAACAACATGCGCTAATACCGGTGTATTTGGCTGATCACTATTCACACTTGTATCAATAACAGCAATCAAAATATCACCTGCTTTAAACATTGCCATCAGATCACTGCCATCGGCAGCCATGCCACCAGAAAAACTACTATTGCTCAATTCACTATGCTCATCTTTCATTGATGGTGACTTATTCCAAGTTTTTAAAATAACCTCAAAATTCTTTTGTGCAACTTTAGGATCAATCTGAAGTTGATTTTCTTGATTATCTGCAGTTTTAACCAACGTCTGCGACTTTTGAGCATCTGCTTTTTTCTGCTGATGCTTATAATCATAAAATGCGACTGGATCCATCTGCTTTTCTTGCCTACTATTATCAATATCTTTATCTGTTTTTTCCTTAGTTGATGATGAGAAAACATCTTCAATATAACTACCACTACTTTGCTCAGCTTGTTGAATTTGTTGCTGTCTCTCTTTAGCAATAAGTTTTTGATGGTTATGATCTGCTATTGGGTTTTTTTGATTTGCTTCAATCTTTTTATCATTTACTTCTGAACGCAAGTATGTCTGACTATTTTTAGAGCACATAGACAACATAATAATTGAAGCCACAATAATTATCAGAAAAAGAATCAATACACGCAATCGCGGATGATTTTTCAAAAATGTCAACATTGTTTACTCATCCTTTAAATTAACTTTATGTAACCCTGAATCATTCGATATCATCACTACAGATGTTGGCTTAATTTCATAAACATGCGTAGTACCCATCGTTTTATCCTCAATATGATGAATATAGCCTGGAGAGATGAGTGTCCCTAATGTCAAAATAAGATATCTACCATTATAATTCCAGAATTTACCAACTCCTTGATCGCCCGTGTTAGATAACTTTTTGGCACCATCTGGTACAACACCTGATAGTAAAGACAATAGATAGGATGATTGTTGAATGCTTCCAAGCTGCGCGTCATCTTCAGGTTTAGTAACACGCACATATAGCTCATAATCCCATTCTTTTTGGGTTGACTGTAACATTAAAGTAATTGGTGTTGTGCGCCCGTGTAACATTACGGCCATGTTTGTATTTGCATAGGGTTTCTTTGATTGAAGCATAATAATTCCACCTTTTTTATCCCAATTAACGGTAAAATTTTCTGCATCTCCAATTACATAACTTGTTACTGGCCAAACAATACCTTTTGAATCAGTGAAAATCAGTGAACTCACTACACCAATACCTAATCTCACATTAGGTGGAGCAGTTGAGAATCCGGGCTTCGTGTTAGCAATAACAATACGCGAGACACCATTAACATTACTCATAGCTGGCATAATAGCTGCAGCCTTTTGTCTTGAGCTGATCTCAGTTTTTGACTGCTCAATATCAGTTGGTGTTAATGGAAACATGCTGTTGACAATATTATTGACCATCATATGTTCATTGGCGCGTACCATATTTACCATCAACAAAACACTTAAGACAATTACACATCTTAAAGCGAATTTTGACAGCATAATACATCTAACATTCAATAGATTTCTAACAGACTGCTTTGTAGCTAGACAGTACAAAATGATTCGCTCACGGCATAAATAAATGGCTAATTTCACAATATATTTAAACTAAGTACACCTTCCATGGCGACAAATAGTAAAGCTCAATCGATCAATATTCTTCCGTTTGGAAAAATTCTCATCAGTTTGATGGAATTGATGATTATGAGTGCGTGGATTTGAAATTTTGCTCAATTACTTATAGTGTAAGATTAGCTTTATGAGTCATAGTCATCAGCAATATCACAGGGGCTATGCTACACTAATTCTTTTTAGGAAAATCCCTAGGACAAGCAGTCCTAGGGATTTTTATACACGCCGACTATCCGGTTTTGCCTCAAAGCGCATAGTTATATCTTTGTAGATCAGCTTTTGTCTAACAGGAATTTGGTACCCTTGATTTTTTGATTTTCCCTGTTGTTTTTTCTTTGTCATTTTCTTCGATTTTTGCTCGAAATAGATATTTGTGGAAGCAGCGAGATCTCCAACCGCACTACCCGTTTCACCAGCTATAACCGGCATAGTCAGATCTAACTTAATATGACTATTATTTGGGTCATCTTTATCTAAAATCACATTAACAACTATTTTTCTATTATTTTGATCTAGACCAACCTCAATGCCCCTTGTAAAAGCACTTTGCAAAAAAGGATTCGTCAACGGTGCTACAGCACCTTGATGTGACTCCAAAATAAGGCGTCTTTCACCATTGGATAGGTTTCTACCTTGAACACTTCCTATACTCTGCAATAAATTTTCACTTATACTATGATGATCAATCGCATTATCTCTAGAAGGGTCATTACCATTTTGGTAACTTAATAACTCAAGAGGCGAGACATCAGTAAAGGCATTATTTCGTGCAATATGATTGAGAAAACTTTGTGCAGTTGCACTCAAAGGAGTATTGTCATTTTGAACCAGACGGTATAACTGAGTAAAGTAATTACGCAGCCAAATAGACATTGTATCACGCCGCTGTAAACTCTGTGGATTCAATCGAAATAAGTTATCTTGCGAATTATTTGCCAGACCCAAATCATGCACAACACGCGAAAAACCTGTATTTATTAATCTATGCATAAGATAGGTTACATAGAACCCACAATCATTACCTGCTTGTACTCCTCTAGAGTATTCAAGTGCTGTGACATGCTGACTGCTCTGTTGTAGTCTTGTGATAACACCTCTGACTAAAGATGAGTTTTGAGTATTTATCCCTGCTGAATCAAATACTAAGACTTGATAGCCACGATCCTCAGCTCTATGTATTGCAATCAAGTAAAAATGATCATCTCGAAGCATTGGAAACAATCGTGTCTGATTGATTGGAAGTGTATCAGCAATATCAACAATATGATTAATTGCTGTATGCTCAGATACGTTACCATACTCATCATCAATATGGCTAAGGCTAATAATATTAGCCATTCCAGCAGAATTAATTACAGGACGTGGTATATTTAGTGCATTTTGTCTTATCTGACGTGCTTGATGATACATCAAGGTTAAAGCTGCTGACATATCATCAGAAGTCATCTCATTACCTAAAGTATATCTTCTGTCAATACCTTCTAATAACTGATGATTAACCAATTCCACCCAAGGTTGACCGTTAATCCGAAGATCCCACAATCGTGCAAGATCTCTTAACAAAGTCCCCGTATCGGGTTCACTCTCTAAATCACACTCTATGCCATTAGCAATATTTGCACACTGCCTTAACTGATTAGTCATCAATTCGGTATCGTTATGATTTATAACATCTGTCTGAATATTTCTACTAGCTATGCCAACGCTAACAGCAGCTGGAATAGCAGCCACTGCAGCCACGCTTCCTCCTAAGATTGATAGATTAGCAGAATTGAGTAGTGATGGCTTAAATTCTGAGTAGTTATTATCATCCAACTGCCCAAAAGAAGGTTTACC
Organism: Cysteiniphilum halobium; assembly: GCF_003574425.1. Taxonomy (GTDB): domain Bacteria; phylum Pseudomonadota; class Gammaproteobacteria; order Francisellales; family Francisellaceae; genus Caedibacter; species Caedibacter halobius. Next base: position 82,828 of record NZ_QLIU01000022.1, on the reverse strand, counting down.
ATCATTAAAGCCTTTATTATCAAAACCATTATCAGTTTGCCCTCTACTTTGCGTTGAAGGATTTTGTAGGGTATTAGAAGGGAATAAATGATCTGAAGACCTTGACTCTGAATGATTATAAAAAGCTTTGCCCGCTTTGGTGTTTTTTAATATCTCACAATCTGACTTATATTGAGCAATTTGTTTATCAGTACAGTACGCCATTAATTTGGAAAACTGATTTTTTCCAACGTGTTTATCAACCCACCTCAAAGCAGCAGGGGAATTAAGCCAACTAATGGCTGCATTGTTAAAAACCCAGGTATTTTTTGCATTTTCTTGCAGCCAATGAAACCATGGAGCCTGTTTCAACCATTCATCACCAGCATAAGTCTCTATCCAATGCTGACCTGCTTGAGATAATATAAATTTACCAAACTCTGAATGCTGATACCAATTATCTTGATCTTCCCTATCCATCGTCATAACACGACTATATAGCAAATTCTGTAAATATTGATTGTTTTTAATCTTACTTAAACCCTCTGGGGTATTTAATGCGCTATCATCCAAATGCAACCGTCGTATCTCATCCCCCACTGCTTGAGTCTCTAAGGCAATCGCGCTCCCTAGAGGCATTACGCCTAACGTAAATAATACTTTACATATATTTTTCATAACATCTCCCATAATGAATTTTTAGTAATGATGGTAAAAGTAATACTCTCCACCGATAAAATAATTCCCCTATAACAAATACCCCCATCCTTAAGAATTTTTTTAACGCATACTGTCTGATAATGTCGCCACTGAAAAATAAAAGAAGCCAATGTAACTCATCGATAAAGCTAAAATGACAAATCCTAGCATTTTCATTTTCGCCACAATCGCATTGATTTCTGTTTCTAAAACACGGTCACTTAATGCGAGTAATCCTTCTTCAATCGCACCTGCATCGGTATAAATATCTAAAAGTAGCGATGTATTGTTATTAAAAAGGTTCACACTTGCTAGCGCACGCCCAGCTGAAACACCATCCTCTGACATCATGTCTCTCATCCTACTAATATATGGTTTAAGATAGTATGAGCAATTTGTTTCCATCAACATAAACGCCATATTAAAGCTCTTGCCCGAACTAAGCAGTGATGCCAAAGAAATCAAAACACTTGTTGCCTGAATCCTTTTATACTCGGCAAATCCCCATAATTTATCACATAAACGATAGCGCACATGAAAAGTCCAGCGCTTAACAAGTGTTGGAATTGTTATAGCTGATACAATCGCAATCAATACAATATGCCAAGCATGGCTCGTGATATAACTATTTAATGCAATAAAATCTGCAATATTGCCAGATAAATTATCAGCAGGTAATGACGCTAATAGCATTGGAATCACCTTGAGCGAACAACCAATAATGACTGCAATTAAAATCAGTGTTGCAATGACTGGCATGATCATCCCAATTGCAATTTTCTTAGTTAATAATGCAAACTTCCTGGTCAATTGACTGGCATAATCAAGTGCATTAATCGGATCATCAAAATTCGCCTTAATCATCATATGTTCATTTGGCGGAATATAGCGTTTAATCACTTCATCAAAAGTCATACCCTCATACTCAATTCTCCTAATCCAATCACTTAAAATCATCGATAAAACACTATTATTAATTGATCGATAATATGTATACTTCTCTTTAAGAGCCACCAATGTGCCGTAAATACTCAAACTACTATTACTCATCACCAGAATAATATTTTGATATAACGAGGCTCGCACACGATTAGAAAAAAATAAACGCAAAACAAAAATTAAGATAGTAGAATAATTTTTAATATTCCGATTATCTATTTGGCTTTTATCTTGACTAAATTTCAGCTTAAAGCGCTCAAATATTGACTTCACCCTCACTGCCCCACCTCCATTTGATCTAGACGCCCCATTTTGTACTCATACATCGCCGGACACAGTAAACCTGATAACACCTTTGACAAAGCATGAATAGCCATACTTTGCCCACCGGTTTGATACCATATTTCTTTTGCTTCACTTATTCTCCCTAAACGCATTTTTTCCAATAACGCTTCTGTGGGTATAAGCACCTCAGCAACAACCTCACGACCAATAACGGCTTTATGATCACAGTGGTCACATCCATCACGATTGGCAAAGCGCACATGTTGCAGTGCCTTGCAATCATGACCAGAGCCACGATTAACTTCTTCTAATCTATGTAATACCGCACAATCTGGATGAATCGACCGATATTGATCATAGCTCCAAGAGCACTCAGGACAAACAATTGGCACAAGGGTTTGATGGACGATCATAGACAAAAACTTGGGTGATAATAGTACTTCTTTGTCAATACCAATACCCATTAAACGCTCAACACACAAAAATGCATTTTGAGCATGCAATGTTGTCAAGACCTTATGGCCAGATTGCACTGCCTGCTGCAATAATATAGCAGATGATCTATCACGTATTTCTCCAGCCATAATAACATCTGGATCTAGACGCATAGCTGCTTTAAAGGTATGGTTAAATTTCTCCAATGTCATTTGACTGGTATCATCTGCTGTTTCATGCACGGGAATTTGACAAGCCCCATCAATAATATATTCAGGCGGTGATTCAATGGTCAGTATTTTTTTCTGACGGTGACTACGATCCACCATTAACTTCAGAACCACAGATAATGATGTACTTTTTCCCGAACCAGTTTCACCTGAGAAAATAATCACGCCTTCTGGTGAAACGAGTGCCTTATCCATCAGCTCAACTTGCTCAGATGCATAGCCTAATGAGTGTATCGTCTGGCTCTGTTTTTTCCCCATAGACAACACTCGCATCACAACATTATAACCGTAAGGGTATAGTGGCGTACTTTGAAAACGCAAGCGATAAACCATACCTGCGATATGTTGATCAATAACCGCCTGTTGTGCTTTATTGTATAGATCTAACTGTTTATCAACTGTACCATAATGCCCTTTGGTATTATAAATTGCTCGCAAGATCTTAAGCATTACCTCGGCATCATACGCTTTATGTAGATATACCAATCCATTAATACGGTGCTTTAACTCAACGCGTGTCGCCGTTGCTTCAATATGAATATCAGATGCTTTATGATCTACTGCTTCTTTTACGATAGTATAAAATTCACTTAAAATACCCGTGTCAATTTCATCTCTCAAAGACAACGTAATAAGCTCATCTAATAATGAAGCAACAACAGGCTGAACCGTAATGGTCAGATCATCTTTTAGATAGTTTTTCCCTTGCTTTTTAATATGTTCATATCGTGCTTTGGGAACCTCATTAGAAATAAATACAACGGCAATTTCTTGCTGTCCATTTTTAAGCGCCTTAGCAAAAACATATTGTTCTTTTTTAACGGATGCTTGAATCACATCTTGAATCACAAAATCTAATTCATGTAATGAAGTAGCAGGACGATCATTACTATTTTCTAGTGACTGGTAAATACCACCATAAATATCATCAATCGTTTGATAGTTCTTGCTCATAACCGTATACACCCAAAAATTTAGCTAATATCAACGCTAAAGGTTCTAGCATCATTGGCAAGATCCACAAAAATCACACTATCAGCATGAATAGACTTGACTTTGTAACGCTCACCAACTAACTGACCAACGCTAAGCTCGTATTTTTTTGCCTGAAACCATATAACAGCTTCCCATATATCACCAACTTGTGAGATCTCACTGACACTTAACTCACTATGACCATATCTGGCTGCAGCAGTATTTAACACTCCCTTAGATTTACTCGCCGCAGCTAGTTGACGCTGCAATTTATGATTTGTTATCTTTTGTTGCATCACCTGATTTTCCAGTGCCTGCTGCTGAATTTGCGTATGTAAATAATCCTGTGCCTGAATGCTCTGATAATAGTGATGACTGGAATTAATAGCATAGGCTTGTTCTGATCTTTTTGTTTGTGCATAAGCAGTTACTGTGATTGCGCTCAATGCAAATAAGAAAGTTGAAAATCTCAAAAAGTGCAGATGAGTAGCGCATGATTGTTTATGCTTCATAGATTTCTCCTTTAACAATCCAAGAGACTGGTTTGTCTTGGTTGTTCTGTATTTCAATACTAACTAAAACAAAGGTGCTTAATGCTTTTGCCATTGCTGTTAACGATATCAGCTCACGCATACTCAGTCCTATCACAGTGATCCCGTGTTTAAAAATGCCATAAGAGGACTGAGGTGGGACTAATTTGAAGTCTATCCCCCTTAGTTTTAACTCCTCTACAAATTGATTAAAGCGATAGCTTTCTGCGGCTCTATCTTTCAAACGTACCATTGGCTGATCAGTGGATGCATGCGCGTCATGAATCAACTTAAAGTGCACATCTGTTATATTATCAGCCGCCTCAGTCACCGAAATTGCTTGCAATGACTGAATATGAGCAAATTCTGCCTTTGTTAGCGAGACCTTATGTTTTTTATTATTTAACACATAAATTACACTTACATCATCCAATGCTCCCGTCTGATAGCTAACTTTTTGAATATGCCATTGCAATACCGAGGTAGGTAAATTTCCGATAGCATTAACAAATTTAATAATCAAAGGATAAGCATTCTTATGCTGAATGTCTGATTCGACTTTCTGAATATACGCTTTTTCCTGCTGTAGTTTCATTTCATTGGCATCTTTATTGTTAGCGCTTTTTGCTGATGTACTATTTGCAAAATACATATATCCTCCTATAGCTAATACTAGCGATAGCACTCCGTAACTAACGAGCTTACGTCTTGATACAGAAGCATGCCCCTTGCGAGAAACAGGCTTACTATCTGGGTTTTTGACATGTTTAGGCAGCGCCTTAATCGCAAACTGACGTGAGTCTTTGTCTTTAACATTTATCAATAATTGCGCGAGTGCATTTCTTTTGATCAGTGTCTTATCAATAGCAAAATCTAAGGCAATCTTATCAATTAACAAATTATCAACCTGCGTGTCACACTGTATAATTTGCCTAAATACATCCGCTGAGAAAATTCTCTCTAAATAGCGCAAGCATTGATGCAAAGAAGCCTCATCAACAATCATATCACCAGATAATTCAATCTCTCTATTTGATGCCTTTATATCGCCACTTTGAGGGCTTATCTCTTGACTAACAGGTAGTTTGGCCGTTGGTAAGATCACACCATTTTTTACCGCACACAACCAATATTTATCGATAGATTCGCCATTATCATCAGACAAACGAAAGATATAAACAGCATCTTTTGCTAATAATTCACTAACAATTGCTGCAAGTGAAATAGCGCCGACCACCTCAATTGGTGTTACATTTGAAGCCATAGCTGCAGCAATGTTTCGTTTTACGTCCATCACAAAACCTTGACAGTCAATATGATAAAGCGCATCAAGTAACTTACGCTCACTATCGGCAATAAACCAAGTTAATCCAATGGCATAACGTTTATTGTCTATAGCAATAATCATATGTTTTTCCATAGTCGTTAACGTATTAGATAAGGTGTGACAACAATCACTGTAATCGTTGTGTTATTTAATGCAGCTTGCGAACCACCTAGCATCCAAGTGCTTTGTGGACCAACACTATCGGTTTGTGTATTATTTTTTTTATCTTCAAAACCGGCTAGAATAACTGTCTGACCCGACTTTAATGGCACTGACTGCATAAAACTTTTGTTACGAATAGATGGCAGTTTAATGGTTTGTGGCTCATTACTTCCACTCACAGGAATTTTTGATTCATCCATACGTACCAGATTGGTTAAATTAACACTTAAATCAACTAGAATTTCATTGCCTTTAACAACAATCGGTAAAACTTTAATTTCATAGCCTTCATTATACTCCCCTGGCGTTGCTGATTGCTGAACAGTAGTCCCATTACCACTGGGTGTTACTACCACATCAACCTTTTTAATATAGGCTGTTGTTGTTGATACCTGAATCGGCACCGGACGCCCACTGACGGTATACATGGTTGTACCTGTAACATGTGTGGTTTTACCAATGGTCTGCAATGCTTTGATAATTAATTTTGAATCACTCCATGGACCCGATGAAATGGCACCCGCTAAAGTACCATATTGACTAATGCCCGTAATATTGTCTGTTAAACCCGCTGGGGTATTCCAGCTAATCGCGCCCTTAGTTGTCTTATAAATAGCATTCCAGTCAAAACCGTAACCTGAGGTATTTTTCTGATCGACATCATATACATCCAGTCTAATAACAACTTTCTTTCTCGCCGTGCGATTAATTTCTTCCAGATATTGAGAGACTTGACGCATCAACAATGGTGTGGTCTTGACTGTAATCAAATTAAGTGTAGCGTTTTCGTCAACACTACCTGATTGCCCAATAATCGATTTAATGGTTTTAATGACAGCTGCCCAAGGGTTATCATACTCTGCTTCATTCTCTGTCTTTAATGAAGCAGATTGATTAACACCGGTGCTTGAGTTACTACCAACCTTAGTTGTTGTCTTAATCTTATCTGTTAAAATATCAACATGGAATGTCTTTGTTTCCATTCGAAAAAATTCAAGCATGTTTCTACTTTGATCATACTTCCAGAAAATACCCAGCTTAAATGCAAAATAGTCCAAGAATCCGGCAATATCACCCACATAGTCACAATGTATCATCACATCTTGAATATCTGCGACTTCATAAGCAGCTTTGTCTTTCTTCGCTACATCATCTTCAGACATAGCAGCATGCTCGCGCTCAAGAATATATGCAATCGCGCCTTCCGCAACAATCACTTTAGCTTGCGTAATTTTCTGCATCTTTGTGATTAAAGTTTCCAGTGTGACGCCTGTTGCAGCAGTAATATATTGAAAGGAGCGTTGGAATATTTGAGGCAAAGCATTTTGCGCTTGAATATCAATAAGATCACCTTGAACATATGGTTCATCACTTACCGTAACAAACTGCTCCAATGTGTGCTTTTTCAAATTTGAGATCATTTCATTTGCTTTTGCAATATGATCATCTGTATTTTTATCAACAGTTTTATAAATCGCAGTACTGCATGCCGTTAGTGATAGCAACAAACCGCTTAATAACAAGCCATATAGTATTTTTGTATTATTTTTCATAAGGCAACCTTAATTAATTTTGCATGACAACCATATTGGAAGAATATGACTTGGCTTTAATCACCAACACATGATTAGCTTTTAGCTCTGCCTGTAATGGGTGATCGGCTTCTTCAAACGCCTTTAACAGATTGTTTAATGCACCATCGGCTGCAAAAAGTTGCCCTTCAAACACAGCGGATGCAGCAATTTTATAGTCCACAGGTGCTTCCCATATCAGTTTAATCTCTTGATAAGAAAGCCAGCGCTCAATCGTCTGTTTTAAGGTTTGCCCCTTTAAGACATAAAAAACTTCTCGAGGATGCTTTGCCAACAAATCAGCCTCTTGTTGCGTTTGCGCAATCGCAACGATTTTACCCTCAAGATTAATGCCAGCCATATAATGCGAAGGCTCTTGGCTAAAAATCTTGTATATCTCACTGACTGAAAGATCTGCCACTAGATTAGCAGCAACAATCAATGTAAAACCGTTATACTCATCATCAGAGATAATCTTAGCCATGCCTTGTGATTCCTTTATATCGATCTCAGCACAATGTTCAGATAAAACACAGTTATGACTCACCACTTTAAAATAACTATCTGAGACCGACGCCTGTGCTAGCGCACGTTGATAAAACAGCGCAGTCATCAATAAAACAGTTAAAAAACATGCTAAAAAGGGTAGTTTCTGCCAATTTTTGTTGCTGTTCACTTTACTGTTACCTTTCCTTTTTTATACTTTTCTTTCAATATGGATATAAATAAACTGCTGATTAAGATGTGTTGAGTCGAAAGCATTCGGTAAATCAACATCAACATCACATGCAAATTGAGTACGTGTTACCAATGAGTTTTTTAGCTCGCCCATACACACAGCAAACTTTAACCTTGGTGTGTCAATCAAATTTTTCTTTATATGTGCCAGCATTCTTAATGCCAGACCGCTATTGGCTATACCGCCAAGCTCAGGATATGGCACCCTTAACAATACAGATTTAGGTGTTTCATTATTCTTCTCACCAATCGGCTGCAGCATAATATTGCTAGGTTCTAGATTTAAAAATCCAGCATATGCGATCTTTTGATTTGTACATTGGCAAAATAAATTGCCATTATTACTCGACCAATTAACTGGGTTATTTGCATCAACACAAGATCTAAATGACTTGGTTTGTGAAACAGGTGGACGACTAATACCACAAACAGCAGATACATGAGGTTCATTATAAAATGTCTTTAAAGTTACCCATCCACCATTCTTTTTGCTTTCACTATACCATTTTGTCCAAATTTTAGTTATATCTTGTTCTATTGTATTATTTTTATTAAATATCTCCATTGGCTCATAAATAGCATCACCGATGCTATTGATAACACTAACTATCTGCGTAGCTGCCGTCTCTGCTCGATCCAACTGCTGTTTCTTAACCAGATGCATATATTCATTGATTGCAATAATCCCCAAGATCACCAACGATGCCATTAATGAAATGAGAATATAGCCTTGTTGATTTTTCCTAACATCAGCCTTTTGATTGAAGTTATATTTTATATAGTTCATATACAGCGCTTACAATAAAAATTTATCACAATTCATAAATTACATCTGTAATGGTTATAAGTAATGAGTTGTCCAAATGGCCCTATCACAACACTCCTTGACTCCTTAAATTAGGCTAAAATAATTACTTGATTTAATTCTAGCCTAATCTGATTATTATCATGAGTTGACCTTTTTACCTCTGGCAGTCAATCGCATCACTTTCTAAATGTAAATGAAAGTTCGTAATCCGAATTAGACGCTAAACCATCACAATGTTGTTTAACAGCAGTTTGATTCATTGTGTTACCAACAAGTGCAGTCCCACCAATTGATATACTTACAGCATCAGCCATTAAAGCTGCATTAGACAAGTTCTCACACGCCAATTTTGAAGCAGACGCAAACTGAATTGTATAATCTTTTCCACTTGTAGAAGTGGTCATAGTAAGCTTTGTACCAAATGGTGTGTATAGCTCTGTTCCCTCTATATACTTACTTGGCAAACGGTTGCTATCAATTAAACTCGTTTCGTTAATTACGGCATGCGAATTTGCCTGCGTAATATCATTGACTGCCGACTGAATAGAGCCTATAAGACTTACCGTTTCAGAGATTTTTCCTCGCTGAGATGCTTTCGCAAACTGTGAAATCACAATTGCTGTTAACACCCCAATAATAACGAGCACGACCATCAACTCAATCAATGAGAACCCTTTCTGCATGCTTGTTTGATTTGTTTTGTTTATTTTTTTCATCTTTATTTTCTCCTTTTTGTTGTTAAACTCTTAATTAGTTTTAATACTACTTATATTTTGTTTGCTAAATTACTTGAAAATTAGTTTGTTTTATCAGCATTTGTTGACTTTGGTTTGTTCACGATTAATCTGCTATAACAGCACCCTTATCACGAACTCAAAACACTTAATTTAATCAAAAGCTATGTGCGATTTTCCTGTAAGCCCAAGGTACACAGCTCATATTTGAAACTCAATATCCAAAGCCACTATCGGACATATTGATAGAGTTATCCCGATATAAATCAGCGCTTAGACTTAAAGCCCATATTTCCCCTTAAACTACAAAAAACATAACAATGATCAGCCCTTTAATTACCACATCAAATAACTACTTGAGAAACCAACCAACCCATAACCATTTACGCATAGACCCTTATTTAAGTCACGCTACAAGATGTTAGACTATGTCACCAAGCGCAACATCAACACCTAACCTATTATTCTATCAATAGATACCCACGGGCTAAGTCCGTGTACTCTTCTACGACCGCATAGAAAACACTTATCAAGGTAAATTGCTGAGTTTTGTTTAATCAATGCTTTGATTCAAAAAGCCTGAGGAGTGTGGATAATCAGGCTACGAGTAGAATTTGACCACAAATATGTTACTGAAAGATACCGTTGGTATTATAGTTAATAAATGAAATTAATGACTCTTCTTTTGACGTAGACTTTGGTATGTCCAAAGTCGAATGAACAGTTTTATTATTTTTTAGCCTGAGATTTTAAATATAACTTCCCAGCTTTTGTATTTTTCACCGCAGAGCAGCTAGAGTTGTATATCCACCCATCTTTACACTTCTCAGCATTCCACTGATTTAAAATAGTTTCAAACTGGGTCTTTGCATCATTTGATTGTATCCATTCTACAGCAGCTTGTGTGTTTAACCATTTAATAACAGAATGCTCCCAAAGCCAACCATTTCTGGCGCTTTTTAACCAATTTTGCCAGTTACTATTATCTTTCATCCACTGTTTACCAACATCAGTTGTTAACCACATACCAGCAGCTTTTGAGGATATAAATTGCGACAATTCGGAATCATAATACCAGTTTTTGGAATCATCATGATTATCCATAGCCTCAATATGCTCAAGAATGATCTTTTGTAAATCTGCATTGGTTTTAATTCCTTCTACAGTGGAATCTTTATTTAACCATTCCTTAAAAATTGAACGCATCTTACCTTTTGCATCGACCTGCCACTCACTACCATTATAAGTTTGCAGCCATGACACTCCTGTGGAACTTACTAACCACAATCCACCCACATAAGTAGATAAAAATTGATCTAAGTCAGAAGCATACCAATAGCCCGAGATTGCATTTGTCTTATTGACTTTGTTAAGTAGTACTTGTTCCATTTGTTGTACGACTTGATTGATCTTATTAGGATTCCCATTATGTATAATGCCCTTTGCAACACTGTGACCATTTTTATTTCCTTCCAATAAGCTTAATCTATCCTGACCTTCTGAATCCATAAGCCACTGAGAACCTTGTGGACTCACTAGCCACTTAATACCACTTTCGGTATACAACCATTGCTGCCCTGCTTTTGTTATGAATACTTTATCCAAGGCTGATTGAAAGCTGGTGCAAGCATTTACTAGTGATTGAGTTAGTTTAAGAGCTGCTAATCCAGCTATCGCCATTGCAGCTCCTGCAGTAAGTTTTTGTTTCACGCCACCATCATAGTATTTGTAGCCGGCAACACCACCAACTCCTGCTGCTCCATAAGCAACAATACTCGCGAAACTTGGCCACCACTTAGCATCTACAGAATGCAAATTAAGCTCTTTTTCATCCGAAAGCGAATTTACTTTTACAGTCATCGACTGCTGCCCTTTATCTGTTAATACCCAAGATTTTGCATCTTCTGTATCTAACCAACGGTTAACAACCAACGAATCTGATACAAACCAGTTATGACCAACACTGCTTACCAGCCAATTTTTGCCTGCTGTTGATTGAAGCCACAAAAAACCTGTATCCGTAGATAGCAAATTATCTAACTGCTCTTTATGGTATGTTTTTCTTGTTAATTCCTTATCAAAGTCTGGATCTAATACTTGCTCATGCAAAGTATAGTTAGCTGGAATTTTAATAAGCTCACCAGAATCCACCCCACTATCTATATTATTGCTATAACCAATGCTGCTCATACTCATTAAACCTGATAATAAGTAAGCGTAAGCACTCTTTTTTCTCATAATATTTTTCTCCTTATGTGTGTTAAATAAAACTGGCTTTAAATGTCAGCAAAAAGTTTCCGATAAATTTCTCATTTTTTGAACGCAATGTAATCTCATCACCACCATCACCATAAACATAAACTCTAAATGGCATCATTTTATTTTGAGCGACTGTAATCGTTTGGTTATTTAAAACACTTGCATTACAAAATGGATTGTTATGATCAATAAGCAAGCATACCTTATACGCTACCTTGCAAGCAGGACATGCACCTCCTCTATCCACCGCATGCAAAAAACAAGCTCCATCCTTTTGATTCTCGCACGTTATTGAAACTTCAAGTGCATTACTATTAGTTAACAACACTTGCCCTTGTAGTTCTGCAGATTTAAAAGCAGGTAGCTTCTGATCTTTATCAAGCTTAAGCAATCCCATGCCTATATGCTGATTGGATAGGTCAACTTCTATTGTTGGCATTGTACTAGTATCAAGCGTTAAATTAAACTGAACCTGTTGTGGCGGAAGTGAACCCCCAATAGATACAAGTGCTAACAGTATTCCACTTAAAAAAATAATCGTTTTTCGCATCATAACTTCCCCCTAATAGTCTACCGAAACATGACAAACAAATTGCCCTTTATAGACACCCCTTTTTAGATAAGAGGTATTTCCTCCATCTTCTTTTTTAACTAGAAGCAAAACTTCAGCGCCTTTTTTTAGCACTGGACTAATCTTACTTCCTAACGGTTTCGCTTGGGTTTCTATGCAAATATAACTCTCTAAAGTAATTGTATGTGAAGATCCATGATGGTTCATCGTTGCTTGATCACATCTTATGCGATAATTAGGGTTGGGAATATTGCTTAGAAAACTTATATTTGAAGATTTACCTGCATAAACATAGCCAGCCTCATTAGCTACAGAACAGTTTTGGGTAACCGCCTTTACTTGTGATGTGAAATTAATATTGCGGTCATTGACTTGAACAGTAAACCAAGGCTTTACCTCAAGCTCGCTATCGATTGTAATCTCTGCTGTATTAGAAGCAATACAACTCAACGGAAATATAAAAAATCCTACCCATTTTATTATTTTGTTCATTGCCATCTCTCCCTAAAAGTTTGCCGTAAGTACAAACACAATCTTATTTGTGTACTTGCCGGGCTTTGCCTTTTTAACCGCATCTGCAGCCGCAATTAAATCGACATTTAGTTCATTGGAGGCTTGGCTTATAGCGATCGATCGATCCTGATCCGTCTTATTCAATTCCTGACCATTTATTTTCAATTTCAATGGAATGTGTTCGCCATCACCGTTTTTCAAAGCACAACCGTCTTGATGACTGTCACAACTTTTAAGTTTGACTATAACGTTATTGGCATTAGTAACATAAGGTATAATAACCGTTGCATTATAATTACCAGAGCTACTATTTTCAGTGAGTTTAACCTTATATAATGACGATGCTTTTAATTTCATGTAAGGTAAAAAATTAAGCGTCATCTGTATTTGATTATCGACTTTAATTTTCTTCGATTCCCCCTCCGGATTACGATCATGTTGATTTTGATATTGGTCAAGCCAAAAGCTGCCATTAATCTTGATTTTACCTGAGCAACTTGAAATTCCTGATGAATCAGCAAGCTGAATATTATCAAATATAAAATGCAATTTCTTAATATGATATAAATCATAAGAACGAATATTTAAGTAATCAGGACTCTTATCGTATGCTGTTACATTAGACGATTTTAAGTAAAAATTATCACCCTCTGAGGTCACTGTACCAGTTAACTCAACACCATTGTTACAACTTAAACTGATCTTGTTAGATACTGTACCTTTAGAGTTAGAATTACAATAACTGTAAAAGTAGTATCCGCAATAATACTTAAAATACCCATTTAAAGATCGATTTATTTTTCCATTTAAATCTAGCTGCCCTACATCAAAAATTAGCTGACGATCAAATGTCACCTGAGAAGTTACAATTCCCCCAGTCTGTGTAATCTTTTTCTCAGACAAATCAACGTTAATGCTTATTGTATTGGCACTTATATAGCAAAAACTCATTAATAAATATCCTACCAATAATATATTAGAATATTTTCTCACCATCACACACCTCAACACGTAAATACCCCAACCCAATAACCAGGTTGAGCACTTGTTATTTCATTTACATTTAAATCATAAGCACATCTCTCGGCTTTTGTTGCAATCGTTAACGCAGGTTTTACCTTACTAACACTTGTGACAAAAAATCCTGACTCGTCGCTATAAGTTGCCATATCGCCATAGCTGAATAGTTTGGCACCGCGAATTGGATTGCCTTTGCCATCAACAACTTGACCAACAACTTCAACCACTGGAAATGCTGCTCTTGCCATATAATAAATAGAGCCTGGGTAAAGACTGACAAGCTCACGCTTATCTGAGTAATGTAGCAATTGCGCCTCATCTTGATGATCACTCAATGAGACCTTGTATTGTTTGTAATGAGGTAATGCAATGAAGTTATTCCCCTTATAAATTGGATAACTTACACCATTGATCTGTGCTGCCATCTTGTGTTTTTTATCTTCTGTATCCAGATGAATAATCACACCCGATTTACTACGGTGATCGTTGTGCAATGCAATGCTTTGTGGCGTGACACTTATGCCGCCATAGAGACTACCTGAAGCAGAATAGTTTTCATTATTATTTTGACTGACCACCGACGTTGCTAAATCACCTTGCAGATAACTGGATGACAGACTTGTTGACAACATACCATTGACATAATCTTTACGGTAATCAACATTAGCATTGATATATTTTATATGCTGATTTTCTATATTTGGCCTTAAGCTTAAGCCATTAGAAATCTGCTTATCATTTGGTGAATAACGTACGTAATCACTTAGCGTATTACCACTATCAAAGGTATAAGAAATATTAAGCATAAAGGCATAGTTATTCTGCTTTTCACCGTCCCCTTGAAAACTTCTATCATAACTTATCGATGCATTAACATACCAGTTATGTCGCTGATACAACGTATGAAAATACGATGCATTGAGATTATCCTTATTCGTATGGAAACTGTAACTGTAAGTACCTGAGATTGACCCTAACTTGATCGATTCTAAATTTAGATAAGGTGATAGCCCAACTCTATTGTAACGTGATTTAAACGAGCTATAGGCATTATCACTTTTGCTATTTGTATTGTACCAAGCACTCACTGAAAAATATCTAAAATAGGTATTAGACAACTGTAGGTTATAACCATAGTCAGCCCCAGAGTCTACGGCAACTGTTTGCGTTATTTGTGTATTTAAAGGCAAATAAACTTCGGTATCCCATTCGCTAACCACCAAGTTATTTACACCATAACCACCAAAGTTCATAATTGTTGCCTTATTGATCGCAGTTGCAAAACTACCTCCCAAGTAAGGCGCCTTAATTGCTGACTCTTGATCTTTAGCTACTACACCTAACCACACACGATAGTTTTGATTATTATCGTGAAGTTTTGATAAAGACGATGGCTTATTAATCATCGCTATCTCAGTTTGAACGACTTGACCTGCCTGAGTGATTTCGATTCTGACCGGGTAAATACCACTTGGAAAACTCTCTGTTTGTAATAAGTGATTGCCTGCACTGAAATTCTGCACCGAAATCAAACGACCATCTTTGTAGACATTGACTACTGAGTTGGCATTGATAAACAAAGGTATCGGAATAAGTGAAGCTTTTTGTGATGACAACGATAAATTATCAGAACTACCGAGCTCGCTGATCACCCCTTTGCCATTAAACATATAGTTCAAGCTATACGTGTTTTGGCCACTATAGAAATTAGCATTGTTAAAATAGCCTAAACGTGAATAAATTCTCTCTTTATCGTATTGCCAATAGATATTATTCACTCTAAGATCACTGCTTTGATGCTTGCTTTGTTGCAAAAAGACACTGCTATTTAAATGATTGCGTCCAAAACCTGTAACATTATTGAGCTCAAGGTAATAATTGGTGTCTCTATGGTCTGCATAATTAAAATTAAATCGATAACCAAAGAATGAGCTTAGATGACTAACCTCAGGCGCACTAAGATATTTATCATTTTGCTGTGACTGATAGCTAAATGCTTCAGCAGGCAACCATAGCTTCAAACGCATACTATTTAAATCTAATTGTGTCATCATAAAAGGTAAATTGCGCTGGCACAAACCACTTTGCTCCCATGTAGGTGAACAATCAATGGTTTGACTGGAATCAATCCCTTCAGAAAATAATTGATTTAGAATCAATCGCGTACCATCCTTCAGACGAACACTGGCATTGTCAAATAAACCATCTGACTCAAGGAAAATTTTACCTTTATCTAGTCGGACCATATGCTGCCCCAATTCAACACCCAAGATAGAGACATCCACTTCAATAGCATCAGCTAATTGTGAGGCAAAATCTTCTGGGATAGTTTCTAGACCTTCAACGCCTTTTTTGAATTTATCATCCAAAAAAACAGCAGAGGTTGCCTCTATTGGTAAAGGCAACAAACCTATCCAAACAAATGACAAAAGCTGCTTAAGCTTTTTTAATTTCATCTAAATAATTCTCTCGATTGCATTCTTCATCACCGAACAACTCGCCACGGTATAATTTCCCATGACAAGGATAAAAAGTACGGATTTATAACATTGTACTATGGCTTCGACTACGCTCAGCCAACGTTCATACTAGGACAAGCTCAAGTTATATTTAACCAGTACTATGTCTCTTAACTTGCAAATGATTGGGAAATACTAAAGGTAAAGTTTCCTGAGTATTTGCCTGATGGATATCTGCTAGCGCCATCACCATAGGTCACTGTTAACGTTTTAGCATCACCTGGGTTTAGCATCAGCTCTTTGCCATCCCCAGAAGTGTCATCAATATTTTTACCATCTATCGTAAAAGCCACAGGCATTTTGCTTTCACCCGATTTGATGACATATGATCCATCCTCTTTCTCCCCAGAAACTGTCACAACAATGCCTTCTGTTGTACTATCTTGCCACGTAATAAAGCTAGTAATCTCTGAAGTTGTTTTCGATATATCAGATGCAATTCTTTTCTCAATGGGTCTAGCAGATTTCTCATCCGATATCTTTAACTTATCACCTAATGTTTTTGGACCCACCTCAATCTCAACTGTAATCTGTTTTGTAACGCTATCGTCTGTGTTGGCAAAAGATGCACCACCTGACAGCGCTGTCATAACACTTACCGTTAAGATTTTCTTACTTTTTAACATAACACTTTCTCCTTTTGGTTTGATAATATGAGCTCTAACCTTTAAGCAAGTACAAGACTTACCAAATAAATTAAAAACTCTGTTTGATAAAAATTGAATTAGTACCTAACTAGGTAACTGAATACTTTTTCTTACGCATACTTTTGCCGTTTTCAAAAACTTCAATCTCAACACTGTCAGCAAAAGGTTCTGTATCTATCATTTTAGGAATCGATGGATATATTCTGTATGTTTGCTCATATACATTGTGCGTATCACAATGCTTTAAATCTACAGATAACTTCTGTAGCACCTCTTTTGGTTTACATTGTGCTTTAACTACAACTTCAATCAGTGCATTGCCGTTATTGTGAATTTCAATACGCTTCTCTTTGAGTTTGACATTGGTCCGATAAACAGTATTTTTCGGTTGGACGACCAATATACTAGAAAACCCGATCATAATTCCAACACCTGCAGATATCTCGCTATCTGCCAATACTTCTTTGTCAGTAACCTCAAATCCATCTTCTTTTTTTGGTAGTACTGGCATCATATTGACACGATAGTAACTAATCTGATCTTTACTCCTGCCTTTTGGATGGTAAAAACGAATATTTTTGGACTGCGCCGGTGGAATAATTAGTCTACTTGGGGTAATAAACAGTCCTTCTGACATTTCCTTAGAAGATAGTATTTTCTCGACTTTATCTTTAGACAAAGGATTCGTCACCTCCAACAACTCAACTTTGACATAGGCTGTCTTACTTGAATCATTATTATGAATAGTCTTTGAAAAAGCAGGCTTATCTTCAGACCAGATATCATAAAGACTATCTACAGCAATATTTGCAAATGCCATTCCTGTCATGCTGAAAAGCCCAACTAAAATCAATTTTCTGAATTTCATCCATCTAATCCCATCAAACGTTATGGATTAATTACAACACTCGAAAATCTAAAATGCACTTGATATAATGTACCCATTTGTTAACAACAAGGTACATTCAACATATACCCCCCTCGGTTAACAGTTTTAATCAATGGCTCCTTTGTTTTTTGAATATGCAGTTTTTTCCTTAACTTACTCATCAAAACATCAATGGTTCTATCCATTCCATCATAAGGGCGATCATATACCCACCAATAAAGCTCATCTCTTGAAACAACTTGATTTCGATGCTGTGCCAACAAATCAAGCGCTAATGACTCTGACTGTGTCAACTTATACTGAGCCCCCTTATAGTCAATTAGAATTTTCCTATCCGTATTAAGCCGATAATCGCCAATAATAACTTCTTCGGACTGGTTAAATTGCTGATCAGCTTTTAATACCCGCAAGGTTGATTCAATTTTTTGTGAGAGTATTTTGATATTCATATCTCCACACAAGTAATCGACAGCACCAGCACAATAATAGGACATTTCTAATTCAGTATCCTCAACACCTCCTACGACAATGACAGGAAGCTTGGCGCATTGCTTACAGAGCCTATCGCATATAGCAATATTTGTTTGATGTCCATCAAATGCTGACATCACTAAAAGAGAAATTTTTTGTGTTTTAATCTGTTTTTGTAATTGTAAAGTGTGCTGACATATGAGGAAACGGCAATTTGGTAAGCTCAAAATTAATTGCTGCATCTGCGTTTTATGCAGACCAAATAGTAAGATATTATTTTTAAGCACACCCCAAGCCTCTACTTTTACCAATAGAAAATTTCTCGCATGGCATCCTAAAATAACTTTGCCAATTAGGTGGGTAATAAAAAGTCTAATGATATATTTTTATAATTATTTACGTGAAATATATTATTTTTTTGTCATAAAATGGCACAAATAAGAACGTTATTTTCGGAAAATCACTTCAAATGATATGAATTTTCTTGACTCTCTTTTAAAAGATTACTATCCCCATCAAACAATTTAAAGCCGTCACTGGATTCAATTTTTTTATCCGAATACTTGATTTTTTTATACAATTCAGTTGGAGATTTAACTATGTCCATATATTTCTCAGAAACACCATATTTATTGTTGTATAGCACACCATACATTGGTGAGCACAGTTTATCGGCAATGATTTCACTGGCATTAGACTTTGCTAAGTCTGCCTTTAAGCCATTTATAACCATTATATCATCATAATTACCTATAACTTTAGCATTATAAGCGTGCATTAAACTCCAAGGGACATTATAGCTTTTGCCATTGTACTCTACAGAATAAGTGTATGTGCCTAACATACTATTAACACTTTCTGGTGAGTCAGTATGTGAGTGAATAAATTGCAGCAAATTTTTTAACCTTTCCTCAACATTATGAACTGCTAACCCATTTTTTAGGATATTATGATTTTTTTCCTTCAATTTATTTAATAAATCTGAATTAATAGGTACATCAGCTATAAAACCTGTAATTTCAGAGGCTATGAAATCAGAGTATTTGACATTAGGAGCATTATTACTTTTGCTTTTCAAGGACTGAGATAATAGCAAATTTGATACTTTTTCCTGCGTAAAATCCCCCTTTCTTTCTCGCATTAACTCCAGCAGTTCATTTTTAGAAAGGTTAGCTTCACCTGCATTTAGCCGCCAACAAGATATTTGATCCCTTTCGCAATTTTCAGTTATTACACGCTGAACTCTATCTGACATATTCGGTGAAACCACAACAAGCCCTACTCCTTTGAACATCTGTCTGGAGATAGTGCCATATCTTTCTACGCCAACAGTTGTCCATATTCTCATATCATGTATTTTCAGAAAATCTATGCCATTAATACTCAATCCACTTTGATAATTAAAACCTAATTTTTCTACTAACTGCCTGTCATCTTCATTAGATGAATTATGGACTAAAAGTACTTTTAGCATTTTATTTTTCCTCTTAATTATTTTTTACTTGCGCATTCTTTAGGCGTATTGAACAACATAGGCATGCCTTGATCAGCATTGTTATTGGTTAAAACAACACTTTCTATGGTCTTGTTAAAAATATCATTGTCATCATCGAAGTACTCACTTTTTGTAGTATGAATAGATAAAACATCACCTTGATCATTACTATATTGACTTTTTATCGTATTTGCAGACTTTGGTCATGCTTAACCACATTATCACTGGTAGATTCATAACCATTGAACATTTTCATAGATGATTGGCTGCTAGGACTATCTTTTAAGTTACCATCACTCACTGCACCATTAGGCATTAGGTTCTGATTTTTATCGCTCGCATTGTAAGCTTTCACACCCATCCCTGATGCACCTGCCAAGAGCCCTGCCACTGCAGGAGTTGCAAATATACTTGCCACAGCATATACAGCACCTGCACTGATAACAGCAGCTATACTACTGCCATAGCTGCTCCAAAAATCTCCTGTTTGTTGAGAAGTATTTTGAGAACTCATAAACTCTTTTTGGAAGTTTACAGAAGCTTCCTTAAAGTTTTTGCCTACAGCAGAATCTGTGTTGATTGAGTCAGGAGCTTTGAAACTTTCACGTATAACGTTTTCTATTGTATAACTTTGTTCTTTCAAAACCTCATCTAAAGTTAGACCATTAGATTCTGATGGTTTTTTAGTCATTTCAGCATTTGCCTGCTTTTCATCATTTAAAGCTTGTTTCGTATCATCTAAATCACCCTTTAATGCTTTAAGTTCATTTCGCAACTTTTCAATTAAAAGATCTTTATCAGTGCTCTCTTTGCGTAAAGCGTTGTTTTCCTTATTTAACTCTTCAACCTTTTTCTGGTTTAAAAACACTTCTTGTTGATGCTTTTGGTTGCTGTTAGTAAGTTGATCAACTCTCTCTCCCAGAACATCAATTAACTCAGCTTTTTCTTTGAGCTTATTGTTTTTTTCCTCAATGTCTTTGATTAATTTTTTTTCTGATTTTTGGTGTTGTGTCAATAATTCTTGCCGTTCATTCTTTACTTCTGCAAGCTGAAACTCGACGGTTTCTAACTCTCCCTTTTTTAAGCTAAGTACACTTTCCATTTTATTAAATTTATTTCCTATATTATTTAGCTCATCTTGTAGTTTGAAATTATTGTCTTGAAGTAGCTCATTTTCCTGATAAAAGTCTTTAATTACTTTATCAAATTGCTGTTGATTCTTAATTAAGGCTTCATTAAGATCATTTATCTGTTGATTGTCACTTTCATGTTGGCTTTTGTATTCTTCCGCAATCTTTATCGCCTCGTTAAAAGCTTCTTCTAGATCACTATTGTCCTTAGCTAAGTCCATTAACTTAGATTTATACTCTGCTTCTAACTCATCTACAGAATCAATTACCTGGTTTTTAATTTCCTCATCAGTTATTATTGCTTTAATAGCTTCTAACAGTTTTTGATATTCCATCTTTATCTCCTTTGATTAATAATTTCTTGATTAATGAATTTTTGATTAATTTTTAGATCGCTGTGATTAAACAGGCATGCTTAAAGTTACAAATTATCACTTAATGTTTCAATAGATAGTCTCTTGATTGGACAATTTGATTATCTGATGAATTAACTCCCAAAACATCACTTTGAAAAAGTCTTTTCTTTAACACTTTCCTGTTGCTTTACCCAAAAAATATTTTCATATTTATTATCTGCAACTTGCTTTAAGTCATGAATAAAACGATCGCTATTTGCTGCATGCATTTTTTTAGTTTGGTCAAACTTAACCAATACAGGTGTTGATGATTGATAACTCACTCTATTTGCCAGATTATTTAAATCCTCGATTCCTTTTCCACTATCCCTCGTTAACAATATAGGTTTGTAATAGTGAATATCACATGGTTGACCAAACGTCGTTAGTGCAAACACATCAGATATTTTGCCACCTCCTGTAAACCAACTTTGCTGGTATCTTTGATCACACTCACGAATTAATTCATCCTTTGAAACCGTTGTTGCAAATACCCACTTATCATTATTCTTGCACCATTTGCCCGGTAGGTAACCTACTTTATGCTGATACAATTTTGCAATCAAAGGTACGTTAAATTTGGTCTCAAAACACGTTCTCCCTTGCACATCTTTGCAGCTTACAAATGCATAATCTAGATTATGTGAGTTAAAAAAATCAATATCAAAAGCGTCTAAGGACGTTTTACCAAACATCAATGGATGGCTTCCTGTCACCAGATAAATCCATTCCCGAAAGTTATATAAATTTAAAGACCAATCTAGCAATCTATTTACGTAAGGGTATGAGCCATCGATTCTCAGTGCTAAGTTCGAAAACAAAGCTAAACGCCTGAGACTCTCAGCATCACTAATTTCAGTTTTGTCTGTTTTATCGATATTTTTAATCGCAAAAAAATCCCCCACTATTTTATATAGTTGATTTGCGGCTAATGGTGAGACAACACTTCCCAGTAAAAATGTAAGGGTGTTTTCTATCGCTTCATGTGTTTTATCACTTGGTAAATAACCATTAGAAACAACCTGTATTATCCTAGACATCATCAAAGACATCCCATAAAGAACAATAGGTTTTATAGTACTATTTACCAATGGTAAGTTTAGTTTATTCGCATAGTCTACACCCTTCTTAATAGGCTCAATGAGAGTTGACTTTTTTTCAACATCGTTTGCCATGAGTATACTATCCCTTTATTTACTGACTATTTTTTAACTGATTGCCTTTATCAGATGGACTCTGATCAAATATAGATATAAATTCCCAACTTTCTCCTATTTCAAAATTACAGTCTTCATAGATATCATCCTCAGAGAAATCATTACTCTTGGCCTCATAGAATGTCTCGATATTTCCATCACTACTCACCATCTTCATTTCACTTTGGTTAGTTTTTGACGCGCCCGCTAACTGATCAATATACACCCTAAAGTGTTCTAAAAGTCTGCTAATTCCATCAAGTAATGAGTCACCAACTTTACTTTTTAAATCTTGAAGGTCTTTGCTATTCTGCTTGGTTGTTTCAGAAAGCTTAAAAATATCATCAAACTTAACTTGTTCAATGGGTTTATTTTTTAGTGCTTTAAGGTTTTCAAGAACAGTTGTTGCTATCTTTATTTTATTTGTATCATTCATAAAGCGCGTTATAGCACCGTACTGAGATTTTTCATAGGCTTGCACCTTGGTTATCATCTCATCAATCAGCTGATAATACTGCGGATTGTCATAATGCATATTTTGCAAGGAAAGCTTCTGATCTATCTCCTGCTTATAGGTATTTAATTTCTCAACTACCTTATTTAAATCGACTTGATTGTGGCTAGGGTTTTCCTTTATATATTGCTTAATATTATTGATGGTATTTGTAATTTCCTGCTGTGCTTCATATAGATAAATACCATATGCGCCAGTACCAACAAGAATTTGATTATCTTTGATATTTTCAATAAATTGTGCCGTTGATTCTATCGCTTTATTCAGTTTATCTATATACGCCTTTGATGCTTCAGGCATAAAATTAACCTGCTTATTATGCAACGCAAAAAGTAGATAACGATCATTATGCACAAACTCTCCTGCCTCTGCCATGATCAGTGCATAAGGAGAGTAGAATCGCCTAGTATAAGCCATCGCATTACGCATTGATTCACTCATACTTTCGAGCGTTGGATTATTTCCAGTTAATAAGGCATCAGTAAATGCTTGACTTAACAAATCTGAATAGTCAACAAACAACTTCTCTTTAAGAAAGAGATGTATTTTTGACTTTGTTGCATCACTCACTGACTGATTATTTGGATCAATCAACTTTGCTAATTGTTTAAGTAGTAATGTATGGTAGACACTAAACTCATTGCTATAGTCAAACGCTTGCTCAAGGTGATTTTCTGTGTTTAAATCAATGTCTGGCTTTTTTAGTAACGAAAATAAGAAATCTCTCGACTGAGTTAAGTAATTATCGATATTATTTTCATCAAGCTCTGGCAATTTCTCGTCTGCAGGCAATGCCAAAAGATGACGTAACGTGATATCTCCTTTTAAAATAAATGTTTGCTTATCTGAAAGTATATCGCCAAAAGCTTTATTAATATTTTTAGCCGCATCTGTTAAAGCTCCAGTTATTTTCAGCTGACATATTTGTGTCAAATCATGAACAATACCACCAAGCTCATTAACATAGAAGTCAATTAAATACTGAGGTAATACTTTATCGTTCGGCAAAGTAGCAACAATTTCTAATATCTGATCTTTGACTTTTGCTTTTACCCCAAATTTTTCGATAAAATTGCTGTTGTCACGATTGCTTAAATATGCTTGAGTTTTTTGGATACATTTTTTAAATGTGGGATCATTGATATTTGCCGTGAGTAACTTGGTAAAATTTATTGCTTGACGATCAGCGGTCTTGCTAATTGGTTCAATCGCCTTTGCACCCAGATCAGTTTCAATACGTTTGCTATGGCGATAACGTTTAGCATATTCCTGAAGCCAGGATTGCGTCGATCCAACCAAAATAGAAGCATATCCAGACCCATAACCATAATTCAAGCCATGACCAAAACCATCACATTGATTAGTGACATAATTTTGTAATTGACTGACGCTACTATTTGAGGTGGGTGTGACTTGTTTGGTTTGCATTTCAAGTTTGACTGCTTCGTCATTAATTGCTTGTGTAATTTTCTTAAGTGCTTGACGCTCTTCTTTACCATGACTATACATTAATGACTCAATATTTGACGGCAAATAATAAACAAATGCACCCATTAAAGCGCCTGAAACAAACGCAATACCTGCTGGTGCAACAGCTAATGCCAAAGCACCTGTTGCAAGCCCTAGCGCACTTGCTGCTAAATAAGGGTATTGTGCATAAACAGTTGGTTCATCCATCTGTTTAACAAAAAAGTTACTTACTTGAGTCAAAAAGTTCACCTGTAACTTTTGCGTGAAGCTATCCGGATCAACGTCATCAAAATAGCGTTTAATGCCTCTTGTAATACCATAACTATTTTTATCGTTTTGAATCTTTTCATCATGAATCTCATAAATATCTTTAAATGTATTAACAAATAGTTTATCAAGTTCAGTCAAAAAGTAGGTTTCAACGGCAATTTTATATTCATCCGTGCTTGATAAATCCTTAAATTCAGTACGCATATCGATAGGCATATTGTGCTGCTTTCCGAACAATAGTGATTCACGATAATGAAAGAGTCTGATGAATTTTTCTGTTAAATCACTACTCAACTTAAAGAAACCTGATTCTTTAAATTGCTGTTGAAATGCTTCTGAGTCTTTTGCTGGTCTTGTTTTTTCGGGCAAAATATTATAAAAGGCATTAGCAACAACACCACCAAGTGCCACACTAATGGTATTAATCACAAGATTTTTACCTGGTGTAAAATCAGGAATAGGAAGCACATCATGAAGTGCAGACCGAGCAATAAGGCCACTTACCACGCCTGCTGCTCCCGATAAAACCCCGGCTTTAATCTGATTTGACATTGACACGCCCTCAAGCAAGGTATCTATTGATGCTGAGAACTTTGATGAAGATTGTTCAAACCGCGTCATCAATAACTTGGTTTTCTCATCAGTTACCTTATCATTGCTAAACTCTCTGGTTATATTTGTCTTCATTACTTTCTCAAGGTAATTTCTATGATTCTGTGTAATATTTTTCATTGATTGAACTGCTGATTGATTGGGCATATACTTCTCCTAATTTATATATTTAATGATAAAATGAATTCAGGGCTTCGATTAACACTCAGCCAGCGCTTGCGCAGTAAAAGTGTGCGATAATATTGCTATAGCTAACTTAAGTGATTTATTATTGCCTAAGGTAGATTATAAAAGCTATCTTTAGGGTAGATATCAGTCATTTTGTTGGATGTGACTCTATTTGCTGCCCTATTGCCAACTGATCTTGAAACTGGGCATTAAACTGAGTTTCGGATGTTTGTGTGAGCGTGCTTTTTGCTTGATTAAAAAGTGCAGCACTTTTTGGTGCTGGTAATCCTATAAAGCTTGGAAATATAAGTGGAATAAAAGGAAACATCAGACATAAAACAATAACAATGTTACGTAAAAGTGCCATTCCTTTGGAAGAATGCATATCTAAAACACTTAAACCACCATTTTTCTCAATTTCATCAAACTGTTGGATCACACGTTTGTACTTTGAGTCTTTTATCTCCTTGCTGTCATCAGTTATCAAAATATCGCTAATACTATTAATCAATTGACTTAAAATACGATATTTCTCAGCCCTTAAATCCTTGTCATGCACGATTTCTTTTGCAGCATTTTTACCAAGCATATGTGCATAAAGCTTCATTAAACTAGTAAATACTGCTTTCATTTCAGTCTCAGTATCTTTGCTTTTCTGTAAATAATTGCTACTTAGTATCTCCCATAAATTTTTTTTACTCTCTTCATGAAAAGAATCAAGCTCATGCACTTGATTGGTAGTCGTATTGTATTTTTTATATACTTTTGCATTATTACCCACCTCAGTACAGATAAGAGGTTCTGTTATTCGCTTAGAAATAACGTGTTGAAACTGCTTCTCTCGCTCTTGTTGATTTGTAAAATCAATACCACTGTATTTGGATAAAGTCTCTCGTGCTGCTTGATTATTATTAAGCTCGAAAAATGTATAACATTCAGAAAATCCTTCATTAAAACACTGCTTGATGCCATCTATATCATCACGTGAAAACTTTGTTCTTATATCTTCAAGAGATGTTTTAAATCCTGGAATCCGCAAATAATACTCAAGATAATTTTTATACAGCTTCTTATACAAGCTCGCTTCATACTCATGCGGCTTAATCAAGCTCTTATTTTTTGTAAAGTCGCGGAAAGCAGCACCAAAGTCTAATTTTCCAAAACTCAACTTACCATCATCCCCACTTATACCAAAAACATTACCTGAGTGAACACTATAGTCACCTAGCAAAAGCGACATAAATATCACCATCGATAATCCACTATTTGCAGATTTAAAACTAGTAATCAGTTGGTATAAATATTTATTATCAAATTTCTCTAATTTGTTATTTCTAAGTTTAGACTCCTCCCATGGGAAGAAAAGTTTAAAAAGCTCTGTAACTTTCGCTTTTTTGGATGCCAAGGCTTTTGTTTCTTTATCTCCATCATAAATTGTCACCGGCTCCGCAGTAACAAACAAATGCTGATACTCTAAAGGAATCACGTTTTTTTCCTTAAGCTTAGCAATAACTCTTGCAGCCAACGCCTCAAAAAAAAACTCTGTTGTTTTTTTTGGTACTTTTATAAAGTATTCATCACTGTGTTCAAGTGATTGATCTTTTTTACTTAATCTATAAAAACCATTATAAGGATTACCATCCCTTGCATTTTTGCCATCTATTTTTTGTGCTGGGTCTACTTTATTCGCTGTGACCCTTTCAGTCGCATGTGCAAATGCTATTTCCATAACACACTCCCCCAATGTAATGAATTGTTACAAAACAAACTAAATATTTGCTTTAAAAGCCTTTTACTTTATTTTTCTCCAATCCCTATCTTAAGTGAAAACTATACAGACTTTCCTGCTACGGCTCTTTGTTCAAACATCTCTTTATTTTGCTTAAAAAGCATATGATTTCCATTATCCGCCTTATCACTCTTTGTTTCTGCCAACGCATTTTCAAAAGCTGTATTAAACGCTTCATTTTTATAGCGATTTTCAGCCAAAAAAACCTTAAGATTACCTGAGCCACTTTCAACCAAATAATTATCCCTTAGTTGCTGCATTGTTGTTGAAAACTCCCTTGGGTTAGACTCTAAAGTATCTATCAGTTGTTTAAAGCCCTTAAATGTATCTTTCTGCGCTGCCATTGGCGATAGTCCAAACCACGCGACAAATGCATCATCCTTTTGAACACCTTTATCGACTAATGTTTGCACGAAACCAGATTCTTTCGTTAATAAGTATTGTTCAGCAATTTCCATTAACCTCGCCAGGCTAGATAAATCAAGGCTTCCAGAAAATTATTTTCGTAATCTTTTTTCTAATAAACCTCTCAACCATAGGCTTTCAGAGAGTTTTTCAGCGGGAACTACTGAAATCTTTTAAACCAATTTGATTTTCAGGATTAAATAAGCTGAATTCATTATTATTATTTTTTTCTACAGACCAAGCATCCTTTTTCTCGTCCGCTGTCATTATTACTTCATCATTAAACTGCTTAGAATTCTTAAGGCACTCTAGATATTCCTTGCTGACACCATATGTATTGTTATATAGCCTACCGTACATTGGTGCTTTTAATTTTTGAGCAATAATATCCGCTGAACTCTCCTGTGCCAAATCTGCTTTTAACCCTGATATAATCTTAGCACTATCATAACTGCCAAATGTTCTTGAATCATAGGCCTGCATCAAACTCCATGGTACGTTGTATTTCTGACCCTCATACGTTAATTGATAGGTATAACGCGAATTATTGATATAATCCTTGTCAATATTCTTATCAACAAACGCTAGAAGCGATTCTAATTTTGTCGCAACCTTTTGTTCATGAGAGTATGCTTCTAGCTCTTCTAGCGTGGGGTAATCAACACTTCCAGATTGAAGCATACTACTTGATATGCCCTCTTCACCGGAATTATTTAATCTTTTTTCTTGATACAACTTTCCTGACTCACTCTTAGCTTGTCGCATATTAAGATCATTATCTAGCATTTCTAGCGTGTATTGCACACTCAAATTATTCTCTATTTGCTTAAGCATTTCAGGATGAGTAAACCCAGTAGCATCGAGCAACGTGCCATTCATAAGGTTAACAAATGCTTGTTTGATTAATGGCTCTGGATTAGTGGATTGGTCATACGCCTCATAGTCAACTTTAATAGGCACAATATTACTGTAATGCCCACCATTGTGGGCAACAAATTGCGGGACTTTACCTGCTAATATTAGATCTCTAAATTGCGCATAAACCTGGCCTGGACGAGACTCTAAATCATTGCCAGACACCAGCATCAAATGTTGTTTTTTATCCTCAGGAATGGTTTTAAGCAGTTCAATATATTTTTGAAGATTTGTTTGTTGCTTTAAATGGCTCAAAAATTCATTAACTTCTTGCTTTACTTTGTCCTGCAACTGAGTCTCAATAATATCTTGTGATAAACTGTCAACTCCAAAGGTTTCTTTCAACCTAGACTTGAATAACGCTATTGTATTATCATCATTAAAATCCAAGGAAAAATAGTTGCCAATATTCTTAATATCTTCTGAATAAGCATCTTTTAGTTCGGTATGCAGCATCTGTAAATCATCAAATGCCATCGTGTTGACACCGTTAAAAACAGCCTGCCAACCGGCGTCAACAGCCTGTTGTTCATTTAAGGCTGGATTATCCAGCCGACCCATAGCAATCAATAAGCAATCATTGTTATTATTGCCACGATTGTCTTTTAGTTGATATTTAATCATGATACACCTGTTAAATGTTAAATGCTGAATGCTGAATGTTGAATTAAAAATTTATAATTCAACATTCATAGTTCACACGGTTAGCCCTAATCCTGATTATTTGCTACTCTTTGTTTTAGAAAGGTTATGTAATTACTCCACAAATCAGCTTACTTATGCGCTTTTATCGCTTTCGATTGTCACCTGATTTTCACTGGCTAGCTTAAAAGCTAAGTTTGAAGTATCATGTTTCTGCACTTGAGTTTCTATGCTGCCATAATTAAGGACGTTATTAAGTTTATTAACATCCGATAGAGCACTCTTTAAATCAGATTGCAAACTCTGCGTATTATATCCACCATAACTAAAGAATGATTTAGCACCGTTATACTCCTTGTTAGCATCTGTCATCAAAGCAGATAACTTACTAACAATATTCTCAGGTTTTGCTATGTCATTTTCAAGCTGAGTAACTGTCTGGACAACATCCCAGTTGCCCCCATGGCTCTTGTAAGCATCCAAAATGCATCTTGGTAATCTAACAAGACCGTGACCATTTAGATCGGCCTCTTTATGGTATATGTATCCATACTTATATTCCTCTACTTGGTTTGTATTATCAGTTATAAACTTCAGCAAATTAGATAATTTTTTATCAGTCGATAATGGTTGGACTTGAAACCCAAGATTGTCTCCTGTGCTAATAACTAGTGTATTTGGAGTTTTATTGTTTTTGTCTTCATTTTTGGTGCCATGTGTTGTGGCTTGCCCTTTTAATTTATTAGCTAATTTATCAATATCCGTATTAATATTTTGTGAGGTATGACCATTTATTACAGACTTAGCTTTTCCTTCAAAAGATACAACACTTTCTTCAAACTCTGGCGACTTACCACCAGTTACAGAGTTAGACTTTTTGATATTAAGCTCATCACAAGTCATGGATCCTTTTGTACTGATTGCTAGCTCTTGCGTATTGTTTTTGAGTCCAACAGCTTCTTGATACTCTTTTAATAACGATGTTAAACGTCTAGGTCTAGCCTCTACCTTAGGATCCATTTCAGTTGTACTTAGTGCTTCATTTTTCGTTGGATAAATTTTATTGTAATCCTCTTCAAATAACTTTTTATGTTCATCATAGCGTTCTTGTGTATAGTCAGTATACTTCATATACCCAGGTTTATGATTCTTCCGCGCCAAATCATTTCTTGCACTCTCTTGATTAAGGTCTCTCGCCGTATAAGCATCTACAATTAAATTTACTGCATTATCCTTATTACCAAGCGCTTTTTCCAGATCCTCGTTTCCTTTGATTAAATTTGTTATATAGTCATCAACCTCTTTTTTGCTTACAAGAGTATCTTGATTAACTCTATTGGCATCAAATTCTGCAATCACCCCCTGAAGTAACCTTAACTGAGTTGATTGCTCTGAACCAAGCTCATCGATTGTTTTCACGTTATTAGATGCACAATAATCAATTTCCAACGCGGCTTGTCTTTTTTCTAAATCTGTGGTTATGACAATTCTTAATGCATTGCCAATATCTACCGCTATATTATAAAAGAATTTACAAAAGTTTTGGACAATTTCAACAAACAAGCTTGCAGCTCGATACCATAAGTTAGGATGATTGTATTCCAAATCTTTTTTTAGCGTTTCAGATGCAATATGAAGATCTCTTTTTACGTCTTCACTTGTTAATAATGCTTGCATAGCACTTGATCTAAATATATCCAACGTCTTTGTGCTATTTGTAGCATGATCTTTAGCTGAATTGACAAGAACTTCTAATTTTTGTAACTCTTCCATTGACGATTTAAAGTCCGAAGATTGATTATCCAAACTATAAAACTCCCGAAGTTTAGCATAGATTGTCTCATTTAAGACAAATTCATCTTTTTTATTCCCTGATACCAAGTCATTACTGTCACGAGCAATATTTTGCAGTGCTGCTTGTACGTGTTTTGCAGCAAACCCTTCCATATGGTTTCTTTTTGCATTAGCAAACATCGCGTTCTGATTCACCGCTTTACTACTTTTACTAGAAAATATTGAACTGTCTTCAATAGTAAAAAACTTGTCATTACTATTTTTTGATAAAATTGTAATCGCCATACATTTCTCCTTAAATTAATTTTTAATCTTTACGTTTTAATTGTTTTACAAAGCACCATACTGATGCCTTGCGACAAAGTTACATAACTAAATTTTAAGTGACAATATTTGACGCAATTATCGGACAGATTGATTAGTAGGGGAAATTCATGAATTGTCCCTACCTCTTTGATCACCATACAAAATAATGGCAACGATCATGGCATTGTGATGGAGTTTAAACATGCCAAAGAGGACAACAGTCAAAACATCAGCAAATTAGCCAGTAAAGCGTTAAATCAAGTGCGTTAAAAAACTATATTGCCGAATTGAAAGCACAACCACACATGAGACGCATTCTGGCACTTGAGTTGGCTTTTAACCATAAGCAGGTTGTGATTAAGCACCATTGGCAGTGGTACAGATAAAAACATAATCACTTTGTCCATATCCAGCATCTGTAATTGCTTTATGTGTACCACCCAGATATTTTTTAAATAATTTTTATTTTTACTTTTAAAAGGATAAAAGGATGATGCCAATGCCAATCTTTAGCGATCAATTGGAAAAATATCGTCGTAAGCCTACGCTTGATTTCTGGCCTTTTTCATATAAAGGTTCGATCAATCTGCATTGGGAACGCGCTTTATTAGAAATGGAAAATCTGCATACGCTATCTCCTGAACTTAAGGCATTTTTGCGCGCAAAACTTAGCAACAACACACAGACTGATCTCAAAACACTCACAAAATTGGAAGCGTTATTCAAGCAAGCTTCGTTGAGCACAACCAGAAAAATTGTCCATACTTATAGTTTTTATGTCGATTGGCTTAGTTTGTTTCGTAACGTATATGAAATTCTAGCATTAAGCATTAAACCATTAGCTTTGCAACTGCCTTTTATCGGTTTAGCCTGGCAATTATTTGATACGGTGATGCTTGGTGTAATGGCAATAAATTCCGATCAAAAAAAGGACAAATGGGAAAGAAATCATTACCTATGTAGTACAGCACAACTTGCTCTTTGTAGTGGAATTGCATTAAGTGCATTAATCGCCTCTGCTTGTAGCTTATTAAGTATAATCAGCACGCTAGCGAGCTCTATAGGTGGCGCAAGCGCTTTAGTTATTTCTTGGGTTTTGAGTGAACGAGCAGCCAAACTATGTGATGCACGTATTGATTATCTAATGTGTGAGTCATTGTCGATTGAGGCATTATCCACATTCGTTGATTTAGAAAATGTACATCAACCTCAAGCATCTTACCAAAAATGGCAACATGATATTCAAAATGCTAATAATAGTGAAGAAAGCTACAAAGCCTTTATCAAATCTCTACAGCAACTTGAAAAGAACCTTAAAGCCAACGAAGACAATACCAAAAATACCCATGAAGCCTTGTTGGCATTAGCCTTATGTACAAATCAAATTAAAAAACGTGAGTTTCTTTATCGCTTAGAAAAACCGCTTAAGTTTTTCGCCCTAACTACGGTTGCTTTAGCAATCCTTAGCATTGTTTTATTGGCTATAGGTGCTAATATCGCAACCTTTGGATTTGCTGCTGCTTTGTTCTGCTCGGCGATCGTTATCTTTAGCAGTGTCTATAACCTATATCAAAAAAATAAGCTTTTAAACACAGATAATAATGAACATACAAATTACACAAAGATTAGTGATAACTATTCACATACACTATTTAATCCCCCATTAAATTATGCTAATCCCAGCTCTTCACCTTCAATATAAAGTAGCTCAACTTTAAAACTTAAGACAATCTGTCCGTTTTACTTTGACTCATGCAGTATTTTTCTTATTTCGCATCAAAAATAGTGTTGCAGAGCACAAAATGATTCATTTTATACCGCTTGTAAATAATTTTGCAGGCGGTATATCTCTGCAAAATCAACCCATTTAAAGACAAAGGAGATATAATGGACTTTAAGAAATTACCAACTGCCTTGACGACAATATCATTAGCAATAACAGGAGCAAATCTATCGTTTGCAAATCATACTGATCAAAATGATGACAAAATTAATAAAGATATTATCAGTCAATCGCTACAAAACTTCTCAACAGACAGCCTATCTGGTAACCCTGAGAGTATCCAACAGTTAAAGGCATTTTATAATGCAGCTAAAAGTCACTCCTATATCAAAACCATAACAACTGGCGTTTCATTTGCAGATCTATTAATCAAGGAATACCCAATTTATAAGAGTGACCACAATGTTTCTTTAGCAAGCAAACAAACCAAAATTGCCGCCACTGAAATATATAATGCACTGCAAAATGTTAGCAATATTCCTGTGATGGATCAACATTTACTTAACTACAAGAGCGCTTTTGACAAAGCATGGGAAGCACGTGTTGATTTCTGGCAAAATAACGATAGCAATGAGAAAGCACAAGACTTTAATCATTTTATCAACTACATGACAATCTATGGTTTATCAAATATTCAAAAACAAGGTCTAGATCGTGCTAAAGACACTTACGTCTTAATTAATGCAATGGCCTATCAATTGCAAATTGATGCCCAAGACGTCTACGCAAAAACCAAACAAGAAACGATTGACAATCTTTACAATATAACCCCTGAAACACTTAAGTCAAACATTCAATTATTGCGCCAAAATGCAACAATTTCAGGTGTCACTCAAGCAATTATTGATGTTAATAATGCTTTAGAATCGGCGTTACATATCAATACACCAGTTAAAGTTTTTGGTGTCACAATCTTTACTTTAAAACTACCGCAAAGTGTTATTGACTATGCGCATAAATCAGAAAAGCAAGCAGGACTCACTGATAGCTATCAAGCGTTGATGTTTATGATGAAGACTGATATATCAATAATATCTGATTATAATGCGATTGTTAAAGCAAGTGATAGCAATGTGTTTGCAAAAATGATGGTCTCATTTGCTCAAGCCCTTGCTCAGCATTTTGCCATACAACCTGAACAGGCTTATTGGGCAATTTTAAATCAAACGGCAATACAGCTAAACAAGCATATCGCATAAAATAAAAAAATTGCTGACTTGTTACAATGGGATATACTCATCGTCGTAAATCATTTTGCGATGTTTAATCTTGAAGAAGTTTTTGATGGGTATATAATCGGTACAGCTTATGCCTCAATAATCATGGATGATTTTATACAATAAACTACCAACTGAAGCTTATGACAAACTTTTACGACAATGTTAAGCAGTATCTTAGATTTTGGTTTTTCCCAGTTTTGTTTATTATTTTTGTCATTTTAAATTTGTTTTTTATTGTCCTTTCATACCAGCATTACCGGGATCATCAATATCATAAGACACTCTATTCATTAACAAATACAATATTTCAAGTGTATTCACACCAGCATGATACCTTGCAAAAATCTCACCAATCAACAACATATACTACACCAAACTATATTAATTACTCATTTACTAAAGCACCTATTTTTTTGCCAGTAATTGAATTGGATATGCCAACACAACATAGAAAAAATAGTCACCTATTGTATACTGACATAAGAAAACAGATCAAAAATGAGCTTGGTGCACTGCCATTTTTTTCCTCAAAACAAGTTTCTATTTGTTATGCAGATCTTAAGCAATGTGCAAATTTCACTATTGAGTTACCAAATCGTTATTATTTATATTTTCTGCTCCTACTCTTTGCCATATTTATGATTCTCGTTACTCCTTTGCATTTCCTCTATAAGCAAAAGTTAATTCAACCATTTTTGCAAATGCAAAAAGTTGCCGATAAGCTTAATATTAACCATGCTGCATCTGCCATAAAACCATTTAACCTAAAAAATCTAGCACAGTTAATGGAGCAGACCTGTCAGAAGCTTAAAGCACTTATGGACGAGAAAATATATACTATTAAAGCGATTGCACATGATCTAAAAACGCCACTAACAAAAGCCAAGCTCTATATGTATAATCAAATCCCCGAAGAACATCATAAAGAACTTACTAAATATTATGACGATATGGAGTATCTGCTTGGTCAAATTAGTACTTACACGAAAAAGTATTACCTAGATGAAAAACAACAAAAAATTGATTTAGTTGATTTCAGCGAATCTGTATGTCACGAATATCAATCCAATGGCTTTAATGTATTTTTTTCGACAGAATTAAAATCTGCCATTATCCAAACACAGCATAAAGCACTCAAACGTGTCATGCAAAACTTGATCGACAATGCGCTAAAGTATGCAGGTGACGTGATGGTTAAAGTCCAACAAGAAAACAATAAGCTTTGCTTACTGTTTATTGATAGAGGGCCAGGCGTTCCTAAAGAGCATCTTGCCAAACTTTGCGATCCATTTTACCGTGTAGATTGTGCCAGGGGTCACGACCTCTCAGGCTCAGGTTTGGGTTTAGCTATCGTCAAAGAAATTGTTACACATAACAAAGCAACTCTTTTCATCAACAACAACGACAACTCTACAGGGTTGATTGTTAAGATTATTTTTGGCGAATTG
Source organism: Cysteiniphilum halobium (assembly GCF_003574425.1). Classification (GTDB taxonomy): domain Bacteria; phylum Pseudomonadota; class Gammaproteobacteria; order Francisellales; family Francisellaceae; genus Caedibacter; species Caedibacter halobius. The sequence continues at coordinate 46,975 of NZ_QLIU01000022.1, read as the reverse complement.
TGATCTCATCTGAGAAAGTAAAAAAAATGATTTTTTTAAAATAAAAGCTTGATAAATTCAAAATAAGGTTTTATCATTCAAGGTACTTCCGATTGGAAGATCAACAACTTTTTGAGTTGTTGTCCTTGCTGAGAGCAAAATCCATTTTCTGGGGAAGGTGGAGGTAACAGCTACGAACGTGTCGGGGCGGACTACGTCGTCAACAACTCGGCATTAATGATATCAACATTTTTTATGTGTTACAATATTTTTGTTGAATAAATTTTGTGTTTTTTATAGCATTCCCTAAAGCATAATCACTTGAGCACTCGCAAAATAATGGAATTATCTATAGGTCGCGATGATGATGAAATACGCAAACTGTATATCATTGGAAAGAACATAAGGTGCCTTATGCATAAGAAAGGTATCAACAGTGTGGAAATATCTCGTGCCTTATGCATGTCAACTGGGACCATAAGCAAGATTTGTAATGGAAAATGCAATCCCAGCATTCTAATATTAGGACCAATTGCAAACTACCTTGGTGTCAAAGTAGATGATCTACTATTTGATGCAAAGCACCAAAAAGGATTATTTGAATAAGCAACATGCCAGAGAATTATAGTTTTAATTGCAAGGTTAATAATCAAACTAGGTTAACCAGTTTCTTTACCACAGCCTGGTATCCTTTATGAATAGATTCACGCTAATATTCTTCATTTAACCATCTTAGAAGATATGAAGAACTGCCAACATGCATAAATTTTTTAGCACTATATGTTTCTAGATTTCTGGCACTTTATATTCAACTTCTATTTTATCTACCATTAGGCTTCTCTTTTGGCTTAAAGCTTCACAAGCATCTTGCCAAGATTCTCACCCCTAAAAAGATTAATAAATGCTTTTGATGCATTTTCAATTCCATAATAAATATGTGTTTCATATTTAATATCACCATTGTTAATCCATTGCTGCATGTCTTTATAGAACTCAGGTTTTACTTTGTCATAATCAGAAACAATAAAACCCTGCATGAGCAACCTTTTACTGATAATTTGGATAAGGTTATCTGGCCCAGGCACTGGTTTATCTAGGTTATACTGAGAAATCATACCACACACAACAATCCGACCATGTGTATTCATCTGATTAATCGCTGCCTCAAGATGATCGCCACCAACATTATCAAAATAAATATCAATACCATTAGGTGTAACTTCTTTCAAAGCAACATTCAAATCATTGTACTTTTTATAATTAAATGCTGCATCTACCTTTATTTCTTCTTTTAGCCACTTAACCTTTTCATCACTACCCGCACTGGCAATTACTTTGCAACCTTTTATTTTTGCTATCTGGCATACAAGAGAGCCAACAGCACCAGAAGCAGCAGATACAAAAACAGTTTCTCCCCATTTTGGTTGACCGATTTTTAAAAGGCCTGAATATGCCGTTAACCCTGGCATACCAAGTAAACCAAGATAATGCTCAGGTGATGATGTATCTGGCAATTTAACTAATTCACGATCTTTAGCAATAAATTGCTCACGCCATCCTTTCATACTGATAACAATATCACCTGGCATAAAATCTTTATGCTTAGATGCTTGGACAGTTCCTACTGCCGAACCTTCAAGTGCTTCATTCAATTTAAACGGTGGGATGTATGATTTTCGATTGATCATTCTACCACGCATATATGGATCAACAGACATCCAGTTGTTTTTAACTAGGACTTCACCCTCCTTTAATTCAGGTACTGTTATTTCAACAGTTTTAAAGCTTTCAGTTTTAGGCATACCTGTAACATAATCAGTAATATGAATTTCTTTTACCATGGAACAAATCCTTTTATATTTTTTGAATTTTCACAATAAGATAAAAAGAAAAGTAAAACAAATATTTATTGTAAAAGTTACAAATTTTTCTTCGCATACAGAGACTTGTAGTATATAGCTGTATTATTTATCATCATATTGCAGTACAATTAAAGCTACCAAATCTGTCTCTGATAGCCTAAAAACATTGAACTCAAACAGCGTAAACTTAGAACAGTGGAGTAGTATTAAACAATTTGCACTTAACACGCTAAGCATTTCTGATATTTCAGTCACTGACTGCCAACTTAATCAGTATATACCTAAGTATCAAAGCTGGATTGAACAAGGCTATCATGCTGATCTTGAGTATATGGTCAAACATGGCAGCAAACGATACACACCTCATGAGCTTGTTACTGGCACGAAAAGTATTATTGTTATACGTTTAAACTATTTACCTCAGGCTTATTGTTTTAAAGGCATTCGCCAAAAACTAGCAACTCCAAGCGTTGATGCCGCGATTTCTGTTTATGCACACGGTCGCGATTACCATAAGGTATTGCGTCAAAAGTTAAGTAAGCTAAGCAATTTTATTCAAAGTATTTTCCCAGAACATAGTGCACGTGTTTTTACTGATAGCGCACCAGTGCTAGAAAAGCCATTAGCTGAAAAAGCAGGCCTTGGCTGGATAGGCAAAAACAGTAATCTACTACATCCAATCGATGGCTCTTTTTTCTTTATTGGTTGCATTTACTCTAATCTTGATTTTAGTGCATTTGCACAGCCTCTAATAGCTGATCAATGTGGCAAATGCCAAGCGTGTATTAAAGCATGCCCTACCAATGCCATTGTTAATAATAAAGTGATTGATGCCAATAAGTGTATCTCTTATCTGACCATTGAAAACAAAGGAATGATTCCACTGCAATATCGCCAGGCCATTGGCAATCGCATCTACGGCTGTGATGACTGCCAACTCGTATGCCCAATTAATAAAGAAGCACCTATAACAACTGAGCCGGATTTTCTTGCTCGCTCGCACTTAAGTAATCAAAGTCTTATTAACTTAGCACAATGGTCAGAACAAGAGTTTCTTAAAAAAACCGAAGGCTCTGCTATTCGTCGCATTGGCTATCATGCTTGGCTTAGAAATATCTACGTTGCCCTTGGTAATGCGCCCTTTTCAACGGAAATCATCGCGCTCCTTGAAACAGCTAAACAAACGCATACAAACAATGTCTTACTCTTAGATCATATTAATTGGGGAATTGAGCAACAGATGGCAAAATTTTAGGTGGGTTTCAGGATATCCATATCCTATTAAAACTCATCCATGCTGGGGGGGCTATCCATTTCTACCTTCATCCATTAAGGTCGCCATCCATTGCATGTGTGACATTATGGACAAAATAATTATCAAAATATGTAGGATTTTAACTAAATCTTTGTGCGACATTTGCCATTTATATAAATTTAGCTTATATTTTGATCAATATAATTTATAAAGACTTGTTTCCACTCACATGATTATATGGATTTGTAGAGTTTTTTACTATCTCTCCTACTCCTAATCTAACACATATCAGCCCAATCTATAATCCTGCCTTATTTTTCACTGCTAACTGCCTTTGTAATCTCCCATAAATATGCCAAAATGAGCCATCTATTATTATTTGGATATCATAACGCATGTTTTTCAATAAAAAAACGGATCAAAATGACTTAAAAAAACTTGCTGCAAGTGCGGCAATTGAATATATCAAACCAGGAATGACCGTTGGTGTTGGTACAGGCTCAACGATTAACTTTTTTATTGATGAACTTGTAAAAATTAAATCCAAAGTTGAACTGACAGTTTCCAGCTCAGAAGAAAGCACAAAACGCCTTAAAGAACATGGCTTTGAAGTCGTTGATTTAAACTATCCAAATAAAGTGGATATTTACATCGACGGGGCTGATGAAGCAAATAAGCATCGCGAGCTGATCAAAGGGGGAGGTGCTGCACTAACACGTGAGAAAATTTGCCGTGTTGCTAGTGAGCAATTCATCTGTATTATTGATCAAACCAAGATGGTACCACAATTAGGACGCTTTCCTTTGCCTGTTGAGGTCATTCCTATGGCACGTAGTTATGTTGCCAAAGAGTTAATGAAACTAGGCGGTCAACCCATCTATCGCGAAGGCGTTATTACTGATAATGGCAATATTATTATTGATATTCATAACTTGATGATTGATAACCCACTAAAGCTTGAGCAGCAAATCAACCAAATAACCGGCGTAGTATGCAATGGCTTATTTGCCGTCAATCCCGCGGATATCTTACTGATCGCTAATGACAAAGAACAAATTGATATTATTGAATAAAGCAAAAATGTACTATGCGAATATTAGAAATTTAGAAAAGGCACCAGCACACCACTACGGTGAACTAATCAAATTTGACGAAAACACCCATCAATCAATTGCAAAAATCCGTATCAATATGTGAAGCGATGTCGCTAACAAAATCATTCCTAGGTTTTACCATACCACTGGCAAGTACCTAAAAAATGGCATGAAAGTTCTGCTTATGGTTTAGGAACGATATAAATGGTCGGGACGGCGGGATTTGAACCCACGACCTTTAGCACCCCATGCTAACGCGCTACCAGGCTGCGCTACGCCCCGAGCTTGCTCATATGATGAAAATCATTCTAGATAGTGAATGCACTACTTAAAGTTTAAAGTGCTAATGATGAAATAAATTATCCAGCAACTTGAACGTTAACTGCTTGTGGACCACGGCGTCCGTCTTCGATATCAAATGAAACGCGTTGATCATTTGCTAATGTTTGTAAACCATTTAATGCAGTGACATGAACGAAAAGATCTGAACCACCATTATCTGGTTTGATAAAGCCAAAGCCTTTTGTCTCATTAAAAAATTTTACGGCACCTGTTTGTTGCGACATATCCTATACTCTCTTACTATATTTTAAATTAAACTTTACTGACTCCATGTACTCTTATGCGCTTAGTGGATATATGTAGCATGACAAAGTCACTTACATATAAGAACAAAAATCACTCAAATACCAAAAAGTCGCACCCAGTATAGCAAGACTATGTAAAAAACAAATCATTTTCTGCACAATGCTAACTATTTTCTCTCTACCAAAAATCGATGATAAGAATTGTGTGATAAAAATAGCAAGCCATTGCCATGTACATAATCAATAAAGAGTTTATCCTTAAGTGCATAATTGCGAATGCCAAGCTCCTGACCAAAGCGCAAGGTGTATTTATCCAAATCAAAGGCAAAACCTCGCAACGTTAAGTCCACAAGTTCAAACAGTGGCACAATTGACACCATTTTTCCCTTTGCCTTGATTATATCCATCTCTTTATGCATTAGCTGCGAAATGCCATAGCGATCGATTGCTTTACATTGTAGTTGATGTTGATGTTTAAGCAGCGTTGATATATTTCCTAGATAATGATCCATCTCCTTGCCACCAAAGCCAAATAAGAACAACTTATAGTAACCATTTTGTTGAAGCCAACTTAAAGCCTTCTCAAAATCGGTAGAGTATTGATCTTCATCTAGCTGATATGAGATCTTTAACCGTTTGGCATGATCGATTGAATCACCATCACCAATAATCATCTGCACTTTGTTAACAAGATTTTTAGCATTTTGAATTTGATTAAATGCCCCATCGGCACAATAAATCGGTAAATTATCTAGATGCTCACATATATATGTCTTACAAAACTCAATATCTATCTCACCATTAATTAATAAAATTGCCTTTTTTGCCAACGTTTCCTCTTAACAAAATCAAGTGCTATTAGAACGCATTGTAGTACATGCTGTAGTGTGTTTGTTATAAAGTTTTTACCATTTTGATATTTTAATATATATTTATGGTTATGCTAAAAACGCAAAAAGCAATCTTACACCAAAAGAGCAAAACACTTTAAAGCTATACTCAAAATAGATACTGATAAAACTGTCGAATGATAACATAAAAAGATTGCTTCAAGAGCAAACTTTAATAGAGGGACACTATGAACAACAAAACATTAATCAAAGTCTTATATCATTCAGCTAAAAGCATGCATGATCTAAATATTATTAGCACAAAAGCAATGTGTAACTTTGACGAAGCTTGCTTACCTTAGTTGTAAGAACAATACTATGACACAAGAATTAAGTGACTTTTTACATCACCTGAAATTTGAGCGTAATTACTCAGATCTTACCATTGATGCCTATCAGCGTGATTTAAATCGATTTTACGCCTTTTTACACAACAAAGATAAAAAACTTGTAACAAGCACCCCACAAGATATCAAGCTCTGGCTTAAAACATTGCATAGCCAAGGCATCAGCCCTAAGTCTATCCAACGCAAATTAAGTGCCATTAAATCTTTTTTTCGCTATTTGTTAAACAATGAAATCATGACTGAGGATCCCTCTTATGCAATTAAAGCACCAAAAGCAGCGAAAAAACTCCCTAAAACACTCGACGTTGATCAAATACAACAGGTGCTCGACTACCAAAGCAATAATGCTTTAGAAATTCGTGATCTTGCCATGCTTGAGACTATCTATGCCAGTGGACTGCGTCTTAGTGAGTTAGCTCAATTGCGTTTTGAGCAAATCAACTTCTCACAAAAGACGATTCGTGTGTTGGGAAAAGGAAGTAAAGAACGCATGGTACCTATTGGCGACAAAGCTATCACAGCAATCAATAAATGGTTGAGCATTCGCCAACACCTAAATTGTTCCCATGACTATCTTTTTACGAGTTTAAAGGGAGACCCCATTCAAGCACGCAGCATTCAAAAACGCTTTGAGAAATTTGCGCTTGAACACGCACCTAAGCATATTCATCCGCATATGCTAAGACATGCTTTTGCTAGTCATTTGCTTGAGTCCTCAAGAGATCTCGTTGCAGTGCAAAATCTATTAGGACATAGTGATATTTCAACAACACAAATCTACACACACATTGATTTCCAACAACTGGCAAATGTTTACGATCAAACCCATCCACGCGCCAAACGAAAGAAATAAGACATATCATTTATGCAAACTGTATACTATTTGAAATCCAATAACAGCAATCAACTACTTGATTTAAGCATCCCCGAATCTATAAATCTTAAGATACTAAATACCTTACCTGAGCACTGTTTTTATCTCAAGCATGAAGAGAATCTATTAGTCCTAAAACATAGTAGTTCAATATTAACTCTTTGTGTCGACTTTAATAGCCATGAAATTCAGAATCGCATCAAACCAAATACAGCAAAACTTGACTTAATTAAAGCAGTTGAAGGCAAAAACAAAGCCATACTAAGTGTTCTAGATATGACCGCCGGTTTGGGGCAAGACAGTTTTTCATTAGCTGCGCGCGGGCATATTATCGACGCAATCGAGCAAAACATTTATGTTTTTTTGCTACTTCAAGATGGCTTACAACGTGCCAAAGAAGATCCAAATTTAACAACAATTGCCAATAGTATTAGGCTGTATTTTGCCAACTCAATTACCTTCAATCATAAGCAACACACACAAAAATATGATGTTATCTATCTCGATCCGATGTTCCCTGAACGCACCAAAAGTGCCAAGGTCAAAAAAAACATGCAGCTGTTACACGAGCTTGTAGGTATTGATGATAACAACAATCAACTACTCTTGAAACAAGCCAAAGCATTAAAGCCTAAGAAAATTATCGTTAAGCGCCCACGTTTAGGAAATTTTATCGACAATAATAAGCCAACAAGTCAAGTAATTGGTAAAAGTAGTCGATTTGATGTTTATGCTTATTAAGCACACTGATAAGATGGCTGATTTGGTAACCCACGGCTTACACCAACTATTGGTTTGAATCCTGTCAAAAAATATCACTTTGTTGAATTAGCACCGTAACATTTTGACAATCATAGCGCTCCTTGTTTAGCATACCTATCGGGAGATTTAAAAGGAGATTAAAATGAATTACTTGACGAAACATTTAAACGATATCAATGAAGGATATTTTCAGCACGCTAAAGAGGCTCTTTATTGTGGTATTTTAATGATTGCTGCCGGTGTTTTCTGCACGATACATGCTATCTTACCTTTCTTATTTGAGAAGACTGCAAGCAGTATTCTAAACAAACTACAGCAACGCTTCAAAAAACGTTTAAATTCAAAGTGTGACTAACCCAGTTATATAAGCGCCTTATCAGCATTTGACACATGAATATAATAAAGGTGCTTTTCATATTGTGTTAAAATGTCGGCAATCACCTGCTCTTCGGTATAGCCCATAATGTCATATTGTTGTCCACCATGCTCTAAAAATACTTCAGCACGATAATAGTGCTTCTCTTGCTCATCTGTGTTTTCTTTGCCATCGTCATTAGCATAGCTTGGCAAAGCAAAAGCGCGAATATGCACGCTATAGACAAAATCAATATCATCTGACTTTGGAATGAGTAGGCGCACTTTGTCCTCATTCATTGTAATTTGAACTTCTAATTCTTTTTTAATACGTGTCCCCACTTTTTCAATCGCAGGCTTTACCACCTGTTTCAAAAAGTCTAGTGCTTGCACACGATTGGGTAACATCAAAAGACCATCTAAGCGTTGCTGCCAACTTGAGTTTGCTGATGTGTACTGCACTGCAGTTGAGTGGGTTTGAATACTTGATAATCGCAAGTAATCCTCACGTAATGCTTTAACCAAAGCGATACACATGAGAAACAGTACAATTAAAAATGGAAAAGCACTGGCAATTGTTGCTGTTTGTAATGCTACCAAACCACCTGAGTAAAGCAAAGATATTGCCAAAAAACCTTCCAGTAATGACCAAAAGATGCGTTGCCATACAATGGACTTTTTGGCATTTGCCGTAGCAATAATATCAATTACCAATGAGCCTGAATCTGCTGAAGTTACAAAAAATGTTACCAGTAAAATCAAGGCGAGTATTGAAGTAATTGAAGACAATGGGAAATGCTGCAAAAACTCAAATAATGCTACCGGAATATTATGCTGCACAGCTTGCACCAATGCTATTGACTGGTCATGTAACACCAGATTAATCGCTGAGTTGCCAAAGACACTTAACCAAAGAAAGGTAAAACCTGTCGGAATAAATAATACACCAACCAAAAACTCACGAATGGTGCGCCCTTTTGACACCTTAGCAATAAACATCCCAACAAACGGTGACCATGCAATCCACCACCCCCAGTAGAATAAGGTATAGCCACTTAACCACCCTTGCTTATTCTCATAGGCATAGAGATTGAAGGTTTTATTGACAATGCTACTTAAGTAACTTCCTGTGTTTTGCACAAAGGCTTGCAATAAAGAGGTAAAACCACCCAAAAACAATACAAACAATAATAACAGCACGGCAATGATAATATTAAAGTTACTTAATAGCTTAATACCCTTTTCTAGTCCTAACGCGACTGACGTTGTTGCAATTAACGTAATGATAATAATCAATATAGTTTGCGCAGGTACATTGACTGGGACATTAAATAAAAAATGTAAACCTGCATTGACCTGTGTCGCCCCCAGCCCCAGAGAAGTCGCAATACCAAACATCGTACCTAGGATTGCAAATACATCAACGATATGCCCTATAACACCGTGAATTCTCTTGCCAATAAGTGGATAAAGCACCGATCGTGGTAGTAATGGCAATTTATGGCGATATGAAAAATATGCCAAAGCCAAACCTACTATTGCATAAACTGACCATGCCTGTAAGCCCCAATGAAAGAAGGTCACATTCATCGCATCTTTTGCAGCAAGAATACTATTACTTGCACTAACATCTGGCGGTGACAAAAAATGCTGTAGTGGTTCGGCAACGCTAAAAAACATCAAACCAATCCCCATGCCAGCAGCAAAAAGCATCGCAAACCAAGAAATACTAGTATGCTCAGGTAGACTATGATCTGGACCTAACTTGATATCCCCCAATCGGCTGACCATCAGGAAAATACATAAACAGACAAAGATAGCCATACCTAGAATATAGAGCCATCCAGTTTCTAATGTTAACCAACTTTGGATACTTGCAAAAAATAACTTAGCATGCTCTGGCCACAAGACGCCAATTAATGCAAATAGTACAATCAAAATAATCGATGGATAAAATACCGGTGCATAGGCGCCTTTTTGCCTATTCATAAACTCCTCCTATATTAATTTTCAATCTCCTCTATATTAATCCTTTTTTACCCTAACATATTTGGCTCTAGCTTTCAAAAGAGTGTCAAAAACAAACAAATAGCAACCACCAGACAACCACCTCATACCGCCGTAAACGCCATAGAGAGTACTTCACTATTTATTATGATTACATTTGCTAAGAATGTGATTCAAAACCCATAAAGGTGAAATAAGCAAAAACTGCAAATCTTTGAAAAAAGATGGTTTTTTACCCTCAAGTTTGTGTCCAATAAATTGAAAAATCCAGCCAATAATAAATATGGCAAAACTCACCCAGAAAAGGTGTGGCAGTTGATAAAGAATAACAATCATGATAAGTGTAATAACAAGCATATACAGACTAAGTTTTAATGATAATTTCGCATAAAAAATCAAGCTAATAATCACAACAACCCACATAAGCCAAACAGAAATGCTCAACAAAATACCGATAAGGCTAAACATAATCAGTGGCACAAAAATATAGTGAATCGTTTTATTGATTTTGTTTTGATGGCTTTGAGCATATTCATCAAGCCATTGATTAAGTGTTTTCATTGTCAGGTTCCTAGTCGGACATAAGGACTTTAGTTTAGCTTAAGTTATTAATTCTAAACAGTCATATCATAGCCATCAATACGTTATTTTGTATCATTTGCTGATGCAACACTCATGACAAAAGATCCAATAATAATCGTCAGCAACAACAGGTTCTTGAGTAACTTCACCAATCACAAACTATTTTATAGTATTCAAACATCGATTATTAGATACTGACTTCATACTCTTTTATCAAATTTCATCTATAATTAGAGCTACTTTAAGCCACAGCATACCGATTGCAAATCATTTTATGATGTTTGAGTTGTTACACAGTTTGCGATGGGTATAAAACTATAAACAATTATCAAATGGATGTTGGTGATGAGACAAGCAAAAATATGGTTAAACAATAAATTTAACATCAAAAACTCCAGATCATCCTACTGGCATCGTATCCATGTCACACTCATTAGTCTGGCATTAGTTATTATTGGCAACTCAGTGTTTGGTGTTTTGCATTTTGTTACCGAAAAAGAAATTTATGGTGGAGTTTATAGTTATTGTGCAGTCTTATCATATTGCATACCGCTTATTTTATTGAAGTACCGCCATTACTATCTGGCAAAATTCACGCTTGGTGTTTTATTTATTATCAATACCTTTATTTTTACTTATTTTTTGTATCAACCAGAGCTATTAAATTATCTTTTTTTTATGGCAGTACCTCCCTTTAGCAACATGATTTTTGAGGTCAATCAACACAAAACCAAATGGTTTTTATCCCTAACCTCCGTCGCTTTAATGATTTTTTGCGTGACATATCCAAACTATAACTATTTGATTGAGCTGCCACTGAGAGATCAAAAAACAACAAATGTATTTATTCTAATGACCATCACAATTGTCATCGCCACAACCATATCAGTTATTTTATCCGACCTAGAGTATAGCGAGAAACAACTAGAAATCCTGGCGACTACCGACAAGTTAACCAATTTACTCAATCGCAGTGCTTTCCATGATAGCATCAAAGATTTCAAACAATTTACGCATGATGGAGCACCTTATAGTGTGATGTTTATCGATATTGATAAGTTCAAAAAAATCAACGATAAACATGGACATGCAATGGGTGACAAAGTCATCCAGGATGTAGCAAATATTTTAAAGCAGCATACACGAAAGGGTGATATCGTATCGCGCTTTGGTGGTGACGAATACGTGATTCTTTTGCCAAACACCACACTACCACAAGCACAAGAAATCGGCCAAAGACTTAATGCTAAAGTACGCCAAGACATCCCTCAAGTTGGTTCAATTCAAGTTACAATTAGCATTGGCATTGCTAGTAACTTATACTACTCTCTGGAATCAAATAACTTTGAAACCACCTTAAATAAAGCAGATGAAGCACTTTATCAGGTGAAAGCTGCAGGGCGCAATGGCGTTGTTTGTTTACAGGTATAAGATATATATTCACTACAAACTATCACTATCTTACACCTGAATCGTTAAAACCGTATCTTCTTTTTTGCCCACATTTACACTATGCAGCTTTTGCTCTAAAAAATTGATATGCTTTAACACCTCTGGCACGCGCTTACCTCGTAAGCGCGGGATATTTAACGCATGCTCATAGGCGATTTTACCCGGATGATTATCAAAGATAATAACGCGATCAGCCATCATCACAGCTTCTTCGACACTATGGGTTACCAGTACCATTGACTTCGTTGGAATTTGCTTATTAAGCCATAGGTTTAATATATTGCTACGCAAGGTATTTGCCGTGCTAATATCAAGCGACGAAAACGGCTCATCTAAAAATAAAATCTCAGGCTCGACCATTAACGCTCGCGCAAAGCCAACACGTTGTTTCATGCCTCCAGAGAGCTCGTTTACGTAAGCTTTTTCAAAACCTTGTAGTGAGATTTTTTGAATAAGCTCATGCGCTTTTGGCTCACTTATTTTACGCGATATACCCAATGCATCACTGCCAAATAGAATATTGTCAACCACGTTCAACCATGGCAGTAATGCAAAGTTTTGAAACACCATACTCATAGTATCAAGTGGCTTAATCACAGGCTTATCTTTGTAAAGCACAGAACCATAGTTTGGATGTAAAAGTCCTGCAGCAATGCGTAAGAAGCTTGATTTACCAGCACCTGATTTACCTAAGATGGCAACAATTTCATGTTTATGTAATTTAAAGTTGACGCGCCAGCAATCACATTAAACAATACATACTAGGAGGTGCCCGTCATAATCAATGGAATCGCCCAAATGCTTAAACTACCACCACCAAACATGAGTAAAATTACCACAATTGGGAAGAAGATCGGTTGTGGAATTGCTGCCATAACCTGAATGATAGGTTGCAACATTTTGGTGCGTTTTGGTGAAATTCGGCAACAAAATACGTGCAATATGCTTGTTCTTAGCACATACATAACCAACGATCAAGGCAAAAGCAAACGACCATACCATCCCAATGAGTAAGCGCATAACGGTACGCAATTGTAATAAGGCAGATGGCTTGGATCTAGCGATATTGCAGCAACGGATGATTCATTTATAAAGCTTTGATGCATACCAATCAACGCATAATACATTAGCCCAAGCACTGCAATACAGGTCAAGTATTTTTTTAATTTTTATAATATTTATCTAAAAATAATACACTTTTAGTCATAATAAAACTCAATAATCATTGTTTTTGCTGTTTTGTCATTAACTTATAGCTCAAATGCGCTTTAATGGTTTTCCATTCAGAATTGATAATGCTATAAACACAAGTATCACGTAATGTACCGTTGTTCATCTTGCGATGATTGCGCAAAATGCCATCTAATTTAGCACCGATGGACTCTATAGCACGTTGTGATGCAAAATTTAGATGATGCGTTCTAAATTCAACAGCAACACACTTAAAAACCTCAAACGCATGCTCCAAAAGAAGCAGCTTACATGCGACATTAACAGCCGTACCCTGCACGGATTTGGCATACCATGTGCTACCAATTTCCAGACGATTTTGCTCATGATCGATGTTCATATAACTCGTCATGCCCAAAATTTTGCCACTTTTCTGACAAATGACCGTATAGGGCAGCATACTGCCTTGTTGATACAGCTTTAGTCTGCGCTCAATATCTTTCTTCATATCTTCAGGCATAGGCACGATCGTAAACCACAGCTCCCATAAATTGCCATCTTGAGTCGCCTGTTCTAAACCTTCTAAATGTGAAAGAGATAACCGCTCCAAGCGCACTAAGTCATTTGCTAATGTTCTAATCTCTCTCATTTTTTACTCACTATATGTGTTGTAAATATAACTTACTGGACTTACAGATTTTTTCTAAAATGCGCAACTCCAGTAACTTAAAATGGACGTTGGCTGAGCATAAGTCGAAGCCATTATTGCATTTTGACAAACTTCAGCGAAATGCGCATCATTACTATAAATATGGATCCTCAACAATGGCTGTGCGTTTGCGCACATCCTCAGTCAATAGATCAATTTGTAGAATATGATATGCCGAGCGTACACCGCTTAAAAATGCACCATGCACGGTCGATGGAAAATAAAATGACGTTGCCTCACCAGCAAAAAACAGCTTATTATCAACCGGTTTACCTAGTCTTTGCCGGCGTTTTGCCTTAACACCAACCGGTAAATAAGAATAAGAGCCATAACTATATTCATCACTTGCCCAGCGGGTAATGCAATGACTTTTGAGCTTTGGTAAGTTTTCACCATACATATGTTTTAGTGAATCTATAATAAGCGCCAACAACTCGCGATCACTTAATTGCTCAAGTTGCTTACCAACAACACCTGCGGTAAATGCCATCAGGATTGGCTTTTTGGTCAATGGGTAGAAGTTCATCATCTCGCGCGCAATACGATGCTCAGGCGATAAACAAGCAATACTTTGTGCTTCTTTATCCCAAAACACCTCATCAAACTCCAGATAAATTTTATTTAACACACCCATTTCAAGCTGCTGAATAGATTTGCGCTTGGCTTGTGGTAAATAGGGATTAAAGCCAATATCGGCATGCTTTAGCACCCCCAAAGACACACTGACCAAAACATACGTTGCCTGATACTGTTTTGTCTCCGTTGATATCTGTACCAGATCGCCACTATAATCAATATTTTGCACTGGTTCATTTAAATGAATTTCCAAATTTTTTGCCAATAGATCAGCAATTTGCGCATAACCTTCTGGAAATAATCGATCACTTCCTGCAAAATCAATATCTGCATGATGGCTTTCAGCAGAGAGTTCTTTGGCTTCAATCGCATATTCGTATAAAAACAATGTATCGGCAATATAGTCAATATACAGCACATCTTCTTTAGCAATCTGATTGTCAATAATAAATTTTTGTTTAATATCAGCGATAGATCTTAGGTGACTTTCCTCATCGATTTGTACTGCTTCAAGATAATCAAGAAAGTCAGCCATCCAGTTGGCGATTTTAAGTTTTTGTTCGTGACTTAATAACTTAAATTCCTGATCATACATCTCACGATGCACAATATTATCAGGAGATGGACCACACATTTGCGAACGCCATGTGCTAATATTATGCTTTTTGGCTAAGCGTGTAATTGGGTTTTCCTGCACACCATGGATCCATGATGCACCAAGATCAACCACCGCGTCAGCAAAGCACTGACTATGCACTCGCCCACCCACACGATCACGTGCCTCAAGCACCAATACATCAAAACCGTTTAGCATAAGATTATTAGCAGCAGCAAGCCCTGCAACACCCGCACCCACAATAACGACATCATATATTTGCATAAATCTATCCTTATGATATTTACGATAACTATTATATCTAAGCACCTTAACATATGGCAGTATTTCTTAGCATTTGTAAACACATCTGAATCAATGTTAACCCCAAATTAACAACTGCATTTACAAAGACAAAAGAAACAAAGCCAAAGGTAGTAAATCCTTTGCAAAAATAGTAAGTGCAGGCGTGATATCAGCCTAAACTTTTAATAACTGTAGAATTATCGAATCGTTTCAAATGCGATCTTCCATTGATCATTATTCTCTAAGGCTTTGGCAGTTAGCTCCAATGTACCAATTTCAGTGTGCATCGCACTGATATGGACGGGAACTGAAGTGCCATTGGCATAGTTATCTGCAGACAAGGTCAAACGCAGCGGAGATAACTCTATCAACCCAGCCTGCTCCCAATCGGTAAAGATATCGCCTAAACGATCATCCGCACGGTGGTTAGCAGCAAAGAACCTAAACTCAACAGGTTCGCCAACAATCAGTGAGAAAGTTTCTGCCTCGTACACCAGCTCCTCTTCCGCCTCCATACCCTGTACTGCGATACAAAGCGCCTCAATCTGCGGTTGAAACCCTGGTATTGCAGGCATTGGTGACTCAATACCAATATAGAATGAATGCGATGCACCCCCTTTGATGCGAATACCATTGCCTTGTAAAGCATCAGCAAACACACTAGCACCAATAGCAACTGAAGTGTCATACGCGGTATGCTCAAGTTCATATGCCGAAGGATGTCCTTCTTTAGCAAGCCATTTATTAATAATTTGCATTAATTGACGACGTAAAACATGTGGCTTAAATACACCACCATTAAATAATACTGCAGTGGGTGCAATAAATTTTTCATCTGCCTTTGCTTGTTTGCTTAAAAATAAGGCCAGATGCTTGGTAATTGCCGCCTCCTGAGTATAACTTAAAGCAAAACGACTTAAACCGGTACGTGGTGCATTATGTGGATGATCCTCAATAGTGACTTCAGGGAAAAAGCCTTGCAACATGATTTTTTCAACATCTTTTTTCATCAATGTTTCGGATACGGCATTGGCAAAAATATTCGATGAACGTCCAGGAATGGACACAGCAATTTCATTTAAATTATGGTCACTTAATAATTTCTCTTTGGCATTTCTACAACTATGCACTAAAGCCTGCATTTGCCATGGTTCTAAACGCTGACCACTATCTAGTAATTGCTGCTGCACGGTATGCGCTAACATCAGATCAATATTGTCTCCACCAATCAAGATATGGTCACCCACTGCAATGCGTCGTAAAGCTAAATTACCTTCTTCATCTTCGACTCGAATTAAAGAAAAATCTGTCGTGCCACCACCGACATCAATCACGAGAATCACATCGTCAGCATTTAGTTGATCACGCCATTTTTCATGATCATGAATCCAGCCATATAATGAAGCTTGCGGCTCTTCTAGTAAAGTTACCTCTTCAAAATCACAAAGCCGCGCTGCTTCAGCAGTAAGATCACGGGCTGCAGGCTCAAACGATGCAGGAATGGTAATAATGATTTTTTGTTGGAACAGTGGAGCCTCTGGAAAGGTACTATTCCAAGTTTTTTTAATATGCTCAAAATAATGGGTATATGCTTCTAGTGGCGATATGCGCTCGACACCTTCAGCTGCTTGATAGGGTAACAATGCTTTACGCTTATCGATGGTTGCCTGACACAACCAACTCTTAACGCTTGCAATCACTCTATTTGGTGTCGTTTGTGCTTTTGTTTTAGCATATTCACCCACCAAGATAGTGGTTTCACTTTGCCATGGTAAAGCGATATCATCTAGACTCAGCTCCAATGCACTAGGCAGATACAAAAACGATGGCATTAAGGTTTTTGACTCATACTGATTCTTTGCCATAAACTGTGGGATAGCTAACGAGCTAATCACACTGTCATCAGCTATTTTCTTGTAAGTGACCGCACAATTTGTTGTACCTAAATCGATTCCAATCAAATATTTTGCATGATGAGACATTTATAACACCTCCACTTCGGCTGGCTGTAATATATCTAGATTTGCTTCTTTAGCTACTTTTGGCAAGTGCATTTTTTCCACTTTCCAGCCTTGATGAATTAACTTGCCCTTAAAACGAGTACTATGTGCAACATTCCCTGTTAGCTCAACACTATATTTGTCATAATTCCCCTCAAGTGTAATCTCATGGTTTTCCTGATCATGATAAATTGGTGTTAGTGTGCAATATGATTCAAGCGCTTTTTTGCACTGGTCATGAACAACGCGCGCAACATTTGCCACCTGTTCATTATCATAGTGATCAAGGTTTTGCGCGAGGAAATCTAATAGCCGTCCTTTTTTTTGCAAAATAGATAATAACTGCTTAGCAGAATCAGCACTATCTCCAACTTCATCAGGCTTTTCTATCTCCTGCTGATTTGCAAGCTTTGGCTTAACTTCAAGATTTTCAAGCTTACCTTTTATTAAGCAACTTAAGCGTTGCCTCCATGTTAGTTTCACTGGCATATATTACTTTTCTTTGAATAAAAAACTACTCATCATGCATGATAATTAGTTTATCCTATGCCCTTGATGGCGACAAAGCTTTTATTGCTGAAGTTTAATTTCAGCATATTTTTGTAGCCATTTAGCTTTCACATTAACATTATGTGCAATGGTGTGTTCCATCAATATAAATACAATCAAGTAATGAATAACAAAATATGCAATGACAATGGTTGCTGCAACATAAAAAGCTTTATGTTTTTTGATATGCTTTTTCATTCTAACCAACCCAGATGCGTTGTTAATACATCTAATCTAGCAGAAGATAATCCCACTTGATATTAAGGATTTTTTATTGATCATATAAATCGGGAGTTCTATACGTAATGAATGAAAAATAAGTGGAGTTTCAATCATCCCACAAAGCCTAAGCTGCACGACCTCTCCCTCCTTCAAAAGGAGAGGCAATAGCTCATGGTCACTGTATGATATTTGATTATTCTCGCAATATTTCTCCCGTTATTAAATCAATCAGTTTCGATGGTTTAGTCGCAACAAAATCATCTTGTGGATAGATATAATCAACTTTATCATCAAAATAGTTGTATACTTCACCTGCTGACGTTGCCGCAGGCATATTAGATACATTGGCACTGGTTGAAACAATTGCTTGATCAAGCATGTTTGTTAATTCACTTAATAAAGGATGCATACTTAAGCGCACAGCAATGCTCTCAAAAGGCCCTGTCAACCAGCGAAACTCTGGCTTAACAGGCACCACCCAAGTAGTTGCTCTGTCATATGTTTTTTGCAGTTTAGCAAGATGCTCATCTGTTAAGTCTGTCACATCAATAACACGCAGCAAATGTTCGATATTACTCGAAAGTACAATAAACCCTTTATTGGCACTACGTTTTTTAAGTGTCACAATTTTTGCCACTGCATCCGCTTCGAGTATCGTACTTAAGCCATACACAGATTCGGTTGGCAAAGCCAAAACTTTGTGCGCTTTTAATAACAAAACCATCTTTTCAAGATCATCTTTATACATCTTTAATTCTATCATCAATAACTACTAATTAAAAAACGCTAAACACTATAACTGAATGTCAATCTATATGATAGTAGAATAAACATTCAACAGCAGTATTTACGCACGGAAATGTTACAATTAGAATTTAAAATACTTTACACTTGATTATATCTAAACTTTTAGGCACGCTTATGGTAAATGACAAGCAACATGGAGCTGTTATGCAAACCAATGAAATTGATTCTAGATTAAAACTTATTCTTTCCGCTCAAGTTGATAAACTCGATGAATTGGAAAAAGTATGGATGTCAGGATACGCCCATGGCAAACAAAATCAATCGGATGAACTAAATCCCTTCCCGGAAAAAACCGTTGAGCACAACTACTGGGCTGAAGGCTTTGAAGCTGGCGAGTTTGGGGAAGAGCCTTTATTCCCGCAATACATTTCAATACTTACCGAAGAGGCACAAAGTGAAGAAGATCCCCAAGTTGAGAATCGTAAGAGGTTCCATCTAACTAAAGTGGATGGACTTCTTGCAACAACAGGTGTTACTGTTGCAACAGCATCAATGGTTGCCGCAGCATTAATTAACTTTATGGCATAACACAATATGCACACAGCCCGAATTAAAGTTTGTGGTATTACCAATCTTGATGATGCTTTGTATGCTATTGATTGTGGTGTTGATGCACTGGGGTTTGTATTTTATAGTAAATCTCCTCGGTTTATTGATATCCCTAAAGCCAAACAAATTATTAGCCAACTCCCCCCTTTTGTCAGCTGTTGCGGGCTTTTTGTTAATGCAAAGCAGCAGGATATTCAAGCAGGCATTGATGCCAATATTAGCCTTATTCAATTTCATGGAGATGAAACTGCTACAGAATGTGATCAGTTTGACTTCCCTTATATTCGCGCCATTCGAGCTAAGGATTCAGACACACTAATTCATGTGCAAAATGCATACCCTAATGCACGTGGCTTATTGATTGATAGTTATAGTCCTACGCTTTATGGCGGCTCAGGTAAAACCTTCGACTGGTCGACCATTCCAAATGACATGCGCCAGAAAATCATTCTTGCCGGTGGACTTACTGCTGATAACGTGCACTTAGCAATTGAAATGATTAAACCCTATGCGGTTGATGTCAGTGGTGGCGTCGAATCACAAAAGGGGATAAAATGCCGCCAAAAAGTCAAAGCATTTTGTAATGCTGTTCGTAGTATAAATATAACAAGTGATATCAATGATTAATGATCACTCCCGTCTGCCACAAGTCATTCATCAGCGCATTACACAAATTAAAGATGAAACACAAGTTGAACTGGATATCTTATTTCACCATGATTTGGTTTTTTTTAAAGGGCATTTTGAGAATGCCCCCATATTGCCTGGGATTGCTCAGACTGACTTTGTCATCGCATTCTCTGATTATTTTTTAGGTATAGATAAAAAAGCCATCACTAACATTCCACAACTTAAGTTTAGTCGAGTAATTTTACCAAACACCAAATTAAAATTATGCATTAGTAAAAAATCGAATCTTTTGTTATTTCGCTACATTGATAAAGATAATTTAACTTACTCAAGTGGTAAGATCAAACTATGAAACTTGCTGTCCTAATTCCAGTTTATAACCATGGTGATACCTTAGAGCAGATTGTTTCAGCATTGCAGCCTTATGATTTAACTTGCCTTATTGTAGATGATGGTAGTGATGATAAGACAAAGTCTTCTATTGACGCTATTGTTACAAAATTTGATGGGGCACAGAGCATCTCATTGCCACAAAATAGTGGTAAGGGGGCTGCAATCTTAGCTGGGTTTTCCTGGTTATCAAAAAATAACTATACACATGCTTTACAAGTTGATGCAGATAACCAGCACGACTTGGAAGATATCCCCAAGTTTCTGCAAATGGCTTATGATATCCCTGATTCTCTGATTTCAGGCGCGCCAATTTATGATCAAAGCATCCCTAAATCACGCTTATACGGCCGCAAGATCACCAATTTTTGGGTTGTAATCGAAACCTGGAATAAAAAACTCACTGAAAGCATGTGTGGCTTTAGAGTTTATCCCTTAAAAGCACTAACGCCTGTACTGCCCAAAATTCGTGGTATGCGCATGGATTTTGACATTGAGATTCTGATTAAAGCGTATTGGCAAGGCATTAATGTAAACTATGTTCCTACCAAAGTCGTTTACCCCGTTGATGGATGTTCACACTTTCGTTTATGGCGCGATAATCTACATATTTCCTGGCTGCATACTCGACTTTTTTTTGGTATGTTTTACCATATGCCACGACGTTATTTCAAATGCAAAACAAAAAACCATGCATAGTTCAGAAAAAGTAGAACCTCAAAATACTCACTGGTCAAAGCGTCATGAGAAAGGCAGCATTATCGGGCTTAAGCTGACATTATGGACAGTGAAGTTTTTTGGTCGACGCTTCGCATATATTTTGACCTACCCTGTAGTATGGTATTTCTATCTGTCTAGCCGTAAGTCGCGACAAGCAATCAATAGGTATTGTCAAAACGTGCAAGCTTATGCAAAGGCACAGCATATGGATATATCTGTCAAGCCACTGCCTATTTTTATCAACTTTGGTAAGAGTTTGGTTGATAAAATAGCTGTTTGGAATGGGCAGATTACACGTAAAAATTTAAACTTTGCTAACCGTCATGAGCTAATCGAGCGCATTGATCAAAAAAAAGGAACAATTATATTTACCGCCCACCTAGGTACAATTGAGGTGATGCGTGCGATTTCCAACTCATATCCCAATAGTAGGATCAATGCCCTTGTGTTTAACCAACATGCGCAAAAGTTTAATGACGCATTATCGCAAATTAATCCAAGTTCACAATTAAGCTTAATTTCCATTAGTCATTTTGATATGACGCTAGCAATGCAGTTGCAACAAAAAATGGATCAAGGTGAAATTCTTATTATCGCTTGTGATCGCACACCTGCCACGCATATCACCAATAATCGGCGTACGATAAAAGCCAAATTTTTAGGAAAAGACGCCTACTTTCCACAAGGTGGATTTTTATTAGCACATCTGCTTAAGGTACCCGTTTATACGATGTTGTGCCTTAAAAACGGCAAACAATTTGACGTTATTTTTAAGCCTTTTGCCAAGCTTATTAAATTACCACGCAACATACGCGATGAGAGATTAACGGATTATGTGCAACAATATAGTGACTTCCTTGGCGAGTATTGCTTAAAATACTCAACACAGTGGTTTAATTTTTTTGATTTTTGGCTGCATAATGATGAATAAATCCATCATGCATATCACCGATATAGTGATATCACTTTTCGATATTGATAGCTTAAAAATTCATTGATACGGCCATTTTCAAATACTTGAAGATCACACGTTGTGCGCTTTAAGATTCTGATTCAAAAAATTGAAGGGTTTTATCATGATTAACTGTTTTTTAAAACGCGTATGTACAACTTTTGTCGTGTTACCTATGTTATTTAGTTTTGCTTATGCCACAATAGGTAATATCTTTGATCATCCGCTCTCAGCACAGAATGAACAAGCATTTGCTAAAGTTCAAAAACAGCAAGCACAGATCAGTTATGTAACAGGGAACTTCACACAAACTCGCTTTATGAAGCTGCTATCTAAACCACTTAAATCCAGTGGTCGCTTTGAGTTATCAAAAGCAAATGGCCTAAAATGGCTGCAAAAGAAGCCCTTTCAGTCAACTCTGATCGTTACTGAAAATAGTATTAAGCAATCTATAGAAGGTAAGATAGCTGTTGTTATCACCAAAAAAGAACAACCCATCGTTTTCTCCTTTACCACCGTGTTCTTATCGATATTCAAAGGTAATGCAGATGCTTTAAAACAGTATTTTAAAATCTACTTTATGCAAAAAGGTGACACTTGGCATATTGCCCTTAAACCACTAGGTGCACCTCTTAATAAAGCCATTCAAAGTATTGAAATGACCGGCACACAATATGCTTCACGCATATTTGTCAATGAATCGCAAGGCAATCAAATGCTGATTGAATTTAGTGATGTCAAAGCATTAGATTAGCCAAGGCAACGACTGACGCCTCAACATCAAACGATTTATTAACCACCTAATCAAATTTACAAGCCAAATCTTCCCTAGTAATGTAACAATTGTGGTTTAATCATACGTTACATGCAACAAATGATTTTACGCATCAAGTTGAATTACTGAACCTCCACTCCACGCCAATGTTGAAAGGCTATTTTACTTAGCTCCAACAACATGCCCTTACCATCTATTGCCTTAATATTGTTTGACTGACACCATGTGGTAAAAACCGTGCCATTTGGCGCATACATTAAATCGTATGCCAAAGCATTACTAGCGAAATTATTAAGTTGTAACGGTAAATTTTCCTTAGCAACGCTAGCAGAAGTTGCATTGATGATGATATCAAACTCACCTTCAATCTCATCCAATGCACAGGCGTGAAGTTTGATAGCACTATTTGTAGAGCGTGCTACTAGGCTGTATGCTTTTTCTTTGGTACGATTAGTAATTGTAATACTTTTAGGGTTTTCACGCACAATAGCTCCTAGAATACCTTTAGCCGCACCTCCAGCGCCCAGGATTAGAATTCGCTTGTTTTGTAAGCTAATATTTAAATTATTTTTAATATCATTTACCAAGCCCAAGCCATCAAGATTTAAACCAATAAACGCACGATTGCTATTGATAACGACATTGCTAACTGCTTCGGCTTCTTGTGCTAAATCATCCAATTTATCGCAATAGTGGTATAATGCTTCTTTAAACGGCAAGGTAACGCTCAAGCCTTTCACCATAGGATCAAGGCGCAGCACATTCAAGGTTTGCTCTAAATTATCAGGACAAATCTCTAATGCCTCATAACGCATAATTTGTCCTGTTTGAGAAGCAAAATCTGTGTGAATCTTTGGTGATAAACTATGTTTAACGGGATTACCTATCACGTAATATCGATCTATTTTTTGCTCTGCTAGCATCTACGCTATCCTTTGTTATTTTAGATATTAGGAGACTATTGAAGCATTTTCATAGATAACTGAACAGTGTTTTATCAGTCACAATTTCTTATATAAATAACGATGCAAACTCACCGTTATTTTCTGACAAAAAACTGTCATTCTCCGTGATTGCAGCAATGATATTTGCCATTACTTCAACACCTTTATCGTTATGATCTAAGGTTGGATTATATTCAGTAATTTCAAGACCAATCAGCTGCTCTTTTGGCATGTCTTTAAAACTTGCTAAAACATCAGGAAGCGAAACCCCATCTTCAACCGGTGTGCCTAATGCATCAAGATACTGTGGATCCAAGCCATCTAAGTCAAAGCTAATACCAAAAGGAATTTCTTTTGATTTAAAATGCTTCATCGCGGAGTCAAAACAATGTTTAAAACCAAGTGCATGCACATCTTCCATCATAAAGACTTGAACACCCAAACTTTTCAAAATTGCTTGCTCAGGCTCTTCAAATGAACGAATACCGATTAAGACAACATTTTCAGGTTTAAGTTTAGGATTATCTGATAATATTTTTGTCATTTTATCATCGCCATAGCCCATTAATGCAGCTACTGGCATACCATGCAAATTACCACTATGCGAGCTTTCAGTGGTATGTGCATCCATATGTGCATCTATCCAAATAAGTCCAAACTCTCCAGTGGCAGCATGAACACCTGACCAAGTACCTACCGCACAACTGTGATCACCACCAATGGTAATAAACTTATCCCCTTGCTCAATAACATTTTTTGTTACCTGGGCAAGCTCAGTTGAAAATGTATTTAATGCATTAAGCGCTAAAAGACGTCTTTGTGACCCTTCAAAATAAACCGTCTTTTGCCACAGCTGCTCTAATTGCAACTTAGTTTTCACACGATCTGGTGCCTGCTCACAACCAACGATACCGGCACAGTTGCCAACACTTGCGCCTATAAAACGATAGCTAGACATTAGCATGCACCTCTTTGATTTGTAGTGCACTATTATCTGTGTTGTTATTTAATACAGAGAACAAATCCTTGGGGTCTTTTAGTGCAGGAATCATATTCATCGGCACACCGATATTGTATTTCTCAGCCAATTGATGTGTAAGCTTCAATGCCGAAAAATCTTCCAAAGCAAAACCGACTGAGTCAAATACAGTAATCTCATTCTGATTGATACGCCCTTGTTTTTCACCTGAGATAAGCTGCCATAATTCGGCATAAACAATTTTCTTTGCTTCATCTTCCGTAAAGTGTTGAATCTCACCTTCAATAAAAGATTGTTCAAAGAACTCAACCACTACTTTAGCGCGTGGTAGTATCGCTTGATCCAACTCTGTTTTACCAGGGCAATCACCACCTAAACCATTGATATGCACACCTTCTTTGACCCAAGCATTCTCAATAACAACAGCATGCGCTTTGCAAGCGGTACAAACCGTAATAATATCAGCATTCTTAACAGCTTCTTCATTGCTTGAACAAGGGATTAATTCAAAATCATAAGCTTGCATATTTTTCTCAAAACGACGCATCGCCTGTGGGTCGATATCATGATAACGAATGGTCTTAATATCACGCACAATGGCTGTTGCTAATGCTTGAAAGTCACTTTGTGCACCCGTTCCAATTAAGGCTAAGGTTTTTGCGTCTTTACGTGCTAAATAGTCTGTCGCTAACGCTGAAGTTGCTGCTGTACGCAACCCTGTTAAAACGGTCATTTCGGATATCAATAATGGATGACCATCAGCGACCTTAGATAACTGTCCCGTTGCCACAATCGTTTGCTTATTCTGTAATGGATTTTTTGGGTGTCCATTAACATACTTATAGGCAAATAACTCTTTATCCGCTGTCGGCATTAACTCAATAACACCATCTGGCACATGAAATGCTGGTCGAGGGATTTTATCAAACTCCTGCCAGCGCAAGAAGTCGCCTTTTAAGGTTGTCATTAAGTCAACTAAATATTGTCTTAACCCATGTTTATGTATAAGCTCAGCCAATTTTTCAACTGAAATTATTTTAATCATTTTATTCCTCCTGTCCCACATTGTTGTATACCGCCCATAAAACATTTTGCAGTATTATACCAATGTAAACTAAATGTATAGTGCATATTTTTTTAAAATATTATGCCAAAACACGCCATCTGCCATAGACAAATCGATGTGCTTTTTCTGTATATTTGCGACAAGAGCTAATATAAGTTTAATAATCAAAAATAGCAAATAAGTTTAGCCAGATTATCACACGGAGACTTCGATCATGCATCTTTTTTTAAAGACTATACTTCGCTCCTCTGAAAAAGCATAAAATTCAGATAGCGCGCTATATTCAGTAAACAAACAGGCATAAACAACATCCGTTTTATAGATTGGTGAAAATGCACCACTAGTTATATAACCGAATTGATTAGTAACCATAATGCTTGGTCGCCTATAATTTAGTCTATTTTTGCAGATTTTACATGACTATTCCCAATTTTAGCATAGCCCAAAAACATTGAGTTTACTTAATATCAAGGATATCCTCTTACCTGAAATTTAGTTCGTAAAGCTCCGAATTATTGCTCTTAACTAAAATTTCTTTCGAAAATGGGCAAATAAAGTCAAGATGAGGAGTTTCTTTGCCCATTCCTATTCCAACATGAAAACCATATGTGCTTTCATTAATTAATGAGTTTTGACTCCAATCAACGGAGTTTTTTCCTTCTTGAGTTAAGCAACCAAATGCAAATTCAGTTGGGTATAGGAAACGTTCCTTATTGTATGTTTCTTTGAAAAAATTAATATGTGAATTACCATTTATAATAATATTTGATATTTCCCCATCTTCAATTACTAAGTAGTTATTCTTACTTAAGGATGCTTCTTTTAATAATTCATTAAGCTTATCTATTACATGTTTTTGTGATTTTAAAGCTTGATTGTTACATAGGTATATAAATCCTGAAAATGGCATGGAACCAGAAAGAGAAAATGAAGATTTTGAGCTTTTAATATTAACAATAGAAGATTCAAACCATTCAGCAATAGAGTAAACCCACCCTTGGTTTAAAATTTCATCTTTATTAGCTACTTCAATTTCATCAGATACAAAAATATTAAGCTGACTTTTCTGTGAGTTAATGGTTATCTTATTTGAATTTTCAATAAACGCATAAAATTTTTTTCTTCTTTCTAATGATTCTAATGCACGGCCATTAAAAAGATTATTTAAACTGTACTTTATTGTTTTTAGATCAGTATTAAATTTAGCGAGAGCAATATGAGAAATCAATGATTTTGATACTCCCCACCACTCTTTCATTTTATCAAGTGATTCATAATGTTCTAGAAGAGCAAAACAAACACCATCTTTCTGGTGATTATACTTATCAAAAGACCTTATATCTTTAAATCCAAATTCCTCTAAAATTTTTCTAGAGTTTTTTCCATCACATAAAGTAATTAATTGACGTTTTGAAAGCTTATCAAAATAAACATGGTAATCCATATAAACCCTTAATATAAAAAATGAATAGATACCCACGGGCTCACCCCGTGGTACTCTGTCTACGACCGCATAGAAATAAATTACATTATTGATATTTTTTTAGTGAAAAAATACTTACATAATTACCAATAGACATTTTGTTCAGCTATTCTTTCTTCCAATGGTATTTCTACAACTTCCTTTTCCATAATTAACTCCTTGTTGATATTTTTAGTGAAACAATACTTACATAAATTACCAATAGACATTTTGTTCAGCTATTCTTTCTTCCAATGGTATTTCCACAACTTTCTTTTCCATAATTAACTCCTTGTTAATATTTTTAGTGAAACAATGCTTACATAATTACCAATAGACATTTTGTTCAGCTATTCTTTCTTCTAATGGTATTTCTACAACTTTCTTTTCCATATATTAACTCCTTTTTTGTTTATCCCAGCAATTGAGAATATAACATAAAGCGGCATTAGAAATTGAACGAAAAATATGAAACGGTAGGTGAAAATAGGTAATCAAAAATTTATAACTTAATTGGACTCACTACATAGGTACTACGACTATCACTATCTTTAATAAGCAGGCTCATTTGTGGATTATCAAAATAAAAATCAATATCTTCAGAATCTAAGACATCAACAATATTTAGAAGATAATTAACATTAAACCCAATCTCCATTGGTTGATCACTATATTTCACTTCCATTTGATCTTGTGCTTCTTCATGCTCGGGATTATTTGCTGATAATAACAAAGTATTATCCTTAAGTTCTAAGCGCACACCACGATAAGTTTCATTTGAGAGGATAGCTGTGCGCAATAATGCTTGCTTTAATTCAATTCGATTAGCTACTAACAACTTAGTATTATTCGGTGGAACCACTCTTGTGTAATCAGGAAAACGCCCTTCAATAAGTTTTGATGTAAACTGAAAATCGGGCAAGATGATTCTGAAATAGTTTTTGCCAATTTGCACTTCAATTTCGGCATCTTCAGATGCTGATAAAGTACGCTCTAGCTCTTTAATAGCCTTACTTGGTACAATAATTTGTAGACTATCTAAGAAAGTATCTTCTATCAAGATTTCAGAGCTTGCCATGCGATGTCCATCCGTGGCAACTGTGCGAAATCGATCGTTGTTAACTTCCCATAGCATACCATTTAAAAAATAGCGCACATCATTATTTGCCATGGCAAATTTTACACGCTTAATCGCTGAATTAAGCTGAGCATATGATAACTTAAACATTGCTCTACCAGTATCTTCATTCATCACTGGAAAGGAGGATGCCTTCAAGACTGACATGGTAAATTTACTACGATTACAAGCAATTAATACACGCCCATTTTCTTCTTCTGTAATTTTAACCGATGCGCCTTCTGGTAAATTACGTATAATATCATGAAGCTTTTTAGCAGGAATTGCGATACTACCATCGTGAGATGCTTGTTCAAGTTCAACATAACCAACAATTTCCGTCTCTAAGTCAGAAGCTTTTAGACGTAGCTTACCCTCCTTTATAATAAATAATACTGAGCTAAGCACTGGTATTGTATGTTTTTTTTCAGCAATCAATACTAGACCTTGTAATGGCTTTAACAATGCATCGCGAGAAAGTGTAAATTGTAACATCATATATCCCCTGGAAATTAATGCGCTAATTTGCGCGATAAGTTTTGATAATCATCCTGTATATCAACATTATTGACGATCAGTTTTTTTATAGTTCTGACAGCATGTAAAACCGTAGTGTGATCTCTACCACCGAAAAAGCCGCCAATTTCAGGCAAACTATGATTGGTAAATTCTTTGGCTAACGCCATTGCCATTTGTCTTGGCCGCGCGACATCACGACTTTTTTGTTTTGATAATAAATCCGTAATTTTAATATTATAATAATCTGCAACAACACGCTGAATATTGTCTACTTTGACAATTTTATCCTGGATAGAAATAACATCTTTCAAGCATTCATAAGCAAGTTTTTCATCGATAGCTTTTTTGTTAAATTGGGCATAGTTAAGTACTCTTCTTAATGCCCCTTCTAATTCTCTTACATTTGAACGAATATGCTTTGCCATAAAAAGCGCCACATTTTGATCAATAGGTCTCCCAAATTGACTTGACTTATGTAACAAAATAGCACTTCGCGTCTCAAGATCAGGAATATCAATGGTTACGGTCAAACCATAACCAAAGCGTGAGACCAAGCGCTCTTCTAATTTAGGGATTTCCTTGGGGTATTTATCACAAGATAAAACAACCTGTTTACCATTCTCAAGCAAAGTATTGAATGTGTGAAAAAACTCCTCTTGAGAACCCGCTTTACCGGCAATAAATTGGATATCATCGACTAATAACACATCGACTGATCGATAAAAATTCTGAAACTCATCTCCAGAATGTAAACGTACAGCATCAACATAGTCTTTAACAAAACGCTCAGATGTCACATATAATACTTTTGCTGTTGGATTATTGTATAGTACATAGTTACCTATGGCATGCATTAAATGTGTTTTACCTAAACCACTGCCACCATAGATAAATAATGGATTATAGGCCAACCCTGGATTAATAGAAACCTGCATAGCTGCAGCACGTGCTACTTCATTTGCTTTACCGACAACAAAATTATCAAAATTATATTCTTTTTTTAACGGTGAACCAAAATCAACACGCTTTTGATCTTTTGGAACAGATAATGCTTCATCAAAACCATAAAGCTCTCTAGAAATACCTGTATTTTCATCCACTTCAAATTCATTTTGATCATTTGCAAAGTCATCATTCTCAACTAAGGCATCCACAACTAAAGGCGTAGCTGGAACATTCTTAGTAAAAAGATCAGTTTGTGGGCCTACACTACTTTTTACCACTTGTGCTTGCGTCGCTGTGCTTTGTATATCCACAATTTGACAGTCACTACTCTTTTTTACTGAAAACTCAACAATTAAATGATGATTTTTTTTGTATTTTTTCAAGGTATCCACAAGAACATATTCGTATTTGGTTTTAACCCAACCAAGAAAATAATTATTCGGTGCATAAATTGTGAATAAATTACCTTGATCATTTGTTTTTAATGGTGTTATCCATATTCTATACTCTTGTTCAGACAAGTTGTCTTTTAAATAATCCAAACATTGTGACCAAACATTCATATTTACAATGCATCCTATATATATCAAGGCTTTCTAACAAGAATTTAAACCATTAAATATGCTAGAAAAAATTTATATTTTTAAATTAACTTCGGATTATATCAAAGCTTTCACAGCATGCAATGCTTGCTATGAAAGTCTGTGGATAACTTTGTGGATATCTGTGTGAATTACTTGTTAATTGCATTGTGAATAATCCTGTGCACAAGGATGTTCATATCCTTTTGGATTTTTTTGTGGAAAAAAGATAGACATCCAAAAAGGATAAACGACTCACATAGTACAAACAGGAAATACACACAGCTGTCCACAAAACTATACACAACTGCAAGCTTTATAATAAAAGGCCTTTAACTAACTTATCCACAAATATCCACAAACCAATAACAGAAAAAACAATATAAAATAAATCCTCTTTTTAAAAAAATAAATATGGAAAGAGTAAAAAGAAAGTGGATAAGAATAAAAAAATAAAACACTCAATAAAAACTTTTATAAACAGATATAATACTTCCAAACATTTATTGTGAATATTTTATTAAATATAAAAACACCAAAGAGGTAATCTGTGAATTATTACAAAATAAAGATTGAAAAGACTTTTAAAAATATGAATAATGGCAACCGCTGGTTTGGTTCTCTTGCGACACTAGTTTATGAACCCCGTCAGGTCCGGAAGGAAGCAGCGGTAATAGATGATGTGTGTGCCGAGATGTAAGCTAAACCAGTAATATACCGTTCATTAACCATTTTACAAGCGGTATATCAGTTATATTGATATAGGTTGTTGTAATCCATGGTTGAAATAATACGTTTTTCGTATTCACCATCTTTAAGTTCTGAATAATGAACGAGCGTTTTAATAAGATCTTTACCGGTTATTGGCTTATCTTCTCGCGTGAGCTTTGCACGTAATTCACGAAATTCTTGAAAATTAGTACCTGTATTTAACAGATTAAAATAAGACTGTACACTATCTTTAGGTGATAGAAAAACTTGTACTTCATTGATAGCACCAGGTGTACGTTGTTTAGGAACAATACCACAACCTTTGGTAAAGCAATGCTGACCGAAATAATTATTGCCATCGACTGCAAATCGTGAGGTGCCCCAACCTGTTTCAATCGCTGCTTGTGCAAGTACCATGCTTGTTGGGACCGTATTGACTTTAACCAATAGCTCCTTTACAACTTGAATAAGTGCATTTTGCTCAAAGTTAACTTTGTACTGTTGGCATAATATAGATAATTGTCTTTGCTGTGATTTAGAGATTCTTCTATTTTGTTTAAGAACTGCTAATATACTTTCTAGTGATTGACGATGTGTTAAAACATCCTTTTGTACTTGATGAATAAATGGCAACATATAATCTATAAATGCTTGTTTGCGGTCATTTACATTACTAATTGCTTGAAAATCAGGTTTGCTTGTCACTGGTTTCGTATTCTTAGAGCAGCTGATTATAAAAGAAGCTAAACTAATAGCAAAAAGCCAAGAGATTGATAGCCGTAATAAGTTAGTATTTTTCATTGTTTAGAACCCTCTTTTTATTATTTCTTTTCTTTTTATATAGCGAATCTTCAGTATAGACTACCAAGAAAGGTTGTTTGTGTTGCTTTTTTTAGTATAAGGCATCTGCTAAAATACAGCGAAATTTTTGTAGATAAAGTACAGAGTAATATGATGACAACAGCAGTAGAAATGGCAGATGAGTTAAATATTGAGACATTAAAAAATCAACCTATATGGCAATATTTTATTGAAATAACCGAGATTCCAAGACCGACTTTCCATGAAGAAAAAATCAAAGCTTATTTATTGGATTGGGCTGAAAAAAATAACTTTAAAACGAAGATTGATCAGGCGGATAATATTGTGATTTATGTACCTGCAACCAAGGGGTATGAATCACATAAACCGCTTGTTTTGCAAGCGCATAAAGATATGGTTTGTGAAAAAAACAAAGAGATAACATTTGATTTTCTAAATGATAGTTTGCAGCTAGAGCTTGTTGATGGTTGGCTTAAAGCAAAGGGTACAACACTGGGTGCTGATAATGGCATAGGCATTGCCGCAGCAATGGCAGTAGCAACAGATAAAGGTCTCAAGCGCCCAGCACTTGAAATATTAATTACCGCTTCAGAAGAAAGAGGGTTAATTGGTGCGAATAATTTAAGTAAGGATTTATTAACAGCTAATACTATGATCAATCTAGATACGGAAGGTTGGGGAGATATTTATGTCGGTTGTGCAGGGTCACAATCAGCAACAATGACATTCAAAAATGAAACAGTTGAGCAATCCTCTTTACTTAAAAGTATTGAAATTATTGTTAATGGTCTTAAAGGTGGTCATTCTGGTTTAGATATTGATAAGCCGCGTATTAATGCTGCAAAGTTTATAAGTATGATGCTTGATGAACTTGACCAAAATGATTTTTATAATATCAACGAAATCAAAGCAGGTAATCTACCAAATGCCATTCCACGTGAAGCTAAGGCTATTATTTCTTGTAAAACCGAAGATGTAGAGAAAATAAAGGAAACGTTAACCCATTATTATCTTAGTTGGTTTGATATTCACCAAAAAAATGAACCTAATTTTTCATTAACGATCAAAGAGATAGCTACTGAGAAAAAAGCACTCAATGATGATTTAAAATGTCGTTTATTAAATACTTTAACAAGCATCCATTCCGGTGTTTTAGCAATGAGTCCAGCAATGCCAAATCTGGTGGAAAGCTCAAATAATCTTTCATCAATCAAATTAAAAGATGGTGATATTGTTGTTACGGTGTATACACGCAGTGATAATAGTTTAGCGATAAATAGTTTTATGCAATCGATAAAACGCATAGCAATTCAAAATAATGCGATTTTTGATAAATCTCAGTTATCTCCTGGTTGGAAGCCAGATATGAGCTCTAAGGTGCTTAAAATTGCCAAAGAGAGCTATTTTTCACTTTATGGTAAAGAAGCTAATATCAAAGCTATCCATGCTGGTTTAGAGTGTGGTGCGATTGCCCACAAATATCCTAATATGGATATGGTTTCAATAGGACCAACGATTGAAGCTGCACATTCACCCGATGAGAAAGTAAAAGTAGACACGGTTAGTGAATTCTATCAGCTATTAAAAGCGATCTTAGAAAGATTATAGAACAGGAGAAAAAAGAGTAAGTTAAGCAATCATTGTGCAGGTGAGTCACTCTATGTGCTTGACGACATAAAGGTTATCTAAGGAGGGGAGGGAGGATGACGACTCACCTGACACATCTCTAGTATAGTCAAGGATTTTAAAAGTGTTAGTATTTTTATAAAAAAAATTAAAAATTTTTCTTAAGACTATAAAAACCTTGGAAATATAAGGTTTTCAGCATGATTAATGATGGGTATATAAAAGAAACTTAACCATTAATACCTTGCAGCGTGCTGCTGCGGTACTTGGGTTAAGTGTTGATATTAGCTTTGTGTAACATATCAAACAAACACCCCAAACTATAACCATTCATGGTTATGGATTGCTGTTTTCAGGATAAATAACCGAATTTTTATGATCATCATCCCAGATTTCTTGTTCGCTTAATGTTGTTTCAATCAACTCAATAGGTGCACCTTCTACTTCGATCATGGCAACTTTAAATCCTGTAAAAGGCTCATACGGCGCCATAATAACTTGTTGATTTTTAATGGCTTCTGCTAGATCATTGACCTTAAAAGCGACATGAACTTTAGTCTGAATAAGCGGATGCAGAGGACATCCTTCTTCAAAACGATGGTATTGAATACGAAAAGGATTATGTCCTTTAGTAGTGTACATTTTAAATGATGAGCTATAGCGTTCATCGAGATGCTTTTCAGTCGTTGGAATACCCATATGGTGGTATTGATAGTTGATGTTAGTCATGCTAGAAAATGATATTGTCTAATTTTTAGCAAATAATAATACGTTGATCTAAACTTGTAAACTTAAGTTTTAAGGTATAAATAATTGCAAAATTGCCTCATGATCGATTTTACTTTGTGAATTTAAAGGGATTTCATCACCATAGCGAAAAGATTTAGGTAATAATATTTTCTCAAACCAGTGACTTAAAAAGTGACGCAAAGTATTATTGAATGCTAAGACAGTCAGGTGCTCTTTTTGCTGTTTACCTGATAGTGATAACACAATAAAAACACCAATATATTCGCGCGATTTTTCAAGTTTTAAGGCATAACAATCATTAACCCAAGTGTGTGTTTTAAGTTTTGATTCAAGTTCAGTTAGTGATAGGCGTTTGTCTTCAAGTTTTACAATACGTCCTTTGCGTCCTTGTAAAATAAATCGATTAAGTTCAATTAATTCGATCAGATCGCCTGTATCAATAAAAGGTTCGAGAAAAGAATCAGCATAAACACGTAAGCTATGATCACCATTTTGTGTGATTCGCACATCATCAAAGCACTGCCAAAGTGGATCATTGAGTTGTTGGCGCCAAGCAATAATGCCGGTTTCACTGCTACCTAATATTTCATTAATGGTTAACTTTAAATGCTTATTTAAGCTCAGTGCTATTTCACTTTTTAATAAACTACCTGCACTGAAACAAGTAATATTAGAAAGGTTTTTTTGAAAGGTTAAACGCGATAAAAGTGCAGGGCTTGAGATAAAAATAAATTGGTGATTTGTAGTACTTAATTGAGCTAACTCCTCACTTAATTCAATTCGCTGACTATAGATAGGCTGTCCTATTAAGGAGGGCCATAGAAAATAAAAAACAAAACCATATAAATGCTGATGATGAACACTGCTAGTAACCATCTGCTCTTTATCAAGATAAAAAAAGTTATTTAAGATACTAACTTCATTGATTAAGTGTTTAAATTTCTTAGTGATTTTTTTAGGTTTTCCTGTAGAACCTGAGGTAAAAAAAATAATATCTTGGGTAAATAGACAATCATCTATTTTATCCTTAAATATATTGGCTATGACCATATTCCTGCCCACTTTGATTGTGTAAGCGTTGGCTGAGCGTAAGTCGAAGCCTCTATGAAGTGTGATTACCCTTCGACTTACGCTCAGGGCACGGTGAGCACTTGTGGGTGAATATTTAGTCTTAACCAATATATCATTGCTACTAAAATCAATTGGCTTTTTATTAAAACAAAAGCATTGTTGCGGTTCATCAAAATAAAGCGTAGCAATATCTTGGCTATTGGCAATATCATCATAAACACCATGAGTATTATTAGGAGGAAGTATAATGGATTTATGTGAAATTAATGTCGCAAAAAAACCAATATAAAAATGATAGACATCTTCGCAATATAAACTAATAGAAGTTTCTTTTTGTTCTTTTAAATAGTGAGCTAGTAGGAATATATGTTGTTTGATTTCACCAAGTTGTGTTGGTAAATTATTTTTTTTGCCATGGCAAAAAATAGTTTGATCATCTTTTGAGTGTTGAAATAAAAAATCTAAATAGTTTGTCATTTGTTATTCTTTCTCTTTATAAGAAGACGCACAATAAATTCACAAACAAAAAACACACCAATTAAAATATAAGAAATCAATCCATTATAAAGCGTCCAAATATGTAATGAACTAAACAAAGCTGTATAGCAGGAAACCAGAGCATTTAAAATAAAAAAAAGGCACCAAGCAATGGTGACTTTACGTGTGTATGCAGTTACAAAGTAGGGTAATGGTTGACGTGCTATTTTTTTAGCGAACTGATAAATAATGTTTTCTTGTGCAAATAAAGAAACAAAAAAAATACTAAAAAAAATGACATTCATAGCAACAGGATAAAGTTTAATGAACACAATATTATGAGACAACATTCCTAATGTACTAATAGCAATACCGACTCCTGAAAGTAAAAACAATGCATATTTAGGTATAATGGCATGATTGTTTGTATGACTAAAAACTGCACGTAATCCAAAGAGACAAAGAACGATTAAGCTTAATCCTTTAACTGATAGAAACTGTATGCCAAAAAAAATGAGAAATGGATATAACAGAAGAATAATAGCAATGACAAAAGTAGTTAATCTATGAAGAGACATTATTTATGATTAATTTTTTGGTCAATAATAGTGACGATATCATCGACGGTTTTAACAGATTTAAATTCTTCAGGTTTAAATTGTTTATCGGTTTTACCTTGCAAATAAACAATAAGATCCACTGCATCAATACTATCTAGATCAAGATCTTCATATAGACGTGCTTCAAGGGTAACATCTTGCGGATCAAGCTCAAATAGTTCAGCAAAAGTCCCTTGAAGTTCCTGATGAATTTGCTCTTTTGAGGTACTCATTCCTTATTCCTTGTTATTTTGTGCGGCAATAAATTGTGCCAGTGTTTTAACTGATTCAAAGTGTTTTTTAACATCGTCTGTTTCTTCGCTTAGTTCGATATTGTATTTTTTCTTAAGCGCAACCCCAAGCTCTAATGCATCAATGGAGTCTAATCCAAGCTCATTACCAAATAACTGCATATCGCTGGCAATGTCTTCAATGGTAATGTCTTCTAAATTCAGCACATTAATAATTAATTCTTTTAATTCTAGTTCAAGTAGGGCGTTGCTCATTAATCAATATGACCTTGTAATTGTTGTTGTAATATTTTTGTTAACCGTCTTGCGGCAACAGAAGGAAGTTGATTGCACTCGTTCAAAAGTGTTTGCGTATCAATAAGATTCTTAACTGTTAACGTAAAAACGGGTTTTCTCGCGGGTATTTTATACCATTTATCATTTTTTGCTAGTGTACTGGGAATACAGCTTAAATGAATAATACGAATTGGTGCTTGTGCGCGAATAGCAATTTGTGCTGCACCTCTTTTTAGTTGTATCGGTGTATTTGGAATAGAGCGTGTTCCTTCAGGAAAGATCAGTAAATTATTGCCTGCATGTAAAGTTGCTTTAATATCACTAAAAGTTTGCTCAGGGTTGATATTAGGTATATAACCTGCGCTTGATATAACGCGATGTACAAATTTATTATGCCAAAGTTCAGCTTTGACAATATTATCACAAAAGGGTAATTTAGAAACAATTGAAACATAATCAATCAAACTTGGGTGATTGGCAATGATTAATGTACCTTTATCTTGTTTTAATTGATCGAAACCAATAAAGCGATAGCGAATAAGCCCCAGGCAAGACATTGTAGCGGTAAAAAAACGAAAAGTTAAATAAATACAAAATTGTGCAATATGTTTTTTTTGCTGTTTTGAATGAATGATTTTAGCAATAAGTAATGTTATAGGAATAATCAAGTAGCCTAATAACAATCCACCAATAGCAAATAATAAAAAACAAAACCCTGTTGCAATAAGGCGCCAGAGATAGTTAATTTTCTGAAGCAACATATGTATTAGTGCGGACGAACATTTTTTGACTATTATTGATGAAATAAAGCATTTAGTCAAAAAGTCGGGGCAGCTAAATATAATCTAAATTTATGCATACTTGATCAAACTTTGTAATATTTGCTGTTGTTAGTCCATTGCTTCTCTCTTTGTTTTGCCTTACGCTATAACTCCCGCGTACAACATACATAATACATGCTAAAAAATATCCTTAAATACACAGCTGCTATTTTACTAGCAGTTTCTGCAATGAATGGTTTATTTGCAACAACAGCTAAACCAGTAGCTGATAAAGGTATAAATAAAGCCATCCCGCTAGCAGCTAATTACTGCAATGACTTTTTAAAATATGGTAACCCCGGTGGTAAAGTCAATTTATATCTTTGCCGTGAGGGTTATGTTTCTGCCTATAATTATGAGACTAAGCAACCAAGCTGGGTTGCCTATCGTTTAACAGCTAAATCAGTATCAAGCAAACTAAAACGTCATGATGAGTTTAAGCCTGACATGGAAGTGCCGGAAAAGTATCGTGCTGAGTTATCAGACTATAAGCGTAGTGGTTATGATCGTGGGCACTTGGCACCTTATGCTGCGATGGATTTTAATAAAACAAGTGCTAAGCAGTCATTTTACTTATCAAATATGTCGCCGCAGAAGAGTGGACTTAACCGTCAGGGTTGGGCGAAGCTTGAGTCTGATGTGCGTTTTTGGGCACAAATGTACAAGGAAGTCTATGTTTATACAGGACCTGTTTTCAAAAATAGCAAAACGCATAAAACAATTGGTAAAAATAAAATTTGGGTGCCAGAGTATTTTTTCAAAGTAGTCTATGCGCCAAAACAGGATAAGGCGATTGCCTTTATTATGCCAAATGCTCGAGTGGATAAGAAAGATGTTACAAAATATCGTGTATCGATCAAGGATGTAGAGCAGCGCACTGGTTTGACCTTTTTTAATACTTTACCTAAGACTCAAGTGACTGCTTTAATAGATAAAACCTCACCAATGTGGCGCACTAGCTATACGGTATAAGGAGCACAATAATGAATGATTTTGATATCAATAAGTTGCTACAGCAATCTCCTATTTAACGGCAATTGCAAATGATTCACAAGCGGTACATTAAGTATGCTGTTTCAAAGGGTGCTCTGCGACTTGCACTCAAGGCACGTACTTTTAAGTGAATGCCTAAGCTTATAATCAATTTTTTGCACTGGTTGCACGAATATGTCCATTTAAATCATGATAATGTTGGATGTTTTTATAATCATAAGTGCTAAAGATATCATGTACACTTTGAGCCTGTTGAAAGCCATGCTCAATAATCATAAAACCATTTTCTTTTAAATGTGCTTTGCCATGACAAATAATATGCTCTATATCAGCTAAACCATTATTTTTAGCAATAAGTGCAGTAGTTGGTTCATATTGATGAACATGCGCGCATAGTGCCGGATCTGATTGATCAATATAAGGTGGGTTGGAGACAATAATATCAAATTGTTCATCAGTGAGTGGCTGATACCAGTTGCCTTGCAGAAGTTTTACATTGTTTAACTGGTAATGATCTTTGTTGTAAATAGCAACTTTAAGTGCCTTCTCACAGTAGTCAATAGCAGTTACTTGCCAATCAGGTTGGGCATGAGCAAGACTTAAGGCAATTGCACCACTGCCTGTACCCAAATCAAGCACTTGCAGTTTATTGTGCTGTGTGAACTTGTTAAGAATCGTCTCAATAAGCACTTCAGTATCCGCGCGTGGAATGAGTGTGTGTTTATCAACAAGGAATTCAAGATCCCAAAAACCTTGCTTACCTGTTAAATAAGCAACCGGCTCACCTTTGAGACGCCTTGCAAATAGCTCACTAAATTGTTGAAACTCATTTTCAGTTAAAGAATTTTCTGACCAAGTGTATAAATAACTCGTTGATACTTTTAATACATGGCAAAGTAAGCGTTCAATATCAATTCGTGCGCTATTAGAAGTTGATTCAAGCTGTTTGCTATATATTGATAGA
The DNA here is from genome assembly GCF_003574425.1 of Cysteiniphilum halobium. Lineage (GTDB taxonomy): Bacteria > Pseudomonadota > Gammaproteobacteria > Francisellales > Francisellaceae > Caedibacter > Caedibacter halobius. Next base: position 7,006 of record NZ_QLIU01000022.1, on the reverse strand, counting down.
ATATCTTGAATGGTTTTATTAGGCATTTTCTTCAGACATTTGCACGAGCAGATCGGCTTGATATTCGTGAATAAGTGGCTGAATAACTGAACCTAGATCACCCTGCATTATCTCTTCAAGCTTGTAAAGTGTCAGATTAATGCGATGATCAGTCACGCGCCCTTGCGGGTAGTTATAGGTGCGAATACGTTCAGAGCGATCGCCACTACCGACAAGGCTTTTACGTTGACTGGATTGCGCTTGTTGTTGTTTGTCAATTTCAGCTTGTAAGAGTCTGGCTTTAAGCATTGACATCGCTTGCGCGCGGTTTTTATGTTGTGAACGTTGATCTTGGCATTCAACCACAACGCCAGTGGGGATATGTGTGATACGAATGGCAGAATCTGTTTTGTTAACATGCTGACCACCAGCACCTGAGGCGCGAAATGTATCTATTTTTAAATCAGCGGGATTAATATCAATCCCTTCGACTTCATCGGCTTCTGGCATAATGGCGACTGTGCAAGCTGAGGTGTGCACGCGACCTTGTGACTCTGTCTCTGGTACGCGTTGCACGCGATGTGCGCCGGATTCAAATTTAAGTTGCGAGTAGACATTCTCGCCTGATATTTTGCTGATAATTTCTTTGAAGCCACCATGCTCACCATCGCTTTGACTGACAATCTCAATCCGCCAGCCTTGTGTTTCAGCATAACGACTATACATTTTAAATAAATCACCTGAGAAAATAGCCGCCTCATCGCCACCAGTGCCTGCGCGAATCTCAAGAAATACGTTAGCACCATCATTAGGATCTTTGGGCAATAATAAAATCTCAAGCTTATTAGTTAAGGTTTCAATTCGTTCTTCGGCATAATTGAGTTCTTCTTTTGCCATTTCCTTCATATCAGGATCACTTTCTTTGAGCATTTCATTGGCACTTTTGATATCTTCATGTGCTTGTTCATAGGCTTTAAATGTAGTGACTAAAGGCTCTAATTGCGCATACTCTTTGGATAAATCGCGAAATTTATTCTGATCATTGATGATCTCAGCTTCACCTAAAAGAGCTGCAATTTCCTCATGACGTTCGATTAGACCTTGTAATTTTCTTTTGATGGAGTCTTTCATTATTTTATAGTCCAGTATTTAAGCCAAAAAATTCTTCGGCTAAGTTAAGCATGTCATTGCGTCCTTCAACGGCAGCATTTCGTAATGACACGCTTGGTGTATGCAACCATTTATTTTTAACATTATGCGCAAAGCGTGCTAAAACCATTTTGGGGTCTTCGCCATTTTCTAAGCGTTTAAGGCAGCGATTGAGCTCATCATCAATCATATCTTTCGTTTGGCTACGCATTGCTTTGATTGTATTATCCGAAAGAATAGCTTTTTCCTGATTGATATAATCATCTAAGCCTTTTTCGATCCATTTTTCAGCGCGTAATGCAGCTTTTTCTCGCAAGGCTTTGTTGTTTTGAATCAGTCCTTGAATATCGTCAACGCAATAGATTGTTATGCTATCCATTTGATCAAATAGTGGATCAATCACGCGCGGCACCGATAAATCAATCAGTATTTTAGGATTTGTATTGGTTAACATGTCAGATGTCAAGATCAACTTACGGGCATTAACTGCACTGACAATAATATCAGCTTGCTTAGCAAGCTTAGGTAGTTCAGATAATGAGAAAGCCTCAGCTTGATATTCAATTGCAAGTTGTTGTGCTTTTTGTAATGTGCGATTGACAATGATAAGGCGTTTTGGAGTGAGACTAGCTAAATGTTTTACCAACAGCATAGCCGTATTTCCCGCACCGATCATAAGAATAGTTTTATCTTCAAAGTGGCTTAAGCTTTGTTTTGCTAAAGTCACTGCAGAAAAGGCAACAGAGACTGGGCATTGCCCAATATCGGTATGGAATCGCACACGTTTTGCTACAGAGAAAACCTTTTGCATTAAGCGGTTAAGATCACCTCCTAGCGTATTATTGGCAAGTGCTTCGGCATAAGCATATTTAATTTGTCCTAAAATTTGTGGTTCACCTAAAACCATAGATTCTAATCCACAACTTAAACGCATTAGGTGATGCGCAACATGAGTATCTTGGCGCACGATTAGGTAATTTTTTAAGTCCAAATCATTGCGTTTTGCCGATTGTTGCCACCAATTAATGACATGATCCAAGTGTTTTAATTCAGAAATTACGGTGTAGATTTCAGTGCGATTACAGGTTGATAAAATAAGGCATTGTTCAACGCCACATTGCTTTTTTAGCGTTTTCAAATGTTGGCCCAGGCGTTCACTATCGAGGGTAAATGCGCCACGCACATCTAAAGAAGTCTTTTTATAGTCTATCGCTAAAGAAACTAATGTCATTTACTTACCTACTTTACTTACTATTACTCTTGCCAATTACATGAGTAATTTTTATCAACACTGTTGTGTTATTTGCTTATCAAACGGCAGATAACAAGTGGCAAGGATTAGGATTGCTCATGAAATTGGTCGGTATTGTAGCATAAAAAAAGAAAAGTGCTATGGCTGGAAAAGCAACTGATGGTAGAGACTTGTCAAAGGGCCATTTAGATGAGTATTCTTGATTCATTCATAATAGAAATTGTGGATATGATCACGATCAGATTTACTTATTGTTTTCATTTGTTGTTATTGTTATATTTTTGTAACATGCCTATCAACACCTTGAGTAGTTAAATAACAAGAGAGAAATTTATATGCGCAATTTGTGCGTCGCGCTGTTATTATCCTGTGGGCTATTGTCACAGGCTTTTGCAGGAGATTTTTGGCAAAAAGCCAAGTCGGTGTTTGAGGGAAAACAACAGCAGGATGATAGAATTCATCTAGTATTATGGCATTCATTTGGTGGATCGCTAAACTATGCCTTAGATGAGATTATTAATGAATATAATCAAAGTCAGCGTAACTATTATGTTGAAGCGATTAATAAATCTAATTATCAAAATGCATTAACTGCGGCAGCAACAGCCTATCGCTCAGGTACACAACCGAATATGTTAGTATCTTATGAAATCGGTACGGCAATGATGATCTATTCAAATGGTGCGATTATCCCGCTTTATCAACTTGAAAAAATGACGGGTATTACAATTGACCAAAGTGATTTTTGGCCAGCGGTAAGCGGTTACTATAGTGTCGATGGTAAACTTGCTGGTTTTCCCTTTAATAGTTCATCACCAGTACTTTTTTATAATAAGAAGGCTTTTGCTAAAGCGGGTATTACACATCCGCCGATTACTTGGCAGGACTTAAGCAAAGTAGGTGCGAAATTGATTGAATCAGGGCAGATATGTGCTCTGACTACCGCTTATCCTTCATGGATTCTTTTGGAGGAGTTTAGTGCATGGAATAACCTTAAATTTGCCAGCGCTAATAATGGCTTTGATTCCATGAGGCCAAAGCTTATGTTTGATAATCAAACCATGGTAGATTTTCTAACGCAATTAAATGCATGGCAAGCAAAAGGAATATTTCAATATGGTGGACGCTTAGGATCAGCTGATACCTTATTTACCAGTGGTAAATGTGTAATGATTTTGCAATCTTCATCCATGTTGGCGGATTATTCCAAACTCCCAACGTTTAAAGTCGGTGTTGCAAAAATGCCCTTTTGGAAAACAAAAGATATACTCAAACCACAAAACACGATCATTGGTGGTGGTGCAATGTGGACGTTTGCATTACCCAAAAATACACCAAATACTAAAAATATATACAAAGGCGTGGCATCTTTTTACCAGTTTTTGTCACAACCTAAGATTCAAGCACAATGGGCGATGGATACCGGGTATGTTCCGGCAACCAAATCAGCTTATGAGTTAATGCAAAAAGAAGGTTACTATAAAAAAGATCCCAATGCATTGGTTGCTATTGAGTCTTTAAATAATGCACCACCAAAGCCATATACTTTAGGAATTAGGTTGGGCAATTTTCCACTGATTCGTCAGGAGAATGACTCTATGCTTGAGCGTATTTTCTCTAATCAACAAAGTGTCAATGACGCACTTGAAGATGCCGTGGATGATGGGAATAAGTTAATTAATCAATTTTACAGACAAAACAAGGTTTAATGTATGCATCATCGAGGATTTTATAAGGCAGGATGGTTGCCTTATCTATTGATATTGCCGCAACTTGTGATTACGCTATTATTTTTTATCTACCCAGCAATTCAAAGTATTATTGGGTCTTTTTATAGCAGTAATTTTTGGGGAACGGTGTCACATTTTGTTGGATTTGAAAATTATTGGACTTTGTTAAGTGATGATGATTACTTGAAATCATTTATTACTACGGCGATTTTCTCAGTCGCAGTGACATTTCTAGCGATGGGTATTGGACTGTTGTGTGCCGTACTTGTTATGCGCGTTATTCGTGGCGCTAAAATTTATAAAACCTTTATTTTATGGCCATATGCTGTAGCAACTGCGGTAACTGGTGTGTTATGGGGTTTTTTATTTAACCCTGCGGTTGGTGTTATTACCTGGGTGTTGGCACATTTTGGGGTCAATTGGAACTATTACAGCAATGGTACGCAGGCGCTCATGGTCACTATTTTTGGTGCATCATGGCAGCAGGTTAGTTACAACTTTATCTTCTTTCTTGCAGCATTGGCTGCAGTTCCTAAATCGATGCTTGAAGCAGCAGCGATTGATGGTGCAGGTCCCATAAGACGCTTTTGGCAGATTACTTTTCCGTTGATTTCGCCAACAACATTCTTTTTGTTGACAATCAATTTGGTGTACGCATTCTTTGATACCTTCGGCATTATTGCAACGATGACGCAAGGGGGACCTGCGGATTCAACCAATATTTTGGTGTATAACGTTTATGCCACAGGCTTTATCGGGCAGCAAATAGGCAGTTCATCAGCGCAATCAGTGATATTGATGCTGATTATTATCATATTGTCGGTGATTCAATTTAAATATATAGAAAAGAAGGTGCATTACGCATGATGGTAGAGAGACGTCCTGTGCTGACATTTATGACGCACGCACTATTAATACTAGGTATTGTGATTATGTTGTTGCCTATTTATGTCGCATTTGTTACGTCAACGCAATCAATCGAAACATTAAATTCAGCAACGCAAGTGATCCCAATGCTTCCAGGGCATGATTTTGTAACAAACTATCAAACGGCTTTAGTCGGTAGTAGTCAATATAATATCCCCCCGGCATTATTACTTTTATGGAATAGCTTTTTAATGGCGCTAGCTATTGCTGTTGGTAAGATCGTATTGGCGTTGATATCGGCGTATGCCGTGGTTTATTTTAACTTTAGATTTAAGATGTTATTTTTTTGGGCGATTTTTCTAACATTAATGTTACCTGTAGAAGTACGCATCGTGCCGACCTATGACATTATCGTCAATTTAGGGATGCTTAATACATTTGCCGGATTAACCTTGCCATTAATTGCTTCGGCAACGGCAACTTTTATGTTTCGTCAATTCTTTATGACAATTCCACGGCAATATGCGGAAGCCGCAGCGATCGATGGCGCCGGTCCTATTCGTTTTTTTATCGATGTTGTATTACCACTATCTAAAACCAATATTGTTGCACTGTTTATTGTGATGTTTATTTATGGTTGGAATCAATTTTTATGGCCGCTTATTATTACATCAAGTGATCAAAGTTTACATACGATTGTTATGGGACTGATGCAAGTTGCTGATACATTAGGGCAGATCCCTAATTGGAACTTCATTATGGCAGAGGTTATGTTAGCAACGGTTATTCCTGTATTAATTGTCATAATTATGCAGCGTTGGTTTGTCAAAGGTTTAATGGAAACAGACAAGTAAAATAAATAAGAGTAAGTAGAGTTTTATGAGTTATTTAGTTTTAGAGAATGTCATCAAATCGTATGGTAAGACGGAAGTTTTACACGATATTAACTTAGCGATTGAGTCCAGTGAATTTATTGTTATTGTTGGTGAATCAGGTTGTGGTAAGTCAACATTGTTAAGAATGGTCGCAGGGCTTGAAAATACATCTTCAGGAAAAATCAGCTTATGTGGTAATGACATTACACATAAAGAGCCAAAAGAGCGTGATATTGCGATGGTGTTCCAAAATTATGCACTTTATCCACATATGAGTGTTTTTAATAATATTGCTTATGGTTTAAAAGTAAGAAAGGTAGCCAAAGCAGAAATCCACAAACGCGTTCAAGAAATCGCTATGCTTCTAAAAATTGATCATTTACTTGATCGTAAACCAGGTGAGTTATCAGGTGGTCAACGTCAACGTGTGGCAATGGGGCGCGCGATTATCCGTAATCCAAAATTGTTTTTATTTGATGAGCCACTATCAAATCTTGATGCCAAGCTAAGAGTAGAAATGCGTCTTGAGATTAAGCGTTTGCAGCAGAGACTTGGAATTACCAGTTTGTATGTGACGCATGATCAAGTCGAAGCAATGACAATGGCAGATCGCATTGTTGTGCTAAATAAGGGTTATATTGAGCAATTTGCAACACCAAAAGAAATTTATCAAAAGCCACAGAGCACATTTGTCGCAGGCTTTATTGGCGCGCCAGCGATGAATTTCCTAAATGCTAAGGTCACTGAGCAAGGCATTATGTTGGATGATGGTGGCATATTGCCATTGTTATTAAAAGAAGATAATCACTTAGGCCGTGAAATTATTATTGGTATTCGACCGGAGCATATTGTATTAAAAGAGCTAAATGATGATATCGATTTAAGTATTGTTGTTGATATGATTGAGCATTTAGGTGGTGAGACGCTTATTTATGGTTTTGTGGAAAAATCTGAGGCAAGAATTACTGTTAAGATTGATGGATATTGGCAAGGTAATGTTGATCAAGTAATAGATTTACATGTTAAAAAAGAGCATCTTCATGCTTTTGATCAAAGTACAATGAGACGGATCGATTTAAATAGGGCAATAGATCTGGCTGAAGAACCATCATTTTGATTGATTACTAGATCGCATTTCAATCAAAGCCACAAAA
>NZ_QLIU01000021.1 GCF_003574425.1 Cysteiniphilum halobium | reverse complement strand
AAAATCATCGTGTACAGAGCGTTAACGTCGTAGCTTATTGGTAGTATTTTTTCATAGGAGATTGAGTGCATCAAATGCCTACAACGGACGCTATGTGCAATACTCTTTTGAATCATTAATAAAAACGATAAGCAAAATATTAAGAGACAGTCCCTGTAAAAGCTGTGAAAGTTCAATTTTAGCATACTAAGTACTCGATTGACTATCTTGCTGTAGATTATGCGCTTTGAAGATATGTTAAAGTCAAGGGAAAACTCTATATGATTTCCTCTGCTGATAAATAAGTGGCGATGAATAAATAAACAAATTTCTCTTGACTCTTACGTTAATATACATTCTTAAATCAATTAAATGCTTATTTCAACCCAAGGACAAAATCAGGAGTAGGATAAAAATGTTAAATAATAAATCTAAGCTATGTATTGGCGTGATAATGTCATGTTTTTTGATCACCCAAAGCATGGCGTATTCGTTAGATAGTATTAAATCGATCAATAATCAAAGTGTAAATCAGTACAGTGTTTTGTTCAGCTCAGCGATTCATTATAATGCCAATGGCAATATGTCTACGGATAATAAAGGCGCAAGCTTTAGCTATAATGCGGCGAATGCGCTAACACAAGTGAGCCTCGCCTCAGGTGCTAAAGAAAGCGAGTATTACTACGCCAACGGTCTGCGTGCTGTAGCGCAAAATAACACCAAGGTACTGGTGCATTATTATTCACGCAATAATGCGCTGTTGAATTCAAGCGATGGTGCACATTCATCTGCGTATTTAATCGCGAATAATGTGGTGGCGAGAAGTGTTAATGGCAATGCAACTGTGCTGTTACATAATCGTCATGGTTCGGTGATTGGTCAGTTGGGTGATAAGTCACAGTTTTATCAATATAGTGTCTATGGGGTTCAGAGGACGGAAGACGGAGGACAGAAGACGGAGGACAGAGGACAGAGGACGGAGTTCAGAGGGCAGAAGACGGACAGTGGCAATGGCACATTAGATCTTGCGATTAATCCGCTGCGATATTCCGGTTATATGTTTGATCCATTGACTGGTTTGTATTATCTCAAAGCACGCGACTATAACCCACATTTAAGAAGCTTTATCCAAGCTGATAGTTATGCTTTTAATAACCAAGGATTAATCAATGGATATTACTATGGTAACAACAATCCATTAATGGGGATTGATCCTAGTGGGCATGATTGGTGGAAAAATAATAAAAGGTGGTTTGTACCGCTTATAAGCGCTATTGGAGGAATAATGCTAATAGGTGGTGTAGGGGGTACGCTTGGTAGATATTATAAGAAAAGGTCGAACAATCGTTATACAGAGGCGCTAAATACGGAAAATACTCCCAATATAGAATATGGAACATCGCAACAGCCTGCTAATACCGATAATAATAGAAGACCTATTCCTGAGGAAGATGATGTTGCCGTCCCAGAAAGTATAAGTGCTTCAAATAGCTTGGTAGCTAGAGATAATCAAGATGCGATTCAACAAGATACTCTTGATATAGGGGGAAAAACTATAACAGAGAAAAAAGACATGCTAAATAAACTTATAAATAGTCGTAATGCTGCGCTAGGATACCCCATAGATCAAGCAGCAGCTGTAGAGTTTCAGGTTGATATTCTAAACTTAATTGCCCATGACTATCCACGTAAAGAATTGAATAATACTGCAGAAGAAATAGTATTTGCAGTTAGCGCAATTGATTGTGAAGCATCTAATCTAATGCACACTGTCGATCCTATTAAAGATACACAAATGTGGTTTGAAGTCATAAAACATAGAGATTTGTCAAATAATGCTAAGGAGATGTTAACGCGTCAGAGGATTGCTAAAAAATTAGAGGATGGTACTTTAAAGCTTAATATACTATATACAGGCGAGTATTAGAAAATTAATAAAGTTATACAAATTATAAAGCTGAATTATTCTCAGTGAATAAGTAAAAAAAGACATTTAACAGCAATGACATACATAAATAGACCTGAGAATAGCTCTAAATATTTCCACGTATGGCGACTTTGGAAAAAAAGATTAAGGCGTAGACCAAGGGCAGTGATACCAAAAAACCAGATGAAGCTTGCACTGAGGGCGCCAGTCATAAACTCTAGTTGTAAGTAGGTAAGCTTGTATTTAGAAGCAACGCCACCTAAAAGCACAACGATATCTAAAATTGCTTGTGGATTTAATAAACTAAATGAGCAGCTTAGAAAAATGACTTTATAGATGTTTAATGTCTGGATGCTATTTTGATTATGTCTTAACAGTGTGTTAACTGAAACATGACTTTGATAGGCAGATTTTAATGAAAGGGTACCATAGTAGAATAAAAAAATAATGGCAGCGATCAGTAATACTGGGCGGATAAACGGAAGGTAATGGGTCATTGTTGCAGTAAGAAACATACTGATGGTAATTAAAATAACATCACAGATAAAACAAACCAAAGCCGTGCTATATGCATATTGACGTGTGATAGCTTGCTTAATAACAAATAAATTTTGCGCACCTATACCCATAATAAGGGTCAAACCTAGAAGTAAGCCAGTGAAAAATGCCATTAGATATATCGTTCCAATTAAGCTTAAGTATATTATCTAAAAGCAATGTTATATTGGTTGCTGTAATTAGTTAAATTAAATATTATTATGAATCATTAGATAGACTTATGATTTGGTGTCAGATGGATTACAAAGGGCTAATCGCACTAAGTAGTGTGATCAAGCTGCAGAGTTTTGAAAAAGCAGCAAATAAGTTAAATATTTCACAGTCGGCTGTCTCACAGCGCATAGCGCTGCTAGAGAAGCATTATGGTGCGCCATTAATGTTGCGCTACTTGCCTTATCGGGCAACCTCCTTGGGCGAGAAACTATTAAATCACTGGGCAAAAGTGCAATGGTTAGAAGCTGTATTAACACAAGAGATTGATGTTCATCGCCAGGCACTAAAGTTAAGTATCGCGATTAATTATGATAGTCTAGATACGTGGTTTACTGAAGTTTTGATCAAGGTAGCCAAAGAATATCCTAGTATACGCTGGCAGATGGTTGCCGATGATCAGGAGTTAACTGCAAGCTATATCAAGGAGGGTAAGGCATTAGCATGTATTTCTAATCAAACGGTTAATTATCCTTTCTGCCAAAGTGCGCTATTGGGTAACATGGATTATTTGCTGGTTGCTTCATTGGATTTTTATCAGCGATATTTTGCCAAATATCAAGTGCACTCTCTGGCATGGTTTGAAGCGTTAAAAAGCGCACCTTTTTTAACATTTAATCAAAAAGATAATTTAAACATGCGGGTAATGCACCAGTTTTATCATTTAGCACTTGATACGAATAATATGCACATTGCGCCATCAGTCAAAAGTTTTAAATCTTTATGTTTAGAGAGTTTAGGTTATGCTTTGATTCCTAAAGCAGATATTGTTACTGAGTTAGCAAGTGGTACGCTTATCGTTCTGGATAGGCAAAAGATTTGGAAAATGCCACTTTATTGGCACTATTGGGATTTGCCTGATGTGACGTATCGCAAGATGAACAGTATGATTATTGATCATGCTCAATCGATATTGGCAAAGATTTCGGCAGGCTCATTAAACACGATAGAATGATTCACAAGCGGTATATACCTATCGTTAATCTGTTGCAGTGGGTATATTTTGCAGGTGACTCTTTCAAATCGCTGGTAATGCTTTAATATATTTTTATCAATTAATCTATCATGAGGTTATTATGGCATTTTCATGTTTTTACAAAACAATCAAAAAAGAAGCAATTGAGCTCATTGTTGTCCCTGTTGCGCAATACCAAAGCTGGTTAATAGAGCAAGAGCAATCAAAGCAGAGTTATCTTAAAGCACAAAATTTTAAAGCAGCCTCCGGCAAGAGTGCTTTGTTTTTTAGTCTTGATGGTCAGTTAGCGATGGCATTAGTCGTTGTTGATGCCAAAGATATGTGGTCAATGGCCAACTTATGCCAGTCATTACCGCATTGTGATTATCAGATTGTTGACCCTTTTAATGTCGTTGATTCTGAGCTTTTCTATTTGGCGTTTGGTTTAGGTTGTTATCAATTTTTAACGTATAAATCAGACAAAAAAACCAATACAATTAAATTATATTTACCCAAAAAGTTTGCTGCGGTTGAAAAAACTTTGCGCGCAATTTATTTAGTGCGCGATATGATTAATACGCCAGCTGAAGATATGGGGCCTGAAGAGATAGCACGACAAACACAAAAGTTAGCGCAAACATTCTCAGCGACGTTCTCAGAAATCGTTGGTGATGAACTATTAACAAAGGGCTATCGCGGTATTCATGCTGTGGGTCGTGCCAGTGTCCGAGCGCCAAGACGCATTCGGCTAGATTGGGGTAATGAAGCACATCCGCATATTGTGCTGGTTGGTAAAGGTGTTGTCTTTGATAGTGGTGGTTTGGATATCAAACCCGCCAGTGGCATGCTATTGATGCATAAAGATATGGGTGGGTCAGCGCAAGTCTTAGGATTAGCACGTTTGATTATGGATACGCAATTACCGGTGCGTTTAACCGTGCTTATTTCAGCGGTTGAAAATGCAATTTCAGGCAACGCTTATCGCCCAAGTGATGTGATTAAAATGTATAATGGATCAACGGTTGAAGTGACCAATACCGATGCTGAAGGGCGGATTGTGTTGGCTGATATCTTAACCGAAGCAACACATGAAAAGCCAACTCTTGTGATGGATTTCGCGACATTAACAGGAGCGGCACGCATCGCAGTTGGTACTGAGATGTCAGCATTTTTTGCCAATGACGAAGACTGGGCAAATAAACTAAGTCTTGCCGCGGAAAAAGTGCAAGACCCTGTTTGGCGTATGCCGTTGTATGCATCTTATCGCAAACTGCTTGATAGCCAGGTAGCAGATATTAAGAATTCAGCAGCAGTGCCATATGCCGGTAGCATTAGTGCGGCATTGTTTTTGCAAAGCTTTATTGAGCACAACACTCCGTGGCTTCATTTTGATTTAATGGCGTGGAATATCTCAAATATGCCAGGGCGTATGATTGGAGGAGAGGCAATGGGTATTCGTGCAGCATTTGAAATGCTTAAAATACACCTGGGTGTATAACCTTAAGTGATGTTGAAATTGTGCTATAGTTTGAGTCATCATAAAAGTAGTTCAAGGTCTGAATATTATGCTCAAAGCAATTGTTTATCTTATATTTGCACTGATAATATTCAGCGCTTTCTTTTTCCCGGTTGTGGAACCACTGTTATTTCCAGCAAATAACCTGGAGAAAATACCATAGCCTGAAAAGTTGACTATAATTACTGTAGGATGTTGCAATGAGGAAAGTTTATGGTAGTTATTGCAAATACAATGATTGAATCGTTTTATGATCTCATTAGTGAGTCACAGAAAGTGGTTGGAATTGAACTTGATGTCGAGATTGAGGCTTTTGTTGTTTATGCTTTACTTAGAAATGTTAAATATACTAAGCTCAAAGAGATGACTTTTGCACAAAGTCTATTAAATGGGATTTCGCATAAAAATATCGATGAGCTTGAGAAGGTACTTGATTGTTCATTAATCTATGCTGGATGGTATCCAAAGCGCGCGCAAAAATTAGGCGTGTCACCATCATACTTTAGCGATATTGGTAAAACAGCGAGTCTTGAGCTTGCTTATTATTATCGGTTATTGAAGTCTTCTTATCAGAAAACTTATACTAAAATCTCTATGGAGTTTGACAAGCTTGTGATGCTATTGCAGTCATTTTTAACCGCACAGGAAATTCAAAGAACATTTATGAAATAGCGATAGGCATGGGTTTTCTCCAGTTAATCACAAAAATAGTTAGTAACTCGTTAAAATAAGCAGTACATTATACTTTCTAACGATTGGTATAAAGTGACTAGTATGGAGCACATCTCGTTTTTATCAGGTGCTTTTGTTTTTGTAATGATTTTTTTTGCAGGCTTTGTTGATTGTGTTGCCGGTGGTGGTGGCATGATCACTATTCCAACGTATTTAAGTGTTGGTGTACCGCCACATTTGGTGTTAGGAACTAATAAAATGGTCATGTCGATGGGGACATTTTCTGCTGTTATTCGTTTGTTGTGTTCGGTAAGGGTCTATTGGCGTACGATTATTTTAGGTATTTTCTTAGCATTTATTGGCTCTTTACTGGGAGCGAAACTGATTAGTCATCTGGTCAGTTACCAGTTGATGACGACGTTGTTACTTATTATTATTCCGACGATTTTAATCATTGGTGCATTTAAAAATTATCAGGCACAAAGTAACTACACTTTAACGGTAAAATTTTATCTACGTTTGAGTTTGGTGTGTTTTATTGTTGGTGCCTATGATGGCTTTTTTGGTCCGGGTACCGGAACGTTTTTATTCTTGGGTTTTATGTATATTTTGTCGATGTCAGCAAAGGAGTCAGTAACCAATGCCAAAATTGTCAATTTATCCGCAAACTTTGGCGCTTTAATCTATTTCTTATGGGCTGGTAACATTGACTGGTATATTGTAATGATTGCCTTGCCAGCGGCGATGATGGGGTATTTGTTGGGAGCGCAATTTGTGCTTAAGGCGAATGTCAGGTGGCTTAAGAAGATTGTTATGCTAGTACTTTTAGGTTTGATGCTTAAGTTATTATTTTTTTAACCAGATACTCAAGTCTTTTGCTTCTTAGTGGCTAGACATCTTTACATCTTCATGTACTGTGGTAGTATCTTGCTGTATACATAGCGATAGTTAATCGCATGATTTTATTACAAATGGGCGGAGTCTAGACTATGAAAGGGATCAGTACGATAGGTTTTATCTGATTTGATGGGTGAAACAAGCGCGCTAATAAAGACATAAAGGAAGGTTGGAACAATGCAAAGTGAACTTCAATTATTATCGCAATTAAGCGATTTAGTTTATGTGGCAAGTGATTTTAAAAAAACGCTTATGCTTAATAATATAGATAAAACAAGTGACCAGGATGTGCTTAAATGTCGTCAGAAAATGCGAGCACAATTATTGGCGATGCAAAATCAACTCAATACGCGCTATAGTAGTAAAATTGCTGAGTTTATCCTTTTTCCGATCGTTGCCAATATCGATGAGAAATTTATGTTACTGATTACTGAGTATGAATTGCCATGCCTTTGGGATACTTTGCAGGCTGAATTTTTTGGGCGCACTGATGGTGGTGAGTTTGTCTTTGATGTGCTAGATGAAGTGCTATCAAATAAAATTTATCCTAAAATAAACTATGAAGTTCTGCTGATGGTATTACAAGATGGTTTTTCAGGGAAATATTATCACAATCCAAATCATGTAGAGCGCCATCAATATATTTCACGTGTTAAATCAATATTAAAGGACTTTAACCAAAATACAAATATACATGAAGATGTTGCTGCCTCAACAACTTCTTATCAGCAGATGCCTAATAGCCGTAAAGCGCAGAATATCGTTTGGAGTGTTGTTGCTATCTGTATTCTGGTACCCCTTGGCATTTACTTTTTTGCGTAATTAAGGAGGATAGATATGCAGTTAGCATTCTTAAGCGAACTTGAAGAGATTGTACAACTTAAGCGTTTAAACCCGATGTTGATGAGTGGAATTGTGCATCAATACCAGGAAGGGAAATATCAAGCGGTTATCGATGCGATTAGTCAATATGTTGAAGAAACCAAAAGTATAGATGTATATATCCTTTTTATGGGATATGCTGCGGATTTGTTTTTACGTTCAAAGTCTTTGACAGATATTCATACTTGTATTAGTGCTTATGATCAACAACTCAATACTTTATCTGGGCGTCTATCTCCTTTAGAGCGTTTTGATACAACTTTATTAAGTGCTATTGATATCTTTGTACAAATGCTTAATATGAAAATAACCGCCGAAATTAAACAGCTCAAATTCTTTGATGTTGATGCATTGGTTGTCTCCTATGAATCATTATTAGATACAGTACAAAGTTTAACATCAGTGCAACTAGATTTAGCTCGACGCAAGTCAGTACTCATAACTAACAAAACGATAAAAGAGCTACAACTTGCTATTAAGCGTATGCTTGATAAAGAACAGCAGCATGAAGCTGTTGCCTCCGTTGTTGAACAGCCAAATGAGTCTACTGTAAAACAATCACCACAAAAACAAGTCAAGCACCGTTATGTCGATGAGTTTGCGTCAGTCAAATGGTATAAATTCGTCAAAAAAGTTCTGATTTTACAAAGCATGATCAATGCCAAACGTTTTTTTGAAGGAGCAATCATTTACGAAGATATACAAAAAGAGTTAACAGACTTTGATCCTAAAGATTATTTTCCTGGGCTATTTTTTCCACTGTATAAGAGTATAGCGCCTAACGCACGCACGATTTATAAGCATATTGAGCAAAATTCCAATTCATTGGAATGGCATATTGCCAAAAAGCTATATCAAAGTGATCCAATGCGGTTTTTGCGTGATTTACCGAGTATGGCAGAGAATAATTATCATGACGAGCAGTTTCAGCAGGGTGATTATACGAAACGTGCTCAAAATGAAGAACAAAAATTAATAGAAGATGTTAATATACTGTCTGAGAGTGAAGATATTTGTTTTAAAGAAGATATTATAGATGATAAAGAGGAATCACTTGTTGATGATAATGAAATTAATCATCTATTGGAGGAAATTGAAGGAGTTTGGGATCAAGCAGGCTTATCTAAAGAATAAAAAATACAAAATAACTACTATGTTAAAGTTAATCAATACCACTCAACGATACTTAAAGTATCAGGTAGATCTGCAATTTTAGCTGTGATCGTCGCCTTGTCTAACAGGCCTGTTTTAGCATCATGATATTGAATCACTGAGGCGCTATTAATCAGACCATAATAAATAGCGGTACGGACATTTTCACCGGCATAAATTGCGCCACAAAAGCTTGAACCAAAAGCGTCACCAGCACCTAGTGTATTAATCACATTATCAATGTTAAGTGCTGGGTGAAAGTACATTTTCTTCTCAGTGGCGACATAAACCCCTTCACTGCCATCAGTGACAACAACAATGCGCGGACCAAGATTCAATGCTTTTTGAAAGAAAGTCTTTAATGAGAAAAAGCTATCTTGATAAACCGGTTGTGCTTGCAGTAGGTTTTGGTGGTGATCCATAGCTGTTTCAGATGTGAGATTGTCTTCACAGCTTAATAAGGAGCTCATTAATTTCTGCGCTTCTTGATAATTCATAATTAAGATGTCAATGCCGCTTAAAGCCTCAAGAATAAAGCTGCTACCAACCTCAAGTTGACTATAGCCCGGGTTAATTGCAACTTTAGTGCTACATGCTTTAGCAAGTTTTACAATTTGTGGCAGTTGAGCGGCAGAAGCTTTGCTTAGTGAGGTCACATAGACAAAGTCAGCTTCCTCAATTGCAGCAACTGGCAGATCTTCGGTTAATAAATCACGGTTTGCGCCACGATAAGCAAAGATCGTACGATCTCCCTTAAGCGATGGTACAACATAAGAGGTTGCTGTACCGTAATGACTAGAATAGCGTACAATAGAGGTGTCTACTCCTTGAGATTTCAGTTCTTCTAGCAGTGATTTACCAATATTATCTTTGCCTACTTTGCCAAAAAAGCGCACGTTAAATCCAAGTTTTTGCAAGGAAACAGCAGCATTGGTAGCACCTCCACCACTAAAGCACTTCTGATCAGTAACCTCGATTTTAGCACCTTCCTCAAGTAGCAAATAGGATTGCTTGGTGTGTGGCTTTTGGATCTCCATGGTTTCCATTTGTTCGTATTCAATAATCGTATCTAATGTTGCGCCACCGATTGTCAAAGCTTTCATATGTATGCTTCCAGTAAAACATTAATGAAAGATATTGTGCCTTAATTTTTAGCAGCTGTCATGAATCATTTAATTCAGTTTAGCAAGGGGTAACATATCATTACATAACATAACTGTTCGAGCACTAAGACGAAGTGTTAGTATATTGATGTGAAGGGGGGTATGGTGCGCGAGTCTTTTATTTGGGCTCACGCACCACCTAGGCTAAAGAGATTTAAAATCAAACAACACCTGATCGAGTAATTGAGACGGGGCGGCCTTCTGTAGTGAGGAGAAAATAACCTCCTTGCGTCCCGGAGTTTCAGTTTCCATGTCACTTAGCATTTGTTTAATTTTTTTGCGTTGCAGATTTTCTTGTGAACCACATAAATTACAGGGAATAATTGGGAAGTTCATATGTGTTGCGTAAGCCATGATCTCATTTTCAGCGACATAGGCTAATGGGCGAATAACGATATTTCTGTTATCGTCACTTTTAAGTTTAGCAGGCATTGCTTTTAATTGTCCATTATAAAAAAGATTCAAAAAGAAGGTTTCAATAATGTCATCTTTGTGATGGCCTAATGCAATTTTAGTTACATTATTTTCATGCGCAAAATCATACAAAATACCGCGGCGTATACGTGAGCATAAGCTACAGGTGGTTTTCCCCTCTGGGATAACGCGTTTAACCACACTATAGGTATCACGCTCGATAATATGATATTCAATATCAAGCTTACTGAGGTATTTAGGCAATATATCTTCTGGAAACCCAGGTTGTTTTTGATCAAGATTAACTGCAATAATGTCAAAGTGAATGGGTGCTTTCTTTTGTAATATCAATAACAGCTGTAACAGTGTATAAGAGTCTTTGCCACCGGATAAGCACACCATAACCTTATCATTAGCTTCAATCATATTAAAGTCTTCAATCGCATGACCAACTTTGCGCAAAAGGCGTTTTTCTAGTTTATTTAAAGGCAACTTATTAGGGGTGGTATTGCACTTAGGGACGGCAATTTCAATCATGTGTGTCGTTAAGTATTAAAAATTTTGCACAGTATATACTAATTGGCAAATACAGGTAAGACCATTTGCTGCCAGATTGCGCTGGATAAACTGCGCGATTCTGACTAACATAATTGCTATTTGACGATTTGCTGTTTTAGGAGTTGTGCTTGTCACATTTAAAGCATAGATTTGGCAGAGTTGGTGTGCTCTATGGCGGATGCTCTGCTGAGCGTGAAGTATCGTTACGCTCAGGGACTGCAGTAATTACTGCGTTGGAGCAACTCGGTGTTGATGTCGTTGCGATTGATGCTTCAGGTAAAGATTTAGTACACCAGCTTGTCAATGCACATCTTAATCGCTGTTTAATTATGCTTCACGGCGGTGATGGCGAAGATGGTCACGTTCAGGCTTTATTGCATCAACTTGGGATTCCCTATACTGGTTCAGACACTCTGGGATGCGCTTTGGCGATGGATAAAATGCGTAGCAAAAAACTATGGCAAGCAGAAGGATTATTGACGCCTAAGTCAAAAATAATTGATGTATCTCTTGATGTGTCTAACCTTAAGTTTCCATTAGCGATTAAACCGACAACACAGGGCTCAAGTGTTGGTATTCATAAGGTGTTATCAATAGATGCTTTAGCTGATGCATATGAAGATGCCTCGCAGTATGGCGAGGTAATGGCAGAGGAGTGGATTACGGGCAAGGAGCTAACGGTTTCAATTATTGATGATATTGCATTACCATCGATTTGGATTGATCCAAAACTTGAATTTTATACCTATGATGCTAAGTATACTAAGGAAGCAGCAACGTCCTATCACTGTCCAAGTGGTATCACGCCAGATATGGAGCAAAACCTCAAAGACATAGCACTTAAGGCCTTCTCAGCTGTAGGGTGCAGTGGTTGGGGGCGCGTTGACTTTATGCTATCACAAGACAATGAACTTTATCTAATTGAAGTTAATACAGTGCCGGGAATGACTAACCTAAGTTTGGTGCCGCAAGCAGCTAAGGCTTACGGTTGGGATTTTAAGACACTTGTGCTTAAAATACTTGAAAGTTCATTATGAAACTAAAGCTATATGTGAAATCGGCATGCTTTGCCTTGATTGTTTTGATGCTTTTGTTTGGTGTGCGTTACGTATTTAAAGAAAGTAGTATGCATTTGCAGAAAGTAGCGATTGTAACAAAGGGCGAGCTTGATTATATCTCCAAACCACAAATCGTAAATTTAATTAAACCCTTTCAACAAGATACGTGGTGGGAGCTTGATGTCGATGATGTAACAGATGCTATCAAGCAATACCCAGGGATCAAAGAAATCAAAGTGCAAAAACAGTGGCCGGATCAGTTGATTGTTGAGTTAACAGAATATCAACCAAAAGCCTATTGGAATTCGCTCAATGAGATACTCCTTGAAGATAAAGAGGTGATTGCACCGAAATATTTTTCTGGATCGGTGAACTTACCGGTTTTTTATAGCACTAAAGATAATATTGATACGATAGAAAATGGCTATGAGCATTTGCAAAAGATAGCGCTAGGCAATGGTTTTAGCATTCGTGATATAAGCTTCCAAGGCAATCAATGGCAAGTGACATTAAATACTGATGTTAAGGTGTCGCTTGGATCAAACCGTATTGAACAAAAGTTATTGCAGCTATTGCAAAATTATAAGAATATTGAAATTCCCAAAGGACAGAAACTAGCAAGCGTTGATATGCGTTATCATAGTGGTTTTGCTGTGGGCTTTAAAGCAGCAGATGATGGAGCGCAAAAAGGATAAAATTAGCAAAAAATCGTAAGTTTACCGTATAAGCAAGATTCAGTTTTGCCGAATTTATGTTAGAGTATACACAATTTATTTGAAACCCTTAGCTTAGGTTGATTTACCCTTGTTTTTGGTCAGAAATGATACGTGAATGTCATGGAGAATTAGGGGAAGTAACAAAAGAATGCGACGTAAGTTAAAACACTAAAACTGGAATGAGTATCTAGAATATGTCTGAAATCGTGGAAAAGAAGATATTGTGTGCCATTGATATCGGAACGTCAAAAGTTGTGGCTTTGGTGGCAGAGTTAAATGAAGATGAGCAGATCAATATTATTGGTATTGGTACGCAGCCTTCAAAAGGTCTTAAAAAAGGCGTGATTGTCAACATTGATGCGACGGTCAAAGCGATTCAAAAAGCCGTGCAAGAAGCAGAAGACGTCTGCGGATTTAGTATCAAAGAAGCTTATATTGGTATTGCTGGAAGCCATATTCGTAGCTTTGATTCACATGGGGTGGTAGCTATTGAAAGTGCGGAAGTATCACAACGTGATTTAGATCGCGTCATTGAGTCAGCAAAAGCAGTCCCCATGCCAGCAGATCAAGAAATTTTGCATATTCTTTACCAAGACTTTATGATTGATAATCACAATGGCATTAAAGAGCCATTGGGTATGTCAGGTGTGCGCTTAGAAGCAAAGGTTCATATGGTGACAGCTTCCTCAAGTGCCGTGCAGAATATTAAAAAGTGTGTTAATCGCTGCGGTATTAAAGTTCAGGACATCGTACTTGAGCAACTTGCCTCAAGCTATGCGGTATTAACAGATGATGAAAAAGAACTGGGTGTCTGTTTGATTGATATTGGTGCAGGCACAACTGACGTTGCTGTTTTTGTCGAAGGTGCAATTAAATATACCTCAGTTATTCCTATTGCAGGTAGCCAAATCACCAGTGATATCGCGCATGCACTGCGTGTGGCAACAGATACTGCGGAGCGGATCAAAATTCAATATGGGTGCTCAATGAGCAATCTTGTTAAGTCTGATGATGCGATTGAGATTCCTGGTCTTGCTGATCGTTTGGCGCGACGCGTACCTTTACAAACGCTTGCTGGCGTGATTGAGGCAAGAACGGAGGAATTATTTGGCATTGTTTATGAAGCGTTGGATAAGAATAATTTATTAGAAGCGATCTCAGCAGGTATCGTATTAACAGGTGGAGCTGCCAAGATGCGTGGTATTGCCCAGCTAGCGGAGGAGATATTTAAAGTGCCAGTGCGCATTGGTGGACCGACAAACATAACAGGTGTCCAAGATGTACTACATAATCCTGTACATTCAACAGGTGTTGGTTTGATTAAATACAGCCACATGCAGATTGAAGAAGGGCAGGTGGCATATGAAGAGGATGTTGAAAACGCAGGCATGTGGGGAAAGATGAAAGGTTGGTTTGGTAAGCATTTCTAGCGTTTTTTTAAAAGCGAAAGAATATTAAAAAGAATTAAGAATTAAGAATTAAGAATTAAAATATAGTGATACTAAGAGGAGTCTATTACATGTTTGAAATTTCAGAATCGTTAACAGATAATGCCGTCATTAAAGTCATTGGTGTTGGTGGTGGTGGTGGCAATGCCGTTGAGCATATGTTGACACAAAATATCGAAGGCGTTGAGTTTATTTGTGCCAATACTGACTCACAAGCGCTTAAAAATTCAAGTGCGCGTCATGCAATTCAAATAGGTAATGAATTAACTAAAGGTCTAGGTGCAGGCGCTAATCCCGAGGTTGGTAAGCGTGCAGCACAAGAAGATCGTGCACGTATCCAGCAAGCATTAGAGGGTGCTGATATGGTATTCATTACTGCTGGGATGGGTGGTGGAACCGGAACTGGGGCTGCTCCAGTGATCGCTGAAGTTGCAAAAGAAATGGGTATTTTAACAGTGGCTGTTGTCACGAAACCTTTTCCATTTGAAGGGCGTCGTAGAATGCAATTGGCTGAATATGGCATTAGTGAATTATCACAAAGTGTTGATTCACTCATTACCATTCCAAATGCAAAATTACTGAGTGTTTTGGGTAAAAATATCAGCTTATTAGATGCATTTAAAGCTGCTAATGGTGTATTACAAGGTGCTGTTCAAGGTATTGCTGAGTTGATCACACGACCTGGTTTAATCAACGTTGACTTCGCTGATGTCAGAACTGTAATGTCAGCAATGGGTGTGGCGATGATGGGTACGGCAACTGCAGCCGGTGAGAATCGCGCGCGTGAGGCGGCAGAAGCGGCTGTGGCAAGTCCATTATTAGAAGATGTAAATTTAGCAGGTGCTAAAGGCGTGCTTGTTAATATTACTGCAGGCATGGATATGTCAATTGGTGAATTTGAGGAAGTCGGTGATGTGATTAAAGCATTTACTTCAGATCAAGCAACAGTTGTTGTCGGTACAGTTATTGATCCAGATATGTCTGATGAACTACGTGTTACTATCGTGGTAACAGGTCTTGATACAGCTAATGAACATGCTACGTTTATCAGTGGTGCGACGGGGCAAAAATCAGCAAGTCCTTATGGTCGCCAAAATGTTGCATTTAAAGCGCCAGATAATAACACTTTTAACTCGAATAATACTTTAAGACGCCAAGCGCCATCAGTTGAAGCACAAGAAGTTGAAAAAGAGCAAAAAGTAGCGGCTGAATCAGATAACGAATATTTAGACATTCCTACTTTTCTGCGTCGTAAGGCGGATTAACTTTTATCTATCGACGGCTTGCATTAATTCTTCTAAAGCAGGTCAGGCTTAAAAGTTTTATTTACATAAAAACTGTAAAGCCTTGTTTTTTGTATTGGCTCTAATTTTTGCATCGATCGACCATTTTCGACCTCCTGTTAATACAAAAGATAGACAGATGAATGCCCATAAAAGTGGGTATTCCCATCCACCATATACCGATTGTAAAGATCCATGAATCATGATGTTATTTGCATGATCTGCCCAAGTGAAACCCGCTAAATAATGAAATCCAGAAAATAATGAAATAATTAAATATAAGGCTGTTCCAATTGCCGCAATTCTAGTAAATAATCCAAATGTAAACCCTATAAAAGCGGCAAATTCACATAATCCAGCTAGGATAACAAAACCAGTACCTAGGCCCAGACTTGCAAAATAGTGTGATACACCATGATATGCACTTGCACCCAATAACCCAAATTTTTCAGCAAAATGATGGATAAAGTCGATGCCGATATATATTCTTATTAGCGCAAGTTGTAAATCAAGAGCATTATTGAAGTGATATTTGTTGCTACTCATCAGTATTCTCCCTTGGTATGGTTAATTAACTATATACCTACCGGAAACCATTGTACAATATTTCTATTATGAATTTATCACTCTTTTGGGTGATTGAATTTCGCTAATATCAAATTAACACCATGACTCTGTTACCCACCATCAAGAAACAATTAATAAGCCTCTAGGTTTGTGACTAGTTGAGTCTTTGTCTTGCATTGATTTATATACTTGTTCAGTAGTTACCCAAACAGGTGGGTATTTATATCTTGCAACATCTAGTAAAAGCCACTTATCTGAATCTGAATTATAGGCAGCTAGAGGTGAAAAGTGTCCGCTACCAACCTCATCTATAGATGCTCTGTCAAAGTTAAGAAGAATATACTTACCTGAATGATAATTAGCTAAAAGTATCTTTCTGAGTTCATCAGCTGATTTAATAGTATTTCCAAAAATTTTAGTTGCATGAGCACCTCTTTGAGACTTAACCAATTCTTCTGCTTGAGACAAAGTAAGCCCTCCTCCCATGATTAACGGAGGGCTCAACTCATATTTATCAAGAACTTCTTTGTTATAAAATAAATTATTTTGAGTATACATTACGTACGGTTTGTGGGCTGGAGCAATATCTGGAGTAAGGCCGAGTGAATTTAAAGCCATAGTTATAGATGCAGGAGCACAGTATTCTGTTCCCTTTTCTGTAGTAAAATACCCAAGGAGCTTATATACTTCAGCTTTGTTATTATTACTTGCAGAATTTAATAACTGTTGTCCTTTTGGTGAGTAAAAAGATATTACATCGCTAGGAACCGGAAGTATGGCAAATGAATTAATAGCAAGGATTGACAAAAGTGTAGCTGGTAAGAGGGTAACTTTCTTCATGTATAAAGCACCATATTGATTTATTAATAAATGCTGGAATACTGCTCTTTTAAGTATGGGATGTCAAATTTTATTTTGGGTATAGGACTTGGTAACATTCCTACTTCGGTACAAAACAAAGTCAAATGACTATTGAGAGACTCAATTAGGAATGCTCTTGCAAAGGAGAATGGGAAATGACTGTGCTAAACTTTGCATCTCTGTACACGATGATTTTTTCATTTGAGTAGCTCCTGTAATGGTCGATTTAAAATCTTAAGGCAGAGCTTAAAATCTCTTATGCTAAAAGCTGCTCTTTGATAAGCATTAGCAATCATATCCAAGCCATACCGGAAATAGCTAGACTGTAACCGACCATGTTTTTTACGTTTGATTGGCTTTAATTTAGCGTCTTTGTATTCACCAACCTTATG
>NZ_KZ984540.1:25420-151340 GCF_003574425.1 Cysteiniphilum halobium | reverse complement strand
GGATCAAACTCTTCAGTTTAAATCCTTAGATCATTAATTCCTGCCAAAAAACAAGAACTAACAACCCGCAAAAATTTTTGCTCAAAGTATTTAAGTATCTACATTTTATATCTCTTTAAACATCTTCAAAACCTTGCTACCAAGGCATTCTCGCGAACATTCTCGCTGAGAACGAGGTGCCATTATACACACCAATTCCCACCCCGCAACCCCTTTTTTCATCTTTTTATCCTTTTTCTCTTTTTTATTGATTTTTGGTTGAAACGCGACCCGAAAAGCCATGGCATTGATTGATTTACGATCTTATCAAATGATCTTTAGCGTATCTTAGATAGATTTATTCCTAATATTACCTTGGTTTTACTCTCAATCTATGACACCCTTGAAAAGAACCGGATACTAAAAACCTTATATTTCACGATGAAAAAATCACTTGTTAGCTTCGCCCGTCTTTCCTTTGGCAATATTATTGAGTGGTATGATTTCTCTTTATATATTTACTTTGCTATTTATATAGCCAAAGATTTTTTCCCAAGTCATGATCCTTATGTGAGCTTGTTATTAACCTTTACGACATTTTTCCTTGGCTCGCTTGTCCGCCCCCTAGGTGGATTCTTAATTGGCTGGCTAAGTGATTACTATCACCCTAAAGTTATGATTAATTTCTGTGTTATTGCAATGGGAATTTCTACCTTTTTGGTTGCACTCTTACCCGACTATCAGATGATTGGCATTTGGGCGCCGGTATTATTAATTATACTGCGCATCATTCAAGGCTTATCCGTTGGCGGACAATTCCCTGGACTTATCTCACTATCCGTAAAAGATCACCATAGTGACAAAGGCTTTGCAGTTGGCATGGTGTTCTCCATCTCATCACTGGGCTTTCTTCTTGCATCCATCGTTGGTTTTTTTGCTTCAAGCATTTTTTCACATCATGACACACAGTGGATTTGGCGTATTCCTTTTGCCTTAAGTGGTGTTTTATTTCTGATCTATCTTTATCTTAATCGTAATGAAAACTACCCAAATACCAACAAGAATAAAAAAGCACGACAAAATGTTTTCATATGGCTTGTTAGCCAATATAAAGCAGTAATTGCCGTCAGTCTTCTAACAACCATGGCTGCTTCTCTTTATTATATTGTCTTTACTTATCTGGTGAATTATCAAATTACTGAGCTTAATATCTCAGAACAGACAGCTTTTCTAACCAATAGTCTTACATTAGTATTAGCCTGTATTTGTTATCCTATCTTTGGGCAGCATGCCGATAGAATTGGTGCCAAACGTCTTTTTTATATTGCTGCAATCTTGTTTTTTCTTTTAACCATTCCATTGATTTATTTAATTCAAACAAAATCTCCAGCATGGGTATTTTTAGCAATTACCATTTTGACTTTACTGATGGCAGCAATTCAAGGCGCTATTTCCCCACTGTTTGCTGAAGCTTTCGACAGTCAGTGGCAAACAACCGGTTGCGCACTTTCCTATAGTATTGGCAATGGCATAAGTGGTGCAGCCCCTCTTGTTGCATTGTCACTTGTCCACGTTCACCCAGTTTACGGTTTGAGCATTCTGATTATGTGTTTACTCTTTCTTGGTGGTATCGGGCTATTACTCATTGGACATATTAAACATCTAAAAAAGCAATTAAGATATCCAATTACTGTCTATTAGCTTAGCGCTTGCGCAAGATCATCAATAATATCCTGTGGATGCTCGCCACCTATACTTAAACGAATAAGGTTTATTGAAATATTTGCAATATCACGCCCAGCTTCTCCTTGCTGTTGATGCGTTGATATCGCAGGAATTGTTGCAACCGATTTAATACGTCCTAAGTCCGTTGCTCTAAAAATCATATGTAAGCGACTTAACACCGCTTTGGTTTGCCTCAAATCACCTTTAACTAAAAAGGATATTAAGTGTCCGTAGCGCTTTACCATGTCATCTGAGTCAACTAAAGTGAAAAGAGATTGTGCTAAATCATGTTGTGGATGACTTTTCAGCCCGGGATAAATGACCTCTTCAACCATTTTATGCTCGTTTAAGAACTTTGCCACCGTATACGCTGTTTGTGACAACTGATCAACACGCATACGTAACGTGCGAAGCTCAGACAAAGTGAGAAAGGCACTCATCGCTGATAAGCACGCACCATTATCACGATTTGGTAATAGCTTGAGATACGATGCAAAATCCACTCTCACCTCATCAGCCAAATAAGATCCACGCATATTTGCTCGACTAATAATGGCTCCCCCTATCACCATCCCTGAGGCGCTCATAATTTTTGAAAGTGAATGAATCACAATATCAGCACCATATTGTAAAGGCCGACATAAAGCTGGGGTTGCCAAAGTTGCATCAACAATTAATGGAATATTATAATTTTGTGCGAGATTTGCCAGAGCTTTAATATCACAAATTGTCAAACCTGGATTTGATGGAATTTCAATGTAGATAAAACGAGTCTCTTTATCAATCGCTGCCTGCCACACATCAAGTGTAGCAAATGCTGACACCCAGCGAACCTTGCGACCCTTTTCAAATTGCCTTACATTAAACTGCTGAAATGTTCCACCGTATACTTGCGAACACACGACAAAATTGGCCTTTGTTGTATTTGCCAGTAACATATCCACCACTGCAGTAATAGCCGCCATGCCTGAGCTCATCACACAACAAGAAGCTTTTTGTGATGTTTGATAAGATTCCAGTAAGGCTAATGTTGACTCCAAATAATATACACTTGGATTATGAATACGAGAATACACCCAGCTTGGAATTTCATACGCTAGTGCTTTTTGCAATTCATCAGCGTTGGCAAATGCTTGTGCAGTAGTCATATAAACTGGCTCAATGATCGCACCTTGATTTAATATTGCTTCATGCAAATCATATACGCCATGCGTGGCAATGGTATCAAATGACTTAGTTGAAATTGCCTTATAGGCTTTCTCGCGTGCTTCAATAAGCGCAGTTATTTTATCCCTATCCACAAAGCAACCTCCTTATATGTTTATACCCACCACAAAATGATTATGATGGCTACATATACTATTAAAGCGTCTCCCTTTTAATGATCTTTGGTGTGATAAAAATCAATAATTCTTTATTTTCAGTGCTATTACTAACGCTACTGAATAACCAACCCAGTAATGGAATATCACCTAAAAAAGGAACCTTGCTTTTTGAATGCTCAACCGTTTTTTCATAAATGCCACCCAAGACAACTGTCTGACCATTTTTGACCATCAATTTTGTTTCGATCTCACGCTTATCTAATGCAGGCTCTCCGGTGGAACCTACTGTACCATCGGTAGAAGGCGCATCTTTTTTCACGGTAACATCCAACACCACATGGCCATTAGGTGCAACTTGTGGCTTCACCTTAAGCTCAAGTACTGCTTCTTTAAAAGCAATACTTGCAGCCCCTGAAGCACTACTCTCATTATAAGGGATCTCTTTACCCTGTTTAATATAAGCTTCTGTATTTTCAGCAACAACCAAATGAGGAGAGGAAACAATCTTAGCATCACCTTCAGTTTCAAGCGCTGATAATTCCAAACTTAAATCAATTCCACCAAACAAGCCACTAAATGCCAATGTTGCATTCGTTGATCCAGGTTTACTGTCCGTTGGATTTAAGTAATTAGGCAAAATACTAATTGTGCTGCCTGAGCTATTTTTAGCAGTATAACCAAGTCCTAAATCAAATGCCGATTTTCTTGATACTTCAACAATACGCGCCTCAATTAATACTTGATCCACCGGCTCATCCAAACTTTCAATCATCGCACGCACGGAATTAATATAATCTTTGGTATCTGTGATAACAATGGTATTGGTGCGCTCATCCGTAGCAATCGATCCACGTAACGATAAAAACCCAGTTTTACCCGCTTCAATTACTTTCATCACATCTTCTGCCTTAGCATAGTTAAGATGGATATACTCGGTAACAAGTGGTGCAGCTGCTTGATTAGCTTTCTGAGCTGCTGCCGCTTCTTGATCTTGTGCTGCGATTTCTGCATTGGGTGCGATATACAGGATATTACCCAGCAAACGCTTTCCAAGTCCTTTTGAGACAAGAATAATATTCAAAGCCTCTTCCCAAGGTACTTGATTTAAATTTAATGAAACATTACCATCAACCCCTTCACTGACAACAAGATTAAGACCAGCAAACTGCGCCATCGTTTGTAGTAAAGAGCGCACAGAAACATCTTGGAATTTCAAAGATATTTTCTTATTTACATTAAAACCATCAACCTCTGTCTGCTGGTTGGTTAAATCAACCTCAAGCATCTTATCAGTTGTCTTACGCGTGAAGTTAAATGGCACTGCCGTATGGATAACGACAACCAAGTCATTACCCTCTTGTGATAGATCAATCGAGTTTACAATCGTATTAAAAATTGTCGTATCGATATTATGCAGCCAATAGTCAGCAATACGGGTGTTTTTCAAGGTAATCAATAATGCATTTTTATGCTCTGAGAACTCGACATATTGCGGTTGCTTTTTCCAAAGCAGTTTTAATACACCGCCATTATTCAATGAACGTTGATAGCGAATGTCATCCACATGCGCATGTGAACTATTTAAATTAACTTTACTAGCTTCTTTAATTGATGTTAGTACATTCTTCTCAACAACTGGTTTTTTGTCATTCGCTGTCAACAAGTTTCTAGAAACATTCGTCTTAGGTGCGGCAGAAATTTTAGCAGCATTCTCCAAGTAATATGCCATATCCACATCGAGCGTCACTTTACCAAAGTGCAACGTATCTGCCGCAATGGGTACCGCTATCACACATGCTAACACATATGCAGTTAACCTTAAGACATTTGCCTTCAATAACATGTTATTCCGCCTGATCTAACTTTAATACGGTGTTTACTTTGAGCCATTGCCCCTCTTTCCCTTTCTTCCTTTCATCAATCTCCACATACTTTGCCGTAATTTTATCAACTCGTCCATAATCGCGACCAATATAATCACCAACCTGAACAATATTCGCATGTTGATTTTTTACATTGGTTATAATAGCCCAAAAATGCCCACTTTGCTCAATAACACCTGAAAATTTAAGGTTTTCTAATGGAATTCTCTCCAATGGTGTCTTACGTCGCGCCAAATCTGGTTCATATTGCTTATGATCAACTATTTGTGTTGGCGTCTCTTTGACCCTAAGCTTTGCTGGAGTATCAAAAGGGTTACGCAATCCTTTTGTATTCATAGCTTGTGTTTTAATCATCTTAAGCTCAGGCAAAGGAGCCACTTTATCTGCTGGTGTTTGCGCATTGGCCTTCTCAACGAAAAGTGCAAGATCTTTTGGCACTGCTAAGACCAAGTTTGATACGCCAAAAACAACAATAACCAATAAAGCACGGACTAACATCTACACACCTTCCTTGCCCGGTTTTGCTTTTAGGCTAAAGGTTTGTAAATTCATACTCATCTGCAAAATACCATTTTCACTGACGGTGTTATAAGGAACAATGCGATAATTTTCAATCAAAATAATCCGTGGTAACGTTTCAAGCTTATTAACAAAATGAGATAGTTGTTCAAACGTGCCATCACATGCTAATTGAATATTAAGGACAGCATAATTGTCCTTATAGTCCAAAGGCTGTGGGTTTAGCACTTTCACACGTAAACCATTTTGAAATGCCAAATCGGATAACTGCTCAATTAATTGCGGTAGTTCACTATCCGTTGGTAACGCTTGTAATGATGCATTGAATTTATTTTGCAAGATTTCGACTTGTTGCTGTAAAACAGGTAAAGACTTACTGCGTGCGATATTTTTAATTAGCTCATTTTTATATTGCCCCTCCAAGGCAAAAGCATTTGTCCTTTCCTGATAACGCATACTAACAACCGTTGAATAACCTAGTAGCACAACTAAAAGCAATACAATAACCGATATAATCAACTTCAACCATAAAGGTTGTATACTGAGTTTATCCAATAGCAAAATGAGCTTTTTTTTCATTTTGGCTCCTCCTGCTTAACGCTTATTTTGAAGGCATTCTCAGCACCAAAACCAGGTTTGCCAATTAAGCTGATATTCGATAAAGTTGGTCGATCAAACTCTGGTGAATCTTCCAAAGCGCGCATAAATTGCGCTACTGATTTACTATTCTCAGCACGGCCTTCTAACATCAGTTCATTTTTATTCTTCTCAATACTAATTAAATAGGCCGTATCCGGCAAGGTTTGTGACAATCCAAACCATACACCTAATACTTTCTGACGTTCTTTTTCTAAATTATTTAAAAGCTCAATCTTACGGATTAGCTCTAGCTTTTCTTTTTCAAGCTTAATCAACTCCGCATTAGTTTTTAAAAAGTTGATATTTTGTATGCGCAAATACTCATTACGTTCATACTGATTAGATAAACCTTCTGATGCAATAACAAGCCAGATAAAAGTGATGATCACACCAACAAGCACCACAAACCCAAAATCAAGTGCCAGAGATTTTAAGTGCCTCTTCTGACGCATTTCACGCCATGGTAAAAGGTTAAAGTTATGCATCAGTTAACCTCCGGCCGTGTTGCCAAAGCAATGGTTAATAGGTATGATGCTTTATGTTTAATATCTAGTGCCACCTGCGCATTATTTAATTGGGTAAACGGGTCCAATATAGTCACATCCAATTGCATCATTTCCTTAAAGCTTACAATGATATTATCAATCTCAACATGATCACCATACAACACAATTTTTTGCGGCTTTTTACCACGGTTAGAAACTTCAAACATTTGCATGTTACGCATAAGCCAAGCATTTACAGCATTTAAATACTCCGCTTCACTTAAGCCCGCTGAAATAGTTTTTTGCTCAGAAAAATAAATTTGATTTTCATCGAGAATATGTAATTTGAAACGTTTGAAATTCAAACAAATCAATGCCCAACAGTCTTGTTTTTCTTCTGGGTAGAAGATCTCAACAAAACGTTGCAACACATAGTTATCTATATCAATCACCTCAAGACGCAAACGACAGATTTTAGCTAACTGCTCATATTGTGCAATTTGATCTTTATGCGCTGCGATAAACAATACTTCCTGTTTACGCGTATTAGCCTCTTCTTCTTTTGTTTGCACTTCAAAATCATAAAATGTTTCTTCCGGTGGATAGGATACATGTTTATTAAAATCTAACACGATTTCGTCATGAATTTGTGCTTCAGTCAGCTCCTCATCAAAACGCAAGCGTTTGCTGATAATATTCGCACCATTGACAACAAAAGCCGCTTGCTTATGCTTAATCTTATGACGCTTTAAAAGCTCAAGCAAACTCTCTGCAACTCCAGCAAAATCAACGATTTGTCCATTTTCAATCATACCATGCTCTAGTTCTGCGCTATCAGCGGCGACCAATTCATAGCCTTGTGTCTTTTTTCTTAATACAACAATACGCAAAAAATAATCAGACCAATCAACAGCGACCAATCCTTTGCTTTTCAAGCGTGTCATCATATAAGAAAGCGGCATGCTTATTCGTCCTTTTAACTTCAATTTCTGACAGTATAGCCAAGCTTAAGGCAAAAAACAGCGTCAATACTATATTTTGTATGGTTTTAAGAGATATTTACCATTTTCATAGCCCGATAACTCAACCAGATCTGTAATTTTGCGCTTTCCTGTTTTATCACGCGCAATAAATACAATCAGGTCAATCGCCTGCAAAATAAGCGTTCTAGGTACTGTAACTACCACCTCTTGAATTAAGTCCTCAAAACGATAAGGGGATGACGCAACGCTATTGGCATGAATCGTGCACACCCCGCCAGGATGCCCTGTATTCCAAGCTTTTAGTAAATCAAGGGCTGAACCATCTCTGACCTCACCAATTACGATGCGATCTGGGCGCATTCGTAGAGAGCCTTTGACCAAATCACGCATCGTTACCGATGTCGTTGTTGTCATGGTAACCAAGTCATCAACTTCCACTTGAAGTTCGGGCAAATCCTCAATGACCAAAATGCGATCTTGACTACCTTGTAATTCTGCCAATAAAGCATTACAAAAAGTCGTTTTACCAGAACCCGTTCCACCAACAACAACGATATTTTTACGCTCAATAACTGCACGCCTTAGACCTTCTGCCTGCTCCTGTGTTAAAGCGCCTTGCTCAACGTATTGATCTAAGGTGAAAATAGCAATAGCGCGTCTACGAATAGAGAAACATGCACGATTAACCACAGGAGGCAACCACCCTTGAAAACGTGCCCCTTGGAAAGGTAGCTCTGCCGATACTTCAGGGTGCTCATCATTAGCAACATGGTTTTTAAAAGACGCAACAAGCTTGACGATGTTTTCACTTTGCTCTGCCGGAATATAAATATCCGTTGCCACTTTACCCTCCCCAATGCGCTCATAATGCAAACGCCCATCTGGATTTAGCATGATTTCAATGATTTTCTCGTCATACAGATACTCCATTACCTCTCTGCCAAACGCAGTTTTCAACATATTCAACTGTCTTTCTTCAATCAATACTCTTTGTATCATAATTTTACTGCCTTACTCATAATCTGCGCCTTATTCACCAATCCGTAGTAACGACTATCAAATGAATGCGGATTAGCAACACCTTGCATAAAGTAACTATCTTTGGGTATTGTCCCACAAAATCTAAACATCGGTAGTATATTGCCTTGACCATCTGTTTTATAGACCTTACCAATCCACTGTCCATTAATATAGACATTTTGATTCTTTATGCATAAAGAATCTCCTGCAACGCCCACTATTTCTTTTAACAGTGGAATGCCTTTTGGTAACCATTTTCTTGCTAAGATATAATTCTCTGTTTGCTGATTGGGTATAAACACCACACTATCCCCTTTGTGGTAATCTAGCTGGGGATAAGTAAAATACCAACCCTCAGGCATGCTTGGCGTTAATTGTTGAATAAATCCAATATGTAGGGTTTTTAATAGCCATAACAGAACATAAACCACAGCCAAAATAGTCAGCATTTTATATAAAAATGAAAGCCTTGCCACTCCTTATTAATCTTCTTTTATTTTACGAATCGTACTGTCTGAAATACTCTTATTGATATTGGAAGCATCAGAAACCTTATCTTGCTTCTTCCCACCTATCACTCCTCCTTGCACAGTTGTTGAGACATTCACATTTGTACTACCTCCACCTACAACACTACTTCCTGTAACAACAGTAGCTCCTGATTGCATTGATCCGCCCATTGCAGTACTTGATCCTGCTACCCCATGCATGGAAGAAGCAGCACCCACTGGTGAGACAGATACTGAAGTAGACTGTGGCGGCTGATTAACCACGACGTGTGCAGCCGCCGGAGAAGACATATTCTCGAAGATATTGCCCCCTGGTTTGCCAACTGCTTTAGCAAGATAATTAGGTAAAGTATAAATCAAGATTAACAGGATAAAAGATGTAAAAAATAATGCTAATGGCTTTTCAAGGCTAGTGGAATCACTAATTGCTGTAATTTTTAAGCTTTGGAATAAAGTAAATGCTACCCCTAAAATAAAAATCACAGCAAGTAATCTCACCCCTGCACGCAGTAAATGTTGTATCGACTTATAAAATAAATCCTGTATGGGTTTAAACACACCCAATGGCACAACAATCAAAGACAATACTGATACGAAATAAAACAACACGACTGAAATAATGATTTGCGCACCAATAGCGGCAAAAATAAGCAAAAGCCCCATGCCCAACACCAAATAAAGCATTGACAGCCCCATATTAAAGGTACCGTATTGCACAGAGATCTTAAGCATTGACACACCAGCTTTAAAACCAATTCCCCACAGCTTACCTGGACTATACAGTAATGCTTGGGATTTCTCAGGTGCAACGATATATCCGACCTTAATAAAAGTTGCCAAAATCATTTGCAGCAATTCAGGGAAGTATTTGACAATGGTAAAAAACAAACCAATTTTAATAATCTTAACGATAAGATTACCAATACCTTCATCTTGTTTAATAACCCAAACAAGTCCAAAAATCACAAGCTCAAGACTAGCGACAATTGCCAAAAGCGTTAATGCTGAGCCTTGCAATGCACTAAATTTTGCATTGATTTGCTCAATAAAACCAAATTGGATTTTATCAAGCAGCTGTGTTCCTAAGACACTTGTTACATCTGCCATACCTTACCTACTGGTTACCTTGTGACTTGCCACCTAAAATTTTTGCAAATGGATTTTCAACGGGCCCACCACTGCCATCACCACCTTCAAACTGATCTGCCGTTGGGTTTTTGCCAACATCAGCAAAAAAGTCTTGTTTTGATTGACCGTCATCTTGTAACAACTTATCAAATACTTTTAACCCTTTAGATGTTTTCTTATTCATCTCCTGCAACAATTGTTGATTTCCTTGGTTGGTGCTACTTGCTGTATTGTTATTTGTTGTATTGTTATCATCATTGGAACCATAGGGGTTATTATTATAATTATTACTGTTGTTCGATGATATATCAGCCACTGCATGGGCATATAAACCTATAACCATCAATAAAATACATAAAATACGCATTATTCACTCTGCCCGTATGGTGGCAAATAAGTATCTTTAGTGACTAACACTGAAAACTCTTTACCGGAGTTAATTGTAATCGTTGGCTTTAAATTCATCGCACGATCGGTGATCTTACCACCAACCTGTGATGCTGTTTGACCAAGACTTTGCAACACAGAGTTCTGTGCCACATTACCATAGTTCGCTGTACAGTTACCATTAGCATCACACACTGTTGCGTTAGATTGTGTCGCTACCTGTGCTGCTACTGCTGGTACATTAAAGACTGTTGACAACGCTGCTGCACCGATTAACTGCCCCCAGTGATTATCCACTTCATCAGCAAGACCAGAGACACCTGAACCATCCATGCCTTGCTGGTTTGGCAAGATGATCGATGTACCATCTGGGCGAATCAAACGAATAAATTTCACTTGAACACTCGTGTCTCCATAAACAGTACTTGAATTATATTGACCAATCAGCGAGCTCCCTCTTGGAATTAAAAGAACCGTACCGGTTAGAGTATCATAAACATCTTTAGAAA
The DNA here is from genome assembly GCF_003574425.1 of Cysteiniphilum halobium. GTDB lineage: Bacteria > Pseudomonadota > Gammaproteobacteria > Francisellales > Francisellaceae > Caedibacter > Caedibacter halobius. The sequence continues at coordinate 140,249 of NZ_KZ984540.1, read as the reverse complement.
CACGCGCGACAATGGTACCTGGCAAGTCAGATACAATCTTTGTCTGCAAAATCGCTGGAATAGAGTTACCTGCCATGATTACATTATCTGAAATAGGCTTTTGAATGGTGTTTTCATTAGTAATATCTTTTGCCGTTAAACCACCTTTCATAAAATTTTCACGCTGCTCTTCTGGTGTTTTGGCAGCCTGTTGACCGTCTTGTTTCGTTTTGTCTTGATTCTGACTATCTTGTGGGATTGGTCGTGGTGCGCCACCACCAAAGAAAATCGGCGCATTCATTGCTTCGCGATCCATGGGAGAGTAAGTTGGCTCTGCTGACTTTTGTGGACTTCTTGGTTGATTTTTTAAACTATTAATTTGTGTTTGTAACTCTTGCAATTGTGAACGCTGTTGATTAATCATACGCTGAAGTTCAGGATTTTCTTGCTGTACCATTTTAACAGGTTGATCCATTCCTAACCGCTTACGAATCGCTTGTGCATCTTTATAACTAGATAACTCATTAGAGACTTTAAGGCTAGTGCCTGAAGAGTTCGCACTAAGATTAGAGCTATTCATGCTCGTTGAGCTTTTTTTGGGCGCATTAATCGAAAAAATAAATGCCACAATAATAATTAAAAGCAAACCACCACCAACAACAGTGATTAGCTTTTTGTTTAGCTCTGACGATTTTGGCGGTGATGCCCTTAATCCCAGTTTATCTTGTTCTTTCTTAGCCATAATAACCCTTGATTATGCTTACTTTTGTGAAATCTCAACAACTGTTTCACCCGACTCTTTGGTGCCTGCTTTCAGATAGGCGTTCTTAATAACCGTATCAATCACCATATAGTCACCTTTCATCCGCCAGTTAAAGTTTGCCGTACCATATTCACCATCATTTGACTGAACAAATGGTACTGGCATGGTAGCATTACTTACCACTACCTCATGCGGGAACTTAATAAATGTCTGATGACCTGAACTAAATATCTGCTCTGGATACCATTTCGGTGTCTCACCTTTTAACATACTCCAATTATAGTTGAAACTCATGTTGGATAAACTTAAATCAAGCCCTGCGTTTTGCTGTGGTGGTGGTAACAACTTGCTATCACCAGCAGCGGCATTCATATCACCTAAATTACCCCCATTAAATCCTTGCACCATCGAACTTGGATATTGCCATTTAACCGATACCATCGCCTGATCTGGATCTACCGATTTTAAGATCAAATGATAAGTACGCTTATTGGTGGTAATAATCATTGAATTTGTCAAATCTGACTTTTGTGGTTTGATCAAAATATGCCAACGTAAATCTTTACCTTCACCACTATAGGTTGAAGCAATCTGCCAGCGAAGGGTATCACCAGCAGCTTGTGATATAATCTTCTCACCTGGCTCAAATACCACATCGGTAATATTTAAAGGCGCCGTATAGATCGTATACATTGCCCCGGGCATATAGCCATAGGTCATCATCGCATTGAAAAAGTCACTTTGATCTGGGAATTGCTGTGCGTCTTTATTCGCTTCAGCAACCGCTGCTTCTTTGGTTAGAGCCGGTTTCTGTACGGCCTTATCAGCTTTGCTATTTGGCACAGGACGAAGCTGACCTGGCATCGGTACTGGAATGTATTCACGCACCACTTTAGTCCCAGCGTCTGCAGGCTTTGCTTGCACAAATTTACCCGAGTCAATGTCACCTTGATAACTACTTGTTGCACAGCCTGCTATTGCAATTGCAGTAAGTGGTAATAAACAGCTAATTTTATTTAATTTCATTGACTTGATCCTTTTTCGCTAAATGAGAAGAAACCTATTTTTAAACCCAGTGGATTAATTACCATCTGATTTAATGTCTTCGGTGGCGTACTGGGTGAGAAGGTAAATATCCCACTATATGTTTTGACACTTTCTACACCACCATCTTTGTTATATGTCGTTGACTGGAATGTCACCTCAAAGCTATTATTACTTGCTTCATTGGCATTTGTGACCACCGTAGTAATTGTTTTATCACCGATTAGTTTAAGCGGATTAATCGCCTGATAGACTTGCTTTAGCTGATCTTCTGCTCTACCGGAAACCGCTAATAGAGCTGACTGCCACTGGCGATTCAAAACCACAGGGTCTAAAGGAATTTCCGTAATGTTTTTAATAAAGTCACTGACAAAAGCGATTTTTTGCGCAACAGTAGGCGTATAGCTTTGCGAAGCAGTTTGAACATTGACAACGCTCTCTTGAGGTTTTACTTCAGCAACATATACATACATTTGCTGACGATTCGCCTCAATAATAATGGCAAGTAATAACAAAACGCAAACGATCAAAATAGCAATTGCTGCCATCATCCAATTACGTGCTTGCTTTTTTGCACTACCAATGCGTGACTCCCATTCTTCATAAGCCTTTTGATAGTCTGTTTTTTGCACTTTCTGCGCCTTTTGCATTTCTTTTTCCATCTACAATAACCTTTCAATTGCTAGATTTTGAATATAGATTCCTAATGGATTAAGCTTTACTTGTTCCTTTGCTGTCAGGGGACGATGACCAAACTGCCCAGAGACTTCTAATATCGCCTTACCACTTTTATCCACCAATTCTCCACTAAAATTTAGCGCATTCACCCTAAACTTATCAAACGTTGCTGCTTCAAGATCAATTTTGGAAATGCCCAAAACACCTTGTTTTAAAGCAAGTTGCGAGTCCTCATCCAAGAAGCTATGATAAATACCACCAGCTTGACCATTCACAAGAAGCGACTTAATAAAACCGGCTAACACCGTTTGACTGACGGTATAATTAGGACTTAAAAATTCAGGAGGTGATTTTAAAAATCCTTTACTGGTGACTTGTTCAACCAATATCTTATAAGGAATGGCGTTTAAATAACCCACTAAAATCAATGACAAAATAAAGCTAAGGCTCACACCACAAAAAAAGACAACACGCCAAACATATGCCTTATGAATCAGCTGACCAATCGGTTTATCAAACAATTGATTTTGCTTCTGAAAAGGAGTAATGACTTCAGTTTGTCGATATGACAACACTTCTTTGCCAAAAGGAAATCCGCTAGGTTGCATCTATCCCCCCTTTATAGTGATCCTTGACAATCTCATATGCCCAATCAAGCCCTCTGCCATGAAGATAACTTTTTAAGAAATAATCATAGCCCTTATGTTGTGCAAGTATTTCTCTAATATGCTTACGATCTTCAGGACGGCTGACTGCACAAAAAGCCAATGCGATTGGACCAAGCCCCAAATCAAACAAGCAATTGCCTTTATGTGACTGGAAATAATACTGACGTTTTGGCATCGAATGTGCCAAAATTTGAACTTGCCTTAAGTTAAGCCCAAGGGACTCATAACCTTGTGAAACTGCTGGCTCCATCGCACGATCATTGGGTAAAAAAATGCGTGACGGACACGATTCATTGAGTGCTGATACCAGCGGTGACTTAACTGCATCATCCACTGATTGTGTAGCGAAAATAACCGATACGTTAAGCTTTCTTAATGTTTTTAACCACTCTTTAATTTTTGATGCAAAAACCGGGTGATCCAAGAATAACCATGCCTCATCAAGAATCATCAAACTAGGCCGACCATCAAAACGCTTCTCAAGAATATGAAAAATATAGGCTAACACGGGTGCAATAATATTTGGCATTGCCATTAAACGTTCCATCTCAAAGCACTGCCAATTAGCATCGCTAAAATGCTCTTCATCGCAATCTAATATCTCGCCATATGGACCACCTAAAACATAGGAATCAAGTGCCATTCTCAAGGCTCGGTCTTGCACGAAAGAACGAAGACCTGTCAGTGTACGCTGCTCTTTGGGCACTTCAGATAAGTTCATTAACGCAAGCCAAACTGTTTCTTTAACTTCAGGTGTGATTTCTACTTTTTCATTTTCTAAAAGCCCAATCACCCAGTCATGTGCCCAAACACGTTCCGTATTTTGATCTATTTCTGCTAATGGCTGGAAGACCAACCCTCCTTTACCAACATCTCCTACTTCATAGAAATGCCCTTTAACACCCTGCGTTAACGCAAAGAAACTGCCACCTTTATCAAAGATAAAAACTTGTGCATTGTCATAACGCAAAAACTGCGCCGCCATCACGTTTAAGAGTACCGATTTACCGGCACCAGTTGGACCTAAGATCATTTGATGGCCCACATCCCCAATGTGGTTAGACAATCTAAATGGGGTATTACCGGCTGTACGTGCATATAACAAAGGCGGTGCTTTTAAATGCGCATTAATTTCAGGCCCTGCCCAAACAGCTGAGAAAGGTAATAAATGTGCTAAATTCAAGCTGTGCATTAGCGGTGTACGCACATTAGCATTAGCTTGCCCTGGAATTGATGACAACCAAGCTTCAACTGAATTAATTGTCTCTGATACAGTCACAAAGCCAAGACCATTAACAACACGCTCTACTTCACGCTGCTTCTCATAGACTTTATCTTTTTCGGTATCCCATACGGTGACAGTTGCCGTGTAATAACCAAACGACACTAAATCATCTGACAGCTCAGAAAGTGCTTCATCAGCATCATTAGATTTTTGCACAGCAGCACTATCAACCATTGCACTTTCGCTTTTTGACATTACTTCCTTTAAAATGGTCAACCCACCTTTGCGCTTCGCAAACCACTGACGTTTATAGCTTTTAAGCACTTTCTCGGCATCGCTTTTATCTAATGGCAAAAAGCGTGTCACCCAGCGATATTGCAATGGCAAATGGTTTAAGCCATCTAAAATTGCAGGCACTGATGTCGTTGGGAACCCTAAAATAGAAATCGTTTTTAAATAGTATTGACCTAGCTTTGGTTCAAGTCCACCAAGTAACGGTGTATCCGCTAACACGCCATCTAGGTAACTGGGATTATCCGGCACATTGACTTTATGCGACCGTTCTGAAATACAATTATGTAAATAACTTAATGTCTCTTCATCACTTAGTTCTGCAATTTCATACATGTAATCTTGCATGATATCATACAACTGGTTAACCGTTGCTGAGAAATAATTCATGAGCTTCTTGTAACCTGCATCGTGCTCATCATCACCTTTCTTCTCTTTAACAAAAAGGCCAGAAAGCTTAGAAACTGACTCTTTTTGTGGCAAATATTGGAAGGTCAAAAAGTACTCGCTTTCGTAGTTTTCACCTTTGCGCTCAAAGAGATCTTTACGCTCAACATCGATTAACCAGCTCACAGGATCTGGAAAATAATTCTCTGAAGGATAGCTCATTGCCGCCTTGCGTCGTGCCTCGACATACAATGCCCAACCAGAGCCTAAGCGCTTCAAGGTATTGTTAAGACGCGCGGTAATTGATACCAGCTGCGACTGTGTTGAGGACTCCAAATCCGGCCCCCTAAACGCAAATGTTTTTTGAAATGAACCATCTTTATTCAATATCACGCCTTTATCGACAAGGACGGCCCAAGGCAGTAAGTCACTTATTCTGTCAGGCTTCTTCCTATACTCTGCGATATTGAACATATTAGCTATACACCATAATAATTTCGTTGTTTAACATGACGCACCATAACTTGAAAAAACTGTGGATCTTTCTTGGTCATCAACACGGCAACAGTATGCATAATTATGAAAATAGGAATACCATACCAAGACTGCATACCTAGAACAATAGCAGCCCCCAAAGTACCATTTAAAATAAAAAACTGTCTGGGCACACCCGCTGTTAAAAGTGGTGTTGTCAATGAATTATGTATTTTAATCACAAACCCAGGAACCGCCATTGTCATGCATCCTTTTTATTGATTGATTATTTAGTTCTATATTCTTTAAGCTATCAAAAATTAAAATATTAAACCTGACCCACGGTTAAACAGTCCAGAAATCAAGCTTGCCGCAGTAAAGGCAATTGCCAGCCCCATCACCACTTGAAATAGGCGTCTAACACCGCTACCACCCTCACCAAAGGCAATACCAAGCCCCGCAATTACGATACAGATCACACCTGCCATTTGTGCAATAGGACCTGAAATCACATCCATAATCTGCTGCAATGGACCGGTCATGGCTGAAAATGCATTATTTTGCGTATCTGTTGCAAAACTTACTGCCATAGTTAATGGCAACATCGACAATACAAACAGTGTACGCTTCAAAAACTCAAGATAATGCTTCATTCTTTATTTCTCCTTTTAAAAGGGTTCCTGACTAAATGTTTAAGGTTATATTAGTCAAATATATCGGCAAATCAAGAATTGGATGCTGCAAAATACTATAAATATGCGATTAAGCGATGTATAACTCACATGCATAAATAGCAATTTCAGACATTATCACAATGCCAAATGGACATTACATTCTCTTAACATTTCTGCTTTTGCACCAAGAAGATAAACATTAAGCAGTATTTTTTCAGCAGCAAGTGTGACATCGTAATCATCAGACTGTATATACAATTCAATGTTTTTAAGCTCAGCGTCATTAGATGATGCCATTAGCTCTGTGAGCAAGGCCTCCACTGTTGCTACTTGCCTCTGTGGCAAGGACAACTTGAATGACTTAATATTTTTATCAACATACTGTGCAATAGGCTCAATTGATAGTGCATTAATTCTTAATTGATCATTATACGCATCAATACTTACCTCACCTTCGACAATGACTGTTTCATCAATGGATATCAGGTGTTTGACTGCATCAAATAACTCACTGAAAATCACTAACTCCAATCGCTCACAACCATCATCTAACTGTAAAACCCCCATTAACCTACCAGACTTTGTTTTACGCTGCACCATAGCAACCACCACACCTGCCAGTAGGACTGATTCTTTACGTGTTGTTGGGGTAATACGACTTAATGGCTGTATGTTAAAGTGTTTAAGCCAAATTTTATCTTCATCTATTAAATGCCCTGATAAAAACATGCCTAATACTGATTTTTCAAAAATTAGCTTATCTTTAGTGCTCCAGATAGGAACGCTTATATGTGATATATCACGCACTGTATCATTTGAGGCGCAAGGCTCGCTAAAACCAAACAAATCAAGCTGACCACTGTTCTCCATCTGACTTTTTTGCTCTGCTACTTTCATTGCATCCTCAATCGTCGCAATAAGTGTTTGCCTATTTTCAGCAAAGCCATCCATTGCACCTGCATAGATAAGCGCTTCACACACACGCTTATTGGCTTTGCGTGTATCAACACGTGCGCAAAAATCATATAAATCTTTAAACGCACCACGTTGCTGACGTTCCTCTAAAATACCTTCAATTGCGGCAAAACCTACCCCTTTGATCGCACCAAGACCATAGACAAGCTCTGTATTTTGATTCACGGTAAAATAATAGTCACTGACATTAACATGCGGCAAAATGAGCTTTAACTGCATCTTTTGACACTCAGAAATAAAACTCACTACTTTATCGGTATTATCCATATCTGATGATAATACTGCCGCCATAAAAGCTTCTGGATGATGTGCCTTTAAGAAAGCAGTCTGATAGGAAATCAAGGCATATGCTGCAGAGTGTGATTTATTAAAACCATACTTCGCAAACTCTTCCATCAAATCAAAAATTGAGCTTGCAAGTTTTGCATCAATACCATTTTCAGCCGCTCCTTTTTCAAAGGCTTCACGCTGCTTTGCCATCTCCTCTGGATTTTTTTTGCCCATCGCACGACGCAATAAATCAGCACCTCCCAACGAGTAATTTGCCAGAATTTGCGCAATCTGCATCACCTGTTCTTGATATAAAATCGTACCATAGGTTTCTTCTAATACTTCTTTCAAATCAGGATGCGGGTAGCTAACTTCTTGTCTGCCATGCTTACGATTGACAAAGTCATCCACCATCCCTGACCCTAAAGGCCCTGGACGATACAACGCCACCAAAGCAATAATATCTTCAAAACAATCCGGCCTTAAACGTTTAATAAGCTCTTTCATACCGCGAGACTCTAACTGAAAAACACCAGTTGTTTCTCCATTTTGCAATAATTGAAAAGTTTTTTTATCGGTCATCGGTATCAAAGCGATATCAAGCTCAGAGTCATTTTGTAAATGCCTTTGTTTATTAACAATCTTCAAGGCATTATCAATAATTGTTAAATTTCTTAAGCCCAAAAAATCAAACTTGACTAATCCTACTTCTTCAACATCTTTTTTATCAAACTGTGTTACCAATTGCTTAGTACCCTCTTCACAGTATATCGGTGAAAAGTCTGTTACTTTAGAAGGTGATATCACAACCCCTGCTGCATGTTTACCAACGCTGCGCGTCAAACCTTCAAGCTTTAGTGCAATCTTAATAATTTCATCCGCCGTTTCATCTTGTTGGCACAAATCATGTAATGGCGTTTCAGGCGCACAAGCATCTTTAAGTTTAATCCCTAGATCGTTTGGGATCAATTTAGCAATCCTATCAACAAAACCATAAGGTTGTCCAAGCACACGCCCGACATCACGCACCACTGCTTTTGCCGCCATTGATCCATAAGTGATAATTTGGGAGACACTCTCACTACCATATTTTTGTGCGACATACTCAATCACACGATCACGACCATCCATACAAAAATCAATATCAAAATCAGGCATGGATACCCGCTCAGGGTTTAGAAAACGCTCAAATAACAAACCATAAGGAATAGGGTCAATATCAGTAATTTTAAGTGCATAAGCGACCAATGATCCAGCGCCTGAACCCCGCCCTGGTCCCACAGGTATATCATGATCTTTTGACCATTGAATAAAATCAGCAACGATCAGAAAGTATCCCGGAAACCCCATCTGACAAATGACATCGATCTCAACTTGCAAACGTGCCTTATAGCTTTCGATAATAGCAAGCTTATCCTCATCTTTTTTGCCCATCAGGATAAAGTCAAAGCGCTCTTGCAAACCCTTAAAAGATACTTCGGCAAAATACTCAGCCTCCGTCATCCCTTCAGGGATATCAAAGCGCGGCAAAACCGCATCACCTAGATTGAATGAGACATTAGCATTTTGTGCGATGTATACACTATTGTTCAAACTTTGTGGGATATCCGCAAACAACGCACACATTTCAACTGCTGATCGCAAGTATTGCTTAGATGTATACTGGCTTTTACGCGTTTGATCTAAAAGGGTATAACCTTGATAAATACCAACACGCACTTCATGCTCTGAATAATCATCTTCATTTAGGAAACGTACGTCATTGGTTGCCACAACAGCAACTTGATGCTGTTGCGCTAGCACAACAGCCTTTTGGATGTATTCCTCTTCGCCGTCATAACCTAAACGCTGAAGCTCAATAAAAAAATTCTCTTTCGGAATAATTTTAAGATATCCCTTTAAAACATGCTCTGCCTCAGTGTCTTTTTGTGATAAAAATGCATGTGCAATCTCACCCTTAACACCACCACTTAACACAAAGACATGCGTAAAGTCAAAACTCGCTAGTGTGCTTTTAGGCAGTACTGGGATACCATTGACCCTATTGGCATAAAGATAGGCATGTGAAATCAAGTCGACAATGACTTGATAGCCTTGATTATTCTTCGCAATCAACGTCAATGGATAATTAGCACCATCGACCTCAATCCAAATCTCACTGCCAAATATTGGCTTAATTCCGCTGGCAAGTGCAGCCTTATAAAACTTCACTGCAGCAAACATATTACACATATCAGTTAATGCAACGGCTGCCAACTCACGCTTAACACATTCCTCAAGCAATGGTTTAATGCGGATAATACTATCCATCAACGAGTATTCACTATGCAGTTTCAAATGAACATAACGTGCCGACATAATCCTACTCTCTACTGATTTTCAAATACGTTAGTAATGGTATCAAATTTAACAGACGCTGACCTATCTTTAAGCGCTTTAATTTTTAATTCATACGCTGAAACGACGAATTGCTGCCAATTGCTATTAAAAAACTTCAACTCTTCGTATTTAGATAATACTTCATTAACATAATGCATCACCCGCGGCAAATAACACAGATAATTGTTACGCTTATTTTGAATGTCTTGACGTGTGAAAATTCCCAAGCATTTTAAATGACGTTGTAGTCCCATCAAATCAAACCAACGTCTAAACTTAAACAAGGTTATTTCCTGGTTTAGCAAGCCATGATCTTTTGCCATGTGATAACATGACGCCACACTTTGATCAATAAACTGCTTTGGCAAAGTTAAATAGCAGTCTTTTAATACCGACACTAAGTCATAGGTAATTGGGCCATTGACCGCATCTTGAAAATCGATCAATCCTAAACTCTGATCTGACAAATACATTATATTTTTGCTATGGAAATCTCTAAAAACAAAGACACTTGGCTGCTCCAACACATTCGTCACAAGTATTTCCTGCAGTTGATGATAAGGTACTTCTAATGCTTCCAAGGTCTCAGCATCAAGTCCAAGCCATTGCCAAAACCATAGTTTCATCACACCCATCTCAGAGATAAATTTTGTTTTTTCATAATTAGGAAAAAGCGCCTTATCAATATGCCAAAATTTTGGAATCAACGACAATACGCAATCATATTGGCTAATATCTCCTTGGGTATGCACAGCATCATAAAGTTGAGTATCTCCAAAATCATCCAATAATAGAAAACCACTTTCCTGATCATAGGCATAGCATTCAGGGGTGCATAACTTGAAGTAACGCAAAAGACGTGTAACTCTAAAAAAGACATCAGGTTTTTCGCGATCCAAAGGAGCATCCATCACTACATAGCTTTTATTTTCTAGATTGACGCGATAATATTGACGAAAACTTGCATCACCAACAATCGGTACTAACGTTGGCTCTGTATTGGGAAATAGTGTTTTTAACCATTCAATAATCAGTAAAAACCTAGATTGCACGACTTTTTCCTAGAAATCTAACCACAACGCGATAGAATAGCAGTAGTTTTGGTTTGATGAAACCTAGAATTCCTAGCAAATAGGCAAAAGGATACTATTTATTCAATGAAAAAAAGAACAAATCTGCACCGAAAAATTTTGCCTTTGGCAATGCTTTGCGCTATTCCGGGTATTAGCCTTAGCAAAATCACGATTGAAAATCCTTTGCAAAAATCATGGCAATGTAGCGCCAAAGGCGACACGTGGAAATGTGTTGAAATCAATAACACCAATGCTGATTTATTCAAAAAAGGGGTATTGCCAAAAGAGAAAAAACAAATTATTGCAGATGCTTTGGGCTGGGTACCGACCAATGATCCCAATAATATTTGCGGTGGCTATTATTATCAAGCACCAATTAATAAAAATCCTTCAAATGAAGCCAAAATTAATGCTCAGCAATATCAATACGCGCGTAGCGGCACAATCACTGCCGAGGGCGCTGTTGAAGTCAACAAAGGCAATCAATATCTTGCTGCTGATAAAGCTGTTTTAAAACAAAATAAAGACAAAAAGATTGATCAAATTGATTTAACCGGCAATGTTAATTTAAGTCAACCGGGACAGCTTGCTATTGGTTCACAAGGACAAGCGAACATCAGTAGCAATACAGCAACACTTAATGACACCTATTATTTGATTCGAGTTCGCCAAAAACCTGGTGGCTCAATGGCTAATTTAACCGCTGATGAGGTTAATAATAAAGCTGATAATTTCACAGGGTATGCCCATGGTCATGCCAATAAAATCATTCAAAACAGCAAGACCAATTACACCCTAAAAAAAGCAACTTATGCTACAGACAGTCCGTATGGTAATGACTGGATGCTAGGTGCTACAACCATTGACTTAGATCGAAAATCCGGATTAGGTACTGCTTATAACACATTGTTTTATGTCAAAGATGTGCCCATTTTGTACTGGCCCTATATGACGTTCCCAATTGATAACCATCGACGAACAGGGTTCTTGTATCCAACAGCAGGTTATAATAACAACTCAGGCTACTATTTATCCACACCTTTTTACTGGAATATGGCCCCTAACTATGATTTATTGTTAACACCAACTATTTATAACCATCGTGGCATCTTGCTTGATGGCAACTTCCGTTATCTGACTGAAACACAAAATGGTAATCTTGATGTGCAATATATGCCACATGATAGACGTAATAATACTGATCGCAAGGCGCTTTCTTTTACTGACAATGGTCAATACGGCAGAAACTGGTCAAGCCACATCAACTACCAATATATTGGTGATAAAAATTTCTATAATGATTTTGATAGTGATAATATTGGCCTTTCAACGCAAACCTTGCTTGATCGCCAAGCCTCTGTGAGCTACAACGATCCACATTGGACTTTTAATACTACCGTACAATCCTATGATGTCATTGATGATACGATGTTTCTGGCGAACCGACCTTATTCAACCTTGCCACAAATCAATGCCAATGCTGCCTATCCTGGGCTTTTTCCCCATATGGACTTTAACTGGGACAACCAGTTTACTTATTTTGCAAAGCCTGGCTTAAATGGCGTATCACAGGTTGGTGGTCAGCGTTATTATAGCGCCCCTAAAGTAAGCTTCCCTTTGCAGAAAAGCTGGGGGTTTTTCACGCCATCAATTACCCTGTCTGAAACGGCATACTTCTTGCAAAACAGAAGTGCTGCAAGCACCACAGGATTTAGCCAAAATCAGTACCCTGAGCAAAGCATCATAAGAAGCTTGCCTATTATCAATATTGATACAGGCTTATATTTTGATCGCAAATTTAGTTTTAACAATCATAATTACACACAAACGCTAGAACCAAGGCTATTCTACACATACATACCTTATCAAAATCAAAGTAATATTCCGCTATTTGATACGTCATTAAATAATTTTAGTTATGCCTCTTTATTCCAGACAAATACCTTTACTGGGGTTGATCGCATTAACAATGCCAATCAAATCTCTTATGCCCTTGAAACTTCAGTCAATGATCAAGACACTGGCATAAACGTGCTAAATGCCGGCATTGGGCAAATTCTTTACTTTGCAGATCGTAAAGTTTCGCTGTGTTCTGGTACCAATGCTGATTGTGTTAATTCATATGTACCTTTTCATGATAGCACTACCTCTGATATTGCAGCATTTTTTAACTATCGCTTTTTGCCACACTGGCAGCTGATGACCTCAGCTACTTATAATCCACAGAACAACAATGTCGATTCACAAACTTATCAAGTCCAATACATGCCTGACAATAATCACATCTTTAATGTGGCTTATCAGAACATTAGAAATAACTACGCAGCGTTAACACCTGCACAAATTCAAGCTGGCACATTGCCTGACCCATTATCGCAAGTTACCTTCTCAAGCATTTGGCGCCTGACACCGCACTGGTCAGTCACAGGTCTTTGGAGCTACGCATTTAATTCAAGGCACACGACGAATATGTTTGCCGGCATTCAATACGATGCTTGTAGCTGGGCTGTACGTTTGTTGGCACAACGTTATGTCAATTCATCAAGTGACCCAAATAATCCAACCAATATCACAGGGCCATTGACTAATGCTTTTATCGTCCAATTTGAATTAAAAGGTTTAGGTGGTAGCAGTGAAAGCTCACTTGACCAGCGTCTGACCATGATTCCAGGTTATACACCAAATGGTGGTTTTAACTAACGCTGAGAAAAACTATTCAACACCTATACCCATCGTAAATCATTTTGCAGTGCTTAATCGCTGAAGAAGTTTTTGATGATTTTGAGTGATTGAAGTGCAGATAATAGCTAGAACTATTAACAAAATTCAATCACTCAAAAGTGCTAACAATTCAATAGCAGAAATAGTGTAAAATGGTTTGTGATGGGTATAACTATAGGTATATAATGCTCAATATTACTAAGCTTTGATTGACTTTTTCATGCACTTACGCACTAAATTTACAGCCCTTGCCAGCACACTTATACTTAGCTCTTTAGTATTTGCTGACACACCTCCTGCCCTGTTGCAAAAGCCTGAATCTACGCATACGCAAGGTACGGCGATCAAAGGTAAACACTTGATTAATGAAATTGTCGCTATCGTTAATAATCAAGCGATTACATTAGACCAATTAAATATTGAAGTGGCTAAGACCAAAGCACAGCTTGATAGCAATCCCAACGCACAAATACCAGATGACCTGACATTGCAACGTCAAGTCTTGCAACAACTGATCAACCAAACAATTGCACTACAAATGGCAAAACGCCAAGGTATTACTGTTTCAGATGATGAAGTCAACAACTCGATTGCCAAAGTAACGGCGCAAAACGGGATCACATTGGCACAACTAAAGCAGAAACTTAAAGCATCAAATTTAGACTACAGCACGTATTATAAAACAGTAAAAGAGCAGCTAATCATTAACAAACTACAACAGCGCGCAGTTGCAGGGAAAGTCTATATTTCACCAACTGAGGTTGATAAATACATCAAAAAGCATTTTAGTGATAACCAAACTGAGTATTTAGTTAACAATATCGTTTTATCATTACCTGATAACCCTACAATTGAAGATCAACAGAAAGTAATCACACATGCCAAGGAAATTATTCAATCCATTAAAGATAAGAAAATAACGTTTGCTGATGCTGCTAAAAAATACTCGCAAGCTGGCAATGCCAGTAGTGGTGGTTCATTGGATTGGAAAACTATCAACGCATTGCCTAGCATCTATCAAAATGAAGTTGAAAGCCTACAAAATGGACAAATTAGTGCACCATTTATTGCCAATGGCAGCGTTCAAATCATTAAACTTGCAGATAGTAAGACACCTGAGAGTGCCAAACATTTCATTGAGCAATATCACGTTCAGCAAATCGTTATTAACACTTCTCCTGTTGTGACGGATAGTGATGCTAAAGCCAAATTGATGCGCATTCTAACTGCACTTGATAATGGTCAATCCTTTAGCGATCTTGCCAAAGCAAATTCTGATGCACCTGATAACGCCGATAATGGCGGTGACATGGGATGGATTAGCTTAAATAGCCAACCGCCAGCATTAGCACAAGCAATTAAAGCGGCTAAGCTAAACAAAGTAAGTACACCTTTCAAAGTAAATAATAATTGGCAAATCATTGAAGTGCTTGCAAAACGTAAACAAGACGACACTGCCAATTATCAAAAAGAACAAGCAATGATGGCCTTGTTTAATGAGAACGCGCAACAAGCTTTGAAAACCTGGATGTTATCATTGCGCGATAGTGCTTATGTTGAAATTGTTGATCAAAACTTGAATCTTCCAGAGGCATAAAAACATAAACACAAGAGACATACAATGCACAAAGCCAAAAAGTCTTTAGGGCAAAATTTTTTACAGGATGAAAGCATTATTGCCAATATTGTTCATCAATCTGGAATAAAAGCAGATGATGATGTCATCGAGATTGGCCCTGGTCTTGGTGCATTAACGCGCCACATTCTCAAAATTACCCAAGCCATCCATGTTGTCGAACTTGATGAAGATATTATCCTACCATTAACAGCCGCTTGTGCAATGTATGGTAAGCTTTCTATTTGTCAGCAAGATGTCTTAACGGTTGATTTTAACACCTTTTACCACGGCAATAAAATAAAGCTCATTGGCAACTTGCCATACAATATCTCTTCGCCCATTCTTTTTCATTTAATCAAGTATGCACATCTTTTTAAAGATATGCATTTTATGCTACAAAAAGAGGTAGTTGACCGTGTTGCTGCTCCTCCCTCTGAAAAGAATTATGGTCGGTTAAGCATCATGCTGCAATACCACTTTAAATGTGAAGCATTATTCACCGTTCCGGCAACTGCATTTCATCCAAAACCCAAAGTGGAGTCACGCATTCTTCGCTTAACACCTTATAGCGAATTGCCATTTATCGCTGAAGATTACACGCTTTTTGCTAAGGTTGTTAAACAAGCTTTTCAGATGAGGCGCAAAACCTTGCGCAATAATCTCAAGGAACTTGTTCCTGCCAATGAACTGGAGAATTTACCTGTTGACTTGAACCTGCGCCCTGAGAATCTAAGCGTGGCAGATTTTGTTAAACTCAGTAATCACATAGGAGAAGCAGTATAAATGGCAAGTTATGTCATTGGCGATGTTCAAGGTTGCTACGCCGAATTGATGCAATTAATTGATAAAATACAGTTCAACCCAGACAAAGATAAGCTCATTTTTACAGGTGATCTTGTTAATCGTGGACCACAATCGCTTGAGGTCTTACGTTTTGTTAAGTCTTTAGGCAAATCTGCCAAAGTAGTATTGGGTAATCACGATTTGTATCTTCTTGCCATAGCTTATGGTTATTTAACAACCACTAAGAAAGATACACTTGGTCCCATTTTAGCGGCAGAAGATAAAAATGAACTGCTCAAATGGTTACGTCAACAACACTTTCTTTACAGTCATAAAAAGCACTTAATCACTCACGCAGGCATTGCACCAATCTGGTCACTTAAAAAAGCCAAGCGTTTGGGATTGGAGCTAGAGTTTGTGCTACAAACTGATATGTGCTTTCAGCTTTTTATGAGTAACCTATTTGGTAATGAGCCTGATCTTTGGCAAGATGATTTAGAGTCTATTAACCGTTGGCGCTGTATTGCAAATTATTTCACGCGCATGCGTTTATGTGATCAAGAGGGTCGCTTGGACTTCTCTTTTAAAGGTGAACTCAAAAACAAACCTAATCATCTTGATGCATGGTTTAATATTCCAAATGCCAAAATTGACGCTAAATACACACTTATCTTTGGACACTGGGCAGCACTTAATGGTGTAAGCAACAACCCGCGCTGCATTGCGATTGACACAGGCTGTGTTTGGGGAGGCAAATTAAGTGCATACTGTATTGATACACAAGAAATTCATCAGGTCAATGCGATTAGTTTAATAAAGGAGATTGAATAAATGGCAAAAATACTAGTTATTCATGGACCTAACCTTAACTTACTAGGTCAACGTGAGACAGACATTTACGGCACTGCAACATTGGATAGCGTAAATAACAAACTTATTGAACTTGCCGAGTCTAAAAAAATGTACTGCAGCTGTTTTCAGTCAAACCACGAAGGCACAATTGTTGATCAATTACAACAAGCCCAAGGTAATTATGATTTTATTATCATTAATCCTGCTGCTTATACACACACCAGTGTCGCCATCCGTGATGCGTTACTCGCCATCAACATTCCTTTTATTGAAACTCACCTATCAAACCCTGCCAAACGCGAGCTTTTCCGCCACCATTCTTACCTATCTGATATTGCTTACGGCATTATTTCAGGAATGGGCGCTACAAGCTATGAACTAGCAATGCATGCGGCAATTGATTACTGTCAACACAACTGCATATAGCAGTTTACAAACTTTAAAGTATGGAGCAAGCCTAAAAAGCAAAAACAACGCGTGACATTTCGATCATTTGCCGCAACAATGTCTGGTTGGAATGAGTTAAATAATAGTTAAATCTAAACAAAGGTTAATTAAAACAGATGGATATTCAAAAGATTGAACAACTGATTGCATTGATTGAAAAGTCAAATGTTAACGAAATTGAAATCAAAGAAGGCGAAACATCTATTCGCATCACCGGTAGTCAGCCGCAGCCAGTCCACGCTTTATCCCCTCAGCAATTTATTCATCACGCCCCCGCTGCTATGCCACAACAGCCTGCTGCTGTTGAGTCACAAATTCAACAAGCTACTCCTGCAGAAAAACCTGCTGACAGCCTACCACAAGGCAAACAAGTGAAATCTCCAATGGTAGGCACCTTCTATCAATCGCCTTCACCAGGTGCTGCTGCTTTCGTAAGCGAAGGCCAAGCAGTCAAAGCAGGTGATACACTATGCATTATTGAAGCAATGAAAATCATGAACCAAATCGAAGCAGATCACTCTGGCACGGTACTTAAGATTCTTGTTGAGGATGGTTCACCCGTTGAATACGATCAGCCACTTTTTATTATTGGTTAGATCAATCACTTATTGATAGAAACAAAAACAGTTTTAAACAGGTTTAATATGATTAAAAAACTCTTGATTGCAAATCGTGGTGAAATTGCACTAAGAATCCTTCGTGCATGCCGTGAACTAGGCATTAAAACCGTTGCCGTTCATTCGACAGTTGATCGCGATTTGATGCACGTGAAACTTGCTGATGAAACTATTTGTATTGGTCCGGCAAGTCCAGCACACAGCTATTTACATATCCCTGCAATTATCGCTGCCGCTGAAGTTTCAGGTGCTGATGCAATTCATCCAGGATACGGATTTTTATCAGAAAATGCTGACTTTGCCGATGCAGTTGAATCAAGCGGCTTTATATTTGTTGGCCCTAGGGCAGAAAGCATTCGTGTCATGGGAGACAAAGTAGCTGCGATTAAAGCAATGAAAGAAGCAGGTGTTCCTTGTGTACCAGGCTCCAATGGCCCTATTAGCAAAGATCCGCAAAAAAACCTTGCGATGGCTGATGACATAGGCTATCCAATCATGATCAAAGCAGCCGGCGGCGGTGGCGGTCGTGGTATGCGTGTCGTACGCAAAAAAGAAGATTTATTAAAGTTTATTGAAATGACACAAGCTGAAGCGAAAATGGCTTTCAATAATGACATGGTTTATATGGAGAAATTCCTTGAGAACCCACGTCATATTGAGATTCAAGTCTTTGGTGATGGTGAAGGTAATGCAATTCACTTGTTTGAACGTGACTGCTCAACACAGCGCCGCCACCAAAAAGTTATTGAAGAAGCCCCTGCTGTAGGTCTTACTGATGCGCAGCGTGCCGAGATTGGCAAACGCTGTGTTGATGCCTGTGAAATGCTTAAATACCGTGGTGCTGGAACTTTTGAATTCTTATATGAAAATGGCGAGTTTTACTTTATCGAGATGAACACGCGTATTCAAGTTGAACATCCAGTGACTGAATCGATTACTAATATTGATTTAATCAAAGAGCAAATACGCATTGCTTCAGGTGGCACCCTGACATTTAAACAAGAAGATATCAAAATTATAGGTCATGCCATTGAATGCCGAATTAACGCTGAAGATCCTGAGAAAATGATGCCTTGCCCCGGTAAGATTGAGATCTATCATGCACCAGGCGGCCCTGGTGTGCGTGTTGACTCACATATCTACTCTCAATATTTTGTACCACCTAATTATGACTCAATGATTGCTAAAGTGATTGTCCATGCGCGCACACGTGATATTGCTATTCAACGCATGCAAAGTGCACTTGAAGAGATGATTATCAGCGGTATTAAGACGAATATTCCACTACATCATAAGATTCTTGGTGAACGTGACTTCCAAAACGGTGGCACCAATATCCATTATCTTGAAAAAATGTTAGCACATGATAAAGCATAAGATATGTTGTGGAAAGAGCTATCCCTTACCTGCCTTAAAGCTAATCTTGAAGCATTAGAAGACTATCTCCTAGCACAAGGCGCCTGCTCTGTAACCTATCAAGATGCAAAAGACCAACCTATTCTTGAACCCAAAGCAGGTGAAAATCCTTTATGGGATGAGGTGGTTTTGGTTGCACTCTTTACTGAAGAATATCAGCTATCTGACATTGCTGCGTCACTTGATGAAAGTGCATTAAAGGCTAACGTTATTGGCAATATTCAAACACGTGAGTTTGCTGATCAAGATTGGACACGCACATGGATGGATGATTTTAAACCCATGCAATTTGGACATCGTTTATGGATTTATCCAAGCTGGTGCACACCAGAAATGCATACTCATGATCAAGTGAATATTCTTCTTGATCCAGGACTTGCCTTTGGTACAGGTACACATCAGACCACAGCATTATGTCTAGCGTGGCTTGAGCATAATATCGCTGCCAAAGATCGCGTGATTGATTTAGGCTGTGGTTCAGGTATTTTAGCCATTGCCGCCAAGAAACTTGGCGCACATGACGTCGTTGCCATCGACAATGATCCACAAGCGATTCTAGCAACACACGCTAATGCTGAGAAAAATGGTATTAATGCCAACTTTACTGCCTATTTACCCGATAAAGCGCCTAAGTCACTCAAAATGGATGTTTTGATTGCCAATATTCTTGCAGGTATCTTAATCGATCTTAAAGAAATTATCGCTGATTTTATTAGACCTCATGGCAAGCTTGCTTTATCAGGTATTTTACAAGAGCAAGCGGATGATATTATTGAGGAATTCTCACCGTATTTTGAATTAAACAAACCGATTTTCAAGGATGAGTGGACATTAATTTCAGGCATTCGCAAGTCATAATAAAGCATGAAAATTGGCGCCTTTAATTCAAACAACATTTTGTTCCTGGCACCGATGGCAGGTGTTACTGACTTACCATTTCGTAAGCTGTGTAAAGCATATGGTGCCGGTTGGGTCGTCTCAGAAATGGTCTGGTCACATACGCATCTTTATGAAACACCCAAAACACAACGTCGCATTGATCATAGTGATGAAGTTGCCCCCAAGATTATTCAAATTGCAGGCGGTGATCCTGATATGCTTGCTGAATCAGCTGTGTTAAATGTTGAGAAAGGTGCTGATATTATTGATATCAATATGGGTTGCCCTGCTAAGAAGGTCTGCAATAAATTAGCAGGTTCCGCGTTGATGCAAAATGAGCAACTGGTTGATGAGATTCTTTATACAGTGGTCAACGCTGTTGACGTACCTGTAACCTTAAAAATTCGTACCGGGTGGAGTAAAGATAATAGAAATGCCTTAAAAATTGCGCAAATTGCAGAAGATGCTGGCATCCAAGCGCTTACTATCCATGGACGCACGCGCGATCAGAAATACAACGGTGATGCTGAGTACGATCTTATTGCTGAGATTAAACAACGTATTAATATTCCCATCATTGCCAATGGTGATATCACCACACCTCAAAAAGCCAAAGAGGTGCTTGATTACACCCAAGCTGATGCACTGATGATTGGCAGAGGCGCACACGGTAACCCTTGGCTATTTCAACAAATCAATGATTTTTTGCACACTGGTAGCTATCAACAAACACCTAACTTCACACAAAAACTTCGTACCATCATCGAGCATGTTAAAGCCATGCATGCTTTTTATGGTGATTACATGGGTGTGCGTTTTGCGCGCAAGCACCTTACTTGGTATTTTGAGCAAGTCACAACGTTTGATCTGACAAAAGAACGCCAATACTTTAATAAATTAACAACCCCTGAAGCTCAGCTTAATTTTTTAGCCAACGATCTTTTAGCCTAAACGTTGACTAAGCGCCAGTCAAAGCCATTTGTCGTCTCTATATCACCCTTCGACTTTGCTCAGGGTGCGGTAAAGATTTAGTTGATGCCGAAAATGATTTCCGAGCGGTATAAAATCCGCTATCCTAACCCTTATAATTTGCATTACTCACCTAAAGTTAAAATGCTTATCAATTCTGACACAATTGCCGCAATTGCCACAGCACCTGGAAAGGGTGGCGTGGGCATTATTCGTATTTCCGGTAAAGATGCCTATGCAATTGCCCACAAGATAACACAAACGCCACTTAAAGCAAGACACGCCCATTTTTTACCATTTAAAAACACAAATAATGAAACACTGGATCAAGGCATTGCATTATATTTCAAAGCACCAAACTCCTATACGGGAGAGGATGTTGTTGAACTGCAGGCCCATGGTGGTCCTGTGGTGCTAAACCTTATCTTGCAAGCAGTTATTGAACATGGAGCGCGTCTTGCCAAACCCGGTGAGTTTACTGAGCGCGCCTATCTCAATGACAAAATTGATTTAGCCCAAGCTGAAGCCATTGCCGATATGATTGACGCTTCATCTGAGCAAGCTGCTAAATCAGCGATGCGCTCATTACAAGGAGACTTTTCTCAGCATATTGATACCTTGGTTGAATCTTTAATCCATCTACGTATTCATGTTGAAGCAGCGATTGACTTTCCTGAGGAAGAAATCGACTTTTTGGCTGATGAACATATCAAAACACAGTTATTACATGTACAAAAGAATGTTGACTTAGTACTGCATAACTCCAAACAAGGCGCACTATTACGCGAAGGCGTTGAGATCGTTATTGCAGGCAAACCAAATGCGGGAAAATCAAGCCTTCTAAATGCATTAGCTGGTAAGGAAAGTGCCATTGTTACCGATATTGAAGGCACAACACGCGACACCTTACGCGAATATATTCAGATCAATGGCATACCTGTACATATTATCGATACTGCAGGATTGAGAGTTAGTGATGATGTGATTGAGACCGAAGGTGTAAGACGCGCGCTAGAGGCAATTAAAAAGGCTGATCATATTCTCTTGGTCGCTGATATTAATGACACCAAGGATAAAAAGATCACGGAGCTTGCTCCTGAGTTTTTCACGCATATTCCATCACATATTCCAATTACCTATATTTACAATAAAGTGGATTTAAGTAATATCAACAGCGAAAATCACGACAATCACCTCTATATCTCGGCTAAGCATGATATTGGCATCAATAAATTACGCGATTATCTGCTTAAAGCAATTGGTTATGAACAAACAACTGAAGGCGTCTTTACCGCGAGAAAACGTCATATTAATGCCTTAACAAAAGCAAAAAATCATCTAGCGATGGCTTTTAGTCACTTAACACATAAAGATGGTGAACTATTAGCAGAAGAGTTAAATCTTGCACAAAAGCAACTTTCATCGATTACTGGGGAGTTTAGCGCAGATGATCTGTTAGGTGAGATATTCAGTAGTTTTTGTATTGGGAAGTAGACTCAAACACTACAGCATTTGATTGATACCGCCAACGTAAAGATAAAATAATTGCAGAAATAAGCATTGATATGATCCCTGCAATAGTTATACCAATCAATCCCCAGTTAAAGCTAAAGCAAAAAACATAAGCCAAAGGAATACCAATCAACCAGGCCATAATAATGCTAAGCAACATTGGAAAACGCACATCTAAAATACCTCTTAAACTACCAATTTTTATTTCGATAATGGTGTCTAGCCAAATCCTTGAACCCGTTAAGATTAGAATCATCGTGGCCAAACTCAAAAGCTTTGGATTAAACCCATGATTATATCCGGCATAAAGAACAATTAATTGATGCGGCAATAGTATAAACAAAAGCATAATGATCGAAGAAAATAATAACCCAATACATAAAATCACATTAGCATAACGTGAAATATCCGCTTTATTTTTAGCGCCATAGGCTTGTGATAATAAAATAGAGCTTGTTTGGGATAATGACAGAATGGGTAGTACTAATAGTAAGAAGTATTGATTAACAATTTGCTGAACTGCTAAGTCGGTGCTTCCTAACCAACCCACAATGATCGTTAAAGCAAGAAAACTCAATAGATCACTTACTGACTGTAGCGCGATTGGAAGGCCAATATTTAAAAGCTTTTTGATAAACTGTAACTCAAAAAAACCATGACCTTTAGAAGGTGAAAATAATGCATACTTTTTAAAGTAGCTGTTTGTCACAATGTAGAAAATATATATCGACAAACAGATAACTGCCCAAGCAGTATATGCAAAAGCAAGACCTTGTATTCCAAAATGCGGGAAACCAAGCTTTCCAAAGATCATGCAATAAGATAACAAAGGTATAATAAACAACCCCAGGAAACTCATGATAACGACTAATCGCTTGCGATCTACAGCAATCACAAATTGTTGCATCACAATCACAAACATAAAAATAGGGGCTGCAAAAACATATGCGTTGAAATATTGCTGTGCAATCTCTACGACTGCTTTTGGCTGCCCAAGAGCAAATAATAAATGATTAACATTCAACAATATGAGAACCACAACAATGCTTAAAGCGAATGCAAGTGCTAAGCCATTTCTAAAGCTTTTGGCACACAGCTCAATATTCTTTGCACCAAAGCCTTGAGCTGCCATTATACCAACAGCGGTAATAAGGGATGCACCCATCATAAAGATTACCCCCTGAATAGAAGTAATATAAGCACTTGCTGCTAACGCTTTACAGCCTAAGCGGGCTACCATGATCATGCCAATAAAGACTGTTAGCATTTGCACAAAGCGTGTCATACCAACAGAAAAACTGACTTGTAAAGTCTTTTTAATTAGTTGATTCAGAGGTGTATTAGATTGCTCCATGGTGTCGTAGTAACCTTAAGTAAAAATATTAATTGTTCTGAAAAATATAGCTAGCTCATGCTACCAAGAAGACACTAAGTTACTAACATACTGCTCATTGTTCACAAGCGGTGTAGGCAAAACATGAAATCGCTGCCATAATTTAGATGTATTTGATAATCATCAAATATCTAGACTAAGCCACATTGTTCATCTTAATAACATCCTTTATGTTGAGGGAGCACGGACACTTTAACGATGCTATTGTATTCAATGCTAAGTATAATGCAAGGATAGCAGCTGCGTAATAGCACTAGCGAATTGAATCAACTACAAATTCTGTGCTTTATGTTGTAGATAGTGATCAACAAGTACGATTGCCAACATCGCTTCAGCAATTGGCACACCACGGATGCCAACACAGGGGTCATGTCGCCCTTTGGTAATGACTTCACATTGAGCGCCATGAACATCAATTGAGCGACCAGGCACCAAAATACTTGAAGTGGGTTTAAAGGCAATGCTCGCCAAGATATCCTGTCCTGAGGAAATCCCGCCTAAAATGCCACCTGCGTGATTAGTTAAAAAGCCTTGGTCTTTAATGTATTCATCGCGATGCTCACTCCCTTTTTGCTTAACAACATCAAAGCCATCACCAATTGCAACCGCTTTAACCGCATTAATACTCATTAATGCTTTGGCAATATCAGCATCTAAGCGATCAAATACCGGCTCACCCAGTCCAATAGGTATATTGCGCGCAACAACGTTAACCTTGGCACCAATAGAATCCCCTTGTTTGCGAATGGACTGCATCAACTCCTCAAGCTGTGGAATCTTTTCAGGTTCAGCACAGAAAAAAGGATTTTGCGCAATAGCACTTTGATCTTTAAGCTCAAGCTCAATATCGCCAATTTGTGAAACATAGCCAAAAATCTCACTATTAAACTTCTCTTTTAATATCTTTTTGGCAATCGCTCCTGCTGCCACACGCATCGCCGTTTCTCGCGCTGATGAGCGTCCACCACCACGATAATCGCGAATACCATATTTATGAAAATAGGTAAAATCAGCATGTCCTGGACGAAACTGATCTTTGATCTCTCCATAGTCTTTGGATTTCTGATCCGTGTTCTCAATCACTAAACCTATGGGGGTACCCGTTGTTTTGCCTTCAAATACGCCTGATAGAATCTTTACTTGATCAGGCTCGCGTCGCTGTGTTGTAAACTTTGATTGCCCAGGTTTACGCCGATCTAAATCTACTTGAAGATCCTCCTCACTCAACTCAAGTCCTGGTGGGCAGCCATCGACAATCGCACCTAAGGCTAAACCATGACTCTCACCAAAGGTGGTGACCTTAAATAAAGTTCCAAATGTATTACCTGGCATCTTGATATCCCTTTGTAAACACGGATCGATAATTCACAAGCTCATCATAGGTCAATAAGAACACTCCGTCTCCTCCATCTTCAAAGTTAAGCCATGTGAATGGCACACTTTGAAAGGCTTCTTGCAAGGCATATTGGCTATTGCCAACCTCTACGATCAACACACCACCTTCATTCAGATAATCAAGTGCTTCAACTAAGATTTTACGCGTAATATCCAAGCCATCGTCACCTGAGCCTAATGCTAATGCTGGCTCTTTTAAATATTCTTGTGGCATCGAAGCTAAATCATTCATATCAACATACGGCGGGTTGGATATAATCAAATCAAATTTTTGCCCTGTTAAACTTGCAAATAAGTCTGACTGTACAGCAGTGACACGCTGTTCCATATCATGTTGTTTGATATTGCGCTTAGCCACCTCTAAAGCATCTTCTGAGATATCACTTAACACCACTTCCGCGTCAGGGAACACATGTGCTGTCGCAATACCAATACAGCCACTTCCAGTACATAAATCTAGCACTCGGTGCACCTTGTTATGATTCACCCATGGCTCAAACTCATTACGAATTAGCTCACCAATTGGCGAGCGTGGCACGATAACCCGTTGATCAACATAGAACTTCATTCCAGCAAACCATGCCGTTTTTGTAAGATATGGCAATGGCACACGATCAACCACACGTCTATAAACCCATTTAATTACTTTCTGACGCTCAAGATGCGTTAATCGCGCATCTAAAATGCGATTATCAATATCCAGTGGTAAGTAAAGTCCTTGCAACACTAAGTGCACTGCCTCATCCCACGCCGAGTCAGTGCCATGCCCATAAAAAAGCTCGGCTTCTAAAAAACGAGATGTCGCCCAGCGCAAATAATCACGGATTGTATGCAAATCCTGCGCCAATGCGTCGACATTAACATCCCCACCAAATATATCACTCATTTAACCTTAACTCCTTTTCCAAGTTGTCCCAGTGCCAACATCTTCAAGAATAACACCACTATTGTGTAATTGCTCTCTTATCGCATCTGCTTTTGCATAATTTTTCTCACGTTTCGCCTCTAATCTTTCAAATATTAACGCTTTAATGTCTTCAGCAGTTAGCTCACCAGATTTTGTATAGTGGAAATAATCATCAGCTTTACAGTGCAATATGCCCAACACCGAGGCTAACACCAACAATAACTTAGCAAAGCCTGCTGCCTTTTGCTGATCACTCGTACGATATTTATTGATTTCTTTGGCAATAGCGAATAATACTGGCAAAGCTTCTGGTGTATTAAAGTCATTATTCATTGCTTGTTTAAAGTCATTAACATATTGCTCTGCTTCAACTATTTCTCTAGTATTGTCAGTGATTTCAATACCACGCAATGCCGTGTATAAGCGCTCAATTGCTGCTTTTGCCTGATCTAAATTCTCTTTAGAGTAATTGATTTCACTGCGATATTGCCCAGAAATTAAAAAGAAGCGCACCACTTCAGGGTGATACTCGGCAAGCACCTCTTTGATCGTGAAGAAGTTATTCAATGACTTTGACATCTTCTCATCATCAACTTGTACCATACCAGAATGCAGCCAGTAATTGGCAAAACTGCAACCATTAGCTGCTTCTGATTGTGCGATTTCATTCTCATGATGTGGGAAACGCAAATCTGAGCCGCCCGCATGAATATCAAAATTCTCCCCCAAGAGCTTTTTAGACATCGCTGAGCATTCAATATGCCAACCGGGGCGACCTTGCCCCCATGGTGAATCCCAACTGGGCTCACCGGCTTTGGCAGCTTTCCACAACACAAAATCTAAGGGGTTTTCTTTTTGTTCATTACTTTCGATCCGTGCACCAACACGCAAATGCTCCAAACTCTGCTTACTTAATTTGCCATAGTCTTTAAATGCTTCAACGCGATAATAAACATCGCCATTGCCCGGTGCGTAAGCAAATCCTTTGTCAATAAGCTTTTCAATCATCTTACACATCTCAAAGATCGTTTGTGTTGCGCGCGGGTCAAAGTCAGGCCTTAAAATATTTAAACGATCTAAGTCGTCATACATACTTTTGATCGTGCGCTCAACAAGTGCATCAGTTGGCTCACCATTTTCATTCGCGCGCTTAATAATCTTGTCATCAATATCGGTGATATTACGCACATAAGTCACATCATAATGACAAAAGCGAAAATAACGCACGATGACATCAAAGGCGATCTGCGTACGTGCATGTCCAATATGACAATCATCATAAACCGTCATACCACAGACATATATTTTTAATTTTTGTGGGCTAATCGGCTGAAAAAGCTCTTTTTTTCCAGATAATGAATTGTATAGATAGATACTCATGAATCTTGCATTGGCATGGTTATAATAAGCTTATGTTACCATCGCCTTAGCAAGGTTGAAATACACAATTCACAATTGTATCATTTTATGCTTTAAGCTCTGGCGTCTGCTGACCGATATCATTATAAAATTCTTGCACAAAATCCTCAAAACGGTCTTCATCTAGCGCGTTACGGATATTCTTCATCAAGCGCTGATAGTAAGTAATATTATGAATCGTATTTAAACGCGCACCCAGGCTCTCTTTGGTTTTATCTAAATGATGCAGATAACTTCTTGAGAAATTTTTACAAGTATAACAGTCGCAACTTTCATCCAAAGGTGAGGTATCTGTTTTATATTGACTGTTACGAATACGGATAACACCGCTTTTCACAAACAAATGCCCATTTCTGGCGTTTCTTGATGGCATGACACAATCAAACATATCCACCCCTCGGCGCACTCCTTCCACTAAATCTTGTGGCTTACCAACACCCATTAAATAGCGCGGCTTATCTTCAGGCATCTGATGTGCTGTATGATCTAAAATACGAATCATATCAGGCTTTGGCTCACCAACTGACAATCCACCAATCGCATAACCGTCAAAGCCAATATCCGTTAAGGCTTTTAAGGATTGATCACGTAAATGCTCATACATTCCACCTTGAATAATACCAAATAAAGCTGATGGATTATCCGCATGGGCTACTTTACTTCTTAATGCCCAACGCATTGATAACTCCATTGACGCCTTTGTTTCAAGCTCTGTTGCTGGATATGGTGTACATTCATCAAAGCACATCACGATATCAGATCCTAGATCACGCTGAATCTGCATTGAGATCTCAGGATCTAAAAACACTTTAGCGCCATCTAAAGGTGAGCGAAAAGTGACACCCTCTTCGGTAAGCTTTCTAAGCGCCCCTAAGCTAAACACCTGAAAGCCACCAGAGTCAGTTAATATCGGTCCTTGCCACTGCATAAAATCATGCAAATCACCATGCATTTTGACAATCTCGGTACCCGGGCGCAGCCATAAGTGGAAAGTATTGCCAAGTAATATTTCAGCACCAGTTGCTTTAACATCTTCAGGAGATAAAGATTTAACCGCACCATACGTTCCTACCGGCATAAATGCAGGTGTTTGCACCTGCCCACGATCAAACGTCAAGGTGCCGCGGCGCGCCTTGGCACTTTTTTTTAATAAAGTAAATTTCATATTATGGCTATCACTATCAGCAATAAAGGGCTCATAGTATACCCATCACAATTCATTTTACAGAATTTTTTGCTTTGTATTTTGCGTGCTTTTGATGATTATTCTAAAATAACGATCATATCTTCCAAAGGACGCGCAATCACCGCTTGTGTTTCCGTCTCTAATATTGGACGCTGCATTAATTTAGGCGTTTTTAATAAAATTTTTACAATCTCATCATCTGAGAGCTTTTCAACGTTACTGATATTTAAAACTTTGAAATCATCATCTCCACGACGAATAATTTCATGCTTAGCAACGGTTAACTTCTCTAAAATGCGCAAGATATCTTCTTGAGATAACGGGGTATTGAGATATTCAATCACCTCAATTTCATAATGATTTTGCGTTAAAAATTCTAATGCCGCACGCGATTTGCTGCAACGGGGGTTGTGATATAGCTTATACATATGTTGTATTCTAAAGTTTACTTATTTGTAATACCGCAATGCTAAACTACCATCGCTTGATCAACAATAGTTTTTCCATTACATTATTTTGTGTAATCTCTTGAAACACTTGCCATATAAGGCTTTGAAAGTGGTAGCTACGACTGGACTTGAACCAGTGACCCCAGCATTATGAATGCTGTGCTCTAACCAACTGAGCTACGTAGCCACAACAGGGAGGAATATTAGCAAGATTGGTTTTGTTGTCAATGATTTTTTTTATTTTTATCCCACACCCGCAAAAGTAGCTGATAGATGCTGATTTTTTCTGGGATTGTGTCTATAATGTCCGCCTTATTGCTGCAGCAAGATTAAATGGCAAACAGTTTTATCACTGCTTCCATATCTAAAAGATGTTGTTGTAATAATGTATAGACGAAATACGAGTAAACACAAAGTAGGAACATTTTAGATGTCTGATGGTAGAAATAAACTGAATGATTTTTCATTATTAAAATCATTGGTCGGTGGTAAAAGCATCAAAGATAAAACAGATCGTTTACGTAAAGCACATGCGGCAAAACGCAATGAGACAAGTGACACAAAAACAACAAGCTCAACCCATAGGCCAAACACCGCTACCAAGCAAGCTCATCAGACAAGACAGGAGCGCGTCAATCAGCCACGCACACCGTTTCGTATGCCGCAATATGGCCAAAAACAACATGAAGAACTAATTGTAGATATGCCGGATGTTCAAGAAGATGAACTGATCATTGAAATCGATCTACAAAAAGAACTATATAAAGAAGAACAACGCCTATTTAAATGGCTTTGTACACGTTTTCCAAAATGCTTCAATCCGCGTGATAAGCGCCCTTTAAAAATTGGTATAAGTGACGATATTGAAGTCATTTATTATAATGAACACTTTGCACCCATCGATCCATATGTTCTGAAAAAAGTGATCAAGCGCTATGTAGGTGATACTCGCTATCAACGCTCAGTCCTTGATCACAAACAACGCTTTAACCTTTATGGCAAACCTGTTGAGACATTTAGTGATGATCATATTGCCTATGCTAAACAACGTTTAGATGAAATTGCTGAAAAAGCATACTTACGTTCTCAAGGTATTGATATTAAAACCTATTACCAACAAAAACGTGAACAAGAGCAGCAAGAACAACAAGAAAAGCAGGCGCTAGAACAAACTGAAAACAACAGCCAAACAACTGATGCTGACGCTCAAACTAACGATGCAAAAACGAATTCGTAATGTTTCTCTCTCTTTTATACATCTTCCAATTTTAATCTTTCATTACTACTGACTTAAGACAGTCAAAGTTACTAAGTACTATATGTTTAGCCACTACACTTTGATGACTTTTAGAATGCGATAGCTATTTCACCCATTTTACAGAATTTCTTGCCTTCTTTTTTGTAGCCTCTGCTTGTACTTGATTGAACACTTGATCAATAAATGCTAAATTGGACAAACGTTCTATTTATTATGCCTTTATTTATGACTAATGATAATGTATACACTAGCAAGCCAAGTATCTTACTGTTAAGCATTGTTAGCGTATTGCTTGGCTGTAGCTACTTTATGGCATCAGATATGTATGTCCCAAGCCTGCCAAGCATGAGTCATGCGTTATCTGCAAGCTCGAGTATGGCACGCATAACAATTGCTGCATTTTTAATTGCTTTGGCCTTATCTCAACTTTTTTATGGACCAGCTTCTGACAAATTTGGACGCAAGAAAATCATTTTTATTGGCGCAGGTATATATCTAATTGGCAGCTTAATCTGCATGTTTTCTTGGAATATTTACACACTTATTATTGGTCGAATCATTCAAGGGATAGGGACAGGTGCTTTGCTGTCATTATCCCGAGTCATCGTTCAAGATGCGGTAAGCAAGGATAAGTTTATTCATATCATTGGCTGGCTAAGTCTCTTTTATATGTTAGCTCCAGCGGGTGCACCAGTACTTGGTGGCTTAATTGAAACCTACTTTAATTGGCGTGTCAGTTTTCTAATGATGTTTATACTCGTCGCAATAATAGCTTTAATTATTGCCACACTTATGCCAGAAACTCACCCGCCACATAAAAGAAATATGAATGCCTTAATACCTAGACATTTGCTAACAAACTATCTTGAAGTGTTAAAGCATGCTCCTTTTGTCATATACACTCTTTGCATGATTGCTGGTTTTTCTGGAATTGTAAGCTTTTACACTGTGGGACCTTTTATCCTCATTAATAAATATGGTATGAGTCCACAGAGTTTTGGCTTTCTGTCTATTGCGATCATTGGCTGCTCCTTCATTGCTCGCTTATATATGTCAATAATTTCGCTTAAGAAGTTTGGCGTAATAAAAACACTCTTTCAGGGATTATCTTTAATGGTATTAGCCAGCACTATATTACTTATAAGTTCGACATTGGGATTTGCGCACCAGAGGATGCTAATCACTTGTGTGACACTTTATGCTATGGGCAGCAGTATAGTAGGTCCCACCGTTGTTGGTGTTGCCCTTTCCTTCTTTAGTCACAAAGCAGGCGCTGCTAATGCTGTTTATGGATTCTTGCAAATGTCTGGATTGTTCCTAGTAAGCTCAGTTGCCGCCATCATCCCTGCTGAAATTATTGGTTATGCACTGATTATTTTTGTGATGTCATTTGTCGCTCTAATGCTTTTGAGCATCCTTACTTTTAAGCAATATAGGATTTCACTGCATAAAACAGCCTGTGCTTAATAATTCTCTACATTCTCAACGCATAGACTTGACAAGCAAAAGTACTTGGCAGGATACTAATGCAATAAAAATATATATCTACAGTCACGTGATGTTGCCTATTCTTGATAAATTTTCTACCGAACATAGCAACTGCCAACAGTTTACGAAAGACCTAACTAACTCAGGCTTTCAAGGTGACATACAGCACGACTATGCCACCCGGATCAGCAGTTCAATTGATAACAGTATTTACCAGGTAATCCCAGAGCTTGTGTTGTTTCCCAAAGAACACGCCGATGTTCTGAAAATTTTCACCTTGGCAAATAGCAAAGACTACCAAACACTAAAGTTTAGCGCGCGCGGCGCAGGAACTGGCACCAATGGCCAATCGCTAACTTCTGGCGTCATTATCGATACCAGTCGCTATATGAATAATATTATAAAGATTAATCTAGAAGAAAATTATGTTATCGTTGAGCCTGGTGTTGTACTAGATCAGCTCAACGAGGCGCTTGCACCACATCAGGTGTTTTTCGCACCTAATTTATCACCAAGTAATCGCGCTACGATCGGTGGCATGGCAAGCACAGATGCCTGTGGAAAAGGATCACGCATTTATGGACGCACCAGTGAACACTTACTGGAATTAGAGTGCGTACTAAGTGACGGCGAGGGTGTGTCATTTGAAAAAATAGACGCAAATAACCTAAATGCACTTATTGCCAAACACAGCAAGCGTAATGGGCTATTAGCAGATATTTATCAATCAGTGGCAACAGAAGTCATTGGCCAATATGACAAAATCACCGCACAATTTCCAAAGCTTGATCGCTTTATGACAGGTTACAATCTTGCTAAGTGCTATGATCCACATGAACATCGTATCAATCTTAATTATCTGATTTCAGGCGCTGAAGGCACACTGGCATTTATTACCAAGCTTAAACTAAAACTCACCGCCATTCCAAGTCATAAAATCTTATTCGCCATTAGCTATAGTGACTTTGATCTGGCGTTACGCGATGCCAAAAGCCTATTAAGCTTAAACCCTGCGGCAATCGAAACCATCGATGATAATATTCTTAAAATTGCCAAAGAAGATGAGATTTACCCACAAATTCGCCCTATGCTTGAAGTGCATGCTAATCATGAAATTGCCGCAATTAATCTGATTGAGTTTATTGCCCATAGCAAAGAAGAACTTAGTACTTTAACACAGCAAGCTCAAGAATATTTAGACAAGCAAGAACGTCGTTTTTATCTTGCGACTGATAGTGATGAAATGGCTGTATTATGGGAGCTGCGCAAAAAAGGTGTTGGCTTATTGGGGGCAATGAAAGGTTCTAAAAAACCGATTCCATTTATGGAGGATACCGCTGTCCCACCTGAAAACCTTGCTGATTACATTGTTGAACTAAGAGCACTTTTGGATAGTTACAATCTGCGTTATGGGATGTTTGGTCACGTTGATGTTGGCTGCTTGCATATGCGCCCAGCTTTGGATATGAACGACCCGAAAGATCAAGCGCTGGTTGTCAAATTAACCAAAGAGGTCAATGATCTTGTTAAAAAATACGGTGGCGTTTATTGGTCAGAGCATGGCAAAGGCTTTAGAAGTGAGTATGTCAAAGACTACTTTGGTGACGAGCTACATACTTCTTTACAGAAGATTAAAAAAGCATTTGATCCATATAACAAACTAAATCCAGGTAAAATTGTTGTGCCTTTTGCCAGCAATGATGAACTGGTTAAAGTCAATGGTCCCTTTCGCGGCACCGAAGATGCCAAGGTTGATAGCAACACCCAAAAGCTATTCTCTGGCGCATTTGATTGTAATGGCAATGCCGCTTGCTTAAATTACCATCCTGATCAAGTGATGTGTCCATCAGCAAAAGTGTCACATAACTGGGTATACTCACCCAAAGGGCGTACCGCGCTTTTACGTGAATGGTTAAAACAACTTGCTGAAAAAGACTATCAACCCAATCCATTTTCTGTTGATTCATCCAGTAAAAAACAGAACGTCAATAAGAATGACTTCTCTTACGAGGTCTATCAATCGCTTGATAAATGCTTAGGTTGCAAAGCATGTGCAACCGCTTGCCCAATTAAGGTAGATATTCCATCGATGAAACCGATGTTTTTAGCAGAATACCACAAACGCTACAGGCGCCCATTAAAGGACTATGCGGTTAAATATGTAGAGCAAACAGCTAAATGGCAAAGCTTCTGCCCTTCTTTAATAAACTCAGTGCAATCAATGCCTGTTATAAAGTATTGGTTAGAAAATAAACTTAAGCTTGTTGACGCACCTCTGCTTTCTAAGGAAACACTAAAAGCAGGTCTTAGAAAACGCAATGCACCCAATTTTAGTATTGAAAACTTGAAAGCCCAAAAAGTGCGTAACACACACAAAATAGTCTGTATTGTTCAAGATGCGTTTACTAGCTTTTACAACGCTGAGGTTGTCTTGGCAGTATATGATTTATTGACAAAATTGGGCTTCTATGTTTTTGTATTGCCCTTTTATGAAAATGGCAAGGCTGCACACGTTAAAGGGTTTTTAGCTCACTTCCACAAAAAGGCTGCACGTGCTACTGCCTTTTATAATCAAATTGCTCGTTTAAATGTTCCACTCATAGGCATTGATCCAAGCATGACCTTGGTTTATCGTGATGAATATCGCACGGTGTTAAAAGACCAAGTGCAATTTAAAGTTGAACTATTACAAGAATGGCTTGTTAAACAGCTGCCAACCATAAATATTACAGCCAAAGATCATGCGACAACATTGTCTTTACTAGCCCACTGCTCAGAGCGCGCACTTGCCGCAGTATCGATGCTTCACTGGCAAAAAATATTTAAAGCCTTTGGCGCTAAGCTCATGATTGAAAAAGTTGGTTGCTGTGGCATGGCAGGCACTTTTGGACATGAAAAAGATAACCTTGCATTATCCAAAGAGATTTATGCTTCAAGCTGGCAAAAGAAAATAGATGTGAACAGTCAAAGCAAGCAATATCTTGCCACTGGCTTCTCTTGTCGCTGTCAGGTTAAACGTTTTAGTCACAAACAATTACAACACCCTGCTGCTCTTCTTCTAGAATTGATCAATTAGGTTCTGTGAACCAAAAAAACTACGTTGTACTGTGCTATTTCTGCTCATTTTCATTTTCTCCTTAAAATCAAAGTTAGCACTAGATATACTGCTTTAGCGTTGATGCAAATGATGTCATTTGAGTAAATTTTCAAGTGAATAAGTGAATATCTAAACACTCCTATCAAGTTCTTTTATTATACTTGGCCTATATGAGGTCACAACGTTGATTTCAACATAAACTAATGTACAATACAGGCAAATGAAATTATCAAGTGTAATACAATAACTAATGATATGGGTCAGGGAAAAATAAAACACACAGACTCTTTGAATTTATCGGTTGAAAACAGTCAAATTTTTCGAATAGGAAATCTCATTAATGATTAAGAAATCAGATCTTACTAAAGTTAATTTTCCCTTAGAAAGAGCTTGTTTTGGTTGTAGTCCAAACAATCACTTAGGCTTGAAATTGGAATTTTATTTAGACTCAAACAGAAAAATGTTTAGTTTTTACAAACCGAATCCTCATCATGTTAGCTGGGGTAAAATAATACACGGCGGAATTTCAGCTACCATCTTAGATGAAATTTCTGGCTGGATAGTTATGTTTTCAAAAAAAATGATGTGTGTAACATCTACATTTGAGATTAAATATCATGCACCTATTGTTATGTCAGATGAATACACAGTAACAGGAAAGATAATTGATGAACAAAATAAATCCATAATTGTTGAGTCAGAAATTCTAGATAATCAAGATAAGATATATGTTTCATCTACTGCAAAGCTCATTACTTTAAGTCCCAGAAGAGCAAGGATGATGGAGATTATATCTCCAGAGGATTATGATCAATTAGAAAATTTCTTTAAAACGATATAACCAAATAATTACAAGTCTTTGACAATCACCACACAATTCTCATCCTGAGAGTGAAATATAATAATCAATTTTTCTAAATGATTCTGAATACTACACTTACAGTTGATTGATTATATTAAGCAATTTAGCCACTTCCAAAACTAAATTTAACGCAATAACCGCTTTAAAAACATAGAGATATTCAACATAACAGAGCTTATATTCATTGCGTTTATTCTACAGACTGATTAATTAAGCAGCTTCCATGCACTTTTATCTGCAAATAAAGCTCTTAAAAGTTTGTTATTTAAAGTATGTCCTGATTTATAACAATTAAAATGTCCCAAAATAGCACCACCAACATAAAAATCACCAATTGCATCAAGCAGTTTATGTTTAACAAACTCATCTGGGTATCTTAGGCCTTCAGGATTTGCTATGCCTTCATTGGTGATACCTACGGCATTATCAAGCGAGGCACCTTTTGCTAGATGATTCGCATGCAAATAATCAAGCTGTTCAACAAAACCAAAGGTACGTGCTTTGGCAACATATTCTATATACTCATGTTTATCACCTGAAAACTCAACAACAAGAGGAGTTGCTGCAATCACTGGGTGATCCCATTTAATTTCAAAGCGATAGCTTGTCTGTTTACAGGGCAAAATCTCTGCAAACTTATCCTCTTCGCTTACGCGTATGGGCTTTAACACCTTGATAACTTGACGTTTTTTATCTTGTGCTTTAACACCTGTTTTTTGCAACTCTTGAACAAAGCTAATACTACTACCATCCATTACCGGTAACTCTGGCGCATCGATTTCAATTACCACATTATCAATCTCAAACATGCATAAAGCCGACATCAAATGTTCAATCGTTGAGACAGTTATGGTTTTATCATCAGGAGAGACAAGCAATGTACACATTACTGCTTCAGTGATATTAAACGGTGTAATTTTAATATCATGCACTACTGCTAAATCAGTACGACGAAAAACAATTCCCTGATCAACATCTGCAGGTAACAGGCGCATATTCACATTAACCCCTGAATGCAAGCCAATACCTTGAATTTCAATATTGTTATTAATCGTGTGTTGCAGCACATTTTCCTCCATGCTTTTGGCAATGATAAAGACTATATAAAATCCGGGCTAAAAAAGCTAATTAATAACACTATCAACACAATTAAACTAATTACAACATAGCACTTATTGTGCTCGCGCTTAAAGCTATAAGCGGTAATTGCGACACGTACGATAGGGTTGATTAAAATAAGTAATACACCTAATTGCAATAATGATTTAAGACTACCGTGAAATGCTGTTGAGATAATTAAATTGATATCTTCTAAGTGTTTAGGCTCACCGTGGAAAACATGAGATAAATGCATAATTCCATCATGATTAATAAGATAGAGCACTTCAGCAACAAAAACCACTGCGATAGAAATAATAATCGACACCATCATCACCATGACAATCATGGCTGACTGCGTTTTTTTCGACTTATTTGTATTTTCTGTCATAAGCGAACCCCTAAGCCATTTAAGATCATTTGCACACCAATAATAGCAATCAGTACCAAAAATACTGTCTTTAAGGTTTTCACTGGAATAATAGGCAATAGCTTGGCACCCAAAAATGCCCCTACGAAAACACCTAATGCAACCGGAGCTGCAAATAATGGTTCGATATAGCCGGCTTTAAGATAAATACCAACACTTGCCGCGGCTGTAATGCCAATCATAAAATTACTGGTCGCGGTGGTCACTTTAAAAGGGATTTTCATAATTTGATCCATTCCCAAGACTTTAAAAGCACCTGAACCAATTCCTAAAAGTCCTGATAATACACCAGCAATCCACATAACGACAAACCCAGGAATTACACCAACCACTGCATAAGATGCTATTTTGTCTTTTATTTGATAAGTATCTGGAAGTTGTAATTTTTGTGCAAGTTTACTGGATTCAATGACTGCATTTTTTGGCTTGTTCAACAATGAAATCATAATGTTTAAAAGTAGCATAATACCAAAAATAAGTGACAATATATCTTTATTTATGACGACAGCAAGGCTTGCACCACAGATCGCACCGATCGTTGTTGCTACTGACAAAAACATACTAATACGGATATTGCTTATCCCATCCTTAAGATAGGAAATCGCTGCCCCTGACGAAGTGGCAATCACCGATGTTAATGCCGCTCCCATTGCGTAACGAATATCAATACCAAATCCTAGCACCAAAAATGGCGTGATTATCACGCCACCACCAAGACCAGCCAATGCACCAAGAACTCCGGCAAACATTGAAGCAGCTATAACAACAAGTTCAAATACAATAAGCTCCATCTTTATGTCTCTATAAGATTACACTGTGCACGACATCTTTATGATAAATAGTCATTATTGGTATGCCGAAATGGCGGCTGATTCATCCAGTTTAAACCCCTTTGGATCACTGATAATTCTATAATCACCAGCAATGACTTCATTTGCAGTTATTGACGTGATTTCACCTAAGCCAGGTAACACTTTGCCAATATTGGCAATAGTGAACGTACCATTGCTTGCTTGCAGTACTAAGCCATAGCTATTAGCAGAATAAATTTTATAATTTGTTGCTGTTTTATCTGCCGTTTTCGGCATTGTGATGATCGGTTGTATATTAACGCTTTTATCATTTGATGCATTGTTGGCACTTACTTGTGCCAACTTAGCTGAAAATTGTTTTACCAAATTATCACTGACTTTATCTAAGCTTTTGGTCTGCTTTTGAATTTCATCTATTTTCATTTGTATTTGCTGTAACTGTGTTACCGCTTCAGTATTGCTGTTTAAAACCATCTGCTTTAGCTCAGCAATTTTGACATCAGCAGACTTTCGCACCTGCTCAGCTTCCGTATGAATAATGTTTGATAGGGTATTTCTAATGGTACCTGCTTGCTCCTCGATATGAGACTGCAGCACTTTTTGATGTGCTTGGATTTCTTTTTGATTACTGATGATAAACAATTGAAATACCAATATACACGCAATACCTACACCACCTAACACCATTAGCTTTTGCTGTTTTGTTAGTGGCGTTTTGCCCTTTTTCTGATTTGATACTTCAGTATCAAACGCATCATCTTCTATCTTTGAATCAGACGCTTGATCTGATGCTTTATTATTTAATGAACCAAATAACTTTTTCATTGCAGCTTAGTCCTTATTTATCAATGCCAATGCTAAGTATAGAAATTATTTCGAGCATCGCCTAGCAGTTGATGGTGATTTATGATTTTTTGTTTATACTACAGCAATACAAATTAGGAAAATGACTTGATAAGGATTTTAAAAAAATGAAATATAATTTTCTAATACGGCTGTTTCACTTACTGATTGCTATTGGTGTAATCTTACAATTATTTATTGGTTTTTTCTTTGATGGTTTGTTTGCTAAACTCAATGGCGCATTTTTTATGACCATACATAAATCGATTGGTTTATCTTTAGCCATATTGATTATTCTGCTACTCATTACCCGTTTATTATCAAAGAAAATCCCTTACCCAAAAGCCATGTCACCTTTACATATTTTTGTAGCCAAACTTGTACACATCGGTCTTTATCTTTGTGTGTTTTGCATGGCAATGACAGGACTTATTGCTTCGCAGTTATTCCAAAGTCAATGGCAATTTTTCTATTGGTTTAATGTGCCTATATTGTTACCACGAAATCCAGAGCTTGGTCGTGAAATCTTCAGCTGGCATCCTTGGGTTGCCTACATCCTACTGGCACTTGTTGTGCTGCATATTTTAGCGGCACTCTATCATAAGTATATTGCTAAAGATGGGATTGTTAAAAAGATGTTATAAGTCAAACTATAGCTGTTCCATTTATATTTTACGTATTAACAAACATCTGCTTTGGTAAAGCGATAACCCACCCCTGACTCTGTGGTAATTAATGGCTGCTTAGTGCAGGCGGCGAGCTTTTTCCGTAATTGTCCGACATAGATACGCAAATACTGTACCTCATCGGCAAAATACTCACCCCATATCTGCTGCAAGATTTGATTTTGCGTCAATAATTTTCCAGCATTCTGGCAAAACACACTCAATAATAGAAACTCTTTTTTCGATAGGTGAATCACTTCATCATTGATCATCACACGATGATCGGCGATATTAACACGCATATTTTCAAATTGATAAACAGCCTCTGATTTTTTACCTTCTGTTTTAAAAGAGTCGATAAGATCAAGGTTGCGCTTAATACGTGCAACTAGCTCAGGCATATCAAACGGTTTTCTAACATAATCATTGGCACCATTCTCAAGTGCTTTGACCACTTCATCACTATCACTTCTAGCAGATACGACAATTACCGGCACATGCATGTGCTTAACCCTTAGATTTGCCAACCAGTTTTGGCCATCCTGATCAGGCAACCCTAAATCTAATAAAATAAGATCAGGATGTTGTTGGTTTAAAACATCTGTGGCATGCTCAGCACTCACTGCATCATACACATCATAACCCAGCACTAGTAAGGTCTTTTTTAAGAATTTACGAATTTGTGCTTCATCATCAATCAATAATATTTTCTTATTCATGTGGATTCACTATGGGTAATTTAACAACAAATGTACTGCCTTTATTAGTCCCTTCACTGATAGCATAAATCTCACCATGATGAGCGCTAATAATATCTTTACAAATGGCAAGACCAAGTCCATGCCCTTTAGTATAACTATCTGATTTTTTGAGTCGATGGAAAATTGAAAATACACTCTCCAACTCTGCAGGCTTAAGTCCAATACCTTGATCACTCACTTCAATAACTGCCCAAGCACTCACCAACTTCAAACGTATTGTGATCTTACTATTTTCAGCACTAAACTTGACGGCATTGGCAATAAGATTAGTCAAAACTTGATCTATCAACATTGAGTCCCCATTGATAAAAAGTGCTTTATTCATGCATTGCAGCTCAAACTGATGACTTGCAAAGCGCTTTTCAGCAATAGCAAACCCCTGATTGATTAATGTGTTTAGATGCACGCTTTGCTTATTAATGGTGACACCTGCGCTAAACTTCAGCATCTGTAAAATATGATCGATATATTGATCTAAGCGCCTGCTTTCTTCTAAAGCAAGATCCAACATCTCAGCTTTATCTTCTTTGGAAAACATCTTCTCATAACTTAACACACTGGATAACGCCCCCGTGATTGATGCCAACGGTGTCTTTAAATCGTGTGACACTGATGATAGGAGTGTTTTTTGTAGTTTCTCTTGTTCTTTCAAAATCATAGCTTCCTGTTCTTGTTGCAATAAACGCTGCTGTAGCAACGCATTGGCAACATGTGATAGCATCGTTTTTATCAATATCTGATCAAATAAAAAAGCTTCAACTTTATATTCAAACTTCACACAAATAGCAATAATGCCAAGCATGCGCTCATCGACAATTAATGGCTCAAAATACCACGGTAATGCGCTGAAGGTTTGCGTGCTTTTACCACAGGCTGTTTTATTACTCCAACACCAATGCATTGCTGCATGCTCTTTATCACTGAATTGGCATGAATTAGGAATTATTTCATATACTTTGTGATCATCAGCAACGATAAACGCAAACTCATAATCAAAGTATTGTGCTAATGCTGCCAAAAATCGCTGATAAAATGACTGATCTTTTTGCTTGATCGTAATTTCATTTGAAAATTTATAAAGCATTGATAACGTTTTTTCACGTGAACGTAACGCCTTTAATGAGTGACGCATACGCGCAGTTAATTGACTGACGACCAGCACAACCAACATAAATATAATAAAGGTGATCACTTGCGAAAAGGTACCAATCGTAAATTTAAAATTAGGGGTCAAATACATATACATGTACATCACAAAGCTTAGAATTGACGAAGCAATCGACGCTTTAAGTCCATAACGATAAGCGCATAATATCAAAACTAGTACCAAAATAAGCGACTGCCCAGATAAACCGACAAAATTCATCCCAAAGAATATAAAAAGCCCTGCCACAAATGTAATTGCTAAGGCTTTAATTATATTCAGCCATGTTGCAGTGCCTCTTTGTTTAGCTTCTTTGAATCGTAAAAAAAGATCAGAAACTCGTGCTTTGTGCGTACTGACCACATGAACCTGCTTATGCTCACTATGACGAATAACATCATAAACAACTGAACCCAACAACCAATCCAGCCACTTAGCACGCTTTGATTTACCAATTACAATATCAGTGACATTGTGATCATTAGCATAGCGAATAATCGCTTTTGATAGACTACCACCTGAGATATGTTCTAATTGATAACCCAACTCAAGTGCCAATGTTTTATAACGCCTAATTTCTCGTAATTTAACACGCGATAGTTGCTTTTGTGGATTGTGGATAAATATCGCTAATAATCGCGCATTCGCGATCGTGGCAAGCTGTTTTCCTTTTCTAAGCAGCCTTGGCGTTGACGCATCATAAGCACAACAAACTAGAACACAAGGGGATGCGGCAATATTAGCATATGGGTCATAGAGCTTTTTATATGAGCGCACATCTTCACCAACATGCGAAGCGGCTAAACGTAGCGCATAATCTCTAAGTATCGCAAGATTGGTATATTGGAAATAGCGTGATAAGGCACGCTTTGCCATTTCATGATGATATACACGCCCCTCATTTAAGCGTTTAATAAGCTCTTCAGGCGTGATATCAACAATCATCAGCTCATCTGCAGACTGAATAAAACTATCAGGAACAGTTTCTTCAATCGTTACCTGAGTAATCTCCTCGACTTCATGGCTGAGACTTGCAATATGCTGGATATTAATCGCAGTATAAACATTAATCCCTGCTTCTAGAATTTCAATAATGTCTAAATAGCGCTTTTTGTTACGTTCCGTTGCAAGATTTTTATGCGGCAATTCATCTATGATCACCGTTTCTGGCTTACGCTGGATAATCGCATCAACATCAAGCTCATTAAATACTTTGCCTTTATAAGATATTGCTTTTAGCGGAATTTGCTCAAGACCGCTAACTAGGTCTTCCGTCTCTTTGCGTCCATGTGTTACCACCAAACCGATAGCCACATCATGCCCTGTGTGTTTGAGTTCTTGGGCACGCGTCAACATCGCATAGGTTTTACCCACGCCAGGAGCAGCCCCTAAAAAAATCTTTAATCGCCCACGCCTAGATTTTACCGACTTATTTGCAAGATTTAACAAAGCATCGACTTTGTGACCTTTGGGATTTCCATGAGGCTTGATGTACTCATTTGACATAGGATTTTCCCCTAAACAGCATATGGAATAGTTTAACCCAACTTTTGTTTAAATGTTTGCAGTGCTAAGTTTAATTTAAGCACATTAACCGTCGCTGGATTAAATAGATGATGCTCTGTATTATCATCAATCAGTTGAGTAACTTCAGCAACCGATAAATGATTGACCTTGGCGATATATGGCGCTTGATACTTAGCTGCCATCAATGAAATATCTGGATCTAAACCACTGCCTGAGGCAAATACTAAATCAGCTGGTATTTTGCTATTGCCATATTTTTGCTGTAAACCCTCGATTCGCGCCTGTACACTTTTAACTAAATTTACATTATTAAGTGCCATACTCGTACCACCTGAGGCAAGCCCATCATAGTTATTTGCTGATGGTCGAGATTGAAATAAATTATCCGCAAAATTTTGTCCAATCAGGCTTGAGCCGATAATCTGCCCATTGTATTTAATCAATGACCCCTGCGCTTGATCTTTAGCAAGGACAAAACCAATACCAGTCATAAGTAATGGATAAAAAATACCTAAGATAATCGTGAAAAAGAGCATTGCTATAAATCCACGACGCATTTCATAAAACATAACCATTCTCCTATACTAAGCCCACGGCTGTGATGATCATATCGATTAATTTAATGCCGATAAATGGCACTAAAATGCCACCTAAGCCGTATAGTAATAAATTTCTTTTAAGAAGCTTATGTGCACTAATACTAACATTTTTAACACCAACCAATGCCATCGGAATCAAAAATACGATAATGAGGGCATTGAAGATCACTGCCGATAAGATGGCACTCACCGGTGAATGTAAATGCATGATATTAAGTGCATTTAAGCTTGGGAAACTTGTCACAAATAACGCAGGAATAATCGCAAAATACTTAGCAACGTCATTGGTGATACTAAAGGTTGTCAACGCGCCACGCGTCACCAGAATCTGCTTACCAATGCGCACGATATCAATCAGCTTTTTAGGGTCTGAATCCAAATCCACCATATTGCCCGCCTCACGTGCTGCGGTTGTGCCACTTGCCATCGCAACCCCTACATCGGCTTGTGCTAA
Organism: Cysteiniphilum halobium; assembly: GCF_003574425.1. Classification (GTDB taxonomy): domain Bacteria; phylum Pseudomonadota; class Gammaproteobacteria; order Francisellales; family Francisellaceae; genus Caedibacter; species Caedibacter halobius. The sequence continues at coordinate 95,768 of NZ_KZ984540.1, read as the reverse complement.
AGCTGGCGCATCATTGGTACCATCGCCACACATTGCCACTGTTTTGCCTTCTTTTTGCACCTTTTTGATGTAGTCCAGTTTATCTTGCGGTGAAGCTTGTGCGATAAAGTCATCAACGCCAGCTTCAGCAGCAATTGCCGCTGCGGTTAAAGGATTGTCCCCCGTGATCATCACCGTTTTAATCCCCATTTTTCTTAACTCATCAAACTTCTCTTTTATCGCGGGTTTAATCACGTCTTTAAGATAAATCACACCCAATAATTCACTATTTTGACAAACTGCCAATGGTGTCCCCCCTTCTTCAGCAATACGTTCAACCATCAAGATAAAGCTAGGACTTACGGTATCTGGCAAGTGATTACCCAAATGCTTGGTAATGGCACTTACCGCACCTTTACGAATATTAAACGCGTTATAATCAATCCCACTCATCCGCGTATAGGCTGAAAATGGAATCATCTGCGCGTGAGCTAAATCAATATCTTCACGCTTAAAGCCAAAGCGTTTTTCGGCAAGCTTGACAATAGACTTACCCTCTGGCGTCTCATCGGCTAATGATGACAACCATGCGGCATAGGCTAAGTCACGTTCACTAACACCATTAATGACTAAAAACGCTGTGGCAAATCGATTGCCCAGTGTGATCGTACCGGTTTTATCCAACAGCAATACATCAATATTTCCCGAAGCCTCGACAGCACGCCCAGAAAGTGCAACAACATTGGTTTTCATCAAGCGATCCATCCCCGAGATACCAATCGCGGACAATAACCCTGCAATCGTTGTTGGAATCAAAGTCACAAATAAAGCAATCAATACAACAACAGATAGTGTTACATGACTAAATTGCGCCATTTCATATAATGAACAAACAGCAATGATAAAAATCAACGTCAACCCTGATAATAAAATCGTTAAAGCAATTTCATTCGGCGTTTTTAAACGCTTGGCATTTTCTACCAAAGAAATCATCTTATCCAAAAAGCTCTCACCTGGATTAGAGGTAACACGAATTTTGATTTCATCAGAAATTACTCTAGTGCCTGCCGTGACGGCTGAGCTATCAGAGCCTGCTTCTCTGACAACCGGTTGCGACTCTCCGGTAATTGCCGACTCGTCAATAGTCGCAATGCCTTCGATCACCTCACCATCTGCCGGCATAAAATCATCGGTTTGCACCAAGACAATATCACCTGCACGTAATAACTCAGCAGCAAGCACTTCAATCTCACCACTCTCATTATAACGCCTGGCACTTAATTGTGATTTCGTGGCACGTAGACTATCTGCTTGCGCCTTGCCTTTACCCTCGGCAATACTCTCAGCAAAATTGGCAAATAACAGGGTTATCCATAACCATAAAGTGATTTGCAATGTAAAGCCAATCTCTTTACCACTAATAAAAGCTTGCACTAGATATAGTGAACATAGAATCGTGACGACATAAACACAAAACATCACCGGATTGCGATACATCTCTTTAGGATTACACTTTATAAATGCCGCTTTAATCGCCGGCATGATTAATGCTTTTGAAAAGATTGATCCATTTTGATGTGCCATTTTCATAAACTCCAAACTATAAAAAAATATCAATGATCTAAAAGATTAAAACGTAACATAATCAAGAATCGGCCCCAGTGACAACGCCGGAAAAATAGTAAGACCTCCGACGATCAAAATGGTAAATAACACCAATACGCCAAATAAAACACTTGTTGTTGACAGTAAGCTATAACCGGCTTGATCCGTGGCACGTTTTGTTGCAACCAAGCTGCCTGCAAGCATAATCACCGCAGCAATAGTCACAAAGCGCCCTAATAACATTGCTATACCAAGGGTGACATTAAAAAATAATGTATTGGCATTTAAGCCCGTAAACGCGCTACCATTATTATTAGCCGCAGACGTGTAAGCATATAAGATCTCGCTAAAACCGTGTGCACCTGTATTAGTAAGACTTGCATAAGTACTTGGTAACACGGCAGCAATTGCAGTAAATACAAGCACACAACATGGAGAGATAAGCACACCAAGCATCACCCACTTCATTTGTGTGCCTTCAATGCGTTTACCTAGTAAACTTGGGATCCTTCCAACCATTAATGATGCAATAAAAACGCTTAATAACATAAATAGTAAAAAGCCATACATCCCCGTGCCAACACCACCGATAATAATTTCACCAAGCGCCATATTGACCAATGCTACTGCTCCACCAATCGGTGTGTAGCTATCCAACATGCTATTGACACCACCGTCTGAAGCTGATGTTGACACCGTGTTATAAAGCGTCGATTGGAAAATGCCAAAGCGCATCTCTTTACCTTCAAGATTAGCTAAATGCCCAGACTGTCCATAGATATCAGCAATATGTGCACTCTGTGGATTTGGCATGCCTTTTAATTCAGCATAAGTCATTACAGTTAATGAGGTTATAAATAACACGCCCATCACCGACAAAATGAACCAACCTTGTTTGGTGTTTCCTACCCATTTACCAAAGGTATAGGTCAACGCAGCGCCAATGGCAAAGATACTTAATACTTGAATAAAATTGGTTAATGCCGTCGGGTTTTCATAAGGATGTGCCGAATTAGCATTAAAAAAACCACCACCATTAGTCCCAAGTGATTTAATCGCCTCTTGTGATGCCACAGGACCTTGCGGGATAATTTGTTCAGCGCCTGATAAGGTGTGCACATGCACGTAATACATTAAATTTTGTGGCACCCCTTGCAATATATAAACCATCGTAATGACGATACAAAGCGGTAATAAGATCCAAAAAATCGCCTTGCCCAAATCTGACCAGAAATTACCAATCGTTGCTTCATTACTTCTCGCAATGCCACGAAATAAAGCGATAGCCACCGATATCCCCACTGCTGCTGACACAAAATTTTGCACAGCTAATGCTGACATCTGTGATAAGTAACTGACACCAGTTTCACCGGAATAGCTCTGCCAATTGGTATTTGAGATAAAGCTTACTGCGGTATTAAATGCCTGATGCCAGGTCATATTCTCAATATGCTGTGGGTTTAAGGGCAAAAAGGCTTGCAGCATCAACATAGTAAATACAAACAAAAGCACAAATGCTGAAAACATGAACAGACTCAATAAATACTGTTTAGCGCTTTGCTCTTTATTAAGGTTAGCACCGATTAATTTGCTATACCCACGCTCAAGTGGTGAAGCAAACCAATCTAAAAACGTTCTTCGTCCATGATAAACATTGTAAATATATACCCCTAAGGGCTTGGTGAGAGCTAGTACTGCACCAATAAAAATAATGAATAACCAAATATTGTGATACATACTTTTACCTAAAACTGCTCTGGGAAAATTAAAACAATAATCATATAAATCGCTAATACAGCCATTACTACACCTGAAAATATTGTCATCTGAAACACCTCGCTTAATGTTGACAATAATTGCTCAAGCTAAATTGTACTGGTGGATAGAATAAAAATTCGATAGGACTTTTGTTGGGAAATATAAAAAAAATATAAATTCCTAATACACCACACAAAACGAATAAGTAACGTAAAACATAAAAATGTATTTAATTTACACAAACATTTGACACGTGCAACTTATTGATTTACCTTAATGTTCACGCGAACATTGAAATAGAATATATGATCACCCAAGAAGATATTGCCAAACAACTCCATTTATCACGCACAACAGTTGCACGCGCCTTAGCAGGTAATGCTAGCATTAAACCTCAGACGCGTGAAAAGGTTATTGCACTGGCAAAAAAACTAGGTTATCAAAAAAATCTTATTGGTAGTTCATTAGCCAGTAAGACACCTAAAAAAATTTATGCTTTCCTCATTGAATCAATCAATGAAGATTATTGTTTAGAAATGATTAACGGTCTAACAAAAGCCATAAATGAGTTTAAAAACTACAATTTCTCTCTCAAGATTATTAAGACAGATATCAATGCGCCTGATAAACAGATCAAACTATTGCAAAAGACGATCGAGCAAGAGTCTCCTGACGGCATTATCATCATTCCACAGCATAAAAACCAAGTGAATCAAATCATTCAACAAAATGCCAACATCAAATTTATGACGTTAGACATCCCAATCTCAAAGCATATCGCACATATTGGTAGCAATTATGTTAAGTCAGGAAAAATCACAGCAAATATTCTGTCCCCCTTGCTACGCGATAATGAAAAAGTACTGATACTTGATACTGAAAGCGACAACATTTCCTCTAAGCAATACCTACAAGGATTTTGTAGCGAAGCTAAAACAAGAAATATCTCTACTGAGGGTCCCATTTATTTTGACCATATCTTGCAAAGTACTGACATCCTCATAGATAAATATCTTACCGATAACGTCAAAGCAATTTACAGCAGTCGCTATCTTGCAGAAATTGTTACTGCAGTAAATAAAAAACGTCCTGATATTCACTTGTACATTATAAGTAATGGCATGAGTAGCAGTATCAAACAACTTATCAAACAAGGATATATTTTAGCAAGTGTTAAAGAGAATCATATTGAACAAAGCTATCTTGCCGCTAAACATTTGTTTTTGACTCTACATGGTGAATATCTTGATTTTAAGCATAACGTATTAGTCAAAAGTGAGATTATTTATAAAGAAAACTTAGCATAAAAAATTTTTCACCATAATGTTCGTGCGAATACTACGATGGAAAATCATAAAATTCAAAAAATGAATAACACAAAACATTAAAATGAGGTAAAAAAATGAAAGGCATATTTTCAGCCCTTATGGTGGCATTTGATGAACAAGGCAACATTGATGAAGGTGGACTAAGGGAAATTATTCGCTTTAACATTGATGTCCAAAAAGTTGACGGCTTATATGTTGGCGGTAGTACTGGCGAGAACTTTATGCTCTCAACTGCTGAAAAGAAAAAAGTATTTAGTATCACCAAAGACGAGACTAAGAATAAAGTCACCTTGATTGCACAAATCGGCTCACCTAATCTGCAAGAAGCAATTGAACTTGGGCAATATGCCACTGAATTGGGTTATGATGCAATTTCAGCTGTGACACCATTTTATTACAAATTTGATTTCGCTGAAGTCAAAGACTACTATCAATCAATTGCACATGCCATCAATAATAAACTAGTAATATATAGTATTCCCATGCTCACAGGCGTAAACATGAGTCTTGAGCAATTTGCTGAACTTTTTGCAATTAAAAACGTTATTGGGGTGAAATTCACCGCAGCTGATTTGTTTTTATTAGAGCGATTGCGCCATCAGTTTACGAATAAGATGATCTACTGCGGTTTTGATGAACTGTTGTTACCCTGCGCAGCTATTGGGATTGACGGCACCATTGGTAGCACCTATAACATCAACTGCGCTCGCGCTCGTGGTATATTAGAAGCTGTTGATAACGGACAATTACAACAAGCACGTAAACTGCAAAACGAATGCAATGACATCATTTCTAGCTTGCTAAAAGAGAGCTTCTTTCAATCGCTTAAAACAATGCTTAATCTTCATGGTGTAGGTGCAGGGGTATGCAAAAAACCATTTAAATCGATCAATGATAAAAGACGCAATGAGCTAAAAGAACTCAAGGCACAGTATTTCTAAATCTTAAATCGTTACAAAAGCTAAATCGCAGACTAAACACTGGAGTGTAAACATGAAAATAGAGCTAGGCATAGTCAACTATTGCGTGTTGATCATATATTTACTTGGCATGCTTGTCGTTGGTATTTATTTCTCAAAGCGTAGCGGCAAGGATACAGATAACTTCTTTAAGGCAGGAGGTCGCGTTCCAGGCTGGGCTGTCGGCATTAGTATCTTTGCAACCACACTAAGTGCGATCACTTTTATGTCAATTCCAGCACTTGCTTATCGCCAAAACTGGGTAATAGGTTTTAATAACTTAGCTATTGTTGCAATTGCACCTCTTGTGGTGATTTTTGCTGTACCCTTCTTTAGAAAGCTTAAAGTGACGAGCGCTTATGAGTATTTAGAATATCGTTTTAATGTCAAAATGCGTTTACTTGGCAGTATTGTGTTTATGATCTTTCATATTTTCCGTGTTGCGATTGTACTGTATTTACCAACTTTAGCTCTCGAATCTGTAATCAATATCAACCCTATTTTTTTAGCGGTTTCCATTGGTGTTTTATGTATTATCTATACTTTTTTAGGTGGGATAGAAGGCGTTATTTGGGCTGATGTTATTCAAGGCATTCTGCTCTTAGGCGGCGCGCTATTAATCATCGTTTTCTTGATTGCTAAAATCCATAATCCCGGGCATGAAATATACCACGCTATTGCCACGGGGAAGCTATTAACAAGAAGTAATTTTGATCTGAGTCTATTCCATGCGACAATTATTGGTATCTTTATTGGGGGAATCTTTAACAGTCTTTATCAATATATTGGTAGTCAAGATGTTGTACAAAGATACAATGCAACAAAAGATATTAATGAAACAAACAAAGCTATCTATTTAAATGCCAAACTTGCTTTCTTAGTTATTTTCATCTTCTTTGGCATGGGCACCTTACTTTTTATTTACTATCAACAGCATAGTGCTGATTTACCAGCGGGTTTTAATCTTGACTCTATCGTACCTTATTTTATTGTGACACAAATGCCAATTGGCATTGCAGGCTTTATTATCGCTGCCGTTTTTGCTGCAGCACAATCAACGATTTCAAGCAGCTTAAACAGTATATCTGCGTGTTTCGTTACCGACATCACCGAACGTTTTTTTAAAAACACATCAGAAAAAACAGCCGTACTAATCGCAAGATTTGTAATTATTATTGCTGGAGTTATTGGTACCCTCATTGCGCTGTATATGACGATAACCAATCAGGCACACCTACAGATTTTCTTTCAGTCCATTTTAGGCTTATTTGGTGGACCGATTGCAGGCGCGTTTATTATCGGTATATTCTCCAAGCGCGTTAGTGGTAATGCCGTATTTTGTGCGGTACTCATCAGTGTTATTATTCTTTATTTTGTGAAACAAACTGAGATTTATTTCATGTACTATGGACTTGTTGGTGTACTCTCCAGTGTGTTTTTAAGTTATTTACTGAGTTTTATTTTTCGCACATCCAAAACAGTGACAGGCTTAACATATGCAACCGTTGATGAGCCCATAGTGAATAACAAAATTACCTAAACAGCTAGCATGGAATCAAAAACTTCCTCAACACCGAACACCACAACATGATTTGTGATGGGTACAGCAAATATTTCATTATTTTTAAAAATTAGACGTTGACATCTAATCGGAAATCTATAGAATTCCTTTCTGTCGCCGACATGGCTCAACTGGTAGAGCAGCCGACTTGTAATCGGCAGGTTCCGGGTTCAAGTCCTGGTGTCGGCACCATCAAAAGCGGAGTGGTAGTTCAGTTGGTTAGAATACCTGCCTGTCACGCAGGGGGTCGCGGGTTCGAGTCCCGTCCATTCCGCCAAGATATCTAGATGTTTTTTTCAGACATACACCCACTTAAGATAATTGCTTAATTTGCATGTATTAAAATACCTGTTAGACTTTAACCCAATAGTAAATCACTGAAAGATATATGAAGTTAGCTAACGAAGATGATACCCTCAAACTACCGATCAAAATCCGAGATCACAAAGGACAACTAACAATCATCTATATTTCTTATTCAGATGATGGTATTACCTTTAGCTATCTTGAAATGTCAGCAACCTACCCTGAAGAGCTTAATATCCACGGCTGGCTTGAGTCTGTTACCAAAAAGAAGATTTTACATTTTCCTAAAAACCTTGATTTCATTTATGAGGAATGCGAACAAAACCCTGAGAATGTATTAAACATATTTCATCATTATTTCTCAGCAATTCGCTATTTGTGATAAGGATGACCTTGTAAAATTGTCCACGCGCGATAGATCTGCTCAACAAAAATAATGCGTACCAGCGGATGTGGGAACGTCATCTTCGAGAGAGAGATTTTCTCCTTTGCTAAGCGCTTAATCGAATCATCGATACCATCTGGACCTCCGATTAAAATCGCAATATTTGGCGTATTTTGCTGCCAGCTTTCCATTCTTTGCGCAAACGCATCAGTGCTGATAAGCTTTGACTGTACATCTAAAATAACCAAATGATCCTGCTCATTTAGTTTGGACAATGTTGTTTTCGCCTCCTGTGCCAACCAAGCATCAACAGAGCCCGTTTTTGTACGCTTGGCAATTGGTAATTCAATAACTTGTAGCTGAATTGAGGATCCGGTTAATCGTTTTTGATATTCATTAACACCCTCTTGCACCCACGCAGGCATTTTCTCACCTAAGGCAAGTAATTTAATCTTCATGGTTTGACTCGAGTAAAACAAAATGATTTGTCACGCGAAAACTCTGGATTAAAGACATAACCATCATAATCAAAGCCCTTAAGCGCCTCTACATTATTAATATTATGATCAATAATATAACGCACCATTTTACCGCGCGCACGCTTGGCAAAAAGTGCAATGGTTTGATATTTACCTTTATGAAATTCCTTAAAATCCACCTCAAGCCATGTTGTTTTAATCATTTTCTTATCAATCGCTTTACTATATTCATTTGATGCCAAATTAACGATCGCTTGGTGATTATGCGCCTTAATAATGTCGTTTAGTTTCTGTGTTAAAGTTTCTCGCCAAAAATCGTATAACAGTACACCATCAATATAAAACTTGGTCCCCATTTCCAAACGATATGCCTGAATTAAATCCAATGGTCGAATCAGCCCATATAAGCCCGATATCATCAACAAATGCTCTTGTGCATAATTGATTTGTGCTGGTGATAAGGTCAATGCATTCAACCCTCGATAAACATCTCCTGTAAAAGCAAATAGCGCCTGCTTGGCATTGTCTTTACCATAGTGTTTACTATCAAAGTTTATATACATATCAAAAACACCTTCAGCCAGCTTGGGGGATATTTTCATTAAACACGCAAACTCATCTGGTGTGTAATGTTTAAGCTTATCCACAAGCTGAGTAATTTGCTCAGCAAATAATACTTTACTAGTGAGACCTGTTGGTGCATTCTGACTAAAGTCCTGACTTTTTGCGGGTGAGATAAGGCTTAGCATAATGGTTTTTCCGTTTTGAAAGAATTTCCAACATTGTAACAAAACTCGCCATCAATAAAACATAAAATACCAATCGACAAAATATTCTGGTATAACAAGCAATTAAGTTTTCAAAAAACTAACGACTGACATGAAAATATTTTACCATTTTAAACTGACTCTTATGCTATTAATCATAACTCAGTTTGCTTTTAGCTACAGTCCTAAAGCAGGAGATTTATTCTTTCAGGATTTAAATTGTGGCAAATTATGTAACGCAATCACCAATGTAACCTATGGTTATGGAAACACACAGGTGTCACACGTCGGTATGCTTGTTTTTATTAAAGGCAAACCTGAAATTATTGAAGCCATTGGTAAATCAGTACACTTGACCTCTCTGCATGATTTTTTAATGCGCAGCGTTGATGAAGATAGTAAACCTCGCGTGATGGTCGGACGCTTAAATGCACAATACCAACCGCTAATTAAAAAGGCGATTAGCTATGCATTATCATGGCAAAGACGTCCTTATAACAATGACTTTAGCTACAACAATGAGCTTAAAACGTTTTACTGCTCACAGTTAATCTATGATGCTTTTATGTTAAGCAATAACAACACACCGATCTTCGCACTTAACACGATGACTTTTAAACAAAATGGGCAAACTCTGCCTGAATGGCAAAGCTATTTCAAAGACATTAATAAACCAATTCCTGAGGGTGATAAGGGTACTAACCCAGGTATGATGTCACGCTCCAAGCATCTTGAAATCATTTATCATTATGGTAAGTTAAGAAAGGCATAGAACAATTATTTTTTACGCTTAACAAACTATGAATGTTCTAAGTCAATTGTCATTGATTCAAGTATGTTCTTATGAATGATGCCATTTACCATAATTAAAGATAAATTATTCTTATTCTGAAAAAGCTCTGGATCTGACAAGGGATCTCCAGCCACAATTAGTAGGTCAGCATATGCACCCTCCTTTATAACACCAAGCTTCCCATCTTCTCCAAGCACCTTGGCATTATTGAGTGTTGCTGATGTAATAATATTTTGTAAACTATCAAATTGAGCACGCTCAGAAATTTCTCTAACCTGATAAGGCTGAGCATCTGGTCCCCATAAATCAGTTCCTAGCAAAATTGGCACACGATATTTTTTTGCCCATTGGTAGACCTCCTTTCCTCTCTCAATCGTATGTTTCAGGTTCTCTACAATTGATGGACTTAAGTTTTCTTTTTGAGCAGTTTCCACTCTCTGAATTAGTGAAATAAAAGTTGGATCATAATAAACATCTTTTTGAGCCATCAGCATCATAGTCTCTTCTTTAATAAAATTAGCATGCTCAATTGATCTGACTCCTGCCTCAAGAGCCATTTTAACTGACTCATCAGAATAGGCATGTGCCATTACATAAGTGTTTCTGGCACTTGCTTCACGCACAATTGCTTTTAATTCTTCTAGTGAATATTCATATTGTGTTGCATGTGCCGCTGATGGAAAGACCACGCCACCAGAAACGAATACTTTTATCTGATTTGCACCTTTCCTAAGCTCTTCTCTTACCGCTTTTGTAACCTCTGGTACACCATCAGCTATCTTAGAAAGAACGGAATGCGGCCCAATACAACCACAAGGATCATTAACTTCTTCAAGATTTCGAAAATCAGCACCACCTCCAGTCATTGTTAAAGCTTTTCCTGAAATATATGCTCTAGGCCCTATTATTTTCCCAGATCGGAGTAATTTTACTATGGGATAATCAGCCCCGCCTGCTTCACGAATTGTTGTAAAACCTGATAGTAATGTATTTTTTAAATATTGTTCTGCATATACAGTTATTTCTTCATCACTTGCATCCCTGTTTTTGGGTGTAAGATTTAGCCCTGTGATGTGAGAGTGGGCATCAATCAAACCAGGCATCACTACTTTATTATCAGCATCAATTATATTAGCATGAAGATTTGTAGGGAAATCCGTGCTTATTGCATCAATTTGATTATCTTTTATTAAAATCATTTTACCATCTACATATCCACTGCAATCTTCTTTCATAACTCTTGCATTTTTAATTAATGTAAAATTATTCGTAGACATTCATATACCCCTTTTTAGTTCTCACCTAATACTTAACTTATACGCTTTTATTTGTGATTTTTTGCTTTCTTATCCAAAGAAAATAAGAAAATTATTAGAATTAAGCAAATAACAGAAAAAATTAAAACAACACTCGCTAATGCGCTTATCGACCTAATCCCAACCCCGCCAAAAATAAAGGTACAAATACTTGATAACAAAATAAAGCATGCACCCATAAATGCATTTGCGCTGCCTGCTTTATGGGCAAAAAAACTAATGCAAAGCGCAAAAAAATTAGGAAAGACAACCCCTCCAGTCAACATACTGATAAACATAAATACACACAACATCCATAAATGCTGACCAAATATAAGTGGAAGCAATACCAAAACAATACACGATAGAATTGAAACAGGCATTGCAATATACATTTTATAGAGATTAAATGTTTCACTATAATGCAAAAAAAATCGATTGAGCATATTCCCGATAAACCAACCAAATCCCATTAAAAGCGCTGTCTTCCCAAACGTAATTGATGAATACCCTAAAGTATTTTCAATCACAAATACACCAACAACACTAAAGATAACAAGAAAGGAATACAGTAATCCTAAACATATCGTGCCTAATGCAAACCTACTATGGCATGCCATCTCAACATATCCCATAAAAATTGACTTTAACGAAAGCTGCGTTTTTTGCTTAATGGTTTCTCGATACATAGAAATTGTTAGCAAGCACATGACTACCCCATAAATGCTCAGAAAATAAAAAGGTGACTTCCAACCTAAATAATGCTGCAAGTACCCCCCAATAAATGGAGCAATTATAGGTCCTAATGCCCATATTATCGTCATATAATTTATCATCTTCTTATATTCACTGCCTGTGAAAACATCTGGAATAATTGCTCTGGCACTAACACCTACTAATGAAATAAAAGCACCCTGCAACACTCTGAATAATAAGAACAAATAAAAATTTGTTAATAACGTCATAATATAGGAAACAAGGACAAAACCAATTAACCCAATAAGTATTGGTTTTTTCCTGCCAAATCTATCTGTAATAGGGCCGGCGAATAACTGAAAAACACCAAATGATAATAAATAAAATGATATAGAATATTTGGCTAGCACCTCTGAGACAGCAAAAGCACTGGCAATCGCTGGTAAAGAGGGTGCATATAAATCAATACACAAACCTGACATCGGCACAATAAGAAAACAAACCAGCGCAAATTGAACTTCGTTTAAACGCACAAATCTCACCTCTATTATTGTTGATCTCTCCATTATAGAGTAAAACCTCTCTTATGATAATCTCAATAAAAGTTAATCATTTTTAACTACTGGTTAACAATTTCAATTAAAATCAACCAGATTGAACTTTATAAGATCTATGCATTAGCAATATAATGTCCTTAGCAAATGCCTCTCGTAAAAGCGGAGTCCTCAATAATGCCTGATCACTATTCTCTTTCATTAAGCAATATGGAAGCTTTTATAACTGTCGTGCGGCTTGGTTCATTTAGCAAAGCTGCCAAACACTTGGGTGTTAGCCCCGCTGCAATTAGCAAGACTATTCGACAACTTGAAGTAAGCATCGGTACAGCACTTTTGATGCGTACTACAAGAAGTGTGAAACCAACTTCAGAAGGACACACCCTTTATCAACAATTTAATAAAGTCATTGTTGAAATTGATATAGCAAAAGAAATTATTGAGCATATCAATGACACACCAAACGGCGTGCTTAAGATAAACTGCAATCCGATGTCTTATGAGAAATTTCTACTGCCAGTTATTATTATTTATCGACAAAAATTCCCTCATGTACAAATAGAGCTAATTCATCATGAACGCCCCATTCATTTCAATGATTTTTCTATTGACATCATCTTTGGTTCCAGCTGGATCATGCAAGAAAATATCATCGCACGAAAAATCATGACGACTCGGGATATCTTATGCGCATCACCTGATTATATTAAAAAGCATGGCTTACCTAAAACACTCACAGAGCTATTAAGAAAGCCTCATCAATTTATAAAACATGCTGGACGTCCACACTTAATTCGAGGAGCTGAGGAAATTGAACATCTCAACATTGCCATGATGATCAATGATATGGAGTTCATTAAAAAAGCGACTATCAAAAGTTTAGGTGTGGCACAATTCCACGAATATTTTGTTGAAAGTGAAATTAAAAACAACCAACTCGTTGAGATTTTATCAAATGAATATAATCCAGAGATTGACTTGTACATCTTCTACAAAAAGGATCCTATCGTCCTCCCTAAAGTGAGGCATTTTATAGATATTTTTTCGCGTTATTTCGACAGCGGATAAAAGCTTAAATAAACTTTAGCAAGCTTGAAATAATCCGATCCTTTTCATGCGCCAAATAAGTTTGGATTTCACTTTTCCCCCACACCACATCCGGCCAACAAAAATCGTCTTTTTTACGTCCGATTACATGAATATGCATTTGTGATACGACATTGCCAATTGTGGCAACATTGACCTTATCGACGTGTAAATCCTCTTTTAGAAAGCGGGATAATGTATTGATCAAGGCATTGACTCTTAGCTGCATATCCATATCAAGCTCAAACCATTCAATTGCCGTCACTTTAGGCACAATTATAAGCCAAGTCACAAGTGCATTGTTTGATAATCGTAATTGAACATCACCAAAATCTTTGATTAGACTACTAGAATCAGCCAGAGCTTTATCGAGCACAAAAGCTGTCATACATCTTCCTTATCTTGTCTAAATCCGCTTGTGTATCAACTCCAGGGGGCGTTGAAATCCTTGCTTCAGCAATTGCAATTTTTTGATTATGCCATAACACACGTAATTGCTCTAAGGACTCGATTTGCTCTAATGGACTTTTTTCCATTTGCGTATATATCTTTAGAAATCCTGCGCGATAAGCATATAAACCAATATGACGATAATGCTCTCCAAGCTTAATTTTCTCTTGATCAAACACACTGCGCTGCCATGGAATTGGTGCTCTTGAAAAATATAACGCATATTGCTCACGATTAAAGACGACTTTTACACAATTTGGATCATGTACCTCACTTTCATCAGCAATTTGCTCACACAAAGTCGCCATCATGGCTTGTGATCGATCTGCCAACAAATCTGCTGTTTGAATAACATTTTCCACGGGGATTAATGGCTCATCTCCTTGAATATTAACGATGATATCCTCATCAGCAATTGCTAATTTTTGTACCGCTTCAGCTAAGCGATCAGTACCTGATTGATGATCTGCTGCCGTCATACATACTGTAGCGCCAAAACTATGTGCTATTTTTTGAATTTCCTCACTATCCGTCGCAATCACGACTTGTTCAAACCCGCATTGCAATGCTCGTTCATAAACATGCTCAATAATAGGTTTACCTGCCAAATCAAGCAGCAACTTGTTGGCAAGACGACTGGATTTAAGACGCGCAGGGATAATAATATGGCGCTTACCCATAGTGTTTTACTTCTTCCAGTGTTAGTTTTTTCGCTTCTTCCAACAGCATTCGCGGCACACCATCAATAATAGGATAAGCCAATTTATCCGCTTTACATATAAGCATTTTGTTTTGCTTATCGTATATCAATGATGATTGACACTCAGGACACACTAAAATACTTAATAAACCTTGATCCATTTGTTATGCCTTAATTACAAAAATAAATTCATTATCTATGTTAAACTGTTCTAAGATATCATAACCATTGATCTTACACCAAGCAGGAATATCATGCTTGACACCGGGATCCGTGCATATCACCTTTAAGTGTTCGCCTTTACCCATTTTTTTTAAGGCATTTTGTGTTTTAATCACGGGCATCGGACATAATAAGCGACGCAAATCTAATTCAAGGTTAATTTCCATCAGACATACCACGCTTGCTCTACTTCATCAATATTAAAGGGCTTAACAGTATGCTCACGCGCAACACCATCAGGATAGGCAAAACGTACAGTCACTTCATCTGCATTTCGCCCTTGTGAGAAACGTGCAATGATTCTTGCGACAAATGATTCATCTTGAGGATCAAAACTGCCATCAATCAAAGTTAATGGTCCACCATGGCTTTCAACGGTAATATGCGGAAATTGACGCTTGTATCCATTTAGGAAGTTATTCTCACCTTCTTCGCGGGCAATAATCAACTTAAACTCAGGCTTTGGACGCAAATGTCTACCTACTTTTAGCAACATAATGTCATCAAAGTCATAATCACGCTTGTCATTACGCCCTTTCCACAAATCAACCAGCTTATCTGAGTATTGCTTATCTGTTAGAAAGCAACAACCACCGGCAGGTGTTGCATAATCAACAAAACCATAGGAACTTGCCAATTCAAACTGTGGCGTTCGATTGCGCCCATGAAAACCAAATAGTTTCTCACGGTCAACCCAACCTTCGCGCTCAGGTTTGGTTTCTGGTAGGTTTTTAGCACATAATGGACGCAGTAACAGATCATCAACACCTGATTGCTTTTGAATAACAGGCATTGTGTCTTTACGTTGAGACATCGGACGCTGGCCAATCACCTCACCAGTAATAATGAAATCAAAACCATTTTCTAGCGCCCATTCTTTGGCTTTTTTAACCATGAAAATCTTACAATCCAAACACGGGTTCATATTAGCACCATAGCCATATTTGGGATTTAATAGCACATCTTTGTACTCTTCAATTACATCGATAATATGTAGTTTTATCCCAAGTTGCTCGGCCACCCATAATGCGTTATTACGCTTTTCTTTGCTTTGATCCTTTTTACGAATAGCATGCGTATGTCCTTCGACACAAAACCCAGTGAAAAAGTTAATACCCTCCACATGAATTCCTTGATCAGCAATCACTTTGGTCGCCAACATAGAGTCTAAACCACCGGAAATAAGCGAAACCGCCTTATATTGCTTAGATTTTTCTGAATGAGAATTATGTAATGATGTCATTTATTTTTTTGTGTCTACTTTAAAATTTGCGCACATTGTACGCGCTATAGACAACTTTTTCATTATTCAAATGAAATTTTCTATTATTTTTTAACAGGACACACCAACCTTGAGATTACCATTGTTATCTAGTAAACCAAAATGCATATTGTATTGTGAAGTTGTATTCACTCCATACCAATCATCAAACATTGAATAGTAATACACGACAACTTTGTTCTGTTTTGCCCATGCAGAAATAAGCTCAAAGTAAGCATTAGCATTATCCAACCCTTGTTGGCACTGTTTTGGCTCTACAGGCACATTGACAACCCAACCATACGTTGTAGGCCAACCTGTCTCTGTCACAACAATTTGTTTACCGGGATATTTAGCAGCAACTTTTTCATACTGCTGTTTGAAACTGGTAAAAGCATCAGCTGGTGTTAAGGACTGACCATTTAACTGTGGTTGATTGTATTTATCCGGGTTATTCCAATCCCACTGAGGATATATATTAACCCCAATAAAGTCACTATCTTTTGCAATTTCTAAAGCAGCCAAATTAGTTAACCAAAAAGCTGTTGTTTGCGCTGTTCCTACTGGCACTAAAGGGTGATCAGTTTTCACTTGTTGTAAGTATTTAATGATTGTTGCTTTAGTTACTGAATCATAATCTTCGTTACCAATTAACACACCAATAACCGTCTGATTATTATTTTTCTTAAGATAGGGGTCTACAAATTTTTTATAATCTGATTCTACCCAACTTTTATTAACATACTGATCATCAATGTATAGCCCTAGCAAAACGCTTAGACCCTTGATATGATCTAGTTGATTTACCAGAACGACTCCTCCTCCATTATACGCAGCGTAATAGCTACGAATTGAATTAAAACTCCCGCCATCTGGCATTTTATAACCTTTAATATCATCTAAATCCTGATTTACTGAGTCAACTGACGGCTTTGTGCTTGCATGCAAAGCATTATAGGTTACTCCTATTGACTGATATGGTATCTGATTTGCCATAGCATGTGTTGCAGTAACAGACAAAGATGTTAATAACGACAATTTAATAACTGTTTGTTTCCATTGATTCATTTTTAAACTCCATTGTTATCAATACACCACACTATGAGATATAGCACAGCAATCATCTAATGCAATAATGCGGCGACAGAAATCTAAACAATAAACATTAATAAAACCTTAAGATACAGTCCAAACTCATATCAGTTTATAAACCTACTACAGAAAGAACATGATTCAAGTTACTAGAAAGCTGCTTTTACCCACTGAATCTCACCATTGGTAATACCAATAACATCAAAACGACATTCGACATCCTGGTAGTGTGGATATTGTTGCAAAAAGACTTGTGCTGTTTTGCGCAGTTTGACCTGTTTGGATTTTGTCACCATTTCTAATGGCGAACCGAATTGGGATGATGTACGCGCCTTCACCTCAACAAATATCAATACATCAGCGATATGACCAATTAAATCGATCTCACCTAATGGTGTCAGAAAATTCTTAACAATTAAGGTAAAGCCATTATTTTTCAAAAACTCTAAGGCTTCCTTTTCCGCCTCACCGCCAATAAATCGGCTCATCTAAGCAATGCCATTATGACGCAATAGCGCATCAACCGATGGTTTTTTTCCTTTAAACTGCTCAAATAGCTCTGCTGCAGGTGCAGAGCCTCCTTTTTCCAAGATAATTTGCATAAACTTATGACCAATTACTTTATTCAAAACAGACTCACCCTGTTCAAACTCAGCAAAGGCATCACTGGATAACACTTCAGCCCACTTATAGCTATAATAACCTGCCGCGTAACCACCTGCAAAAATATGCGAAAAACTATTTTCAAAGCGGTTAAACGCTGGCACTTCTAGCAATGCCGTTGACTGGCGCACATCTTCTATCACCTGATGAATATCTAAGCTTTCAACATTACTTTGATGCAGCTGCATATCAAATAGTGCAAACTCAAGCTGACGCAGCATTGCTAAGCCTGATTGATATTGACGTGAAGCCACTAGCTTTTGAAATAACTCTCTTGGCAAGCTTTCTTTTGTTGTGACATGTTGTGATAACAACTGTAACCCTTCTTCACACCAACAAAAATTTTCCATAAACTGACTTGGCAACTCAACTGCATCCCACTCAACACCATTAATGCCCGAAACAGGTAAATGCTCAACTTGCGTTAATATATGTTGCAAAGCATGCCCAAACTCATGAAATAAAGTTAACACATCATTATGCGTCAATAGTGCATCAACACCTTTTTTAGCAGGCATGAAATTACAGGTAACATAAGCCACAGGTGTCTGTACTGACTTATCCAGACGCTTATAGCGCGTACGACACTCATCCATCCATGCCCCGTCACGTTTGTGTGCTCTTGCAAAGAAATCGACTAAAATTGCCCCACGAAGTCGCTTATTTTCATCATAAAACTCATATAATTCTGTTTGAGGGTGATATTTATCCCAGACATCGCATTTTTTTGCTATCACACCATAGAGTGACAACAACACACTAAATAAACCTTTCATTACATGATCTAAGGGAAAATAGGGACGTAATTCTTCAGAGGTGAAATCATAACGCGCTTTTTTCATCTTATCTGAATAATACACGCTATCCCAAGGTTTAAGTTCATCATCTAAACCACGCGTTTTGGCAAATGCTTTGAGCTCTTGGAGTTCTTTTTGCGCATGCGGTTTTGCCTTAGCTAGCAAATCATGCATAAAATGCATCACTTCATCAACTGAGGTTGCCATCTTTGTCGCAAGCGAAACTTCAGCATAGTTTTCAAACCCCAGAAGGCGAGCTTCTTTTGCTCTTAAGCGCATAATTTCTTGCATAATCTTGACATTATCAAAGCTCTTATCCTCTGCTTGATCTGAGGCGCGTGTAACATACGCTTTGTAGAAAATCTCGCGCAACTTGCGATTGTCCGCTTGCTGCATCACGGAAATATAGGTTGGTGCGTCAAGTCCCAAAACAAACCCATCTTTGTCTTCTGTTTGCGCCTTTAAGCGAGCCTGCTCTTTAACATTGTCTGATAGGCCTTTTAATTCATCTTCATCTAATGTGTGATAATGCCACGCCATCGTCGCATCAAGCACATTATTCTCAAAATCACTCTGCAATTTGGCAAGCTTAGTTACCACTTGCTCAAATTCCTGACGCTTATCCCCTTTAAGATCTACGCCTGATAATTTAAAACTGCGAATAGCATCATTAATCGCCTTGATTTGCGCTTGATCCAAAGATTTATCATGCTGTAAAACATACTGATATGCTCTTAACATACGTTCATCTTGTGCCGTCTGCGTTGAATATTCAGAAACTTTCTCAACACAATGCTGATAAACCTCGCGCAACTGTGCTGTATTTTTAACCGCATTTAGATGCCCCAATGGACCAAAGGTCTTGCTAAGCTGATCTTCCGCCTCCTCCAAAGGATAGATAAAATTGTCCCAGGTATAATCATTCTGCTTAAGCAATTGCTCTTTTAAATCACGACAATATGTGATGCAATTTTCTACTTCAACCTTGGCATTATTGATATCTATTTGTGAAAATTTAGGTAAATCTAATGTCTCTACATCATGCATATGTATGTTCCTTGGCATAAATTCTTCATTCTGCTAAGGCTTTATAATACACTTATTTCACTGCGAAAAAATATGAAAAAAGCACTTATCAACAATGTCTGCTGATCTTAACACTTATTTGATGGGTTTTGTGATGTTTATCATCCCAATGCTATTTGCCATCACTCTGCACGAAGCTGCACACGCCTATATTGCCAAATTGCGAGGTGACCAAACTGCTTATCTTATGGGACGAGTCACTTTAAACCCAATTAAGCATATTGATATTCTTGGTACCATCATTCTGCCAACGGCAATGTTTCTGTTAGGCACTGGATTTTTATTTGGCTGGGCCAAGCCTGTACCGGTTAATTTCAATCACCTTAAAAAACCACGCCAGGATATGATTTTAGTGGCAATTGCCGGACCTTTAGCTAATTTCATCATGGCAATTATCTGGTTTTTGTTGTGGAAATTTGTACCGAACTTTGGCTTTCACCAAATGGCACAATTCGGTGTGGTACTTAATTTGATGTTAATGGTATTTAACTTGCTCCCCATCCCACCACTTGATGGCAGCCGCGTTATCAGCGCATTATTGCCTTATAAAGCGACCCTACAATACAACCGCTTAGAGCGTTGGGGATTTTTGATCGTGCTTTTGCTGCTATTTATCCCCTTTGGCCAATCAAATCTACTTGCAAGCATATTGTTACCACTTATTAACAAACTCTATTTATTCATTCAATTTATCATTTAAATTTGAAGGCCCAAGCAATGCAATTAGAACATGAAAAACCTGACACACCTATTTTTGTTAAACATTATAAATCTGGCGAACTGACACTATCACAGCAGACACTTTGCCACAGTGTAATCATTACACCAAAGCAGATTGTTAATGATAACTGGGCAGTCCAATTTATGGGTGAGCTTAATCTTGAAGCCATTGAACCACTGATTGAGCTTGATGCACATGTTTATCTTCTTGGCACCGGAGCAACATCACAGATTCCGCCACAAGCAATTATTGCAGCCTTTGCTCGCCTGGGAAGATCGATTGATTTTATGGACTCAGCAGCAGCATGTCGCACTTTTAATATCCTTGCAAACGAAGGACGTCACGTTGTTGCTGGTATTATTGTTTAATAAGCAATCATCATTAGCTATTAACACTGTGATATTCCCCATAAATCATTTTTTTCTACTTTTAATTAATTTTTTTCTAACCTACTTGATATCTTTTTGCCATGCGCTAGGATATAGTTCTATAGTAATTAGTGACTCTTATAGGTTCATACAACAGAAGGAAGACAAAAATGAGAAAAATTACACTGCTTGGCATTGTTTCCAGTGCCGCTTTACTATCTGCTTGCGCCACCTCACCTCAAGCCTCTGCGCCACAAAGCACAGATGCATCAGTCAAGGCGATGTCAGCACCAACAACTGTAAGCACAACAAAAACAGCAAGTAGCAACAGCGCATTGCCAAGCTCAACTGTTAAGTTAAGTGCTAAAGATGGACGTTTGGTTGCAAAAATCTACACCGACTGGAATAGCGCAAAACAAGGCGACCTTAAGCTTCACTGGGTTGCACCAAGACAATCGCATTGTATAAGCACCACTTTCCCAATCATGAAATATAAAGAAACTAATGATTACTCTTGGGCTTACAGAACACTTGAACACCAAAGTGCTAATGGCGCAATTTCATGCCCTGGGGTATGGAAGGCTGAAGTAGTTTACACGCCAACTAAAGCAGTTGTTGGTCAAGCTAAACTAAACGTTGCTGCGACTCAACAGTAACTTTCCTATCTATTAATACTTTTTAAATATTCACCCATAAGTGCGCACCGTACTTTGAGCGTAAGTCAAAGCGATGCACTGAGCATCAGTCGAAGTGGGTAGCTTGGGAAAATCTTCACAAACTACTTTACAAGTAAACACCGTAAAATGATTCACGATGGGTATACACAATCAAAGTGGGCAGAAATATGGTCATAGCTTTAAATTCTACAAAAAATTTAATCTGACCTTGCTATTACTCCTCTCAAAACTTAAGCATAATAATGTGTCTTCATCTAATTTTTGATGGAAATAATATAGCTCTTTAGCATTTCTATCCTGACATACACCATGTTCATCCACTTCAAAAACATAACGATTAAGACCATTGGCAATCCCCTTGCCGGTGAGTTTAAGACTTGCCTCTTTATATACCCACAACCAGTAAAACACATTTCGTCTTTCTATTTCATTTTGCTTGAGCGCAATCAGCTCATACTCACTCTTGGCAAAATATTGCTTTGCTATTTCCAACACATCCACTTTTTCTTTTTTGGTCTGCACATCAATACCAACACGTTGCCCTTTGCCAATTGCAATAACGACGTAATCACGCGTATGACTAATATTAAAATCAATTGCTTCATCAACAATAAAGGGACGTCCATTGCCAGTTTTCGAGAAATTTAACTGAGTTACATCAACATCTAAAAGCGCACTTAACAGCTTATAACGTAACCACTGCGATGCGATATATTCAATACGCTTTCGCTCAAGCTTCAAATCTCTGGCATCGTTTTTAATTTCAAGTGGTAACACATTAAGCGCTGCTGCCGCATCAAAGTTGTTTAAATTAAGAACATAGATATCAATCATCATTATAATTTTATTTATCAGATACACTTTAGCTTGATCATTAAATTAGAAATTTAAACGTAAACTTACAGAAATGAAAGTCTTTCACGCACTTGAAGTACCTTAAATATAGTGTTTAATCAAAAGCGACTACCCAACTGCATGCCGGCGGTATATAATTAACACAGTTTACTTAATTGGGAATATCCACCATGAAACAGAAACTACGCTACATTGCTGATGCCATCTTCTTTCTGGCTTGCATCACCTTTATTGCCACACTTACCTCTGTTTTTTACTTCAACAACTTTAGCATTATCGTTAAAGGACATGTTGTTTACTGGGTTTATGCAGCACCCTTGGCATTATTCTTATACGCTTTTTTACGTAACCAGTTATTAAGGGACAAGCCAAATAAAACAAATTCCAAAAATCCGCTTGAACCGACTCAAAAAACGAGCTAACGTAACCTCACACATTGCTTTTCACAAGATTCTAATATGAGAGTATCGCAAACCTTACTTGCCACAGAAAAAGAGACTCCAAAAGACGCCGAGCTAATCAGCCACCAATATATGTTACGTGCCGGCTTAATTCGCAAACTTGCCTCCGGGATTTATCAGTGGTTACCCACTGGCATGAAAGTATTACAAAAAGTTCAAACAATCGTCCGTGAAGAGATGGATAAAGCAGAAGCCTGTGAGATTTTAATGCCTAGCATATTACCTGCTGAGTTGTTACAAGAAACACATCGCTGGCAAAAATTTGGTCCTGAGCTTTTGAAAATACGAGATCGCCATCAACGTGATTTCTGCTATGGTCCGACGCATGAGGAGCCAATTGTTGACATTGCACGCAAAGAAATTAAAAGCTATAAGCAATTACCACTGAACCTATATCAAATTCAAACGAAATTTCGCGATGAAATACGCCCACGCTTTGGGGTGATGCGCGCACGTGAATTTATTATGAAAGACGCTTATTCATTTCATACCAACTATGATTGCTTAGAAGATACCTATCAGAAAATGCATCAAGCATATTGTAATATTCTAACGCGAATGGGACTTAAGTTTCGTGTCGTTAATGCCGATGCTGGCGCCATTGGTGGCAGCAAAACACATGAGTTTCAAGTTCTCGCCGCTGCCGGAGAAGACATCGTGTGCTATAGCAATCAAAGTGATTATGCGGCAAACATTGAAATGGCGGAATACTTAAAGCCAGATTTAACCACACGAAAGTCACCTTCACAGTCACTTGAGAAAATAGCAACGCCTGATTTAAAAACAATTAGTGATATTTGTCAGAAATTTAATTTACCTCCTGAAAAAACGGTTAAAACCATTATTATCAAGGATAGTGATAATACGCTTTTTGCTTTAGTGTTGCGCGGGGATCATGAGTTAAATGAGATCAAAGTCGAAAAGTTATCTCAAATCAACGCACCTTTTACTTTTGCCACGGAAGTAGAAATAAGCCAAGCATTTAATGCCAATATCGGCTCTTTAGGACCGCTTAATGCACCGATTACAGTAATTGTTGATCATAGCGCTGTCATATTACATGACTTTGTGTGTGGTGCTAATGAGGATGGTTTCCATTTCTTTGGTGTAAACTGGGATCGTGACATTAAAAACTATCATGCTGCTGATATTCGCAATGTTGTTGCAGGGGACCTTTCTCCTGATGGCAGAGGTACACTTGAACTCACAAGTGGTATTGAGGTTGGTCATATCTTCCAATTAGGTGATCATTACTCCAAAGCAATGAATGCAAATATTTTAGATGAGAATGGCAAGAAACAAGATCTTATTATGGGCTGCTATGGTTTTGGTGTCACACGTATCATTGCTGCAGCGATTGAGCAATCTCATGATAATAATGGTATTATTTGGCCAAGTGAGATAGCGCCTTATGATATTTCGATTATTCCAATGAATATGCACAAATCAAGTAAAGTATTTGAAATTGCCAATAAACTTTATAATGATCTTAGAGCCGCTGGTTTTGATGTTTTATTTGATGATCGCAAAGAACGCCCTGGTATTATGTTTGCAGATGCTGATTTAATCGGATCTCCACACCAGCTTATTATTGGTGAGCGTGGACTAGAAAATGAAACCATTGAATACAAATGTCGTAAAACACAACAAAAATCTGAGATTTCCTACACGATTGATGCGATTTTGCAAAAAGTATGCACCAAGCAAACCAGTAAAGCAAAGTTAAGCCCATGTTAATAAGTTGATGCAATTTAGATAGGGGATCTCGTTTGCAAACTATTTTGCTTTTACCTTATCCTCGCTTACAATAACACGCATTGAAAATACATTGCCATAGAGCTTTATTATGTCAAATGATCATCCTTTTGCTGCAGATGCACTAAAAACGATTAATCTAGAAATTGAAACACTTCAACACCTTAAAAAACACATTGATAATAACTTCATTGCAGCTTGCGAGTTGATTCTTAAATGTCAGGGCCGTGTGATTATTATCGGTATGGGTAAATCAGGACATATTGCTTCTAAAATTGCGGCAACCCTTGCTAGCACAGGAACGCCCTCATTTTTCGTGCACCCAGCCGAGGCGGGACATGGTGATTTTGGCATGATTACGCGTCAAGATATTGTCATTGCCATTTCAAACTCTGGTTCAACACCTGAGCTCACCTCATTAATTCCAATGATTAAACGCCTAAATATTCCACTTATTGCCATCTCAAGCAAACCACAATCAGCACTGTCACAAGCTGCAGATATCGCCCTTAATCTTGGGGTTGAAAAGGAAGCTTGCCCTCATAACTTAGCGCCAACATCCAGCACTACAGCAACGTTAGTATTAGGTGATGCATTAGCAATTGCGCTATTAAATGCCAAAAATTTTAGTGTTGAAGACTTTGCCAACTCACACCCTAGTGGCACATTAGGGAAACGCTTACTATTAAAAGTCTCTGATTTGATGAAAACAGGGGCATCACTGCCTATTGTGACTAGTCAACACACATTAGATGATGCTATTTTAGAAATCAGCTCTAAAGGTTTAGGGATGACACTTGTATCTGATGATTATAAAACATTAAATGGCATTTTTACCGATGGTGATCTACGTAGGATTTTTCAACAATCCCTTTACCAAAAGGGACTTAAAATTGCTGAGGTTATGGGCAAAAATCCCAAAATAATCACTGAAGATGCTATGGCAATTGAAGCGCTTAGTCTTATGAATCAATTGAAAATTACCACACTCGCTGTTTTAAATAATCAAAACGAAATTGCTGGTGTTATCCACATGCATGACTTGTTGCGTGAAGGCATTGCTTAAGTAGCTAACTTTAACTACCCCTCACCTGCGCTGCACAACCTCTCCCGCATGGGGCGAGGTAATCGTTGCTGCAACTTTTTTTTCATTATTGCTAACTTGAGAAATCCAAGACAAAAATATCATACTTTTTGATTTTAGCTTTCAAAGTCGCGACACTTATGCCTAAAACTTCAGCAGTATTGCTTAAGTGAAACCCTGTATACGCTAAGGTCGCCTCAATTAAACCACGCTCAATTTCTTCAGTGACTAGACTTAACATAAAACGTGGCTCATCTTGCGGATTACGTTTTGCCTCTTCATAGCGCATTTCAGCAATGGCATAAATAAATCTTTCTATATTACTACTCATGATGAATATCCTTATATAAATCTTTACGTTTCTTGTACTTTAAAGATAGAAGCAAATTTAAAGCTTGCATAAAGAGATCAACACTTTGATGCTTGAGTTTTCGCTGAAATCGCTGTAATCAAATTGCCATATTTTGATGTCGCATAGACGCACAGCTTTGCTATCATAGCTTGTATTTGAATTGAAATTAGCGACTTTATGATGCACTTAGAGAGAAAACAAAATGCCTTTAAACTCCACACAAACTACACCCCAGCAGGAGATCAGCCAACGGCAATTGTATCCTTAACTCAGGGTCTAAAAGAGGGTTTAAAGCACCAAACACTACTTGGCGTCACTGGCTCTGGCAAAACTTACACAATCGCCAATGTTATTCAAAATGTTCAGCGTCCTACGTTAATTCTTGCACATAACAAAACACTTGCCGCACAATTATATGCCGAGATGAAACAATTTTTCCCAGAAAACGCTGTTGAGTATTTTGTATCGTATTATGATTATTACCAACCCGAAGCCTACGTTGCTGCATCAGATACTTATATCGAAAAAGACTCATCGATTAATGAACATGTTGAGCAAATGCGCTTATCTGCAACTAAAGCAATTTTAGAGCGACAAGATGTGATTATCGTTGCCACCGTATCAGCAATCTATGGCTTAGGTGACCCTGAGCAATATATGCAAATGCTACTTCACCTTAAGGTGGGTGAAGAAATTGATCAGCGCAGTATTTTAAGGCGCTTAAGTGACATGCAGTATCATCGCAATGATATGGACTTCTCACGCGGAACTTACCGTGTGCGTGGTGAGGTTATCGATATTTTTCCAGCGGATTCCGACAAAGATGCTGTTAGAGTTGAGCTATTTGATGATGAGATCGAAAGTATTAAACACATTGATCCACTCACCGGCAAAATCACTGCCAACACCTATCGCGCGACAATATTCCCAAGCACACATTATGTCAGTTCAAAAGAACGCCAACAAAGCATGGTTGAAGAAATCAAAGATGAACTACGTGAGCGCGTTACTTATTTTCAAAAAGAGAACCGCCTAATTGAAGCACAACGTATTGAGCAACGGACATTATACGATATCGAAATGATTAATGAGTTAGGCTATTGTACAGGAATTGAGAATTATTCACGTCTTCTGTCAGCACGCGCCCCCGGTGAGCCGCCGCCAACATTATTGGATTATTTACCACAAAATGCATTTATTGTGATTGATGAGTCACACGTTACAATCCCACAATTTGGTGGCATGTATAAAGGAGATCGCTCACGCAAAGAAAATCTTGTTAACTACGGTTTTCGTCTGCCTTCAGCTTTGGATAATCGCCCACTAAAATTCCACGAATTCGAGGCCTTAGTTACCCAAGCGATTTATGTTTCAGCAACACCTGCTGATTATGAAAAAGCACACCAGCAGAATATTGCCGAACAAGTTGTGCGCCCAACGGGATTACTTGACCCATTGGTTGAAGTAAGGCCTGTCAGTATCCAAGTTGAGGATGCATTATCTGAGATTAACAAAGCAGTGCTCAAAGATGAGCGCATTCTTATCACGACACTAACTAAACGCATGGCAGAAGATTTAACAGATTATTTATCTGAACATGGTGTAAATGTGCGTTATCTTCATGCGGATGTTGACACCGTTGAGCGCGTTGAGATTATTCGCGATCTACGCATGGGCGTTTTTGATGTGCTTGTTGGTATCAATCTATTACGCGAAGGTTTAGATATGCCTGAGGTCAGCACGGTTTTAATCTTTGATGCCGATAAAGAAGGTTTCTTAAGATCAGAGCGCTCATTGATCCAGACCATTGGCCGTGCTGCACGCCACGTTAATGGTAAGGCCATTTTATATGCCGAGGTAATTACCGGATCAATGCAGCGTGCGATAGATGAGACAATGCGACGACGGAATAAACAACAACAATTTAACACTGAGCACGGCATCACCCCAACCTCGATTAAAAAGAAGATTGGTGATTTATTAGAGTTATCACCTGAATTTAGCAAAAAGACGGCAAAAAATAATGCACGTAAGAAAGTTAAAGATCTTGCAATTGATGAAATTCTTGGTGTCAAAGAAGCCGTAACTCTCGTTAAAAAACTTGAAAAACTGATGAAAGAACATGCACGCAATCTTGAATTTGAACAAGCCGGACAAATGCGCGATCAAATCAGAACCATTAAAGAAAAGTATTTATTGTAGGCACTTATTGATTTTATTTATAACTTAAATAGCGCTTTTTTCATAGAGTTTGAGAAAAAACCTACCTATCAATGGTTAATGTCTCACATTTTTATGCTACAATCTCTGCATCTTTAATAGCTATAACGGTGTACGATGCGATTTCTACTATGTTTTGCAACATTCATGGCAATGTTCTATAGCAGCGGCCATACAGCAGAACGCATAATCACAGAAATGAATATCCCGAACACGCTATCCTTTATTCCACAAATTGTAAGAAATCATCCGATTGTTGCGCTTGTTATTGCACTTATTGTTATCTCTTATCTTATATTAAGTATTTGCAAATTCCTCAAAAGCAAATAATACTAATCTGAAAGGGCACCGTCAACTTAATTCCCTCGCAGCTGATTCCCTTGAACTCATTGCAAGTTATTAATTTTTCTTAATGCCTTTAAAATTAAAATAAAGACTTGTTACCATAGCCTACTCATTCCATTCAGATGATACTTTCAAGGGCACCGTCAACGTTAATAGTTGCTTATATTAACGATGGCTATAAATGGTAAATTCTCCATAAGTTGTTACAATCCTAAATATTAATTCAAGTCATTGGCTATAGACCATGCTAAAACAATCATGCCAGCAAATAATGGATGAAGTGGCTACCCTTTTTTTAAAAAAGAAACACTCCATCTATAAAATTCTACTGATTTACAGCAAGCGCATCGATAAGCTATTGATAGAATATTTTCCGCAACAAATAGCGCATATTTCTCTGATTGCCATTGGTGGCTATGGTCGTCAGGATCGCGCTTTATATTCAGATCTTGATTTATTGTTTTTAGCAGAAAATGATAAGACATTAGAAAATACTGACCTCTTAGCATTTATTCAGCAATTACAAAGCTTGCCGATTAAAGTTGGCTATTCAACCCATAACATCAACAGTGTCCTGCAACATGCCAATCATGAGACTAACTTACTCACTGCACTTTTGGATGCGCGTTTTATCTGTGGTAATAAAACCCTATTTGATACATTTAAATCATCCGTTGAGCGCAAACAAAATCTCCCCGTTAGTCGAGACTTTATTTATATCAAATATGCTGAACAAGTTGCCCGTGATAGTAACTTCCCGATTAATCAACAACCCGATCTTAAAAATACCGTTGGTAACTTGCGCTACTTGCAGAGCATTCATTGGCTGTTGATTTACCTTCACCCCAATGTAAATCTACACTATCTTGTTGATCATCACTATATTACTAAAGACGAGTTAACAAGCTTGAGTAAGGCGCATCGCCTACTTTCTGCCATTCGTTTTTATTTACATATTCTGTATCAACGCGAGCAAAATTCACTACTCATTGACAAACAACTTATGATTGCTGAATTCTTTGGTTTCAAACACAGAAAGCCACATAAAAGTATCGAGCTATTCATGCAGCATTATTATAACAGCATTCGTCACGTCAAACTTATTAATCGCATCATTTTTCATGAATTAATGGCCGCACAAGTCGTCAGCAAGAATATCACACTTAGTGAGGGTTTTAGTATTCATGGCGGTATTTTAAAACATACACAAAATAACTATCCCACGCACATAAATAATATTCTGATACCTTTTAAATACTTCTGCCAACACAAGGAAGTTAAAACACTTGATGCACATATCGTTCGCAATACACTACAGCTGCTTTCGCAATTAGCTAAGAAAAATCTACGTGTTAACCAAACACTGCAGCAACAGTTTTTAGCGATCTTTACTTATCCATACAATATTAAAGGTGCATTAAGTATCATGATGGATTTAGGAATCGTTGAAAAGATTATTCCTGAATTCGCTATTAGCAAAGGGCAAATGCAATTTGACCTATATCATCAATACACCGTCGATCGCCATACGATTGAAGTCATCAGTAACCTACGCACTATGCGCACAACACGCTTTGAACAAGAGTTCCCATTAGCCTATCATGTGATGCTTAAGCATCCGGCGCAACGATTATTATATATTGCTGCATTCTTTCATGATATTGGCAAGGGTTCTGGTGTTGATCATAGTAAGTTTGGTGCACGCCTTGTGCAAAAATATGCTGAAATTTGGCGCTTAAAGCAAGATGAAATCCACCTTTTATCATGGCTGGTCAAACATCATCTAGCATTTTCAGGCATGATCAAAAAAGAAGACATTTATGATGGTGCGGTTATCACACAATTTGCTCAATTTTGTCAAAGCCAATATTATTTAGATAGTTTGTTCCTTTTGACCATAGCTGATGTTAAAGGTACCAATCCCAAATTATGGACACATTGGCAACAGACAATGTTTGAGCATCTGTATACGCGCACTAGTAAACTGCTCAGAAAATCCGAAAAACTTACGCTTAAAGAACAAGTTAGGGATACGCAAAGAAAGATTCTAGCACAATTAGAATACGCCGATCAAAACATGGTTAAAACATTATGGCAGAGCCTACCGGCTCGCTACTTTACAGAACAAGCACTAGCAACTTTAATATGGCAAAATCACATCCTTTGCCAACATGTGATCGATAATAACCATACTCGCTCAATCTACACACACTTTGATCATCGTTTGAATCAAACACTATTACTTATTTTAAGTACTGATAAAGAGATTAGATTATCATCACTATGCTATCTATTATACAAAGCCAGCATCAATATCACTGAGGCAAGTTTTTTTAAACTTCCCAGTGATAAAATGCTTTATCAATTTAGTATTACCAATTTAAATTATCATCCTTTACAAAACGAGCAAGAGCTGCTGTGGCTAGAGCAACATTTAAAGACACAACTCACACATCACAAAATAGATTATACACCAGCGAAGTCAAATGCATTCGTTAATGACAAATCGACCACAAAGCGTCTTAAAAAAAGTGTGCAACTACTAAGCCCTAGACATAAAAACTATAGCAAGGTAATCGTTAAATACCCTGATCGACCAGGCCTCTTAGCCGCCCTTTGCTATTTTTTTGAAATACATCATCTTCATATTGCGCGTGCACGGATCCACACATCGGCATTTTCGGTTGAGGATAGTTTTTATATTACTGATAGCAATGATCAACCAATCACCAAGCAAAGCAGACGTCAATTACTAGCGCATAAATTTTTGAAATATCTAAAGTCGTTAGATGAATAAACTATTCTATCCCACCCATACTAACACAATGGTAACCTGCATCGACATATACCACTTCACCGGTAATCCCACTGGCAAGGTCAGATGCCAGAAACGCTACGGTATTACCAACTTCCATAATATCAACATTACGCTTAAGCGGTGCAACTTGTGCATTGTAATCCAACATTTTTCTAAAGCTCTTAATCCCAGATGCTGCCAATGTGCGAATAGGTCCCGCGGAAACAGCATTTGCACGAATACCTTCGCTACCCAGAGATAATGCTGTGTAACGTACAGTTGCCTCAAGAGATGCTTTGGCAATCCCCATCGTATTATAGCTTGGCATGGCACGTTCAGCACCAAGATAAGTGAGTGTCACTAAAGAGCCTTTACGATTCTGCATCATACTGCGTCCTGACTTTGCTAATGCAGCAAAGCTATAGGCACTAATATCATGTGCAACTTTGAAACCCTCGCGATTAACCGCTGAAATAAAGTCACCTTCAAGCTGGTCAGCTGGTGCATAAGCTACCGAGTGAATAATACTATCCAAACCATCCCATTTTTTACCAAGTTCAGTAAATACATTATCGATCTGCTCATCATTGGTGACGTCACACTCAACAAGAGCTGCAGGATTGTAGTGCTCAGTAAGTTTCTCAATACGCTCTTTAAAGCGCTCGTTTTGATAGGTAAAGGCAAGTTCAGCACCTTCACGATGCATAGCTTCAGCAACGCCATAGGCAATCGACTTATTACTTAATAGACCGACGATTAAAACTTTCTTACCTGTTAAAAAACCCATAATGTTTCCTTTTATTTGATTTGCTTAATTGGCGCTTATTATGCAACAATTTCTTAAATTGCGCAGCACCTAACGTAGCATACCTGTGCGTTTGTGTTACCATATTGCGCTATAACCATGGAATACGACACTAAAAATGAATAAAACAAGAAAAACCGTTCATCCGCGCGCTCATACTGATGCAAGTACGTATGGCAACGTCCATTTTGACCAATCGCGCGCTACTTGGAATATTTTTAAAGTGATGTCAGAGCTTGTCGAAGGCTATGAACGCTTAGATGATATCCAGCCGGCTGTGAGCATCTTTGGTTCTGCACGTCTACCAAGCACATCCCCGCATTTTAAAGATGCCGAGGAAATTGCCCACAGATTATCTAATGAAGGCTTTAGCATTATTACCGGTGGCGGTCATGGCATTATGGCAGCAGGTAACATTGGCGCATCAAAAAGTGAAGGCTTGAGTATCGGCTTAAATATTCATTTACCTTTTGAGCAAGTGCCAAACCAACATCAAGATATTTCTTTACATTATCGTTATTTTTTCACACGCAAAGCCATGTTCGTCAAACACTCTATGGCATATATTGGCATGCCTGGCGGCTTTGGTACATTAGATGAGCTTTTTGATATTGCCACCTTAGTGCAAACCAAGAAGAAACGGCATATGCCTATTATTTTATTTAACACAGAATTCTGGGGCGGATTAGTCCAGTGGATAAAAACAAAGTTAGTTGCCGAAGGCGTTATTAGCGAAGGTGACACTGAACTTTTGATTATGACAGACTCCATTGATGAAGTTGTTGAAATCATCAGCGAACATCATCAACATAATCAACGCAAAGACATTGATAAGAAGCCTGAGTTTATTTTTTAACATCTAAAAGAATTAGGAAATCACTATGGATTATTTTCATCAAGCAGTGATCAATCTCTATCAAAATATTTATTATGTTATAAGTGCATTCACTGTAATTGTACACATTGTCTGCACATTAGCCATAATCCGTGATTTAAGCAATTTCACCAAGCATAACGTTACACCACAAATGATGCCAAACTTTGCTTGGGTTATCACCGTCCTCATTACTGGTGTTTGGGGCTTGTTTATTTACTGGATTATGCATCACTCAAGTCTCTCGCGGCGCTAGTAACCAGCATTGAAATTCAATTCGAAAAAAATCAAAAAGGCTGAAAACACTAACTCACCAATAAAGACTAAGGTACAATGATAGTGCCTGTTCCAAATAGACAATAAGCAAAGGACGTAAAATGCAACATAATACTGAGTTTCTTAAGTTGGTCAATGATGCAAAAACACGCATCAAAGAATGTGATGTTTTTCACATTAAAAACATGCTTGATAATGATACATTAGATGGCCTCTTAATTGATGTTCGTGAAGAGTCTGAGTTTGCAAACGCACATTTACCTGGAGCTCATCACTTAAGCCGTGGCATTATTGAAGTCAAAATTGAGCAATTGATTCCCAACAAACAGCAAAAGATGTATTTATACTGTGGTGGTGGTTTTCGTTCAGCACTCAGCGCTGACAACCTTCAAAAAATGGGCTATGACAATGTTGTCTCTGTCGATGGTGGCTTTCGCGCTTGGGCTGGCAATGGTTTTCCATTAACTACAAAAGATGCATGATGTTTCGTATTGGTCATGGCTATGATGTGCACCGCATCTCCACTGAGAATAAACCATTAATGCTCGGTGGAATTGAGGTTAATGCACCCTTTTGTCTTGAGGCACACTCCGATGGTGATGTAATTTTACATGCAATTACTGACTCACTCCTTGGTGCTGGTGCCTTAGGTGATATTGGTCAGCACTTCCCTGACACAGACCCCAAACATAAAAATCAAGCAAGCAAAGATTTTTTAGTGCACGCGCAACACGGCATCCAAGCACTGGGCTATCACATTGCTAATATTGACGTAACTGTTATCGCCCAAGTGCCAAAGATTGCCCCTTATATTCTTGCAATGCGTCAATGCATTGCAACACTGTTGCAGCTTGAATTAAATCAAGTTAACATCAAGGCAACTACGACTGAAAAGCTTGGGTTTACCGGCAGAAAAGAAGGTATCGCCTGCCACGCGATTAGCCTTATTTATCAAAACTAGGAGTAAATATGCTTATTTCATTCATTTTAGGCATTATCGCCGCTTTCATTATTGGTCTTGTTATTGGATTAAGTGTACGTAAAAGTAGCAAAAATCTCACGACTGAATTAGAGGAAACTAAGAAATTACTTACCCACTATCAGAACACTATTAACGAGCATGTGCATAAAACACATGAAATCATGGAAAATATCTATCAGCAATTCTCTGAGTTGCAAAAACACTCTCAAGAATATAGTGTTAAGCTCAATCTTGATCCATCAAGACAGTCTCTTTTACAACCTAAAGCCTATCGTGATAAAGAAAAAAGCCATCAACTAAACAATGAACCACAGTACCCTAAAGATTATGCTTCCGAGAACTCTAAAGGCGAAGAAAAACAATGAGTCAATCTGTTGGCAGACTCAAAACATACAATGAAGACTTTCTCGTTGAGGAAGTCTTTGACTTTGATTTAACGGGTGAAGGAGAACATATCTGGCTTTTTGTCGAGAAGAATGGCTTAAACACGAAAGATATTATCCGTGCTTTGTCACAATATACGAATCTTAAACAGCGCGATATTGGTTACAGTGGTTTAAAAGATAAACACGCAATCACCCGACAGTGGTTTTCCTTATATTATCCTGGAAAAACTAAGATCAATTTTGATCACTTTGATTTAGCAAACTGCAAAATTTTGCGCACTAACAGACACAACAAGAAACTCAAAATTGGCAGTCACAAAGCCAATCATTTCACCCTTGTTTTGCGCGACTTAACATTACCGTTTTCAAAGATAGAGCCAAGAGTTAAGCATATCGCGCAACATGGCTTTATTAATCTCTTTGGCGAGCAGCGTTTTGGCCATGATAACCTACAACAAGCGCATGATGTTATTGATGGCAAAATCACACTTAACCCTAAAGATCATGGTTTTTTATTATCGGTTATGCGCAGCTTTTTATTTAACACTTATGTTGAATTTCGCCAACAAAACGATACAGATCAAATAGCGCTAATCGGTGATATTGTAGGGTTTAGCAATGGCAATAGCGTATTTCAGGTAACTGCTGAAAATCAAAGTGAAATCCAACAACGTATTGAATCCAAAGACTTAAGTATTGCCGCACCCTTAATTGGCAAAAAGCAAAAGCTATTCTTTCGTGATGAAGCATTACGCCAATATCAACAATTCACGCAAGCACATAGTAAATTTATCGATTACTTGACAGTGCATAGTCATATGCAATTTCGCAGCATCTATGCTTATGCACAAAATTTAAATTACACGCATAATGCACCAGAGAACACCTTAACACTTACCTTTAGTTTAGGTACAGGGACATACGCAACCGCATTAGTACAAGCATTATCTGCATAACAGGGAGTATTGATCATGCCAGAGAATTATCCCATTGCTATCATAGGAGGAGGCATCTCAGGTGTCAGTTTTGCACACTTTGCAGCACTTCAAGGATATAAAAGCATTATCCTTGAACAAAGCCACAAGTTAGGCGGCTGTATTGAAACGTACCACAGTCCAAAAACACGCGATTTCTGGCTTGAGCTAGGCACACATACCATTTATAACTCTTACCAGCATTTGATTAGCTTTTGTCATGATAATGGGCTATTAAGTCATTTGCAAAAGCGCGAGAAACACCCTTTTAAACTACTAACATCACAAAACCAAATTGCGAGTGTTTTAAGTAAACTTAATCTTATTCGTATGGGGTTTGGGTTATCACTATTTAAATTGAGCAAGGCGGGAAATCGCACGATTGAACAATATTTTAGCTTTGTTTTTGGGCGTAACAACTATCAAAAAACCCTACGTTATTGCTTTGATGCCGTACTTTGTCAAAATAGCCAAAATTTTCCAGCTGATTTCCTTTTTAAAACCCGTAGCAAAGACAAAAGCCTGCCACGCAGCTTCACCTTTGACCGTGGCATGTCAACGCTATTTACAAAGGTAAATACTAAAAATACTCAAATCAACTTATCAACTGCTGTGAAAGCCATTACAAAACAAAATGATAGATGGTGCATCACCACTGATGATGGTGTGCTCACCGCAGATAAGCTGGTTTTGGCAACACCGTGGCATATTAGCCATCAGTTGCTTGCACAAACAAATCACCCACTTGCGCGTATTAAACATCAACCTGGTATTTCCAAGCTAACAACAACTGGTTTAGTCTTTGATAAAGACAAAATCAAACATATCAAACCCATCAATGGCCTAATTGGTATTAAACAAGATTTCTTTTCAATGGTAACACGTGACACACTAACACATGAGAAATATCGTGGTATGACGGTACACTTTAAAAACACAGATACACCCTACCAACAATTAATTGATATGTTTTTATCAAAACTTAATATTCCCAAAGATGCACTGATTGATATAAAGCACAAAGACAATAACCTACCGTGTTATCAATCACAACATCAAGATTTTATTGATGGGCTTAATAATGAACTGATAAAAGATAATAGCTTAGCACTAACCGGCAACTACTTTACCCGCTTGGCAGTTGAGGATTGTGTCAAACGCTCTTTTGACGAAGTCAAAAGGATCCTTCATTAAAAAATTAAAAGCGCTCAATTTTAAGACATATTTTTAAATGTTTTAATCCGCGAATCACGCGCGCCAAGTGCACACGATCTTTCACTTCAAGCATCGTCTGCACGATACCATATTGTGCATCAGACTCAAGGATATTAAAGCTTAAAATTTGCGCATCGTGCCGTGAGATATTAGCTGTGACTTTGGCAATTGCGCCTTGCACATTTTGCAAACTAATACGCAACTTCACTGGATAATAACCCGTGCAGTCTTTTGCCCATTGCGTTTCAATAATTTCATGCGTTTTTTTAAGCTTCAATAACTCATTACATTTGATTCGATGAATCATCAACCCTTTATCAGAAACCAAAACACCGGTAATTGGGTCTTCAGGGATTGGCGTACAGCAACTTGCCAATTGACGAAGATAACTATCATCAATCAGTAACTTCCGCTGTGAATCATAGCCCTTACTTTCTAATTGTTGTTTTTGTTCAACAAACCGTACAAAGGTGTTCGCTGAGAAATGCGCCTGTCCAATAGCGGCATGCAGCTCGGCAATGCACGGGAAATTAAATTCAACTAATGCCTCTTGTAATAGCTCTGCTGAAATGGTCGAAAAATCCATGTGATTTTTAAGTAGCGCTTGCGTTAGAATCTGCTGCCCAATATGTACAAACTCTTCATGTTCATGGCGCTTTAAAGCATATTTAATCGCATGTTTGGCGCGCGCTGTTTTAATAAACTCAAGCCAGGCAGGGTTTGGGTGTGCATTTGGTGAGGTAATAATTTCAACGGTATCACCATGCGTTAATACATAGCTAAGTGGTGTGATCCTGCGATTCACCTTCGCAGCAATACAATGATTACCAATATCCGTATGAATATGATAAGCAAAGTCAACGCAAGTTGCACTTTTTGGCAGTTCAATAATCTCGCCATTTGGTGTGAAAACATAAACCTCATCAGGGAATAAATCAAGCTTAACACTTTCAACAAAATCCGTTGATTTAGTAACGTGTTGCTGCAAATCAGAGAGTTTCTCTAGCCATTTTTGAGCATTATCATGACTTAATGACTTCGCCTTATAAATCCAATGTGCGGCAACCCCTTTCTCTGCTGTGTCATCCATCATTTTGGTTTTAATCTGCACTTCAATGGGCACACCATAGGGACCAAAAACTGTGGTGTGCAAAGACTGATAACCATTTGCTTTCGGTGTGGCAATATAGTCCTTGAAACGCCCAGGAATAGGGCGAAAAATCTCATGAATCGCACCTAAAATCATATAACAATCGCGTCGTGTTGGCGCAATAACTTTATAGGCATAGATATCCATAATCTCAGAAAATGACATCTCTTTATCACGCATCTTGCGATAAATGCTATATAGCCGTTTCTTACGCCCTGAAACCAGCTGTTCACTTTCTAAAAACTCAGCCAAGTGATGCTGTAATCTCTCCATAATTTTACGAAATAACCGATCGCGATGCTTTTGCGCATGTAATACTTTTGTTTTAAGCGTTTTATAGCGATAAGGATACATCGCTTCAAATGCTAGCTCTTCAAATGAATTTTTAATATGATGCATCCCCAGCCTGTGGGCAATAGGAGCATAAATCTCTAAAGTCTCTAATGCAATCCGCCGCCGCTTATCTGGTCTTAATGGTGCAAGCGTTGTCATATTATGCAGCCGATCGGCAAGCTTAATCAGAATCACGCGAATATCCTGTACCATTGCCAAGACCATTTTACGGAAGTTTTCAGCTTGCAACTCTGCTTTTGAGTGTGTTTCTATCTTGCTTAACTTAGTAACACCCTCGACTAATTGCGCGGTTTTCTCACCATAGCGCCTGGCTATAATCTCTGATGAAGTTTCAGTATCTTCAATCGTATCATGCAAAAGGGCGGCAATCACTGTTTCACAATCAAGTCTCATGCCCGCCAAAACACAAGCTACCGCCACCGGATGGGTAAAATATGGCTCTCCTGAGCTTCTAACTTGCAACTCATGCGCATCAGCACCAAACAAAAAAGCATCTGCCACCAAAGCACGCTGCTGATCATTTAGGTAACTGTGAATAATCTTATTCAACTTATAAAATAAAAACATCTGGCATAAGTGCTTTTTAATAATGATTTCAGTATAACGATAATTTACCTAAAGCCATACTGCTGCTGTGGCAAAACTAGCCAATTTCAATTTAAATGCATAAAATCCTGGTAAAAAATATTTATTTGTTTAGAATTACCCAGTTTTTAGATGCATATAAATATTTTAAGTCTATACTTTTTGCAAGGACTAAAAGCATTTTAAGCTTGGGGTTGTGCATGTGCTTTGCAAACGGTTGGTATAGGTTTAATCAGCTTTGGAAGATAAAGCGATATAATAAGGAGTAACTTTAACATGTTAATTTTAACAAGAAAAATTGGCGAGACTGTCATGATTGGGGACGAAGTAACAGTCACTGTTTTAGGCGTCAAAGGAAATCAAGTTCGTTTAGGCATAAATGCACCTAAAGAGGTGTCAGTACATCGTGAAGAAATCTTTGTACGTATCAAAGGTGAGCACTCATTAGGCGATATGGAATAATACATAACCATATTTGTAAAAAATGCTCAATTCAACTGGCAAAATTTTGTTACTCATTCAGACGTAAATATTTTGCAGTACTTATGTTTTATAGCTAAACTGATGAAATACCATCAAAAGGGGGAAGTCAGTTATGCAAAAGAAACTTTATATTATCGCAATAAGTATGTTGTTATTATCTGGTTGTGCGCAACTTGACAGTAAAAGTGAAACTGCTACTACTAATATAACAACATCACCGCCGTCAAAACCTGCTTCTGTCGCTAACGCTCCTTCCTTAGCAAAGGTAACTAAAACATCTCAAACAAGTGTTCCATCAGCAAATGCAAAGACGGTAAAAGTAGTTGCAAAAGCACATCAAACAAACACTCAAAAAACATCAACAATTGCTCGCGTTGTCGAGCATAATCAGCCAACGACCTATAAGGTAGAGATTGGCGATAGTCTATATAGCATCGCACGTAGAAATAACATTAGTCTGACCTGTCTTGCTAAAGCCAACAACATAAAAGATCCTAATCGCTTAGCGGCAGGGCAAAATCTCATCATTCCAAAACCAACTGATTGCTAAGCTTACCATGCGTCAATGTCTAAAGTATCTTGCACTATGCACAATAAGTGCGAGTGTCTCCTTAGGCTTTTGTCAAAACCTTAGTTTACAGCAGGCAGTACAGTATGCCATTGAACACGCACCAAGATTAAAATCACAGCAATTACAGCTTAATATCAGCACTTTGCAAAAAGAAAATACATTTGCTGCCTTTTTTCCAAAGCTTGATTTAGTTAGCTCATCAACAGCAAATGATACGACATATAGCGCAGTAAATAGCACAAGCTTTAATACCAGCAATACATTTGGCTTGGAATTATCAGAAGATTTTAGTCAAAATGGGATCAAAATTACCAACTATTACCAGGCCAAGATTCAAACAGCCATCGATCAACTAAACTATCGCTATACCAAAGATCAGTTGATTCAAGAAGTTGCTACAAATTTTATTCAATACTCACTCAGTGTACATAACCTTAAATTGCAAGAGATACTTTATCAGCAATATCAAACACAATATCTAACTGCCAACACCTTATATAAACAAGGACTTAAGTCACGATCAGATGAATTGAATTTAAAAACCCAGCTATTAAGTACTGAGATTACCTTAAAGCAACAAAAGCAAAACCTAAAAGTTGCCAAACAGAAGTTATTAAAGAGCATGGGTATTAGTGCTTTTAACCCTCAAGATCTCAATTTTAGCATATTAGCACTTCAGGATTTAAAAGATATTCCTAAAGCATTAACTCCCTTTTCTCAACAGTATTTCTATCAATACAAACTATTGCAATTGCAACAACAAAAAGATGATTGGAGTATCAATCAAGCAAAACGTAATTACTGGCCAAATACCGCATTATCGATCAATGGTGGTTATCAAAACCCCTATCCACAAAATGGCCTTTTTGGTGGCATTGGTGCACGCAAAGAGTTTAGCTGGAGTGCGACGTTAACCTTAAGTTTCAACCTATTTGATGGCGGCACTTTAAATCGCAATATTGTCATTGCTGAAGAAACCAAGCTTAAAAATCAATACAGTAACCAAAGCAATATGCTGGATGTGCAAAAAATGCTGGCAGATTTATTAAGCGACTTTAAAAATCAATATGAGACACTGCCAACGGCAATTGAACTACAAAAGTATGCTAAAGAAAGCTATGCCTCGGTGAAGCGTAATTTTCAAGCCGGCAGACAATCCTATCTTGATTTAATCAATGCATTAAGTAGCTTACAAACAGCTGAACAGACGATGCTTAATCTCTATGCGCAGTTATTAACTGATACCTATCAATATCATTTCTACAAAGGGGACATTGAGCGTTATGTTTTTAAAAATCATTAAATGGCTGGTGATTATTATTGTTGCGATTGCTATTGGCTATGTGTTTTATTATTATTTTTCTCCTAAGGAAAGTCATCGACTGGTAACAACAGATGTACCTTATACAGTCAGCAAAAAAACGCTGGTAAATAAAATATCCGCCTCAGGAGTTGTTAGCGCCAATAAAGAAACGGTAGTAGCAGCACCCTATGCTGGTTATATCCAAAAGATCTATGTCCACCTTGGTCAACACGTTGTTCA
This sequence comes from Cysteiniphilum halobium, assembly GCF_003574425.1. Classification (GTDB taxonomy): domain Bacteria; phylum Pseudomonadota; class Gammaproteobacteria; order Francisellales; family Francisellaceae; genus Caedibacter; species Caedibacter halobius. Next base: position 54,113 of record NZ_KZ984540.1, on the reverse strand, counting down.
AGGCGACCCACTTGTCAGTATTGTCAGCTCACTACAATCGCCTGAGAAAGTCTACCCGATTAGAGCGCCCTATGCCGGGACAGTGGTATATATCAAAAAGTCTGAAGGTGAGTATGTCACCCAAGGTTCAGGCGGCACACAAAGTAGTGATTTTATTCTTAAAGTGGATGATTTATCTAAGCTTTATGTAACTGCAGATATTACCGAATCAAACATATTGCAAATGAAAAAAGGCTTAAAAGTAATGATCAAAGCCTCAGCTAGTAATAATATCCGTTTTACTGGCGTTATTACCAGTGTTGCCTTAGCACCTTCATCCAACAACTCAGGTGCATCGTTTAATAATTCAACTGAACAGACAACCTATCCAATTAAAGTGCTTATTACGACAAAGAATGCTAAGCTTTTACCGGGAATGAGTGTTATTTGTGATATTTATATTAATGAAAAGCAAGATGTCATTGCACTTCCCAAGCAGTATATTCGCATTAAAGATGGACATGATTATGTCAAACTTTCCAATGGTAAGATGCGCAAGGTTAGTTTAGGGATACAAACTACACAAGATGTTGAAATTACAAATGGTTTAGCAATAGGAGATCAAGTTGAACCAATCGATTACTTCAGTGGAGTATAGCTATATGCGCTTGGCATATGAGGTAAGTCAACTGAGTTTTAGCTATCATGCTGCGATGAAATCAACACCTGTATTATATGATATTAATATCAATATTCGACAAGGTGAATTTGTTGCTATTGTTGGCGCATCAGGCTCGGGAAAATCAACCTTGCTACATTTATTGGGTGCGATGCTTACATTTGAATCGGGTAATATCAAAATTCATGATGCATCACTAGCCCATGCTGATAGTCGTAAACTGGCACAAATACGTGCTAAACATATTGGTTTTGTCTTTCAGCAATTTCACCTGCTACCTAAGCTTAATGTGCTTGATAATATCCTATTACCGATGAACTACCCGATTAATATTGAGTATGATCGAAAAGCCTTAAGACAAAAAGCGCATGATATTGCCAAAGAGGTGGGTATTGCACATCGCTTGGATCATTACCCTAAAGAATTATCAGGCGGTGAACAACAGCGTGTAGCAATTGCCAGAGCCTTGATGCGTAACGCTGATATTATTCTTGCTGATGAACCCACAGGAAATCTGGATAGTCATAATACACAAAATATTATGGCACTGCTCACTAAGCTTAATCAATGTGGTAAAACAATTATTTTAGTAACGCATGATAAAGAAATTGCTGAATTTGCACCACGCACCATTGAGATTAAAGATGGTAGAGTACTTGCGGATATTAAAAAAAACAAGGAGAAAAACTCTTCTGCAAAGCAACATATGCAGGAAAATAAGGAAAATAAGGAAAATAAAGAAGATAAGCAAAATAGAGAAATCCAGCAAAAGCCAACATCAAGCACCAGTTATACACATGCTTTAATCATGCTTTTTGTATTAGCATGTCGCACATTGATGATCAAAAAAGGTCAAACACTGTTGACTGCTTTGGGTGTGATTATTGGTGTTGCTTCAATTATTGTCATGATGACGCTTGGCCAATATGCCAAAGATAAAATTTTAGCATCTTATGACAAATTAGGTGCAAAAACCGTGTTGTTTTATGCCTATAAGAACTGGATGCAATCAGCATCAGATCATAGCAACTCAGCATTTAGCCAATTATCGGTTAAAGATGATTTGACACCGATTAAACGCATTTTCCCACAGATCACAATGTTGTCGCCTTCAATCAGCAGCTATGCCACCAGTGTGGTTTTTAATAGTAACAAAGTGCATCAAAACCAGATTCCGATTCAAGGCGTTAACACATATTTTCTGCCTATTGTTAATACACCGTTAGCACAAGGCCATAATTTCTCGGCGTTGGATATTCAAAATGCAGATAATGTCTGTATTATTGGTCATGATATTAATCGTGCGCTTTTTCCCACGCAAAGCGCGATTGGTAATGTCATTCAAATCGGTAATTATGACGGCAGTTATACCTGTTTTGTCATTGGCGTGCTAAAGGAAAAATCAAGTGCAAGCAGTGACGCTTGGAATAATATCAATATGCAAATTCTCTTACCTTTTACGTATTTACAAAAGGTAAACTGGAGCTTTTTAGCACAATTTTATTTTAGTGTTGATGATGTGAGTTCTGTGATTCCAGTCAGTGATGCGCTTAAAAATTACTTCACAAGCAAATATGGCAATAGTGGCACCTTTATGGTGTCACCTGATATTGATCTTTTGCATAATATTCAAACATTTTTAAATATCTTCACCTTAATGCTTGCTGTAATCTCAATCGTATCTCTTATTGTCGCCGGTATTGGCATTACCAATATGATGCTGGCATCAATTTCTGAAAACTTATATGAAATTGGCTTATTAAAAGCCATAGGTGCAGGTGATCGTACGATTTTTTGGAGCTATCTTGTTGAAGCGATTCTGCTGTGTTTAAGTGGTGGTATTATCGGCTTTATTCTAGGTGTTGGCAGTTATGAATTAATCTTATATATCGCATCGAAATTCGTGCAAGAGATCCAGTTTATCTGGTTTATTTCACCATTTGCGGTATTACTGGCATTTATCTCTGTCGTCAGTTTGGGGGTATTAAGTGGCTTGCTACCTGCACGTAAAGCTGCATCTTTAGATGTTGTTAAATGTCTAAATCACTAAAAACCCACTTTAAAAACTTGACCTGTCTCAATGCCAGCAATTGATCTTAAATAAGCTTGGGCAGCGTCACTTGCAGATACTGATTTAAAACCAGGAAAGAAAGGGCCATAAGATGGTAATGCCTCAGTAATGACAGTTGGACTTACGGCGTTGATGCGCACCTGCTGACGTAGCTCTAAACTTGCGGCTTTGATATAACCTTCAAGCGCTGCATTAACCATCGCTGCAGAGGCACCAAGGGCAATGGGTTCACAGTTTAAAATCCCTGTCGTTAGTGTAAATGAACCATTATCATTAATGCATTTTAAACCTTCCTGCACTAAATTGACTTGCCCCATTAGCTTGTTATGAAGCCCAAGCATAAAATCTGCTTCCGTCATTTCGGCTAATAGCTTAAAGGTCACCTTGCCCGTGCTTGATACTAAAGCATCAAATGTACCAATCTTGTCATACATCGCTTTGATCGAGCCAAGATCTGCAATATCAACCTGAATATCACCAGAGCGCGATACTCTAATGATCTCATAGTTGTGGCTTTGTAATGTGTCACACACGCTTTGTCCAATGGTACCAGTGGCACCAACAACAATTACTTTTTTCATAAATATGTCCTCTTAAATTACATCATTAGGTTATAACAACTTTTCTATCTATCGACATCTCTATCAACATCAGTGGTCGCTGGCTGAGCATAAGTCGAAGTCACTATACGTGTCGAATTTATTAGCGCACCCTTCGACTTAAGCTCAGGAAGCAATTAGCCCTTTTGGGAGAAACTCAATCGCATTTCATAATCAAACATTATCATTATAATTATTGATTTATTTTTTTGATAGCCCTTTCTTTGCGCATCTATAAAAATTTCCCAATACAAGTAAACTCTTGCATTAAAAGAACTTCAATTTCTGCCACCAGTTTTTGTTATGAATATTTTTCTCTCGCTTTATGCGTTTAATTGCCAGAGAGGTTCTTAAATCATTTGGAGTTAAACGATGCGATGCAAAATCACGATTAGTCAATGGTGACTCTGCCACCTTAAACGCCGCATCAATAAGTTCAGAGCAAAACCATTTATCATGATCATCCATCCAATCACGGCGCCACAACCCAAGTCCTAAAGCTGATGAATAGTCATACTTCTTGCCAAGCTGACTATTTAGGAAGTTGGTAAGATTACTTTTTTGTGTATCGCTGATTTCCGTGCGCCATGTTTCTAGCATGTCTTGGGATTTGCGCAGGTCTTCATAACTGCGCTTGTAAACACCTAATGAACCATTACTACTATAGCAATCATCATCAATTCGCAACTCAACATGTGAAAAATGTGAACGTGTCACCCAACGTATACCATAACTTAGTGGGTGATATCTACGACCAAAGTAGATATGAATAATAGCCATGACGAAATCCTTGTTATGTTATCCATTAATCGCTTGGCAGCGCTTTAAAGTTTCCTTGCTATAGTTACACCATCCCCTATCGGTGTTAAAATAGATTCAACTCTTGCATCCGATTTAATATATGCATTCATTTTCCTGGTTGCTTCTATGCTCGGTCTATTAACTTCTGGATCAATCACTTTTCCATTTCTTAGCATATTGTCCAGTACAATTAAACCACCTTTTCTAATTAGTTTATAGCTTAGGTTGTAATACTCATAATACTCACTTTTATCCGCATCAATATAAACAAAATCAAAGCTATCACTATGACCGTCATCTATGAGTTTATACAAAGTTTTAATTGCTGGCGCTATTTCTAGTTGAACCTTATGATCTACTTTCGCTTCAATCCAATACTTTTTATATGCTTCTAAATTACTATCATCGACATCACAGGCGTATATTTTACCATCCTCTGGCAATGCCAAAGCTAAAGCTAAAGTACCAACACCTCTGAAAACACCAACCTCTATCACTTTTTTGGCACCAATCATTTTCATTAGCATTTGTAAAAATTGAAGTTGATCTGGTGCTGTAATCATTTCAGCATTATCATCATTTCTTGCCTGATCTAACATGTTATCTTGAATAGACGATAACTTTAACGTGTTATCTAAAATGTACTTATACAGTTCTTCGCTTTTCAGCAATGTTGATAAACTCATATTTTTTATTTCCTCCGGTAGTTATTTGTCCACGACCTAGACAATACATTAACCCGGTTAAGTTTATCACTTCTTAGCACAGTGTAAAGGATGTTTAATTCTTAGCAGCTAGCACCTTCTTGGCTTAGGATAACTAAAGAATCAAGTTAGCTATAGAGCTGTGCAAAACAGCTTTGAATGGGTTTATTGGTAGACACAAACCCTTGCTTTATTTTCCTTGTCAATCAATATGCATTTTGGGGGTATGCTATTTTTAAGCACCTAAAATAGCTTATTTCTCCTGGGGCAAGGTAAACTATTTTAAGCCGTTTGTGTCTTGCAAGTAATTATATTACAAAACAAAACCCTATACGAATAAATTATTTTTATAAGTTAAATAATTATTATGAATATAAAAATGCCCTATTTTTTTATTTAACCCTTGTCGCATATAGCTTGAACGTTTGCCTTCCTGATGCATTATGGTTTGTCGACGTCATGTAGGATGCAGGCAGTCTACAACCATGGATGGTAAGTTTAGGAAATAATAATACATAAAAAGCGTTTCGTTTTACAGAACCTAGTTTCTACGGCAGCTTTTCGTTATGATTGGCGAGATTTCATTTAGCAACCAAAGGATACGATACGATGCTTAAAAAAATTGGTGTGATATTTTCATTTATGCTGTTAGCGATGTCAGGCTTTCAGTTAGCTGAAGCGAAGCGTTTTGGTGGTGGTGCAAGCCATGGCTATAGTCGCTCAGCACCTACACAAACACACAATAGTACTGCTGCTGGTAACACTGCTCAGAAAAAAGGTGGCATGGGAACCTTTGGCAAGATTTTAACCGCTCTGGGGCTTGGTGCACTTTTTGCTTGGCTTTTTAGCGCGCATGGTATGACAGGATTGCTAATCGTGATTGCATTGATCGCACTATGTGTTTTCTTGATGCGTAGAAAAGCCATGCAACAACAAATGCAAAACAACAGTCATAATAATGCTTCACATAATCAAGCATCACCACTGCATACTGCTGCCAATGCCTTTACTACTAATGCACAAGAAACCTCAGCTGAGCACAATCAATCAACACAGCCAAACAATGGCATTATCAACGGCCAATTAGCTGATGGAACACCTGAGACAGTCTTTAATCACCAAGCATTAAACTTGTTTAACCAACTCCAAGCCTTAAATAACAAAGAAGGCCTTGAGAAGATTCGAAGTTATATCACTGAAGATCTCTATCACAGCGTATTAAATGATATCGAACACAACGATGAATTAGCGCAATTTAAAGATCTTAACTGCAAAGTGATTAGTTGTGATCGCCAAGCAAATCAATATATTGCAAGTGTTATGTTCGTAGGACAGGTTAAAGAAGATGCTCACAGCGACTGGCAAAACTTTGAAGAAATCTGGCATTTTGCGCGCAAAGATGGTGAGCATTTATGGCAAGTTGCTGGTGTTCAGCAATTCTAAGACAAATAACCGCAATATTTACAAGCGGTATAACGATCTTCGACACTAAACACCACAAAATGACTTAAGATAGGTAATAGCTACTATACACCTAAGAATGTCTTTATAGCTGCAGCAATAATTTTTCTAATTGGATTGATAGCAGCAATACCGCCGTGCTTACGACTGACGGTTCCGTCAACAGCAAGCTTAAATTCATTTGAAGCCACTGTATCATTGGTATCAAGAACCGCAAAAGAGCCAACCCCATTAGCAGAGAGGATATGCCCCGTTTGCAAATCTGTTTTATCCTTAGTATTCGCTGAGATAAACTTATTATACTCGCCATCTGGATCTCTTGGGTTAACAAAAGGCTTAAGTTTAGCAGGAAGCTTATTAGCAACTGCATTTAACAAACTGTGATCCCTAATAGCAACTACGCCTCCATTTTCTACAGAAAACAAGAATGACTGAATCGATATATGCGAATTGTTTTGCAAATAATGATAACTAGGATCCGTCAAGGTATTGGTTCTAGCATCAATATTCAACGCAGCTATGCCTAAGTTTGATGAATCCAACAACGTAATATTAGGACTTCTATTCACACTATCAACCGTAATTTCAGGGTTTTCAAGCGTGATAATACTACCAAACGCCAACTTACCTGAATCTGAAGATGCAAGAACAACTTTAGAATTCTGATCAACGGATGACAAGATAAAAGTCGAGTTTTTAGCTGCTATATGCGAGGATAGCCCAAGAGCGAATTTACCTGCTTCATTCTTTACTTTATTCTTTGCTAATAATGTATTGCTAAAACCTGAAAAACTTGCATGATTGACATCAATGTGCCCACCCATATCTGCTTCCAAAGCAACTGATCTAGCTACATTTGTCGTAAAGTTTAGATTATTAATCTCAACTTTAGGTGCATTGCCCGGGTTGACAATAACTGCCTGATCTGTGTTGATATTATCTGTTATTGTTGTTTGATTCTGATGATTATTTGTCTCACCTTGAATGGCAATATCTATAACAGGATATTTTAACTGTGAGAATGTTGGAATTGTAAGGCTACTATTTCTAGATTCGCTCTGCGTAAGCGTAAACTCTACTTTAACTGGATGTCCTGCCTTATAACCAGACTCTTCGACTTGTTGATTAATAAAATCAGCATTGATTTGACTTAAAGAGCTAACATTCAGCTTAATTGTATCAAGACTTTGATCACTCGCTAAAACTGCTTTTGTACTAAGACCAAACCACCCTTTTGTTTCAATATTAATTGTTGTTACATTATTTGGGAACATATAATAATGTAGCTGATTAGTTGCCCCATTAAAGACATACTGAATCTCGTTATTATTATTTAGCAAACATATCGACCACTGTTTTTTTGAATGACTTAACCACTTATAGTGCGTGTTAAGAAATGAAGCATTTTGCCGTGGTAATCGTATTAGTGGCTGACCAATACCATAAGTTGAATACAGAAGTCCGGATCGCAGATGTGCATTGTAATTAACAATAAGCTGTGATTCGCCTTGTGGGCAGCTGGCATTAGCCATTGCAACAGTTCCACCGAGCAATACACTAAGTATTGATGCTGATATTTTTTTCCTCATTTAAATCCCCCTTTTATAGATTGATATAATTCCAACATTGTAGTTATAAAACTACATTTTTATTGTAATACAAGAAATATAAATGTGATAAATAAATTTAATACAATCAGGTTGAATTTATTTCTATTATACTTAATAAATCAATTCTCTGCATCATAAACACCTTGATATAAATCGATCATTGAAACAGCTTTGCTATCATATTTTGTTATTGTAGAAGGCATGTTACTAAGATGGCATGTTAACTCAGTTTTTATCTGACAATCATAGGCATTTTCACATATAGGATTCCCACCAAGCGTTTTAAAAAAAACTTGTGGACTTGTCGTCGGATCATATTTTTTACCTTTGGCAATAAATTGTGTTTCTATTGGACTCCCTTTTATTGTTAATATTTCTGTTAGAGTTACTAAACATACATAGTTATGTTTATAGAAATTCAATTCGTCATGAGTAAAATTAAAATTCAATGTAATATTCTTAATATTCTTGGATAACTGCTTATCTCTATTTGTGATATCAAACTTGTTTTTATAGTAGACCACATAACCTTTTGGAACGGTTTTAGGAGGTGGTGATGTTGTGGAGAAATTTTGAGCCTTTACTACAGGATATGCCGCATACTTGCCACCCCTCGAAACTACCGTAGTACCACTACTAAAGTCAACCTGTGTTGTAAATTTTGACTCCATTGATAGGATTGGATCAGGTTTAAATATAACACTAAATTCTACATCTTGATGATAGCCCCCTGAACTGGAAGACGGCAAAGCTCCTACGTAACTCTTTAACTCAAGATTTAGTAAACTACTATTATGAATAGCCCCGCTAGATAATTTGTTTAACACATTGTTAAAGTCAGAGGTGGCAAAAGCGCCAGACCTATGCTTTTTCGTCGAATAAAGAATGGTATTCCCAGTATACGGAATTGGAAGTGGGAGCCCACTATTATAATTAGTAGCTTTACTAACAGCAAAGCCTTCATAATCTCCAGCACCTGAGGAACTGGACGCATGTGCCCAGTATGACTTTCCATCACTTTTCAAACCATCAATAGAAATATGGAAAGATATGATTTGATATGTATAAAGGGTATACACTCCAGTTTGATTAGCGTCAGATCCTACCCAATAAAAACCTGAACCCCCAAATGATAATTTTGTTTGATTACTATCCATAATTAAGCAGAGATATTCATTATTTGCAGAAGAAGATATAAAAGAGTACATATAACTAGTATCTCTAGCAGTGGCTGAAAGCGTATAAAACCCTGGACTACCAGTGTCATAGATCGGCTGCATCTCAAGTTTTTTAAGAACATTAACATTATTAGAGTTTAAAGGGCTGGGATTACTACCAACCTCCATCAAATGACAATTAGAAAACGCCGTTGCATCTAAAACTGATTCACCTGTGAAAGTTAAATATCTATAAGAGTAACTTAAATTTTGTAAAGAGATACAAAATAAAATAGCAATAAAAAACCTCAAGAACAAAATGCACCTCCCCATACTGCGCATAAATTTTCAGTATGATCTTGCGCATCACGGATTTGGAAACCAAGTCCATACTGATGATTAATCATCCGTCCTGTTGTACCAATAACTTCTCCTGCGTGAATTTCTTGACCTTCGTCGACATCAATAGCACTCAGATAATTATATGCTGATAAATGATGATCCGCATTTTGAACAATGACCATTTTGCCAAGTTTAGCCAGACCGACTCCTGCATAAATAACTTTACCTTGTGCTACAGCATATACCTCTGTATTGGCATTATTTGTTGCAATTAGACTTTCTTTTGAATGCGCAGATACTTCAACTGCTTTAATGCCTTTAACCGGTAGAAGCCACTGACGATTGCTTCTAAACGCCCTAGTGCGCGCATGAGCAATTGGCTTAGGTAGTTGCGCTATTTTATTAGGGTTATCTTGCTCTTTTACTGGGTTTGACACTTTTGCAACAACGACTGCTGTACTGGGCTTGGCAAGATGTGCATTAGATGGCTGCACAATCGTCGAGTTTGCATCTACTGCGCCTGATGCATTTAATGATTTATCAGAGACTTGTAATTGCTGATCTGAATCTAAATTTCCTTGAGGAATTTGCAGTGATTGACCAACCATAATACGATTAATATTCGTAATATTATTTTGCATCGCCAACGTATCAACATCCGTGCCAAACCTTGCTGCTATCTTGCTTAATGTATCTCCAGCAACAACGGTATAACTCTGTAGCTTAGAATGCCTTGAAGGATACTTAGCATAAGCATAGTGGGCATTTGCTTGTTGATACATTTGACTTGATAACGTTGAAATTGCTTGAAGTCTATCCATATCGGTACTGACATCATCTATCGATTGAACATTTGCAAACAATAAAATAGGCACATTTAAAAATGCCACACTCAAAAAACATGCAATTTGTCTTAACATTATAAAGCTCCTATTTTTAAGGTGTTTTGTACGCTTGAGGATCACAGCTCATCGTTGAGCATATATAAGAGTAACTATCATCAGCCAAACTATATGTTATACTTGATATAAATTCGTCTGGTGACTTGCATTTACTGAAATTAAGATCTGGAATCTTACCTGCGTCGTGCTGAGGTGAAACTTCTGTCTCCTGACAGGCAAAATGTGAAGATGTATTTGGCTCAGCTATTGAGTATGTAACACAAAAGCCAAACGATACCATGAGCATACATCCACTACTCGCCAATAATATATGTCTTATAATTTTCTTGCTTGATATTAGCATAACTGTCTCTCTCTTGAATAAATTTGATCAGTAGTGGCATTAAAAGCGTCTCTACTCTTAATGGATAATAAATAAAAAATACTTACGCATATAATCGCATAAAAAAAACCAAGATTTAAAAATAGATAAAATGAGATATAGCTTATAAAAAGTTGTCGCTTAAAAATCAAGGAATCAATAACGCACAAGGCCATAATAGCACACAGCAAGCAAAAGAAATAAAGTGCTATAGCCAAAATAATACTATAACTACAAACACCATAATCAATAACAACTAAAAATGCAGATAACGTAAAGACTGCTTCAACCAGCACATAGTCAAAAGCTATTTTGCACTGACAAGATTTACACCTTCCAAGTGTCAAAAAATAGCCAACAATCGGCAAGATATAATATGGCTTAATTGTCTTTTTACATTTTGGACAACGCGATGGACTAAATAAATATTCAAACCCATTCATTTGACCTAACAATAGATACTTAATCCGTGAAGCAAAGACCATCAAAGAGCCACTTAACACGTAAAAAATATAGCAGACCAATAAGCTTAACATATAATTTCCTAATGGCAGTTTGCACTTGATAAGCTAACTATCTCATCTTGGCATACCACTTGCGTAGGTTCGTACTTCGTTGTCGATAATGTGCCATCTGAATTAAAGTGTGGGTTCATAAAAAACTCTGTCATAATACAGTTTTTGATTAAATTACCAGAAGATATATGATCATTAATACCCTGAAAGTTAAATTGAGTCTGAGGATAAGACACTAAATGTGGAGTTTTGTGATACTGCGCACCAAAATAATCAATATCGCTTGGTTTATTATCTAATACAGCCTTAGCACAACTGGACTGACTTGGAGATGCTATCGAATAGATCGTATCCCCTAGCACCTGATCAAAAACAGATAATAGCAACGCACAAATAATAAATAAGGCTAAACTAAATTGATATTTCATATATTTCACCATCGACATAAACACTCGCTGACTTTATTTGGGACAAAAAGCCATAATAGCGCCTGATATTTGAAATTTTTTTGATCCCATTGAGGGACACGGATTAGTTGGCCCAACTTTACATAAGCCATTTGTCCCCATAATCATATATTGCAAGCTAGGAGATACCACACATGATCCTGAAGTAGGACATTTGCCACCCGCAGAAGTTATCGTTACAGTAGGATATAGTGCTGTAATCGGTAATCCACCAAGATTAACTTGTGAAATCAACACCATAAACTGTACTTGATCAGGAGTGCATGCGCCTGGTAAGTTTTTTATGTCTATCTTTTGTTCTTGTGGAGCGTAATTCGTAGAATCAAGAGAAATAGGATAGAGTTTAGTCCTATCATTATTAGCTTGGGTAGATATCACATAAGCTGCTGTCATCCCGATCCAACTCTTAACTGTTTTACTACAGTCAACTCTATTATCTATATGTGACTGTGGGACTCCGCTTAAAATACCAGTCTGATGCGTTTTATCGACACAGAACGAAATATCGACTTGTCCCTTATGTCCACTATCGCCTTTCATTGACACCAAAGACCAATAGCGGCCATATGTCTGATCTTTTGTAATAAATTTTTCAGCTTCCATCTTCTGAGTGAAATCAATTTTTGGTAGCGTCCCACTTTTTGACTGAGCATAATTTTTCACGGCAACAAATAGCTGATTAATCTCAGTAACTGAGCTTTGTTCTTGTGAAAATGAACGCGCTTTATTGATAAAGCTAAAAAAGATAACAATTAATAATCCCCCAATAACAATGACCAGTAGCATCTCCACGAGACTCATCCCATGCTGTCTTAGTTTGTTTCTCACCTCTCTCCCCTTTATCTTTATACTTACTTAAATATTTATCAGAACTTAAGCTACTTGCTATAGGTACGCATTTAATTGGTTGGTATAAATAATTTTATTTTTATCAATATCATATTTAGTTGCCCTACCAGGTGCTGTTTTCAGCTGGCAATCTCTCATTGTGTTACATAGGTAAATCACTGATCTATTAATATTAATCAACTTGAGATTATCTACCTCAATATAGAAATTAATCAATTCTTGTGGCGCTTTTTGAATATTTTTAGTCTTAAAGTGGTATATAGGCTTTTTAGTAGTGCCTTGTGTTTTATCTGGAAAATGCAGCTGCAATATTTGTTCAGTTTTATCTGTTATATAGCCACCCGTCTGCAAAGAATTAATGGTGCTCATTGTAGCCTTAGATAAACAATGTCTAGCAGAACCCCCATTAATAATACAGTTATGGTAATAGGCATTTACCCCCTCTAAAGCCTGTACAATAGCATAATCAAGTTGTGATATTTCGTTTGAAATTATGATGTCTCTTCGCAAAGATTCAATCCATCCAAAACCACTGGTAAGTACAAGAAAAGCAATAATTATAACAAGTAAACATTCAACTATGGTAAGTCCATGTTGATACTGTAGTTTTGGTTGCAGCAACATATAAACATCTCAATATATTTTTAATTTAATTCAAACAGTCATAGTAGTTTTATAAATTTCATTCATGGCTTACTGGAAACTTTATATTTTCTGCTAGTTCTTCTATGTCTATACTTATATAAATACCCTTACCCACTAACTCAAAATACCATATTATCTAAAGTCTTTCGAACCTTCCGCATAACCAAAATGTTTTGCAAACAATTATATCTTGATGAAAACGATCATTCTAAATTTAATGTAAAGTTATAGGTATCACCCGCTGATGAGCAATTTATGGTATTGCCTGTTGGTTGAAGCAAGCCACTATCAATCATAGAAGAGGCGAACATAGCTAATTTTCTACATAATCCCGACGGCGCAGATCTGCCAGATGTAGCTCCACCAGATACGGTTAACGTAGCTGTCGCCCCTGACGTTCCAGTACCTTTAGTTATATTTAAGTTTGCAATATATGGGTTCCCATAGGGATCAATTGTATGGGCAACACCCAAATCTGTTATCTGAATTGTAGTTATTGGAATATGTTTCATATTAGGACTATATAGATTCTCTGCTTGTGTAACTTGATCAGATAAATCCTCAATATACGTATTTATTCGTGCTGAATCCCTAGCATTTCCATAAAGGTAAAATGCAGCCACTAGAATAATTACCCCTATAATAATAGCTAAAAGGGTTTCGACAATTGTTAAACCTTTTTGCTTATTTCGCTTCTGCATTCTCATACTAATATTCATTATATCTCCTCTGAATAATTCTCTGTTTTGTTTGATTTTTTATAACCTAATTTGCCTCTAAGTTATTACAAGCTACTTAGTAGATAATTTATTTTTTTACAAATTATTTAGGAACTTTGTTACTTCTCAATTTTTAAGATGCCATATACTGACTTAACATATAAATTGCTAACATTCCCCATAAAATATTTACAAATGATAACCCAACAAGAACACCTCCTATTCGTTTAGCCTGCATAACCATTTTATTAACCAATTCACCACGCATATTTTTGCCAATCTGTTCACATTGATTTTCAAACTGATTGGTAATTGCCAATGATTTAAAAATCGCTGTTTCTTGCGGCGTAAAAAAAGTATTCGCAAAAGCCTCCTCTAGTGACACAATACCTTGCGCAATATTATGTTGTATTTTTCGGCACTGCATTTTGACATAGGGTGATCCTGATTTTAAAACCTTGTTGTTTGCCTCAAGAATTAGATTATTCGCTTTGAATAAGATCCCCAATTGCATCATATAATTAGCAGCATTCAATCGTTTATATAATTTAAATATCGGCAACTTATCAATCACTGAACGTTGCGTGCTAACAAAGAATCTCAATGTCAGATAAAGTGCAATCGCTAGTGCAATCAAACAAACAAGAACGACATAAAGACCACCATCTGTGTAAAAATGCCCCAATTGCAAATACCACGATACTGAAGTGGGCAACTCAGCAGCTGACTTGTTCTCTGGCAGTTGGGATAATAGCTGTGGAAAAATCGATAATACAAAATAACTTGTGAGCACGATAGAGCCAACGGCTAATGTCAGGCCATAAGTAATCTTACCCATAATCAACTTGGGTAAGGACGATGATTTACCCAGTGATTCAAGCATATTATGAAGCGCATGCGCAAAGTTGGCATTACTGCCACCTTCTCCTGCCTCGACAATATGCCCTGCCGTCTCGCCATACCAGAACTTAATCGCCTGTGAAAAGGCGATTCCATTCATTAACGAACGATTAATATCTCTATAGATATATTGCAATACCTTGTTTGTACAATAAGAAGGTAAAATAGATTTTAAGATAACATTGAGACTCAATCCATAATTAAGACAGTCATATATTACCGTCATAAAATTAAACTTATCTTTATGACTGAAGTTATATTTAATCCAGTATTTTTTTAGCACATCAAGTTTCATACAAATCCTCAAGTATTCATATTATATCTGCGATATCAACCGCATCTTCAACTGAAACATCACCTCTTAAGATAGGGTCAATCAGTTTGGCTTTAATATCTTGATTGTTTCTTGACAACTCTTCTTGCCACGTGTGCCAGTCGTTATTTTTGATATACTCAAACTCACGTTTACCCATATCTATTACCTCTGCAATCAATATTCGTCCCGAGATGCCTGTATTAGCACAATGCATACAATTTGAGTGTTCATTACGTTTGTAAATATTCTCGCCAAAATGTCTTATATGTAGTGGATTGTCATCTTTGACTTTACACTCTGAGCACAAGCGTTTAACTAAAGTCTGATAAACCAGGCACAATAAGAAATTAGGATCCAGTATGGAATATAGATCAAGCCCTAGATCCAATAATCTAAATACAATATTAATTGCCGAGTTGGTATGAATAGTTGTAATGACCAAATGCCCCGTTATCGACGCTCTTGACATAATTTTAGCGGTTTGCTCATCGCGCACCTCACCAATAACAATTTGATCAGGATCCATACGCAATGTCTGCCTTGTCAGCTCAAAGAAACCACCAAGCTCTCCACCTTTTGTTGGTACTTGTGTTGCATTACTGAGCTTTTTCTCAATTGGGTCTTCGATTGAGTAAACTTTACTTTTTTTCGGTAATTGACTAACTAACGAAGCCAAGGTTGTAGTTTTACCAGAACCGGTTGCCCCTGATACAATGATTGCACCTGCTTTTTTCCTGATTACTTTTTGCAAAACCTGCAGTTGATCTTCGGTATAACCTAGCTCAAGGAGACTTGGTATCTTTGTATCAACGGTTAATATCCGCATAACACAATCAAAATTTGGGTAAGGGTAAGCAGGGATACTTGCTAATCTTACCCGTATCATCTTATTATTCTTAAGCTCCAAATCCATCGATGCATCCATCGTGATCAGTGGGCTAAAATGCTCTTTTACATCATCACTTTCCCTATTAAAGGCGATATAACATATCTTAAAGGCATCATCTGTTGCTAACTCTCGATAAATAAGGAGCTCACCATTGATTCGAAACCTGACTTTTGACGTATCCTTACGCACCTCCATATGCACATCACTGACATCTTGCCTTACCGCATCATAGATAATCTCAAGGAGTAACTCACGTATCCTACTATCTTCATCTATTTCAAGCTGACTTTTATCCTGTAAATTTAATGCTAGCTGCGATGTATTAATGTCATAAAATTCATACAAATCAACTAAGCAACTTTGTGACACTACAATATACTTTTTCACCGCAATCGCATGCTTCGCCAGGATGTGCATGATCTTAATTTTGATCTCCGGCGTGCATTTATTATTCACAACAACCGTGCCATCCTGGAAAAGCAAGCAACTGCCCTCCCCAATATTAATACACCAATCAACCGTCTCTTTAAATAAGATCAGGTTTGTTGGTAGATCTTTAATATTGTCAACCAGATTTAAAAAGGTATTTTCTTGTAACATCTCTCTACCGCTAGTTTATAAAGTTAACATTCTCGTTGCATTGTAATTGGCATCAAATAGTACAACTAAGTGGCTAGCTATCTTTTTAACTTCAATACCATCAATCGTCTGACCTTGCCTCACAAGATAATCTTTGCCTTTTAAAGTCAGCAAAGCAGCATAACCAAGACCTTTATCATTCGAAATACCAGACAACGTAACCCTATTTAGCAGTGTTTGCGGTTGGTTATTCTCAATCGCAAGATTTGCGTGATTGTATTTTTGTAATAACTGTTGATTTTCAATTTGCATTTGTAAGTATTTATTCTGCTCAGTCATCAACTGCATCTTATAATTAAGCGCTGCGATTTCTTTTGATTGCTGTTCAAGTTTTTGAATTGTTGAGCCGCTATCGCTATTTGTCACTGCATATGCTGCATTTACAACCTGTGCCTGAGGCTTTTTAGCTATTTGTACATCATCATTATGCTTAGTCAAGCCACCTGTTGGTATTGTGGCGGACTGAACTTGACTTTGTTTAACCGTTGACATAGGCATACTGCTATTATCTACTGCAGGATTAGAACTAGTGGCAGCTAAACCAGACATAACAGCTGCTAAATATATGACTGGCACACACAGATTAATTTTTCTCATCATCTTACACTCCAAAAAACTCTATATTAATATCTATATCCCATAATAAATCATTTGAATTATCCAAAGGAGTTGAAGTAAAGCTGATCACTTTACTGGCAAATGATTGCGTACTTTGGATAATCGAAGCCACTTCATTCAAAGTTACTGCCTTAAGACTAAGCGTTAAATCTTCGGTTTTATAGCCTTGAAAACTTTTGACAACAGATAACTCATAGGCAATTTTATGCTTAAAATCTATCTTCTTAATAAAAGTAAGATAATCAATAACATTGTGATTGATCTCTGCTTTGTGCTTAAATAAATCACTGCTCTGTTCTTTATTTTGTTTCACCAAAAATGTAATAGATGCATGAGCTAAGCTTTTCTGATCATCCAACACAAGCGATAAGTGATGCTCTTTGGCTTTGCTGACAACATCTGACAATAACAGAGAGTCAACGAATTTAAATGCTAAGCCAAAGGTTATCGTGTTATTTTGATACGTTATAGAGTGTATGGTCGTCAACTCAGGATATGTGCTATTTATTTGACTGAAACCCTTAAAATAAGCTTTTACGATGTCATCTGCTAATATCATTGTGTCGACGTACTGATTATACATATCGACTACTTTTTTAGGTTTCGCTGTAAGCTTAGTCTTTTTGGCTTCAAAACGGTGCTGTTTAGCAATTTTCATTTTCATCGCTCTTAGCTTTGCAGCCATATCATCATTTGCGCTGGTGTGATGCGACAAAAAGTAATATCCAAAGACCAAAATTAATACAACAATAACCAGCAATATAGATAACTTTTTCTTATCCTTTAAAAATCCTACATTATGACCAGTGGCTATTTTTTTAAATTTAAACATGCCAATTGGTTTTAAGCTAGCCCCAATGCTTTGAGACAATTCAAACAGGTTAATTTCTACACCATTACCATTAATACCTGAGATAAGGCTCAGCTCATCCTCAGAAAGATTAAAGCTCTCTATCTCTAACGGATGTTCATCGTATCCTAGTAGAATATTGATTTGGCTAACACAAAATGCGATATTATCAACCTTACCTTCATATATTACCCGCCCACTTGCGATCGAGACAAGCGTAAAAAAACCGTGCTTATCTTTTTCAATGTATAGGTATTTTAAAGGTGATAATTTATATTCAAGAATTAATCCAGATAACAAATAGCCCGGTTTATCCGCATAATAAACTTTTTTAAACAGATCACTGTGACAATAATATTCATTATCTCCTGCATTATCGCTTATAAATTCCCTCAGCTGTGTTTTTGTTACAACATTACTTGGGATATCGATATCAAAATTAGGTAAAAGATACTGATTTTGTTTACTCTTAACACTCATACAACTACCTGTATACCATTATTGTTGAATATACGGGGTTATTAACAAGATGGTTTCATAAGTGTCTTGTTTGGTAGAATTTGAACCCAATATATTCGTTCCGAGATTTTTCAAATTGTTATACTCATTATCGTGGGAAATATAGCCTCCCATAAGTAAAGTTTGCCCATTATTTAGCATTGAAATTTGATTAAATTCTTTATTTTCAACAACTGGTAAATCAATTTCAGCTTGTTCCTTATCAACATTACCACTCTTTTTGATACCCTCAATGGTCGATAAGTCAACTGATATGCGCAAGACCACTTTATCATCTTGGATATGTGGCAAGATACTAAGTTTAATACCTGAAGAGATTGCACCCGGCTCTAAGCTTGCTTGTAGCAAAGGCCCCTCCCCACCTGAACTTGTGGTTGTATTTGTTGTCGTTACTTGTTTTACATAACCCGTTAGCATCGTCTGCGCTACCTGTGCCGCATGATTATTCAATGTCGTTACCAGTGGCTCTTGCGTTAAATACACTTGACCTTTAGTCTGTAAATATTGAATTAGTGAACTTGCGAGTTTAATAGAGCCTGTCGTCGAATTTACAGCTGCTCCAATCGTTGTATTGTCAACTAATGGATTGTAGTTACTTACGGCACTAAGGACAGTATTACTAAGACTCCAACCATTTTTGAGTTGTAATTGCTGAAAATCAATACCTCTACTAAAGCCTTTATTTAATTTTACCGTTAATACCTGCACCTTAAGTAGGACTTGTTTTGATATCATTTTATTGTATGCATTAACCCAGGCACCAATTTCTGCCAAGTTCTTTACAGCATCGGTCACGGTAACTACCGATGCAGACTGTTCAATGCTATAACTACCATTTTTAGACTCTAACTTCTCAACTGCATTTTGTACATCTCGCCAAATATCCACCTCTCCTTTGGCTGAGTTTTTTGAACCTTCGGATGAATTACCACTACTAGATGAGATTGAACTATAATCATCTTGTACAGTACCAAGTTGGTTATCGTTTTCTGAGGATATTTGAAACTGATTATTGCCAGGCATTGCATTAATATAGAAAGACTTAGTTGCATAATCATTAACAACAATCGAATTATTGTTCTTTTGGAAATATTTATTTAATCTTTCTGATAGAAAACTGACAAAATCAGACATACTTCCAGAAAAATTAATATCATACTTTTGCTTTTTATCAATCGATGAGTTATTAACAACAGAAACACCTCTTGCTGAAAAAACCAGCTGAACAATCTGATCAAAGGTCAAAGAACCATCAACTTTTACCTGCCCTTGCTCCCATAATGGTTTGTATTGAACATATGAGACATAGTTTTGGTCTAAAACTTTGACTTGACCGCCTTCTTTTTTGCTATTTGTCTTATCTGATTCTGCAGCTTTTACATGATTATCTATATTGCTCTTAGCAGCTGCTGTTTTCGCCATAACATCATCACCATATGGTGACATCATACTGCATGATGATAAAATCAAAATAATACTACAAAATGACGATTTTAAAGCAAGATGCTTAATTCTTTTTTTGTACATAACTCACCCACAAATTAAAATTATAAAAATTTTATTCAGCCCCAAAAACAAGACCACTATTGATTACTATTATTAAGCCAATTAATATTTAGATTAAAATATCAACCTATCTTAACAACGAGCACTTTGTTTTTATACATTGAAGCTTCAATCGGATAACCTTGAGCTATAAGCTTATTGAGTGCATCTTGTAAAGTATTTGCCTTGATTGTGAATTCAGAAGTAATGTTGACATCTTTACCTCCTTGAACGATCAAATGCCAACCAAATAACTCAGCAAGTCTTTTTAAATTAAATAATAATGTATTATCTGGCTGGATTTTTAGACTATACAAATAGTCTTCAGATGATGTTGAAACTGTCTTGTTATCGGCTACCGTACCCCCTACAGATGCTGTGTTGGCGTCTTTAGGATTGATGCTTTTGCCAGAGGCAGCCTGTTTGTCAATTTTAGCGTGATAATCTTGATCAACTGTAATGATTTTTTTACTGTTAACGGGATCTTTTTCAGCTGGAGCATTACCTGCTGCTATAGGGTTTGAATGGTTATCATCCCCATGCGCTAAAGCCTTTATTACACTTTTTCCATTGATTTCTTTGTTATTACTTGCTGAATTTTTTATTTTTTTGGCTTTGATATCATGCGATAAATGATTGCTATCTGTTGATTCTTGCTTTGCCACAGCAGCCTCAGCGTGAACATGCTCATGCTCACTAGCATCAGGTTTAATCGCTTTTTCGCTTATTTTTCTAACTGCTTGACAGTATTGCGCCCCTTTTCCAGAACAATTAAAATAATTACTCAAAAGTATAAATACTTCCTGTTGTTGTCTTAACGTCATTCCACCAAGATTAAGCTTGCACTCACCACTCATATTGCACACGCCAGATAGGCTTTGTTGACCATATCCAGTTTGGTAATCTGCTGTAAATTTATATAAGTTAGAATCAGATGCGAACCCTAAATTAAACAGACTCACCCCTGCAAGTACAACTCCCGCCAACTTAACCTTCATATATCTCCCCTTTTTTCTATTTTAATTTCTTATCTTATTTCCTAGTAATAAAATCATTTATATGGAATTTTTGAAATACAATCTTGATAACTCCCACTTATAGGTGCAGACCCCACTTGCTTAACTCTCATATCTTCCCCTTTCTCATCTATCAATTTCTTATTTCTTAAATTTCCTAAGAATAAAACTCATCTATATGAAATTTTTGAAATGAAATCTTGGTAACCCCTCTTACCCGAAGACTTTATACAGGTTTTTTGCGCATTACAAGAAACTTAAAATATACGCAAGTGTAAAATAATGAAACCTTATGTCCGCTTCAATCTCTGGATTGTAGTCATTCCAAAGGATTTCTATGCATTTTAATTCACAATTATGATGGAAAGTTTTAGTAAAATTTCTAAAATTGTAGGCAAATTTCTATTGATCAGCATATTTTTAGCGCATAAGCGCTGCTTCTGCTAATGGATGATTAGTCAATAAAAAGCGCTTTGGCGTTTCTGCTAATAAATATCCTTGATAAGGTTGTCCTGCTTTAAAGTACGCATTGTAGTTATTCTCATCAGTAAATACAAAAACACGGCGATTACTTTGCCATACTGGCCAGAATTGCGCTGCAGTTCTTAGTGTCTTCTCAGCACCTGAGTTTGGTAGCTTTGCAGTATTTGCAAGCTCGCCTTCATTGGCAACAATCCATGTCAAACGATCTAAATAAAACTGTGCGTCATAGTAATAACCACCATAATTTGCAACAACTGCATGCGGATATGTTTTCAGTAAGGGCGCGACAATATGCGTCAGTGGACGCACGCTTTTCTGTGCAAAATACTGCGAACCTGACCAACCTAAATTCAAAATAATCATCATCGCACATACAAACCATAACATAATGGCTTTAAGGTTATTACGCTTTAAATAAATAAATCCAGCAATTGCAGTCATAAGAGATACGAGTGCCGCTGGCCAATAAAAGCCTGCAATCTCACTAAAGAACATCGCAAACTTAGGAATAAATGGCAAGATCACAAAAGCACAGGCAATGATAATAAAAAACACCAAAGCAACAATAACGCTCGCCTTGGTTGACTTAGGTAATGTAGATGCATTAAGTATCTTGTCAATGCGTCGCGCGATTAAGATGGCAATGGGAGTTACTATCGGAATTAAATAACCCATTAAAATCGATTTCGAAAAAGCAAAAAACAGCAAAATTGCCATACCCCAGACAAACAAAAACCACTCATTCTCATGCCGCTTACGCATTTTAAACTTAGTTAATACCGATTTAAATACTTGTGGTAAGAAACCAAACCAAGGGAAAAAGCCAACAATAAAAATACCAAAATAAACGAATTTGCTCATTTGTCGTCCCTGGTCATCTGTAGCATAACGCAAGATTTGCTGGACAATAACATAGTAATGGAAAAACTCAGGATGCTGATGATTAACTGCAACAATCCAAGGCACTGAGATAATAAGGACGATGACTAAACCTAGATATAAACGATAATCCAATAACAGACGATACTTACCAATGATAAGCGCCCATAAGCCGATAATCATCATCGGAAAAACAATACCAATTAACCCTTTGGTCATCACTGCAAGCCCTGAAAAAATAAAGGCATTCAATAACCATACATTGGCTTGCCAGCTTGTTTGACGATATTGTCTTGACGCCCAGAACGATAGCATAGTCACCGTTAGGAAAAAGGCAACACCAGCATCAAGGTTTAAATAACGCCCCCCGCCTAAATATAAAATTGACGTCCCAGTAATCAATGCCGCCCACAGTGATACGCGGCGCTTTTGATAGACAATACGACAAACAATATAAACAAAACACACGCCAATAATGGATAACACAGGATTAGGCAGACGTGCTGCCCAGATATTAAAGCCAAAGATTTTTAAGGATAACGCCGTTAACCAATAAATCATCGGCGGCTTTTCAAAATAAATCACTCCATCCAAGTGCGGTACGATGTATTGATGATTGACCACCATTTCACGCGCAATTTCAGCATAACGGCCCTCATCAGGTGTGAAAAGTACTGGCACACCATAAAGACACAAGGCAATCGCCATAATGATTGTTATCAACAGCAAATCACACCAAAATACGCGATCCATTTGCCAGCGAAGGCGGTTTAGCTTTTTTCCCATCGTTTCTATAACCTATATTTGAAGCATTTGAAGCTCAAAATATTATATACATATCAGGTGATATTTTACAGTGGCATACACCACTCATAGGGTATTTATACCGCTTGTAAGCCATTTTGCAGGCGGTATATTACTTTCTCATTTCTTTAGCAATTTTATCTAAGAGTCCATTGACAAAACGATGACCCTCTTTGGTGCCTAACTCTTTCGCCTGATCAACGTATTCGTTTAAAACCACCTGATAAGGTACATCTAAGCAATCGATTAACTCATAAGCACCTAAACGTAGAATCGCCAAATCAATGGGATTGATTGACGCCAAATCATTAGTCGCATAATGATTAATTTTCTGATCGATCATTTCTTTATTTTGATCAACACCATCGATTAAGCGATAGAAAAAATCCCACTCTACAGGATGACGATCAATATTGTCGGCATAAAACTGAAGTTTCAACTCATTGACTTGCGTATTTGCCAATGATTGCTGATATAAAGCCTGCACGGCATGGAAACGCGCACGTCTGCGCTCTTTGACTTTTAGTGACATTGGCAAAACCTTAAAAAATGCTAGCTCCGTTAAAATACGATCGCAAATTATACCCAATCACCAGATAATGTGATAGCGCTAATTATTTTTTTATTAAACTTTGACTGGCGATTACTGATTTAAACGATTATTAATCTATACTCAACATGAGTTCTCGATGGAACACAGTAAGGATAATTTATGGCAAAACACATTACTCGCCCAAAAGGCACATTTGAGGAAGTCATCACCTTAAAGGCGCATACGCGTCTGATCAATGCTATGCTTATCTTAATTGCTATTTCATCGATTTTATTAAGCACACTTTCGCTATTTCGTGCTTTTGATAGCGGTTGGTCACTCAAATACATCTTAGATTTATTTTTAAGTTTTGCTTTAGTTATTTTGATGTTTTATCGTACCAGACTACATAATCAAACTAAATCACATATCATTCTGCTTGTTGCAGTGATTGCAATTGTTAATGATTATTTGTTTTATGGTTTACTATCGCCAGTGAGCATTATCTACGGTCTTGCTATCGTTTATGCCTTGAGTTTCTATGCAGAAAAAACCGCACTTATTTTCTCAAGCACAATACTTATTGCCGTTGCGATCATCACCTGCCTGCATATCATTCTTTGGCACAATAATCATAACCAATTGATGACTTACATCGACTCTATCTACTCCTGGTTGTTATTAATTGGCTTAATGATATTTAGTTTGTTATTTATTAGTTTTGTTATTATTTCAATGCGTCGCTTAACGTCGCGCTTATTACAACATGTCAATGACCGCAATGCATTACTGAGCAAAAAAGCCGTGCTTTTAGAAAAGCTCGCAATGACAGATAGTCTGACTGAAATTTATAATCGCAGAGCTTTTTTGGATATCGTTAAGAAGCTACTCCCCATCGCAAAGCATCATCACTATATCTTAATGATCGATATTCGCCAGTTCTCCCGCATCAATGATACATACTCACATGATACTGGTGACAAGCTACTGATTGCTTTTTCACAGCGCTTAGTTCAAGTTGTGCCTAAGAAAAGCATTGTCGCACGCACCGGTGGCAATGAATTTAGCATCCTTATAACACTGCCCGTGGACGATGATATTCAGGCACTTGGCAAGAAACTACAACAACACATGCAACAAAACTATAGCATAGACTACAAAACACTAAGCATTACTACAACGCTGGGAATAGCACCATTTACTTCACAACTGCATTACACATTAAATTTGCGTCGCGCTGACTTGGCTTTATTTTATGCAAAAACGCACAAGAGAGAATATGTTATTTATGATGAAACTATTAATAACTTCTATCATACTGCGCAAACGCTCGAAAATTACATGTATGAAGCTTTTGCACAGAAATCTTTTTACTTTCATTTTCAGCCGCTTGTCGATGGACAAAGTGGCATAATCATTGGCTGTGAGAGCCTTATCCGCTTAAATCATCCTGAGCTTGGTACTATTCGTCCGGATATCTTTATTCCAATTGTTGAGCGCATGGGGCTTGCCGATAAACTCAATTATTACGTTGTGAATGAAGTGTTATGCTATTTTTGTTTGTTGGATTTAACCCCTTCTAAACATTTCAAACTGACACTTAATATTTCCCCCATTGTTTATAACTTTCCAGCACACATGCAATCATTGATTGAACAGATCAAACAACATCCAATTCCCAAGTGGCTCAATATTGAGTTTGAAATTACCGAATCGCAACTGGTACAGCACTTAGAAGGAAACACACTAAACATGAATCAAATGTTTACACAGCTGAAGATGCATAATATTGGGTTATCGATGGATGATTTTGGTACGCAATACTCTTCACTGAATCGTTTTATCAACTACAGTTTTAACACCATTAAGATCGACAAAAGCTTCACCCAACGCCTTGATCAACCACACAATCAACCCGTCATTGGCGCAGTTAAAGCAATTGTGCTATTAGCCAAAGAGCTCAATATCAACCTGATTGCAGAAGGTGCTGAGACAAAAGAACAAGTGAATAAACTAATTGAGTTAGGTTGTACTTGCATTCAAGGTTATTATTTCTATCGACCAATGCCGATTAAAGAACTGATTCAAACCTTCACTGAGAACTGGTCACAACACAATAATCAACCCCAGAGATAATACAAGCAGAATAAGCATTGCCAAGCCACCGGCCAATAACGGCTTACCACCTGATTTAAGCAAAACAACTAAATCGGTATTTAAGCCGACACCAACCATCGCCATCGCCATAAAAAAAGCTGAGATTTCAGCAATATAGTGGCTAATTGGTAAATCAGTTAATCGGTCTAACAGAGTAAACAACCCCAATGTATTAAGAACAATCATCACCAAAAAATATAAAATAAACTTGGGAAAATATTTATGCCAAGCAACTTTGTTTTGCACCTGGCCATCACCTTTATTTGCTTTATTGTGTCTAATACCGATTAACATCACCATCGGTGCAAGTAATAAAATCCTAACCATTTTAACAATTGTTGCTGTTTGTCCTGCAATCGCGCCAAAGGCAAAGCCTGCAGCCACAACTTGCGGGATGGCTTGGATTGATGTCCCCGCCCACACGCCAAATTGAAACTCACTTAAACCAAAGATGTGCCCAAATAGCGGCAAGACAAAAATAGCGATTAAGCCGTATAAAGACACAATCGTCATCGCAATCGCCACTTGCGTTTGATTGGCTTTAACAACAGGTGCTGCGGCGACAATCGCGGAACCTCCGCATATCGCCGTACCAATCGTAATCAGCGATGACATCTTCTCATCAACACCTAAGCATTTACATAACCATAGCGTAACAACATAAGCAACAAGAAGACAAATCAGATTGATCAATAATGCTTGCCCTGAGATTTTAAGCACAGAAAGCAAGTCAAACTTAACCCCCATTAATACAATACCTAAAGGCAAAAACGACTTTGCGGCAAAATTAGCACCTGGGGCAAGTTTCTGCCATAAGCGTGCTGAGCTGATAACGCCTTGTAAGTTTTCGCGTTGATACTCTGCTACCTTATGACGAAAAAAGACATTACCACAGATAACACCAATAATAATCGACAGCACCATTGGTTCTAATGGGTGCATTGCTAAGTTTTGATGATAGATCGTAAACGGTGCAAATGGTAAGTACGCAACAATATAGGCAATAACAACAAGCAATGCACAAAAGAAAAGCCCTATTATTTTGCTCATACTTGCCACATCCGAATCACATGACGCGAGGCATCTAATAACGGCACATCAACTTCGAAGATTTCATATTTTAG
Source organism: Cysteiniphilum halobium (assembly GCF_003574425.1). Taxonomy (GTDB): domain Bacteria; phylum Pseudomonadota; class Gammaproteobacteria; order Francisellales; family Francisellaceae; genus Caedibacter; species Caedibacter halobius. The sequence continues at coordinate 26,981 of NZ_KZ984540.1, read as the reverse complement.
CGGCAGTGCTTCTAACATATCCTGTTCGACTTCAGCACCTTTCATTGCGATCATTTGCCCGTCAACTGCCAATAAATGACGACATAAACGCTCAAAATCAGCAATTGAGCTAAAAGCGCGTGAAATGACCGTGTCAAACAAGGTCAGTGGCTGATAATCTTCAACACGAATATTCACGGCGGTGACATTATCCAAGTCTAATACTTTCTTGACATGGCTTAGAAACCGCACTTTTTTGCCGACGCTATCAATAAGGACAAAGTTTACTTCAGGTAACAAAATGGCCAGTACAATTCCGGGCAAACCACCACCACTGCCGACATCCACAACATGTTGACCTTTAATAAACGAAACCACTGACATACTATCAAACACATGCTTGACCAACATTTCATCCCATTGGGTAATCGCTGTCATGTTATAGGTTTTATTCCATTTTTTAAGCAATGATAAATAGTCAATCAATTGATTGATCTGCGCATCATCAATAGTGAGATTAAACTTCGCTGCCGCCTGACGAATCTTGACCTTACTATCATCAAGCATATTATTTAGACAATCTAATGTAATCATTTTGCTTACAACCCCTTCCAGATTCTAATTTTCGTTGTTGAGTATATACCGCCGGTAAATCATTTTACAGTATTTAATCAACGATAATCCAATAACGCCAGACTCTGACATAATTGCCAAAACTTCAGCTTCACTGGCGATTTTAAAGCCTGTTTACGCATCACAATAGCTACCGTTACCGGCGTCATATCAGCAATATTCAACATTTTTATTTTACTGGCTAAGTGGTTATGTTCAACGACAACTTTAGGTAACACAGAGACACCAACACCAGATGAAACAAGTGATAAAATGGCTTCATTACCATCAACTTCGCCATATATTCGTGGCGAAATTTTTTGCATCATTTTGTGTATAGTACTATTGTTTAAAAATTGAGTTGGCATAATAAAAGGATACTGCGCCAAGATTTGATCAATAGAATGCAAATCACTGTCCTTTGATACGACTAAGACCATGCTAGTAATAAGCACAGGATGTGCGCACAAGCTAGCATCAAGCTTTTGATCATCAATAAATGAAATACCGGCATCCATCTGATTACTCGTAACCAAATTAAGCGCATTTTGTATTGACCCTGTTTGTAACTGCAACTGAACATTAGGATATCGCGCATTAAGCACCTCAATAATCCGTGGCAAAATCACATAGGACGCCGTCACCGTACAAAATACACGAATATCACCGCGTAACTTATCCTCATCTGGATGTAGTAGTGCAAATAGTTCATCATTGGCATCAAGCACCTTTATCGCAAAATCATACATACATTTACCGTCATCTGTCAGTGACACATTCCGATTATCACGCTCAAAAAATGTTGCTTCATAAGTTTCTTCAAGTTTTTGAATGACTCTTGTCACTGCGGAAGGACTTAAATAACAGCGCTCAGCAGTTTTGCTAAAGCTTAGCGTTTCCACTAATGTTTTAAATACTTCTAAACGCTTCAGATTCATAAGCCAGCACTCCAACATTCAACATTCAACAT
>NZ_KZ984540.1:0-25285 GCF_003574425.1 Cysteiniphilum halobium | reverse complement strand
TTCAACATTCAACATTCAATTATCCTATTTTTATTGCAAAATACGCAATATATAATTGATGATAATTCACTTTATTTCAACATCAATTTTATAGCACAATAAGTCTATCGGCGAATTTTGATTTAATCACTTAAGAACAGTAAAACAATGAGGTAGCTGCATATGAAGATCCAAAGTAATATTTTCGAAGTCAAAGAATACAACTTAGGCGTTAGCAATGAAACGATTGTTGCCGGAGGTCGCCATTTATTCTCAAAGCTGCCACAAGCATTTGCAGGCATCAAACAGATTGGTGTGATTGGTTGGAGTAATCAAGGTCCAGCGCAAGCGCAAAACTTACGTGATTCACTTGCTGGCACTGATATTAAAGTATGTGTTGGTTTACGTGCTAACTCTAAATCAGTAAAATCTGCTGAAGCAGCAGGCTTCTCTAAAGCCGATGGCACATTGGGTGAGATGTTTGATGTCATATCTAAATCTGATCTATCCATTATTTTGATTTCAGATGCCGCACAATCTGAGATTTACAAAGAAATTTTTGCCGCAGCAAAACCAGGTAGCACCATCGGTTTTTCACATGGCTTTTTAATCGGTTACATCAATACAATCAATGCACCCATTCGCAATGATATTAATATTATTGCCATGTGTCCAAAAGGCATGGGTTCTTCAGTAAGAAGACTGTATGAGCAAGGCAAAACCGTCAATGGTGCGGGCATTAACAGTAGCATTGCTGTTTATCAAGATATCAACGGGAAAGCCACAGATTACGCCCTTGCTTGGGCAATTGCATGTGGTGCACCTTTTGTTTTCCCAACCACTATAGAGATGGAATACCGCTCAGATATTTTCGGTGAACGCGGTGTGTTGCTCGGTGCAGTACATGGGATTATCGAAGTGCTTTATCGCTACTTCACTGATCATGGTGTTAAGCCGGAGGAAGCTTTCAAACGCACTGCCGAAGCAATTACGGGCAGTATTTCAAAAACCATTTCAACACAAGGCCTGAAAAAAGTTTATGATAGCTTCAGCCCAGAAGATAAAGAAAAGTTTGAAAACGCTTACAATGCCGCATATGAACCATGTTTAGATATTCTTTTTGAAATCTATGAAGACGTTGAAAATGGTAATGAGTTTCGTTCAGTGACCTCAGCAGGCAGACGCCACGCACGCCTACCAATGGGCAAAATCGATAACACTGACATGTGGAAAGTCGGTGAAAAAGTGCGCAGTCAACGCGACAACAATAATATGCCAAATGACCCAATCACGGCAGGTGTTTATCTTGCTTGTATGATCGCGCAAGTGGATATCTTAGCTGAGAAAGGGCATAGCTATTCAGAGATCGTTAATGAAACAATTATTGAAGCTGTTGATTCACTTAACCCTTATATGCACTTCAAAGGCGTTGCTCACATGGTTGATAACTGCTCAACCACTGCGCGTCTTGGTTCACGCAAATGGGCTCCACGCTTTGACTATAACTTAATGCAACAAGCAATACCGGCAATTGACAAAAAAGCACAAGACAATAATGCACCTTTTACAAAATTTGCGAACCACCCAGTGCATGAAGCATTAGCTGTATGCTCAACCTTACGTCCATCCGTTGATATTAGTGTTGTTTGTTAAAACAAACATGACTATACTCTTACCGTGAAAGCGATTCAATTTAATGCCTTTGGTTCACCTGAGGTTTTACAATACACAGAGGTTGACACGCCTAAGATTGATCCCGCTGATCAAAACATGCTGTTGATAAAGGTTATCGCAAGTGGTGTAAATCCTATTGATGCTAAAATCAGAAATGGTTCAAGTTTTGCTAGTGCGAATATTCAATTTCCCTCAGGTATCGGATTTGATATCAGTGGAGAGGTGATTGATAAAAGCATTGATGTGCAAGATATTGCAATAGGTCAGCACATTATTGGACGTCTTGGGTTTGATAATATTAATGGCTATAGCCAATATTGTAAGATTAAAACCAATCAAGTAGTGATCAAACCTGAAAAACTCACTTGGGAACAGGCAGCTTGCCTACCTATAGCGGGGCTTACCGCCTGGCAAGCGCTCCATACACATGGCAAATTACAACAACACGAGCGTGTCTTAATCCATGCTGGCGCAGGAGGTGTCGGACATCTGGCCATCCAATTAGCCAAAGCAGCAGGCGCCTATGTAGTAACAACAGCCTCCAAGAAAAATCATGACTTCGTTAAGTCGCTTGGTGCAGATGAAGTAATTGATTACCAGCTTGCGCCATTTGAAAACATGATCAACAATATTGATCTTGTCATTGACCTAGTTGGTGGCGATACAGGTATTCGCTCATTTAAAACATTAAAGTCTAATGGGCGCTTAGTAACTATTCCAACCAATACTAAAGATAAAGTACTGACCTATGCCAGCAATTTTAATCATCATGCCTGTGGCATGTTGGCTGAAACTAATTTATCCCAACTCAACACACTTGCTAAGCTTTGTGCAGATGGACATTTATATATGCATGCGCATACTATTTTTGCTCTTGAAAAGGCTTATGCCGCACACCAGTTACTTGAGACAGGGCATACAATAGGGAAAATTTCTTTGCGCTGCGTATAACGGATTGATCACTTTTCTTCAAGCTGTGTTGACTTCAATACACTATCCGTTTGCTCCTGACGATATTCTTTCATCGCCGTATTATATTTGCGATGCTCAACAGCCAACATGCTGCAAGCAAATAAAGCGGCATTGACAGCACCGGCGCGTCCAATAGCAAATGTCGCAACGGGAATACCTGCTGGCATTTGCACAATGGAAAGTAACGAATCCTGCCCTGATAAGGCCTTGGATTGTACCGGCACACCAAGCACAGGAATATGTGTTTTTGCTGCCAGCATTCCTGGTAGATGCGCAGCACCTCCGGCACCAGCAATAATCACTTTTAAACCTTTTTGCTCTGCTGTTTCAGCATATGTAAATAATAAATCTGGTGTGCGATGTGCTGAAACAACTTGTACTTCATACGGGATACCTAATTGTTTCAAAGTTTCTGTGGTGTTTTTCATCGTTTCCCAATCAGACTTGGAGCCCATAACGACACCAACTAGTGGTTTACTCATTTTTTAAAATCTCCTCTTTCTCAATAACACGCAAGACTTGCGCACAGATCCATTCATAAATAAATTGAAAACTATGTCTACCTTTATTGCTAAAGCGTACATGATGTTCTTGTTCAAAACTTCTATTTTTAACATGATTATGTGCTTTAATAATTAAAGACAGATCATCAACCAGTTGCGCACTTTTGCTCCAAAACCCAAGCATGCCATTGGTTTGCAACTGCACACTTAACTTTGGCTTAGTTTCGGTGACTGGCATCAATTGTGCTAAATGACTGTATACATAGCCTTTGGTCACGTCCTTTTGCATGCTCACGCTAACCTCTCCTGATTTAAGATAAGTCTTAAGTACTTCACTGGCATGTTGCTTAGTCGTTGTTGCCAAAAACGGTTCAACAACTTTGGTGATCTCATTAGCAAGCAAGGACACATCCTGTGCAGTTGTGACATGCAGTTTAACCTCAAGATATGGATATGCCGCGCGATAACCTAACTCTAGCTGATACTCAGCAACTAATGGACTCAACATATTTGCTATATGCGCTTCTGAGGCGCCTAATAATTGCCATTGATAGCGTACCGGTATGTTATGCAAGTTCAGATGTAGCAATCTAGGGAAAACCTCTTGGTCAAACATTGGCAAGCATTCATGTGGAGGCCCCGGCAGCATAAATAAATGCTTATTATCGACATTGATATAACATCCATCTGCTGTACCCTGTTTATTAACGAGCACTTCAGCATCTTGAGGAAAATAAGCCTGCTTTTTGTTATTCTCAGGCACAGTAGCAAAGCGACTGGAAATACGCATGAAAATTCGCTGCCAAGATGCTTCATTAAACATTAACGGTTTATTAAAAACTTCCGCAATCGCCTCACACGTCTTATCATCTTCTGTTGGCCCCAGACCACCAACGGTAATGACGACATCATGCTCTTGCAGTAAAAAATAAAGGCTTTTTTTAAGCTTCTCCTTGGCATCAAAACAAACAAGATGTAATCCTGGTTGAAAACCATGCTCATAGAGTTTTTCAGCCAACTTAGGCGTGTTGGTATTAATAATATCACCGGTTGTAATCTCATCTCCTGTTGCTAAAAACCCAATGCGGCTTACTTCAGATTGCAACGCACTCATACTATCAATAAACACGCTATCGGCACCATCAGCAAGCAGTTTGTGAATATCTTCATCCGGTAGTGCGCCAATGGAGTATACTAATACGGTGTGAAAAGCTTCTTTTAACTGAGCGATCCGCTGACGATTAAGTACAGCACTATTAATACCAAGGGCAACACAACCCCACTGATCAAATTTCTTCTTTGTTTCACTAAAAATTTTATGCACTTCATCCGTCCAGCTTTCAACTTCAAGTAAAAACTCACAGGCTATCGTTGTTTTACTCTCTGCCAATTGTGCTAAAACATACTCTGAGAAACTTGATAATAAAATACGTGAATGTAGTTTCGAATAACTATTGACAAGACCCAATAAATATTTAACTAAACGTGCCTCATAACCAGCATCAAATTGAGTTTTAACTTTAACCTCAATATTTGTGTATAAATCAGGCTTGGTTGCCATCCAGAGTAAATATTCATCCAATGTTGGAATCTTGGCATGCGTCTCCGGGAAGCGGTCATTTAATACATAAAGCTCAGCAATATCAGTCCATGCCTGATCTGTTAGATCAACATCTAACCCTGTGAGCTTTTTAGCATTATTATCATGAAAGATAAAAGGCACATTATCCGCACTTAGCTGCACATCCAGCTCAATCCAACGCACACCCGCCTGATACGCTTTCTCAAATGCAAGCATCGTATTTTCAGGGGCAACTTTATTCGCACCTCTATGGGCGATAAACTTACTTATCTTCATGTTGTGACAACTCCAACTCTGATTGCTCAACAATATCTTTTGGCAAAGACTTTTTCATATGCACCCCCATGTTTTCTAGCTGTATGGCTTGAGAGATCAGATTACCTCTACCTTTAGTTAACTTATTAAGTGCACCATCGTAAGTCTCTTTGGTTTTATCTAACTGCTTACCAAGTGTTTCAACATCTTCAACAAAGCCACGAAACTTATCGAGCATCTTGGTCGCGCGATCGGTGATGTCACTGGCGTTTTTATTTAAACTTTCATACTTCCACGTATTGCGAATGGTACCTAATGTTGCTAATAAGGTTGTTGGTGTTACGATAATAATACGTTTTTTAAAGGCTTCTTGAAACAAACTATCATCATGCTGAAACGCCACAACAAAAGCTGCTTCAATCGGCATAAACATCAAGATAAAGTCTAATGAATTGACTTGTGATAAGCGCTCGTAATTTTTAGAGGACAATAATGTAATATGCTGACGAATCGCTTCGATATGTTTTTTAAGATATTCCTGCCTTGAGTTATCGCTATCAGCACGCGTATAGGCATCATAACTCACCAAAGAAACCTTAGCATCAATGATCACGTCTTTACCATCTGGCAAGTGGACAATTGCATCAGGACGCATGACTTTGCCATTGTCCTCCTCATCACTTGCTTTAAAACTTGTCTGCACATCATACTCATGGCCTTTACGCAAGCCCGATGACTCAAGTACACGCTCAAGCACCACTTCACCCCAATCACCTTGCAGTTTTTTGTCACCCTTAAGTGCCTTAGTGAGGTTTTTTGCCTCTTTATTCATCTCTTGATTTAATTCAAATAGCTTATTGACTTCCTTTTGCAATGAAGCGCGTTCTTTAGCTTCATTGACATAGACATCATCCACTTTCTTTTTGAACTCATTAATATCATTTTTAAAAGGTTGCAAGACTTCCGCCAAATTGACTTTGTTTTGTTTGGCAAACTTCTCACCCTTTTCCTCAAAAATACGATTTGCCAAGTTTTCAAACTGCTCAGTTAAGCTCTTTTTGGCATTCTCTAATAATGCTATTTTTTCCTGTGCATTTTGCTCTTGTGCTTCAATGTGTTTTAAAAGTTTTGAGCGCTCTGCTTGAAGTGCTGATTTTTCTTCAGTTAAATTGTCCATTTTAACAAGCAATGTATCATACTTGCTTGATAGTCGAGTCAATTCAGCCATTAAACGCTCACCATCTTTAGCTAGGGAGTCAATCTTGACTTCATCACTGGCTAGTTTATTTTGTAAATTAAGCACTTCCTCACTACGAATTTCAAACTTTTGTTTGGTCATGCTAAGTTCTTGGCTTAAACGCTTTTCCTGGTCTTGATAATGTTTGTGATCCGTTGTTAACACTAAGTTTTGTTGTTGGCTTTGCTGCAGTTGAGTTTCTTTATCTTGTAGTAGCGTTTCAACATCAAATAATTTTTGCTCAAGCTCTTTTAATTTCACTTGCTGTTGTTTACCAGAAGCTTTAACGAATAAAAACCCAATGACAAGCCCCAATACAAAGGCGACAATGATCAAGATGATCAACATAACTTTCCCCTTTTATTATAACCACAACCACCGCAAAATGATTTACGATGGTATATGCTGTGATGATTTTGGCTATATCATGCCATAAAATGAATGTTATCGCTTGTAAATATCACAGGAAACTTCAAAGATGATTAAGCACCTTTGAGTGCCTTAATTTGTTTTTTAACACTTCATAAAGAACTCCTATCTGGCCTGGTACTAAGGATCGTTCGCTGAGAGGTAAAGTTGCTTAAATTTCCTATTTAAAAATAGTATTTTATACTTCGCACTTTTTCTGCTAGCATAGGCTATTTGACTTGCCTGTAATGCCCCATGTATTTACCTATACTGGTCATTATAGGAACTTTTAGATAATGTTAACATAGACTCTAGGAACCATTCTTTAAAACAAGAAAATTTATAAGTACCGTTTTTATTTTTGGATTCCGCATAATTTCTTATAATCCATTATTATAGGATTACAGGTTAGTACAATTTGAGAACTATAATGTAAGCATTTGGTTCTAACAACTGTTTACAGAGTTTTTTGTCTTAACCTAGCCCTTACTGCATAAGCATTTTTTAGTATTTTAGTAGGCAATTTTACCTCTCAGCGAACGATCTTTAGCGCCACCAGGCCTCTTTGGTTGAAACGCATGCATATCCATATTTCATTCTGCTTTACTTAACTAAAAATGCTTACACAAACATAATAAAATCATACAAGTTTAGCATCTAATGTAAAGCCGCATTGTTGCGTTAAGATGATAAATTTATATATTATCTGCTAAAACCTTCGTTTTTTCAGACATTAAAACAATATCTATTCTAGATAAAAGTCAACACCTTGGCCGGTATTATCTTTCCAGTTACACTTTGCCCCTTCATAATTTTCTACTACAATATTAGGGTTAGCAGGCCCATTTGCACCTACTACAAAAGTACATGACTTTGTTTTATGTTGAGATGCATCTGCATTTTTACTGGTATCAATAGCAGTGATTGTATAAGCAACATTAAAATCACTACCCACTTTAAAGCCAAATCCATAATCTACAGGGCTACTTTTTGTTACTGAAAAATTCATATCATCACTGGAAGCTATTCCAGACACAAAGTATGGCATTTCATTTGGGGCTATACTCGTAATTCTAACATTCCATGGTTTCAAATCACTAGAATCATTTAAAGCATAAATATGATGTGAAGTATGAACGTTATTAGCATAGCTAGATCCAGCTATTGTTAATAAAGCTAGTGAAATTATTTTCTTGTGATTCATTTTTCATTTCCTTTATTAAGTTTGTTATAATTTAACGCGGTGTTGATATTAGGCTATCAACCTATCCTTTCTAACAAATAACCAAAGGGGAAAGTCAATAGAGAATTACAGAATTTCTCTGTAAAAGAGTCAACCATAAACCAAGGATCTTTCAGAAACCTGAACCCGCGCTCAACACCTTGCTGATCTTTGTAAGCAGCAAATAGCATCTTGTCATTAAGCCTCTCTTCATTTAGTTGATTGGTGGCAATAATAAAACGTCCTTTTCGGTTAAGATATTGAGAAACCTTGTGCTCATTCTCTTTTATATGGCTAAGCACCTTAAAGCCTACCACATCAGGATTTTGCCTTTTTTTGGTCTACCACTACCTTTATGCCTGCTTACAGGCTCTATGGTTGGCTCAATTAAATGGTAGCTGTATTTTTTGTTCAATTTCTTATGAGCTGCTAACGCATCCGCTTTGCAACTAAACATCTGGTTACTAAGATGCCAAGCTTCTTTTTCACAAGCTTGCAACTGCTTGGCTAAAAGCTTATCAAAGGTCTTTTTCTCACGTTGACAGGCTTGTTCTGAATAGATAAGTAACCATCGTTGCTCGATACCACCATACTGACTTCGCTGTACGCTATACCGATAACCCTTGTCTAACTCTACCCAGGTGTATTCATCGGTGTCACGCTCTAGCAAACTTGCGGCATCTTTTATACTCTCAGGAACTCTGCTTACCCATAAGTAATGATTAGAGAATAGCAAACGCTCTTTGCTATACAAGGCCGAGTCAGCAACCCAAATAAAGTCGTCTGAAGTTTGCGTTTTAAGCGATGACTGAAACTCCCTAACACGAGCTATCGTTTGATGAAAGCTACACTTGTCTGAACTATTGCCATCTTGTGGTTCCATCCAAAATGGAATTTGCGCATCACCACTGACTGCCATGGATAGCATCACTTGCTTTAAGTCAGGACGATGATCCTTTGAGTAGCCATGTTTGACCTCAATTGTTTCCACTTCTGGCGTATCATACTCACCATGCAATACAAAACTCGTCGAATCCAAATGTGATAGTTTGCCCAACAAGCCTTGTTCTTGCGCTATTTCAAAAGCAACTTCACCAAAAAGCTTACTTGCTCCATATGCAGAAATCTCATCTAAGGCCTTACCCAGCGTGTGATCATCCAGGTGCTTAGCCTTGATGTCTTCATTAAACAATTGCTCCATGCATTTGCTTTCAAAAAATTGCGGTGTCAAATATAGGCGGCGGTTACTAAAACCTAAGCCATTAATGATCATTGCCATAATCGCGATGCCAGGCTGTATCACCCGACGAGGATCATCACTGCCTATGCGTGCGTTAATCTTTTCTACTAGATTTAAATCCTGGCAACTGGCTGCAACCAATCCATGGTGATCCATTACTTCACTGCTTGTTGTATTATCTGCTATTTGTAAATTCATTCTTCACTTTAACGGCATGATTTTATGCGCCACAACAGGAAGCTTTACTTCACCTAAAAATAATTCCAAAGCCAAGTATGGTTTTAAATTTGCTGGTAATTGATTGTCATAAAGTGAATGGTATTGGGCTTTAATGGAAATAAATTGACCTTCATTGCGAATATTAACTGAATGATCATCTAATATAAATCCACACACTACAGGACACTAAGTAATTTCTCCGTTTGAATTTTTGTTAATTTTAGCTCAAATACAAGCTTAATTGATGCTATAATTTTACTCGTACTAATGACAACTTCTGACAATGATTTGCTAATAAAATTCATGCCCTTACGGACAATCGAGCGTTGGGGAAAACCATGGTTTTTAAGCTTTTCTGGGTAAATTTCCATAAGCATGTCACCCTGTCGATAAGACCAAACCAACGCTAGGGTTAAGATAAAAAGGATGTTGCTTAAGCGATCTGGGTCTGTGATATGTGTATCTTCCCAGTTAAAGCCTCGTGTTTTCATTGCGCTAAAAAGTGTTTCGATCTCCCACCTCTTGCGATATTGATCAAAAGATGCTTTGCCATGATAATCAGATACCAAAATAAGCAATCCCCCAGTGTCTAATCGGCGTGCACAGACGTAAACATCACAGCCCAATACATTACGAGGCGATTTCAAAACCGCTGATTTACCTGATTTTAAATTGGCAAACATTTTTTTGAATGACATGGTTTTTCCTTTACTATTGGTTACCAAAAAGCATTCTTTAGCTCGGATGGTGTATGAAATCTTATGACTTTTAAGGTAGGCGATCCAATCACCACTTAAAAATTCTCGATCACAGAGCACGCATTTCATTTGACTTGGGGCTATGAATTGAAGTAGCTGGTCAAATAATTTGCGTCGATCCTCAAAGTCTGAGTTACCACATTTCTTATCTGTCAGTAGTGACCACATAAATGGAATTGAAACGCCTTTGTATGCGATGCTAACCACTAGATAGTTGATGTGCTTTTTGCCAAATTTCCAATTAGTCCTATCCATGCATAAAGTGATTGGCATCGGTAATGCAAAAATCTCACAAATGCTTTGATAGAGGCGTTTGTGTGAGAATGTAAAGCGTTTCATGAAGCGCTGCAAACGTTTATAAACGGATGTTTCTTTACTTTTTGTTGGGAAACTTCGTGCAAGTTTTGCCATATTAATACTTCGTACAACAAATAGTCCCAAAATAATGAATGTTAGGCATTCTAAAGTGTGACGAGTATCGTTAAAATAGTGCTTAAGTAGCTGCTGAAGTTCCTTTGCGTGTTCCATGCTTCTTTTTATTACGTTTTTAGCAAAACAAAAATGACATGAAAACGCTTAAAAATAAAGGGCTTCAGTGGCTACTGTCCTGTAGTGTGATAAATCCATTATCTAATAAGGCTTTGAGCAGTGACTTCCTAAAATCACGTAGTATTTTACGTTGAGCATCTTTTTTACGCTGCTGATTAGGATTTTTATAGATCAATCTAAAATCACAATCTTCACTCATTCTCTGAATAATTTTATGCGCCTTAGCAAGTGCCGTACCACCTTGAAAAATTAACTCAAAATACTCATGCTGAACTTTCATAAGCACAGATATTGCCTTGGTAACAAATAAGTCTTTCTCAATAACATATGGCGCTTGTAAGCCTAATTCCTCAGCACCTAGGTTAATCAACTCCCTAAGTTCATCATCGGAATAATTATGAAATTTATTACTCAAAGCGCAGCTCCATGCCTCTATAAGATATTGTCCTACGGAACCGATCCAAAATTTTAGTTGCTGGATTCGCTGGCACTTGTTGAGATTCACCCGCATTATAAGATTTCTCAGCTTCTGAAATATCCCAGCGAATACCCAATCTGGTTAATGCTTCCCTAGCGACAGCGACAAATCCATTTGGTAGATAACTTTTACCTGTTAATTCAGAATAAGATAAACGCACATAAATCCCATAGCCTAGTTTTGCAATCTTTCCTTTTTTTATTAATGCATTCAAAGCACGGGTAACCTGCCTATCGCTATCTAACAATATAAAATCCTCGCGCAAAATAACGTCACTTGACGCATTCTGTATATATTGCCATAACTTATATTCTGTCGTTTCTTCATATTTTACTTTCATGATAGTTACCTTGCCAAAAATGGACAATTAATGTTAATCAAACATATTCAGTGGAAAGTTGTCACACTGGCCACGAGCTTCGTGGCCAATTCAAATTGATGATGGAAATAAAAATTGCTAAATAACAGCATTTATAATTGCAAGCCGCCAAATCTATTGCTCATAATAACAGATATTATATTGGTAGCCTCGTTCCACCAAAAACATCTGACGGTTTTGACTGAAGTCTTGCTCATCACTATTTTTTGTCACCAAAGTATAAAAATGTGAAGGAGAGCATAAAAAAGTGTGGTGAATAAACGCACGTCTCTTATTCTTGAAGTATTAACAAAAAGTTATACTCATCATCATTATTACTCATTGGTTAATTAAATATTAACTTGATACACTAAAACCATAGCAAGAGAATAGATAACAATTCTCTATATTCCAATAATTCAACTAAGGAGATATGCCATGAAAAAGTTACTCGGAATTATAAGCGTTATGTCATTAATTTTGGTAGGTTTTGGCTCTGTCAATGCAAGAGATAGTGATTTTTATTATAATCAGCATTATTATGCCCAGCAACACTCACAGCCAGATTGTGTTAATTGTGATGCAAAATAATACAAATACATTTTGACCAATATTTTTACATAACAGGAAGTCGAATCTAAGTCACATTCTGACGCTAAACACGGATTACAAAAATTTGCTTTTCTTTCGTCACTAGATTGATTGTGATGTATCACCTGATGACGTGGCAAACCATATCGTTACAGTTTTCGATCTCAACTACCGGGTGATCCAAAATCTTTAGATTAACCGGATTTTAAAATTAATAAGTCGAGATTGATAACTCTTCATATACGGTATAAAAAATAGGATTAAGTTCTTTAAGTGGTTCCCTAAGCTGATCAATATCTGTTGCTGGAGCATGAACTTCTACACTGACTAAATCCGATACTTTTAACATATTGCCAATTATATCACCAACATTTTCTATATGATGAAGCAATGCTTTATAATCTGTATATGCCTCTCGACAATGTGCTACCATATCATCAGAAATAGTATAATTATAAAAAAGACAACCTTCCTCATTTTCAGCTTTACTAATTGCCTGAGCAATGAAAGCCTTAAAGTCTTCTAATTTACCATCATGAATTTTGAAATATGGAACAATACTGCAAAAATTTTTATTTAGCATTAGCCGCTTCCTTTAACAACTTCCCTGCTGAGAACTTAGGCGACTTAGATGCTTTAATTTTCATCGTCTCACCTGTCTTGGGATTACGACCATTGCGTGCTGCACGATGGCTCACTTCAAACTTACCAAAACCTGTAAAACTAACCGCATCACCATTTTTGACAATATCCGTCACTGATGCAATGAAAGCATCAACGAATTTATGTGCATCTGCTTTTGTTGATCCGGCTTTCTCAGCAACAAAAGCTTCAAACTCGCCTTTGTTATGTATTTTTACTGCTTTTTTCTCTGCTTTCTTAGTCATGTTTAAACTCCGTTACGTTGACTCTAAGTCAAAATATACCGTAAAGCCTTTAATTACAACGATAATTACGCCAAATACAGATAATTATGAAAAAAACATAATAAACAAGGGAAGAGACCTATTTTAAAATCACTATGACTGGTTTACTGACGAGACCCTTAAAGGGTCCCAAAAATTTTATCGCCAGCATCACCAAGCCCTGGAATAATATATGCCTTTTCATTGAGACATTTATCAATTGAGGCAGTATAAAGCGCAACCTCAGGGTGTGCTTTTTCAAGGGCTGCGACACCTTCTGGTGAAGATAATAGAGTTACCACAATAAAGTGTTTACATCCGTTGGATTTAAGTATTGAAATCGTCTTATTAATTGAGCCGGCAGTTGCAAGCATTGGATCTAGGATCACTGCAGTTCGTACGTTGAGATCAGCACAAGCCTTGAAATAATACGCGCGTGGCTTAGCCGTTTCTTCATCCCTTTCAAGACCAACCATTGTCACTGGTGCATTAGGTAATAAGGAAAGTGCACCATCTAGCATACCAAGTCCTGCACGCAGTATTGGACAAAAAGTTGGTAGCGGTTTTTTAAGCATTGGTACCGCAAGTCGTCCTTGCCAATGCTCAATAATTTCCTCTTCAAGCATTAATTCACTTAATGCTTCATAACACAACAACATTGCAAGCTCGCTAGTGATCATTTTAAAATTACGACTTGAGGTTGACTCATCTCTTAATAGACTTAACTTATGCTGAACAATGGGATGTACAATTTCATGGGTTTTCATTGTTCTACTTTCCTGCTTAAAAAACGTCTTAATAACAAATTATCTTGAATATATGCCTGTGAAATCCAACCATAGGCTTCAATACATTCCTGATACTCTGCTTCACTATGTGTTACTAGAAACTGCTTCTTTATTGCCTGTTGTTGCAAACGTGTCACAACATCGGCATTATATTGTGCATACGCTTTATTTTCGCTAGTCATCGACTCCACTAAAAATCCCACTGTTGTCAAAATATCAACATACTGCGTCATTGTCGTTGGATAAATCGTTAACCCTTCAAGCTCACACATTTTTTCAACAAGCTCTCCAAAACCCAAACCATCTGGGCTTAACCAGTCATTAACAATAAACAACCCACCCTTTTTGCACACTCGATGTACTTCTTTAAACAGTGGCAATTTATTATCCACATGCGCCAACACTCCTTTGGAAAATATTAGATCAAAGCTTAGATCTGCAAAGGGCAAAACTTCGGGGTTCTCTAAGTGATAGAAATGCGTGTTTGATTTCTTGTAACGCTTATTTGCATGCTTGACCATATCCGCATTAATCTCAACACCGTGATAGTCAAGGCTTGGATATTTACTTGAAATATACTGCGCTAAACCACCTTGACCAAAACCAATTTCTAATACTTTTTTATTGTTAATATCCGCACCTGAAAATAGCTGATCAATGGCTTTACTTCCACCTTCTGACATCATACCCTCACCATAGCAAAGCTCAAGTAATGAGCAATATTCTTGCGGGTATTCATCGATAATTTTCTGATAATCCATTACTTTTCCTATCATTTAATATTCAACAGCGCTCAACTTTCACCTGTGTTGCTGTCAATACTAAAATGGGCAGCTTGCCTTTACTACAGGATATTGTGCCTTTAACGCATCTTGATACCATTGGTTGAAATCATTTTTATGATGCTTATAAAAACTATCCATTTTCTTGATTAACCACTTTCCATCTTTGGTTTTATTGGTCATAAAGACTTTTTGACTAACTGTATTGCCTGGAATAGAATTTAAGTCAAACTTAAGCCCATTATCACTTAATAAACTGCCTTGCATATCCGCTCGATATTGCACTTCAATTTTGTCAGTAAACATAACGATTTTCTTTTGAGGATATTTATTCAAACAGGCATATACTTCAGCATTAGTTGGCAGGATTGTTACTTTAGCATGACGAATATAGCTCTCAGCAAATGGCTGATTGGTACCACCTTTGTTCTCAATGACGGTCACATCTTGTTGATCAATACTTGCAAGGTTCTTAAAAGTAGACTCATTTTCCTTAGAAAAAATAGGTGCCTTTTGATTCGACAACACGCCCATTGACAAATAAAACATTTGCTTGCGTTTTGGTGTGTAGCTAATACCACCCATTGCAATATCACATTTTTTCTTAAGGTCATCACTTAAGGTTGACCATGTACTATGTACAAATTCGACTTTGCGCTTAATCTTATGCGCAAACTCTTTTGCCACAGTGATTGCAAAACCTTTATATTCCCCGGTGCTTGCATCATATGACGTCAATGGCGGATAATCTCCTGTGGTACAAACGCGCAATAGTTTTTGGCTAGCTAAAGCACTATTGCTAAATAAGACCATAGCTGTCGCCGCACAGCTTGTAAAAATGATTTTTTTAACTCTTTGAACTTGCATTATTTTCCCCTGATATGCCATTTATCATTTATATCTTTTGTCCTTGCTTAATCTAAATAAACAGATGTATTCTACAACCGTTTAAGGCAAAAGAAAACATCATCACAATCCTCATTTCTCAGTAGGATTAAACAGCTAATACAAGAATTTCAAGACCAATTTACCCATTTTAAATTTTCATATAGACGATATATTATTTTTATTTAAGCGGTTCAATCTTTATGGCAAGGTAAGGCCGTATGAGACACCTAATTACAAACATTCATTTATCAAGAGTGAAAGCAAGCCGATTGCCCAGAGTCATCTGCTCAAAGTCTTGTGCCTTTGCTACTGCTTTTTGCAGATCTTGGGCTTTGGTTATATAGCTAACAACAGCAACGCCATCAACACCACACTGCCAAACATCAGACATTTGCGGCTCAAAAATCCCACCAATCGCGACAAGTGGTGTTTCTTGACAAAGCTTGCGCCATATGCGCAATTTCTCCAATCCCTGTGCATTAAACTTCATCTCTTTAGTCGTTGTTGGATAGATTGGCCCCAGCGCAATATATGATGGTTTAAGCGTTAATGCCCGTGCTAACTCAATATAGTTATGTGTACTCACCCCTAAACATAATCCTGCTTGAGCAATCTTATGCAAATCTGCAGTATCCAGATCCTCTTGCCCTAAGTGCACACCAAAACATTGATATTTAATCGCCAGCTGCCAGTGATCATTGATAAACAAAGATAAGTCATATGCCTTGGCAATACTGTTTGCTTTTTTAATTTGAACTTCCAAATCACTTAGTGACAAGTCTTTTAGTCGCAATTGAATGGTTTTAACACCTAATTGTGCCAATTTTTCCAACCAATCAACATGATCAACAACGGGATAAAAACCTATTGGATAAGGCATTCGTCGGAAACTTTCATTTTCAACTTTTTGATAGCTAACCTTCGGTAAGAAACGTACATTATCCATGGCATCTTGAGCGTAATAGCTTAAATATCTAACCTCTAATTGGGGTAGCGCATTAATAGCTGTATTCATCTGTTGTGATAGATGGTACTTAGCAACACAGATCGCCTCTGTTATTTCATGATCTTGCGCCACAAGAGCCGCAATACTGCTTGCCAAGGCACAACCTGTGCCACGTACATTGCCTACATAGACTGTTTGGCTTTGATAATGCACGCCTTTCTCGGCTTCAAGTGTCAAATAATCACCACCCTTTTGCTTTTCTAATAAGGCATGCCCACCTTTTAATAAAACGTGTTGCACTTTACATAAAGATTTTAGTCTATGCGCAATTTCAACAGGCGATTTTTGATCGATATCGCTATCATTTAACAAACTAGCCGCCTCAGACAAATTTGGTGTTAACAGGTAGCATAATGGTAATAACTGCTGTTTTAATGCACGAATAACATCCGTATTCATCAACATGCCACCGGAGCTTGTCGCAAGCACTGGGTCACAGATATATTTTACCTGTGGGTTAGCTTGTAAAAATTTGCTTAATATCCCAACCTGAGCAACCGAAGCTAGCACGCCACTTTTAATTACTTGCGGTTTATGCGCATTGACAATAGCTGTAAATTGCTCATAGAAAATAGCATCATCAACAATGTTAAGCGCTATAAAATCACTATTATTTTGCACAGTATTTGCTGATATCACCGCAGCACAATCTATCTTAAAGTAGTTTGCAACTTTGATATCTTGCAAGACACCTGCGTGTGCAGTTGGATCAATTCCACCAATGACTAATAGGTTTGCTTTATTATTATTTTTCATCATTACATTTTACTAAATTTGATGCCAAAATGGCGTATCTTGCAGTGGAGTACTCGCCTGCGCTAACTCTCTTTGTGGCATGCGTTTGGCTAAATACGCTTTTCTGCCAGATTCAATCGCTAAACGAAAAGCATCTGCCATCAGTGGTGGGTTCTCAGCTAATGCCACCGCACTATTTAAGAGCACACCATCAAAACCAAGCTCCATTGCAAATACTGCATCTGATGGTGTACCAATACCTGCATCAACGATAAGCGTTATGTCTTTCAAGCGTGAGCGCAATAGTTTAAATGCTGACGGGTTAACAATGCCTTGCCCACTGCCAATGTAAGAACCTAGCGGCATAATCACTTTACAGCCTAGATTTACCAACTGTTGGCAAACAATTAAATCATCCGTACAATAAGGTAGCACCTTAAACCCTTGATCGATGAGAATTTTTGCCGCTTTAACAAGCTCAAACACATTAGGTTGTAATGTATGGTTATCACCAATCACTTCAAGCTTAATAAAATCGGTATTAAAGATTTGTCTTGCTGCCTTGGCAATCATCAACACTTCATCTGCTGTTTTACAACCTGCAGTATTGGGCAAAACATGACAATTACTCTGCTGTATACTTTGCCAGAAAAAGTTATTTTTACCCCCATGCAGTTCGCGCTTTAATGCCACAGTAACCATTTGCGTCTGAGACTTATCAATCGCACCACACATACTATCTAAGCTCGGATAAAGTGCCGTTCCCAAAAGCATACGTGACTCAAGATTTACATCATAAAGCTGTAACTTCCCCATCTAACCACCTTGCATCGGTGTGAGGATGTCAATCTCATCACCTTGTTTAATTTGTGTTGTGTCATAAGCACTGTAATCGATAATTGATTTATTGACAGCAACCGCAGCGTAACTTGATGCAAAACCAATATCAGTTAGTAACGCTTGTAATGATTGCTGACTTTTAAGTCGTTTTTTCTCACCATTTAATACGATCTCTATCATGCTTGCTCCACTACTTTTATACTATTTTTTATTTTATCAACAACCTCTAGCGCATAGATAGGTGCTAAAAGATAGCCATGCCGATAAAATCCATTGAGTGTTATCAGATTATTCTGTTGTATGAGCCTTGGCAAGCCCTCTTTAAAGCAAGGACGTACTTGGGTGAAATTTTTTACAATCCTCGCCTCCACAAATCCCTCATCAACTATCAGCAAAGCGCTCAATAAGGCTAACTGTGAAATCATACTAATCTGACTTACATCCTCTGATTGCACAATCGTTGCACCAATATAATAAAATCCACCTCCACGTGGCACGATATATAATGGAAAGCGCGGGTGGCATAACCTAGTAATCACCTGAATATTGACTTCTGGTGCATAAACCACTAAAGCTTCACCACGAATACCATATAAATCATTGAAACTATCCTTGGCACCCAGACCACGCGTGTCACAGACATAATCATAGTCTTTTTTAAAGCCTTGCAAACGTGCTTTTGAAATATCCTGTAATAAGTGCAAATGAACTTGCGGATGACGCATTAAGTAAAGTGCTGATTGACCAAAGAATCTCGGCACATGTACACATCCTTCGTTCTCGATATGAAGCATACGATTTAATAATTTATCTTTATAATATTGGTCTGCTAATACTGTTTGCGCATAAGCGTGTTCACATAAACTCAAACTTCTAGCACGCTCGATTTTGGTTTCAAGGTCACTCAGGTCAAAAGGGTGAGCTACAATATTTGTTCCCGTTTGTGTAAAAACCCCACCTGATAACCACCGATCAATATCCATCCAAGCCTCTGTCGAAGCATGCGATATATCATAGATTTTTTGCCCTTCATCTAACGCTTCAGATACCGGAGCGACCATTCCTGCAGCGACATAACCACAACTTGATTTACCACTGAAATCAGCACTTTTTTCATATAGATCAATACTGATATCAGACCCTGATTCAAGCAGTGTTAGTGCCAATATACGCCCAACAAGGCCACCACCAATAATTGCAATCCTTGTGCTATTCAACATGATAAATTTCTGCACCTTGTGCTAAGAAATCCTCACTTTTTTGCTGCATGCCTTTGGTCGCAACATCAGCCAAATCAATCTTATGCTCTTTGGCATAGTCACGTACCTCTTGTGTAATTTTCATCGAGCAGAACTTAGGCCCACACATTGAACAAAAATGTGCAAGCTTATGCCCTTCTTTTGGTAATGTTTGATCGTGAAAGCTTTGTGCCTTTTGTGGATCTAGACTTAAATTAAATTGGTCTTGCCACCTGAATTCAAAACGTGCTTTTGATAAGGCATTATCACGAATTTGCGCACCAGGGAACCCCTTGGCCAAATCTGCTGCATGCGCTGCTAATTTATAGGTAACAATACCCTCACGCACATCTTCTTTATCCGGCAAACCTAAATGCTCTTTCGGTGTCACATAACACAGCATCGAGGTACCATACCAGCCAATTTGTGCCGCTCCTATCGCTGAAGTAATGTGATCATAGCCAGGTGCCACATCCGTTACCAATGGTCCTAAGGTATAAAATGGCGCCTCAAAACAATCTTTAAGCTCTTTGGTCATATTCTCTTTAATCATTTGCATTGGCACATGCCCAGGGCCTTCGATCATCACTTGCACATCGTTATCCCACGCACGCTTGGTTAACTCACCCAAGGTCTCAAGCTCAGCAAACTGTGCTTCATCATTCGCATCTAAAATGGAACCAGGACGCAATCCATCACCTAAAGAAAAAGCAACATCATAAGCTTTCATAATCTCACAGATCTCATCAAAGTGTGTGTAGATAAAGCTTTCTTTATGATGCGCAATACACCATTTGGCAATAATTGAGCCACCACGTGAGACAATACCTGTTAGTCTTTTAGCGGTTAAATGAATATATTTCAAACGCACACCGGCATGAATGGTGAAATAGCTTACCCCCTGCTCGGCTTGTTCAATCAGCGTATCACGAAAAATCTCCCATGTGAGTTTTTCTGCTTGACCATCAACCTTTTCAAGTGCTTGATAAATCGGTACCGTACCAATTGGCACAGGCGAATTACGAATAATCCACTCACGCGTTTGGTGAATATTCTTACCCGTTGATAGATCCATCACTGTATCTGCACCCCAACGGGTTGCAATGACCATTTTTTCGACTTCTTCAGCAATCGATGAGCTTACCGCGGATGTCCCAATATTTGCATTGATTTTGACGCTGAAATTGCGTCCAATAATCATCGGTTCCATCTCTGGATGATTAATATTACTTGGAATGATCGCGCGTCCCAAAGCAATCTCCTGACGTACAAACTCAGGCGTTATTTCTTTAGGAATATTTGCGTCAAAATCAACACCTGGATGCTGCTTGAGCAAAATAGGATCTTGAATATGTGCATTTGCACGTTTGAGATTCTCACGCATGGCAACATAAGTCATTTCTTTGGTGATTATTCCACGACGCGCATAATGCATTTGTGTAACATTATGGCTTTGTTTTGCCTTTAATGGCTTAGCACGTTTGGGAAATGCTAAGTCTTTTTGCGTATGGGTAAATTCGGCACTAAAGTCTGCTAATGTCTCAATCTCATTATTATCTTTAAGCCATGCTTGGCGCAATTTAGGTAGACCCTCAACCAAGTCATGACGATACGACTCATCACTATATTTACCCGAAGTGTCATATACCGCAATCTCAGGATTTTGTACACGCCCTTGCTCACTCAACGTATCACTTTGGGTAATATAGCGAAAAGGTACTGGAAGATTATCCTCTGTTTTAAGATATTTCTTTGTCGATGCAGGGTAGGCTACTTGTAAATCAGATGACAAAGTCAATGCTTCGGTATTACGATGCTTAGATGATGTTTTTTTATGCTGTGGCATGTATGGCTCCTTGAGATTTTGCCTTTTACATGCGTAGGAAAACTTTTCGTGATATATTGCGCTGATCGCTTCGCTTAGACACAATACAAAATACAAATCGTCATAACAACTTCCTACGCTAGTACTAACTAGTTCAGGTACAAAGGGTTACAAAATTTGCATTTTGCTCTCAGCTAAGTGCACCCCTGTTGTAAACAATGGTTATCGTAAAGTAATTTTTTGGAGGTGTCTACTACTAGATTTTGCTCTTAACATAAATCGGCTATAACCATATTCCTGCCCACTTTGATTGTGTAAGCGTTGGCTGAGCGTAAGTCGAAGCCTTTATGAAGTATGATTTTCCCAAGCTACCCACTTCGACTGATGCTCAGTGCATCGCTTCGACTTACGCTCAGGGTACGTTGAGCACTTGTGGGTGAGCATTTAGTCTTAGCCCATAAATCTTATCTAAAAATGCGGAAATAGCATTTGGAAATATGAGTGAGTCAATGCTTGACCGATAAAAGAATATAATATACCAGCAAGTGCGATGGAGGGACCAAAAGGAATCAGCGAGGTTCCTTGTCGCTTTATTAAGCTTATAACGATAGCAAAGACAATGCCAATTACCGCACTGGTGAATATCAAAAACAGTAAGCTTGGTGCACCAAACCAAGCACCAAGTGCTGCCATTAATTTAAAGTCACCATAGCCCATACCTTCTTTCTTAGTAAGAAATTTAAATACCCAAAACACAACCCACAATACGCCATAACCAAACACCGCTCCTAATATTGCTTGTATTGGCGAGCTGAAAACAAAAGCGCAATTTGCTAACAATCCTATCCATAGTAATGGCAAAGTAAGGTTATCAGGTAACATAAAATGCTTGAGATCAATTACTGCTAGTGGGATTAAAAAGAAATACATCAAACATAGCAACAAAGCAGCAGGTGTCACTCCAAAATAGCAGAGTGTTAAGAATACTAAAAGACCACTTAATAACTCAACAATAGGATAGATTAAAGATATTTTCGCGTGACAAAAACTACATTTACCACGCAAAAAAACAAAGCTTAAAATAGGAATATTATGCCACGGTTTCAATCGATTGTTGCACTTTGGACAAGCTGACTGACGGCTAATGTTTTCAAGCCTGTCACTACCTATCTTAGATGGCGAGATCTTGAGGATGTCATATGCTTGATCTTCATATTGTTTGTCTAGTATTCTGGGCAGACGCATAATCACCACATTTAAAAAACTGCCAACACAAATAGCAATAACGGTTGCTGCAATGATAATAATAGGTGATATCTCGTTTAAAAATTCCATAACCTAAGTTCAAAAAAGTAGATTTCCCATGAGTATATACAGATTAAAAAAAGCGAAAACAAAAACTTTGGTAATTGATGCTTAACCGAGCATTAATATTAGGATATACCACTCGTGAATCATTTTGCGTTGTTTAATGTCAAAGAAGTTTTTGATAATTGTGAGTCATTGGATTGCAGGTAATAGCAAGGACTATTAGCAATATCAAATGGCTCAAAAGAACAAGAAATTCAATGGCAGAAAGACTGTAAAATGGTTTGCGGGTGGTATATACTTGCCGGTGTTTTCGTTTTTGTGTCGATCAGAACATGAAAATTTTGTTAAACAAACCATAAAGTAAATAGTGAGAAAGATATGAATTTACATGAATATCAAGCAAAACAGCTTTTTGCTGAATACGGCTTACCGGTATCAAAAGGTTATGCTGTTGAAAGCGTTGAAGAAGCGTTGGTTGCTGTTGATAAAATTGGTGGTGACATGTGGGTTGTTAAGGCTCAGGTTCACGCAGGCGGTCGCGGTAAAGCTGGTGGTGTAAAACTTGTTTCTAACAAGGAAGATGTTGCTAATTTTGTGAAAAACATGATGGGTACGCGTCTTGTTACTTTCCAAACCGATGAAAACGGTCAGCCAGTTAGCAAAATCCTTATCGAAAGCTGCACTGATATTGCCAAAGAATTATATCTAAGCGCGGTTGTTGATCGTAGCACGCGTCGCATTATCTTTATGGCATCGACTGAAGGTGGTGTTGAAATTGAAGAAGTTGCAGAAAACACACCTGAAAAAATCTTCAAAGAAATTATTGACCCAGTCGTGGGTGCGCAACCTTATCAAGCACGTAAAATTGCGTTTAAGCTTGGCTTAGAAGGTAATCAAATCAAGCAATTTACTAAGATCTTCTTAGGCCTTGCGAAAATGTTTCAAGAAAGAGATCTTGAACTGTTAGAAATCAACCCATTAGTAATCACTAAAGAAGGCAATCTTCACTGCCTAGATGCTAAAGTAGCAGTTGATGGCAATGCACTATATCGCCAGCCACAATTAGCTGAATGGCGTGACTTATCGCAAGAAGATGAGCGCGAGGCACGCGCTGCTGAGTGGGAGCTTAACTATGTTGCTTTAGATGGTGACATAGGATGCATGGTTAATGGTGCTGGTCTTGCAATGGCGACAATGGATATTGTTAAACTGCACGGTGGACGTCCTGCAAACTTCCTAGATGTGGGCGGAGGAGCTACAAAAGAACGCGTATCAGAAGCATTCAAAATCATTCTATCTGATTTAGCGGTTAAAGGTGTATTTGTTAATATCTTCGGTGGCATCGTGCGTTGTGACATGATTGCTGAAGGTATTATGGCAGCGGTTGAAGAAGTTGGTGTTAAAGTACCAGTTGTCGTTCGTCTTGCTGGTACAAATGCTGAGTTAGGTGCTAAAAAATTAAAAGAAAGCGGCTTGAATATTATTGCTGCTAATGGGTTCACAGATGGTGCGAAGAAAATCATCGAAGCAGTTAAAGAGGTATCTCACGTATGAGCGTTCTAGTTAATAAAAATACAAAAGTTATCTGCCAAGGCTTTACTGGTAAGCAAGGTACTTTCCACTCAGAGCAAGCCATTGCTTATGGTACAAAAATGGTTGGCGGAGTCACGCCAGGCAAAGGTGGTACAACACACTTAGGTCTACCGGTATTCAACACAGTTCAAGAGGCAGTTGACGCAGTGCAACCTGATGCAACAGTTATCTATGTGCCTGCACCTTTTTGTAAAGATTCTATCATTGAAGCGGCTGATGCTGGCATCAAATTGATCGTATGTATTACTGAAGGTATTCCCGTTATGGACATGCTTGAAACTAAAGTTTATGTTGAACGCTCAGGTTCACGTTTAATCGGTCCAAACTGCCCAGGCGTTATTACGCCAGGTGAGTGTAAAATTGGTATTATGCCAGGTAACATTCATATGCCAGGTAAAGTAGGTATTGTATCACGCTCTGGTACCTTAACATACGAAGCAGTGAATCAAACAACAGCTTTAGGCTTTGGTCAATCAACGTGTATCGGCATTGGTGGCGATCCAATTCCAGGCACTAACTTTATCGATGCTTTGGAGATGTTCCAAAACGATCCGCAAACTGAAGCAATCATCATGGTCGGGGAGATTGGTGGCTCAGCTGAAGAAGAAGCTGCTGAATACATTAAAAACCACGTCACTAAACCGGTTGTATCATACATCGCGGGTGTAACAGCACCTGCTGGCAAGCGTATGGGTCACGCAGGTGCGATCATCTCTGGTGGTAAAGGTACAGCTGCTGAGAAATTTGCAGCACTTGAAGCTGCTGGCGTTGCTGTTAGCAAATCACCTGCTGAATTAGGCAAAGTCCTTCAGCAAGTTACTGGTTGGTCGGTTCCAGCTTAATCACCTATATTCTTTTCAAGCGCATATCTGTGCGCTTTTTAGTTTCTTATAGTTTATTTACTTTCATTGCACTAAAATTTTGTCTGTATACTTTTAAATTGTATATACTTTCAAAGAGCTAAGCTAACGTTTAGGAGATTAACATATGGCAAATACACTTTACGATAGAGATTTCTATGCATGGACCCTGCAAACCGTCAAAGCACTTAGAAAAAAAGCTTTTGATAAAGTGGATATAGAGCACTTAGTTGAGGAAGTAGAAAGTATGGGTAAGAGTGATTTTAGAGAGCTTAAAAGTCGTTTGATTGTACTTATTGCACATTTACTAAAATGGGAATATCAAGAGAGTCAAAGAAGCACTGGTTTGCAAGGAACTATTAGAAAACAACGCAACTCAATAGATACCCACGGGCTAAACCCGTGGTACTTAAGCGGCAAGCCGCTGCATAACTACGTTATGCGTTACAGATCAAGTTCGATCTGACCTGAATCCTCTTGCCCTTCATC
>NZ_QLIU01000018.1 GCF_003574425.1 Cysteiniphilum halobium | reverse complement strand
GGCAGGGATTGCATTTGATGTTAAAGCAAATATGGACTTTAGAGACCCAGATAAGTTGGTTACACTTTGTGGAGACGGTAAAATCTCCAAAGAGAAAGCCAATAGTCAATTAAATAAAATCTATTATGGTCAATCTAATATTTCTGCTTTGGGTAATTATCTTGATGTAAGCAGAACGTGGGATGACCAGGGAATGCTTTCAATGGGTTTGAGCGAGAATCCTGATATGAGTAGACCTAATGGAATGGCTTGGCAGAGTATTGTTCAACAGCTACAAATAGAAATTGACTATAGAATGTCATACCCTCTTGAACAGGGACGTGCTGTTGAAGTTCCTTCAACAATAGAAGGAGAATCAAATCATAAGGTTCTCAACCCCGATGTAGGAGTACAGAATGCGGGAATGATAGAGAATTATCAAGTTAATAAAATCAGTACTTTGCAGAAAATAAGCAATTTTCTAAATCATACTACCAGCTGGAGAGATTATTTTAATAATAAGCTCAGAGCAAAATATCTTAATCAATAGCCCTCTTGCCCCACTAGAAAAGGGTTAAGTGTATAAATCCAACATTGTGATAGACTATTCATTTTACTGTAGCAGCTTACAGCTAATATATTTTCTATCATCCTAAGCGAATCTGACATCAATAAAAAACCTCTGTTTGTTGAAGATATCTGAGCTCTCCTCATCATTATTTTACATTTAATTTACAATATGTGATCAGATTCAATACATCCTAACCAGTATTCTATCAATCACTTACAGTTTACCGTTAATGCATATTTTATTTATCAATCAATTAAAGGAGAAATAACCAATGAAAAAAGCAGTCAAAGGTATCACAACATTTGTTAGTATAGGGCTAAGCCTCTCAGCATATGCTGACACTATTAAGGCAACAGAAGTCGGTGTCATGCAATATAACCAGGATAATGTATATCTATATAAAGTTCAGCTAACCCCAGATTCCAAATATATCCTGGATACAAAAGAACTTTCTAGTAGAAATGGGCTTATATATAATATTGAAAACCAAGGGTACTTCACGCCATCAACTGGCTTTACTGAAATATCTACTGATACGTTTTCCCATCAACCAGAACCTAATCCTTCTACGATTTACTTTAGTAGTACAAAAGAGTTATCTACATTGAACTTTAAAGCTTTTCTAGCGAACTATAATGTTGTCGACAGCCAGAAACTGCCAGAAGATATGATAGAACAGCAATCCGTTTCAGTGGAGAATATTAGCTCAATATCAGACGCACAATATCAAGATTACAAACACATTCAAATAAAGCTTCAGTCTCAACTACCTACTCGATCAAACCATAGTGTATCTGATGAATCTCAGGTAAATACTTATGCCAATG
Organism: Cysteiniphilum halobium; assembly: GCF_003574425.1. Taxonomy (GTDB): domain Bacteria; phylum Pseudomonadota; class Gammaproteobacteria; order Francisellales; family Francisellaceae; genus Caedibacter; species Caedibacter halobius. The sequence goes on along the minus strand of NZ_QLIU01000018.1, from coordinate 2,825 downwards.
GCGTTTATGGACAACCAATATATCTTGTCATCTCCAGAGATGATGGTCATTCCATAACACAAGGTGATATTGATTTTGTCAAGCAGCATGTTGTGATGACAAATGGCACAGCTAATCTCATCAGCTCTCGGATGAACACACTGACAAACAGTGAGCGTGATATTGACAGCGCTGCTGTGTATGATGCTAATGATGTAAATCATTCTTCACTGAGCCAGACATATGGAGATACAGTTATACTTGGCAGTAATTTTTTAAGTTACATACTGTATCTATCTGAAAATAGTGATTTAAGTGCGATACAGGCAAATGTATATTTTTCTGTTACTGATGGTGACGCAAAAGGTTTACACGCTATTTCTTCAAATACACTTAGCCTTAATAAGGCTGACGATGATTCACAGTTGTTCTTTTCAAGCCCCGATCGCACAAGCCCTCCTGTAAATTCAAAAACTGGAGACCTTACTTTAAAAACAACTTGGAACACAAATAGTATCGGTACACATGCTAACTTTAAATCATCTCCAGAAAAACTTTATCCATATTTCATCAATGGACTCTACTCAATTGGAGATAATAAAAATATCAGTTTGTCTGGTGAGTATTTCCTTCAAAGTGATGCTGCTTATGGACCATTGCAGTCATTTTACTGTGATCCATCTCAGGTAGTAAACATAAACATAAATGGTCACACCAACCCTGTATTCTGCCAAGTACCCCAGTTTGGTTTCATGTCAAAGTTTGATTCAAACGGACAGATTATAACAAATGATGGTTATTCACTTATTCAGAAAGCAGCTTATGTTGACAAGCTTAAACTATATGCATCCACTTCAAGTATGTATGGTACTCAGCTAGGTCAAGTACTCAGCGATAACAACAACTGGAAGCAATTTGAAATACCTGTCACTCCGGAGAGTAATTATCGCTTTATTAATTATGCAATTCATAATAATAGTGGCATTGATTATCACTTTAATAACTATAGGCAACTAGGACATTCTGATCAAGATGCACTTTCAGCTGATCAGACAACGCAAGGCATATATGATGCTTTTGAAGATGATTTCTATATTGCTCGCGATGCGACTGCACCTGATGTATCTTTATGGTTGGCAACATCCAACTTTATAAATGATCATTTTGTGAAACGTTATCCAACCATTGACTATCAACTATCAGATGATAGTACACCATCAAGTTTTTACCTTGATGGCTATTTACCTAATGGATTATTAAACTTGTCGTCAACCACACCTATTTTCTCAGCAACACTCCCTGAGAAAGTAGCACCTGTAGATGATCAAGGGTTAAGCAGTCGCATACTTTTGGTGATGATGCCATCCTTGTTCCCAGATAACAAACTCTCAACACTACTGCATTTCTCTAAGGATATTCCAAAGTCACAATATATTGCGAACTCATTAGATGCTGATGGACAAAAAAGAACAGATATATTCAAACCTGAATCAAATGCCTATATGGCAAGTTCGCTGGGTTCAATGATCTCTTTTAATGGTTCCAGTGTCTACGTGCCATTAGACTGGTCATAAACTGACACTTAACAAGATTAAATCAATTTAATTCAAATAATTTGGAGATATAACATGAATAAATTCAATTTTTTACCACTGATAATATTACTAGGGTTAGGCACTGCAGCACACGCTGATTTTGAATATTACTCTAATATTGATAACACCGCATATACTGAACAAGCAACCGACAATAATAACAAATACCCTATTATTATCTTTTCCAACCCAAATGATGCGCCGTTAGATGCCAAAATTAAAAATCTGAAAAGCGATGGAACAGATGTCCATTTTTTCCCAACAGCTGGTCACAGTTTTGACGGTGATGCAGATGGCAGAGCTTCTAATCATGATATTGCCGGTGACTTATGCTCATTAAGTTGTCATGATTTACTTGTTCATCTACCAGCACATGGTGCTTGTTATATCCCATACTCAGCTGAAGATGGTGATGCAAAAATAAATATGACAATATTAAATGATATGAATGATCCAACTGTTGGAATGACACTTGGTTATCAGCAGCAAAAGTCATTTTACTTTGACAGCTATCATGGCGGTTACAGGTCTGGTGGCAATGCTGCAATATATGATAGATACTCAGGCTCTAATCCTGAAGCGGGATCAAGCGGTTCAGAAGATAGCAAACGATATGGATATATTTCATACACAACTAGTGATTCAGATGACGACAGTGTATTTGATGATATCTTTCATCAAGATCATGATGACTGGTCTGAATCTCATCATCATGACAATAACAATATGTATGGAAGAGCTGTTTTTATGGTATACACCAATGGTACAAACGAAGACTCATCTATGAACGATTTAATCAGAAAGGGAAAGAATAACGGTATTACACCATTTGTATCTGGAAATCAAGATATCATGCCATGCACATTTACCAAGGGTAATGGCACTGAAGGAATCAATAAGAATGACTCCGGTAGCGATGATTGGATGAATATGTTTCAAAAGGCACAATTAGGTGGAATGGCCAGCTGTGTTTCAAAAGATGTGTATTAGTATAAGTTGTATTTATTACCACTTTACTGCTACATGATCTGAGTTTTCCGTACATATCTTCCTTGCTTATCGGTATCTCATTAACTTTATTGCAAGATTAATCAACATGGTGACATAGCAGCTGCAATTGCTTGCATCATACAAAAATAAAATCCAAACACTTTAAAGGAGTATTTTAACAGACAATACAAACTGTTATCCAAACTCTTTTAAGGTTAAAAAACAAAACAAAGGTTAGAATCATGAAAAAAACATATCTTA
>NZ_QLIU01000017.1 GCF_003574425.1 Cysteiniphilum halobium | reverse complement strand
ACATGTCATTATTTGATGACCGCAATTAGTTTAATGCTGATAATAATCAGCAAAATAGCGAAACAACAAAATGTTACTTCTCATTAAAGTAAAAAAATGTAAAGGTGGACAAAAGACGTATCATCAGCACCAGTTAATAAATGTCGTGGAGGCAGTAGCACAAGCTTATGTTTTTTAACATAGGCTTGGTGCTATGTTTGTTGTTTGTGATTAATATTCTGGCGCACTTGACCATCACTTGTTTCAGCTAAACGCTGCTTGAAATCGGCATAATCAATATCTACTTGATTGCGTGCCTGTAAACTGGCAAATTGCTCACTAAATCGTTGTAACTCCGCCAACTCATCCCCATAAAATTCATTGACTGTCAGCATAATTGCCTCTTTAAGCGCGTAACCCTGTTTGCGATAGTTTTTAACAGCGTCCACTTCCTGTCTTTTCGTTGACGTAATAATCTTTGAATAAGGGTCAAGAAAAAATCGATGCTCTGATGAAAACTCACCGCGCTTAACTAAAAACGAGGAAAACCATGCCTCAGACGATGGACGAAAGTGTTGTATTATCTTAATCTCGCGATCAGGAAACAAAGGATTCTCTTTATTCTGTTTGGCAAATGCAGCAAAAGTGGCATCCTGCGACATAATGATTTTAATCGCTGCTTTCTCATAACCCTGTGCTAACAAACTGGTACTGTTTAACTCCTTGACCGTTTGACCAATAAAGGCAAGGGATGCGTTCTTTTTACGATAGGTCGCAGCAGCTTCCGAAAATTTATCCTGCAAGGTTTGTGATTCAAAGCGCATAATCTGTGGTGCTTCTTCAATAAAGAAGCCTTTGGGCTTTGCGTCTCTGGATAAAATAATCCGATTATTAATATCAATCGATAATGCCATCATTAACGGATTAATCATCTCTTTAGATACACCCTCAACCTCAACACAGATAAACGGTGAATCAGGGTCAAGCTTTGAGGTTTCATTAAAAATCTTACTGTGTGTCTTACTGTAAGAATCCGTGCGATAGACCTTTAATAAATCCAACCAGTCAGACAGTCTTGTGTCACAATGTCCGTTATTTTGGGCGCGTTGCTCATCGACCATTTTTTTAAGCTCATCCCACACATGATCAACCTTGGTGTTGGTTGTAAATTGCTGATGCGCGAGCATTACCGCTTGGGTCAGTTTCGCAAATTGCCACGGACAAACATCCTTTTCTTTGGGCTTACCAATCATATAAAACAACTCCGCAATCATTGAAATGGTATTGGAATAAACCGAATACACATCAATATCAGGGTCATTCATCAGATCAGGATCACTTTCCATTTGCTCTAAATCCAAATAACTAAACGGATTTAAATACAACTCCATCGCATTAATGTGCCGACCCTCAACGATTTCAACCAAATCACGGAAAGAGTTACCCTTATCAATTGCCCATGCATACCCTCCCATTGCCACAATCTGATAAATCAGCAATTGCGCCAATACCGATTTACCTGACCCTTTAGCACCTGCAATCACCACATTATAGGAATCTGTGCCCATCTTAAATAAATTCAATGGCGCAAACTGATTCTTAGCTGTTGTGGTGATCAAACCGTAACTACGCCCTTGATGCTCACCCTTATCAGGGTCATATGCCCCTTTATAGTCACCAACGATCGGTAAAAAACTCACCACATTCGGTGATTTCGTCCGATGTCTTGTGCCTGAGCGCTGGCGATCATCACTTAACGGCGCGTAACAAAACGGAAAAATACTCTGAAAGATTTGCCCTTGTAGATACTGGCAATCCTGTAACTGTAAACCATGTCGAAATAAATTCATTGCCGCTGCCACATCTTTTTTATAATCTGCTTTGCTTGAAAACAAAATTAAGTCCATCGAAAACGTACAGATGCGATAACGGTCATCCTCAAGCCCACGATGGATGTCACGATACTCGCTTAATTCATCCGATAAGAATGGTAATAGCTTTTCAAAACCAATCGATCTTAATTTATCTAAATTTTTAATCTTCTGACGCGTTTGTGTATCCGATTTTAGTTTATCTTCAATTTGAAAATTCGTTGTCCATAAAAAAGGACAGCGCAAGGATAATCCAATGTTATTGCTTGAGCTTAAAAACTCAGGTAACTGCGTCATAAAAAAATCACTCGGCAATTTTTTTAAGCTTAAACAGACCACGCGAACCTCAGCTCTTTTAACTTTTTTATCTTGTTCACCTTTTTCAACTTTTTCAACTTTTCTTTCTTCTTGCCCCCTTGCTTGTGCTGATACCACTTTATCTACATGCACTACTGATTGTCCTGACGCATGATTTTCACCATAACCACAGGTTTCATCCATAAACGCAATGTCAATATAATTTGCGTCTATCTGATCAATTACCGTTGAGGCATCACATACTTGCTGATTAAGATAATCGTAAACATTATGATGATACTGGCTGGGCGTTAATTTTTTGGGATTATGATTGATAATATTGCCAACATGCGCCATTAAATCCTCAGCAGCCATTGCTTGATACTGAATTTGTGCCGTAGACAATGCAATTTCAACATCTTCTTTCACCTGTGCCATCTTACTGGCATCCTGAGCAATACAGTGCGCAAAGAAATACGCTTCATAGTCTTTTAAATCAAAGTGCGCGTGTTTGCCATAACCACTGGGGAAACCATCAATCAACGCTTTAATCGCCAGATTTGCCTGATGGTTGGCAATATCGGCATACATCCCACCTCGCTTAGAATGCACATACGCGTTATACTGGATTTTTTCCAGTAACTGTCGATGCCCTAACAAGCTAAACTGATAACTGAACTTTTTGCCCGCAGGTAATTTACTGACGATCATATCGTTTAAATCTTTAGCAAGATGGATATTTGCCCCTGTCAAGGGTGACAACTGTAAGCCAAAGCCATAGCCATTTTTAGCGCATTTAGCCTGCCTGCTTAACAACCCCTCACTGGCATACTGATTATGAAATATTCCACGTTCAGCATCATAAAAACGATAAGGTAGCAAATGATGAAAATGCCCAGCACCCTTGGGCTTGGCGTATTTTTTTAATACTGCAAACGGACTGTGATGCTCAAGCTTAAAAGGGAAACACAGGTTTTTGATACTTTTGATACTTTTAAGCTTGTTTATTTTACTTCTTTTACTTACTTGATTCATTTCACTCATCTTACTCATCCCCCATCGCTTTAACCGCATGCACGGAATGGTTTAACCAATTGGCACCACGCAAGACCGTGTAAACGATACTTGGCTCGTTATAATTACCCTCACTATCGATATAATCAAAAATCATCATCTTTTGAATCGTATCACCAACACGCACAGGCTGACCGATCGCAGGCACAGTGAATGCTGAACCACTCGGTATTGTTGTGATTCCTTTAACACTTTTAAGTTTTGCTCTTGCCTTTATGTCATTTATTGCTGTTGTATTTGAACTATCCCCAGCATAAGATACATCAGAAAAATAAGAGAGATCATCTGATGATTGCGCATAAACCTCACTCATCGACACACAGCCTTTAATGCCACCAATACGATCACAGTCAAAGCTACTGCTAAAAGTTGAACAGCCTGATAACAGACATAACCAAAGTAATGATAATAAAGCCCATATACGCGATAAATGTGATAAATGTGATAAAAGGGAATTAAAAAATACGCGAAAAAACAAAGTCATTAAAACCATTAAAGTCATTCGCTGCAATAAGGGTAACAGGGTCATGATGACCTGCTTATCTTGAACTGAATCCATCGCTAAAACCTCTTGAAAATTATAATTAAAAAGTTTGAAAAAATTGAACAACCATCGACACAATGGTTATCTTGATCGTGGTAGACCATCAGGTAGTGGTGCTGATAATGCATGTTGTTCTTGTGTCAGCGTATTACGCTCATCACCACCAAAAGGATTCACTGAGGATGCATCATAGTGATTGGCAATTTGATCATTTGGCGGCATATTGTAAGCAGGCATCCTCATCGAGGATGTAGGCGATATTGCTGATGTCGGCACATTTAATGGCTGCATATTGGCTTTTTTTATCTTTTCCTCACGTGCTGCTTCCACTTTCTGCTCATACGCACGAATACGCGCTTCATCAACAATAGGAAAGCCTTTTAAAAAAACAATATTCACCTTAGCACCCGCACGTAAATCAATCGTTGGCTGAAATTGCTTGGCAAACTCAATATAATATTTGCTGATCTCACCAAAAGATTGAGAAGCCCCTTTACCCAAAGCATTAGGTAAAATCTTTGAAGCATCAATCGTTGTCGTTGCGCCTAAAGGTGACACAGACTGGGTTTGTGAATATTGTGAGGCTGATTCACCTAAGCCTGATAACAGCCCCGCAATCCCTGCATTCATAATCACCTTATCATTGCGCAGTTTAAATTCACCACGAATACCATTTTTACCGCTCAAATCAAATGCCGTGCCCTCAACCCCAATATCTAAGATTGAACCATCTTTGCGTACCAGTGATAAATGTTCTAAGCGCACCATACCCCTTGATGAAGAAATACGCCCATAAACACTGGCAGTAATAAACGCACCCTTAAGTTTCGATTGTTTACCATTGGGTAATATACAATGATTTTTTACCTCAAACAAAATCGGTGAGGCATCACCTTGAGCATCAACGCCTGCTTGCGCTTCCGCAGCACCTAATAGCTTGGCTTCACAAAAAGTACCTGTTGGCACATAATTGCTATAGTTACGGATATACTGGCTACCCTCATCGTCCTTTTCAACTACCGTGGTCGTGAAACTCACCGGTAAGCGCACAACGTGAACTGGCTCTGTATGGGCATAATGCCCTTGACCAAAAACCCCTTGATTATTTTGATTGTTTTGATTGCCTTGATTATCCCATTGACTGACGCTTTCACCCTGTGGCATTGTTGGTTTGCCATGGGAGGACTGAGCGGATTGAGCAAATTGAGAGAATTGGTTGCTATTGGTCACTATTGACATTAACGCGTTGGCTTTTTCCGCTTTGTTTGTTTTTTCTGTTTTGTTAGCTTCATCGATCAACCGCTGTGTTTCCTGTTGTTGCGTTGAAAGCTGCTTTTTTAAATAACTGTTTTCTTGTTCAAAATGCTGACGTTGACGATCAAGAGAATCATTCAATGAATGATTTTCTTTTGTCAGCTTATCCAACTGACTGACCACATCATCAATCTGACGTTGCTGATGGGTCAAAGCGCTTTTATTGTCGTCAGCAGTAAACGTGGCACCCTTGATTTTAACAAATTCACCCGCAGCCAATACTTTGTCATCACCCTCAATCACCACGGTTGGCTTAACCTTTGCCTTGGATGACATAAAAATCGTCAATAACCAGATAAAACCACCTGCAACAGCGACAAAGATCATCAAGGTTAATAAACGTTTCTTTGTATCTTTATTTTTTTCAAAGACAGTCGCATCAATCATCGTTTGATGATGATCAGTTGATACAGATTCATTTTTGTCATTTTTGTCATTTTTGTCATCTTTCTCATTTTCTTTGTTTTGATCACTGTCGTTAATGTCATGCATTTGCCCAGTAACATAAGGACGACCTGCTTCATGCATGGCGTTTTTCTGAGTACCCTTACTGCCTTTACTACCCTTACTATTTAACTTAACCTTAAATGCATTGCACATACGCTTAAGCTGCTTATTAAGGATTAATACTTTTAAAAACTTAAACATCACTCGCGCCCTCTTGGATTAAGGCATAAAAGTAACCCACTTCCCCCGATGCCAGTTGTTCTTTACTCAATGCCCCTGCAACCATGCCTTTTTGATAAAACATTTTAGGGTGTAAGTGAATAACCTGCGCATTGACGTTTTGAATCGCATAAACAACCCCTGTTAACATACCCCCTTTAAATAATCGTACAGGTTGATAACTCAACCCCTGATTCAGTTTTTGATGACCTACGGCATTTTCTCGATGGTTAACATGATCTTCCATCGGAATCTCAGTCGTTGTATACCCTTCTGGTAATTCGCCTGTCTTTTCATAATTGATCATCGCGCGTATTATCGACACCACTAAGGTTCGATACGGTGTTTTTTTCTCAACGTCATGGGCTTTAAGACTGCTACCCCCTTGAGCAATAAAGCCAATGGTTTGACCACTGTTAACCTCTGGTACCGCATATAACGTAAACTGTCGCCCTGATGCTGTCAGCACAAAAGCCGTAAAGCCTGTGCCTAAACGTGCGGCATTGCCCAACGTCACTAACGCATCCCCTGTCTTATCCAAACGATGACGATCAACAAAACAAAAGCCCTGTTGACAGGTAAAATCAGTAATTTTATCCCCCTCAACGTATAAACGATTGCTGTCTGTTTTAGACAAACGCACCGTTAACGTCTGATGATTACTAAAAGGTATCCGCTTGGCATCCAAGGGTTTAAGGGTCGAAGGATAGCTACTATTAACCTTATGTTGGTTGTTGTGATCGGCTGTCCATTGGCTTAAGGATGTTATCTCCTCTGGTGAAATCTCTGCCACTGCTTGATGACGCTTTGAATTTGTCTTTTTATTCGTATCATTACCCTCTACGGCAACAGGCATCACCCCTTGCTTTTTCATTGCAGACAGTAATCGCGCCTCATCTGTCTCCTCTGTGATGGCATGTTTATCTGCCCTTTTATCAAGCACAGCAACGCTATCTGCATGGGAGACATTAAGTGTTGTCTCTGCAAAGGCAATGTGATAAGTCATAAAATAAGTAAGTAGTAAAAGAAATAAAAGCAATACAAGCGATATACGCGATATAAGCGATGCAAGCAATATAACCATTGTTCTGATCAATTGAACACACCTTGCGCCTTGTAAACTACATCGATGCACTAAATGCTGACTTCTCCCGCTAAAAATCATCATAAATAACTCCCTAAAAAAACTATGGCTTCTTAAGCTCAACAATATCTTTGACATGCAATGAGCCATTGTAATAATCAAACTGCACAATAAAGCGGACTTCCTGATGTGAAACAAGACGTAAACCCACCCGCTTTTCTAACATCCCCTTAACCTTCACTTGCAAGCGCTCAATACTCATTTCCTGCTCACTAGGATAAAACACTGAAGAAATACGTCCCTCTTGGATGTCCTTAGCTTCTTTCTCCAGCACACTATTTAACTGACCCCATGTTTTCGGTGAAGTATGGCTTTTTAGTACCCGATGATTTAACAGTACATTATCGGGTGATACATTCAGCTTCATTCCCAGTAAAAATAACGCCATCTGCGCCAAATAAGAGTCATCTGGCTCAATCAGGCTAATGCTCATTTGATGACTTAACACAGGTGGCACTAACGTCACCATTTTATGTTTAATCGTCTGATATAACGCATAAGCAAGCACAATCGACACCAGTGACATAAAGATAAAGCCAATCTTAAGCCAGCGATTGACATACTGACCTAATGACTGACCCAATTGATGATGTGATGCGTCCATAAACGCTCCTATTTAAATTAAGGGTTTAACAATAAAAACAACAAAGGTCAAAAAAGCGAAAAAACTAACGTAACCAGAATCGCTGAGCGGAATCAATGGTTTTTTTAAATACCATCTTTGAAATTGGCTGACCTAAAAACCAGTACATCGCTACCGCTAAAAATTGAGGACTACGATAGCGCTTTAGGGTTTTTAAACCAAATATCCAAGACATACCAATTAAAAAACACAGACTTAAATGACTGGTGATCACCCCTGTTGCCATTACCACAAAGGCAGGGGCAATTTCATCGGTCGTGCAGCCCATCGTTAAGCGCGGTTTATTCAAATATTTACACACGCGTGTAAAATCCTGATCTTCTTCCTGATTTGCCATATCAAGCACCAAATCCTAGTGAACCTGAGTTATAAACACCCAGTAGTACGGCAACTCCTGCAAAAATCGTTACTGCCATTTTAATATTCCCTGCAAAAAAGAAAATCGCAGAAATGACCAAGGCAATACCGCCTAAAACAATCTGTCCCCAACTGCCTGAGCCAACCGCATCATTGACTTCTTTAGTCAGCTTTGTTTTATCAACCGCCGCTTCACTGACCAAAACAAATAACAGCGACAGCACCACAGCAAATAAAAGGGCAATGCCCCATGACTTTAAAGATGCCCATGTGAATTGATCTTTGAGGGTTTGTTTACACATTGCTAACATAATGTATGCTCCTTTTGTTGATGTATAGTAATTTTGATTGGTTTAATACGTGCGTTTATTGTGACGAAAAAATAAACGCGTGCTTCTTCACTTCTGTTACTGAGTTGAAAATAAAAACAGTAGAAAAAGTGGGAAAATTGAAAACAGTGGAAAAAATGGGAAAAGGTTAATAATCAAAGCACTGGAATGCCTCAACTAAATGGTAATTGACAATAATAGATAAAACAGATTGTGCCTTGACACTAAATGACTTATTTTTTGTTTTTTATTTTTCACACCTACGTCTTATAAGGTTTTGCCTGATAAACATAATTATTGGCATGATTAACATCACTTTGTACACTGACAACCTCTGCGATTGGTTCCTGCTTAAAGCGTATACTTGATGAAGTTGTTGAGCAGCCTGTGATCACCATGAGTGTTAAACCGCTAATGATCATAACCACAAAAACCTGTGCATAATGACATAACTGAACCTTCAATCGCTGGTTTGGGTGAGGAAAACTAAAAAACATAACTGACCCCCAAGCTCAATCGATAAATCGTAGGTATTGCTGATTTGTCACCATACACCGTCTGCTGCGACTTCAATAGATAGGGTAAATAGGCGCTAAAGCCTGTATCGATCGATAATTCTTGCGTTAATTGATACCCAGAATACCATCCTAAAATTGGGGCAATATTGCGATAAAAAGATGTCCTTCTGCCTTGAGCATGTTGACCTCTTCTATCGTCACGCTCAATCCAACCATAGACAAATCCCAACCCCGCACCTGCACCTAACTTAATACCATTGCCAACATAATAGTGATACTTCAACATGCCTGAAATATCATACAGTGACGTTGTGATCGTTTGATCAACCCCACTGAACACACTTTTACTATTAACCGCAAAACCCAGTGTCGGGGTCAACGTTTGCCGTTGATCAATGACAAAGCGATAACCACCATACGCATCAAAGCCAAAGTATCCTTTTTGTCTGCGCGTATTGGCTATACTGCCTTGCACATCATTAAGATTAAAGTCACTGCCCAACAACCAACCCTGTTGTCCATCTAATCGCTGCTGTAGCGTTTCTCTATCTGGCAACGGTTGTAATCGATATCCCGCGAATGCGCTATGCAACCACACAGACGATACAATGATCACTGCACTCATCACAAACACCTTGGCATAGGGATATCGCTTAATAAAACCAATCAATCGCTGATAAATCGATACCATCTGGCGCATCATCGCAATGACATAACGCTGCCATTGGTATTTGACAAAATAGTAACGACATATGCGCTTACCAATGAAAGCGGTAATGGCAAAAGCTACGGTTAAAAACAGTAACATAAAAAACCAGTTCATCGTTTTAGGTGCCCGACCTATAACACATACTGCCAACACAAAAAAAAGAAATAACCAGAAAAAGTAAGTGGACACCTTGCGTTCATAGTATAAGAATCGCTGACCCATGTGCTTGATGCTCTTTTTTGCTGCTGCAAATTGCTTTGGTTTATCCTCTTTTTTACCTTGTTTTTTATTCTTTTTATCCTGTTGAGATCGATGACGTGAATATCGATTAAACATCATTTCCCCCTTTTCTTTGTTTTTGTTCTTGCTCTTGCTGATTGCGTTTTCTCAACTGATAATCAATATCCGTCAATATTGCTAACTGCGCTTGTTGATAAGCAAAGGTTTTTGTATCTTTTAACGCTTGATATTTAACTGGCTCATTTTCTAACATGCCAAGATTAAAAGCATAAGGAGCACCCGCTAAAATTTGTTTATTCGTGGCAAAATCGCCAACACTACCTCTAATAGCTAATGATCTATAAATATCTTGAGATTTAGATATAATTTCATTGCAACCACTACTATCATTACAGCTATTATCTGCAATGCCCTTGTAGATGCCGTCATCATTTATATTTGGTTGTTTTATTTGATCAGATGCACTATCTCTTAATACCTTAGCCACTGCTGCAACTATAGGATAATTAGATTGATGAATAATCATCTTTTTTTTCGCTGTTAAAGACTGATCCAAGACAATCTCTTGCGCCACATTATAAGCATTAACTACATCTTTTTTTAATTCAGCTAAAGCCTTTAACTCTATGTTTTGATAAAGCAAGGACTCAGCGACATTTTCAATTGTTGGGTTAACTATGGCTTTTTCAAAAGCTTGTTTTTTAGCTGCATAAAAATTTAATACATAGTTTTTAAGCTCATCATTTATAATCTGGTTCACTACATCTTTCTGCTCTTGATTGCTTACAGTTTTAAAGCCATCTATAAAACCACAATCTGTGTTTATATCTGGCGCTCCCTTCTTAATAAAATAAATGCTATTTGCACTGGCAACACCCGTCATGCCAAGACCAATAGCAAGCAATACAAGCTTGATTTTCTTTTTAATGATCATTATTTACATTCCTTTTTGTTTACACATTACACTACCCAATGCTTAAAAAATCTTTGTTCTGCTTTAAACTGAATGTCGATTTCTTCTGCTTATCCAGATTCAAAACCATCTTCACTATCCATAATTGCTTACCTCTTGGTTTAAAAAATAAATCCACCTCATTAAGCACAGCTACCGCGATTAAAGGAGTTGTTGTTGGAAAAAACGATAACTGTGCTTAATCAAATGACTTGCACTTGATAAATATAATGAAACACTCTGATAAACTGAGGATGTTGAATAAATTTAGGGTTGAATTGCACCCAATAAAATAACAATACTAAGTAAAATAAATGGTGATGACTTTTTTGTTTTTTTTGATCTAACATACCCTTACATTGATCTAAACGATTTTAATCAAACGAATATAACGGCGATCTAACCAAATAGGCTTATGCTTTGGATTCAGCTTTAACGCAATGTGTTGATGTGTTAACTTAAAAATCTTCCCGATAATTTCTTTACCTTGCTTATATTTAACCATGACTTTTTTAGCTTTTGATAAGCTCCTTAAGCGGCACTCTTCACCTTTAGCAATTAATCTTGCTTTTTTAGCAGTTTCTCCCAGTTTGATATGATGCTGATACAACTGGTTAAATAATTGACTGTCATTCAATGTATAATCTCTCATCAAAGCAATATAAGGCTTTCGATGACATAATTTAAACGATATTTGATGACTTTCTTTAAGTAATTTATGGCACTCTCTCGACATTAGTATGCACTCCCTGTTGACATTAACACATAGATAATGCCTAAAACTAAGCAGCATCTATTTGTTAAACGTAACGTAATACAGAGCATAACCCTCGCAAGGTATTATGATTATATCGCGTATAACTTCGCTCCAAGAGCGGGACTTGTAAAACACCAAGAACAGTGTTTAAACAGAGGAACCTTCGTTATTTTTTCATCTAACATCTGCTTAGTAGGTGCAAATATATAACCCACCTGAAAAATCGGGCTTTATAAAATATTTTTGTCACAGTGACAATTGAAATTAATTGCCACTTTCTAGAGATACCTGCTTGATAAAATATAAAATTCATTTATATTGATGGGGCTTGTATCTCACTATATAAGCATTCTAACGGTGGGTTAATTTAGGTCGTCCAAACTGTCAATTTTCCCACTGCTCAAAATTACTTTTTTGTATTGTTTATTCTCATTTTTTTCACCTCTTAGGCTAATTTTATTATCAAATTTAGTATGCAATTTTCCTGCAACTTTAGCAATTTAATTCACCGTTAAGTTAATACACCATGTTATCATCAAGGCTATTCACACCTCTGATTTTTAACTATAATCATTATACCACAAAACCACCTGTATGACTATTAAAATAAAGCTTTTCATGGCACTTTTTTACCTCTTTTTTAGGGTTTGTAATGTTTATTTTGTCTTCCATTCTTCTAAGCAGAAGATTAATTTCGTTAGTGTAATCTTTTAAATTATTATTGTTCGTTTTATTATCAATTTTAACACGATCAACGCTACTGCTGCCACCAATCATTTTGCGCCAATGATCAAAACCACTCGGATGATTAAAGGACTGATTCACTAATCGCTTAATCAGTATATTCGCCAAATGTTTAAAGTTCGTAGCACCTGAAAAGTAATATTCATAATTTGCCACCGTGTGATACAACCACTCATACACTTCTTGATCACTGGTAATAACAACACCCTTTCTTTTGACATAATCAATAATGGCGACAATGGCTATTTTTTGGCACTCGGTCACAGCACCTAATCCTAAAGATTGTTCAGCTAAACTTGCCCAATCTTTATAAAGCACCTCTTTTTCGATGATAGGCATTTTTAAGTCAGTCAACGTGGGTAGTTTCAAGTTTGGATTCTTTGACAGCGGATTTTTAGCCTTTTTGTTTGCTTGAGCTTCTTTATTATCTTGGTTAATATCAGCAACTGCTTGACGGTCAATAAGCTTTGGCACTGTAAAATGACTATAGCAAATGCCATTATATAACTGATCATAATTTAAATTACCATACGTTTGAATCGCATGAGTTGCACACCGAATAACCTCGCTTTCACTTGAATAGCCACGTTGAATACACTGTTTAACGAAATCTTTATACTTGGATTCGCCTAGATTTAGGAACTGGTCAACTATCGTTTCATTATCTTTGAGGGCATTATCAGCATTAATATTTTGTTGATAGTCATTATTGTTTGTGACAGTTTCGCGCGAAGCTCTACCTTGACCGTCACCGCTAAAACCAACGATTTCGCCATTGCTAAAACCGACACTTTCACCTTTCCTTACACCAAGACCATCAACAACAATTTCACCGTTTACACTATGACTGACTTGATCAATCTCTTCATTATTGGCATGATCACCTTTTACAGTAATACCTTTTGGGTTATTGTCATCCTCCGTTGTCAGTGATGACTTAGTATGTCCACGATCAGCGTCACTGGCAACAACAGCTAAATGTTCATCAATATTTTTCTTACCATTTTCATTGTGACGCGCTTGATCAATCAGTCCTTTATTGGCATTATCAGGAGCAACAGCATTGAATCCATTAGTGTTGTTGCTCCTGCTTGTTGCTGGTGATGGTTTAAGCATCGCGTCTTGCCCACCACTGGCAACGCCAAAAATTTCCTTGTCGCGATCAATCCCTGTATTCTTTTGGCTACATTGACTATTTTTACGATTTTTACGATTTTGACCATTTGCGTTGTTGCTATCTTGATTAAATGCTTTATTACTGGCATTATCAGCTTTAGCAACATCAAATACCTCGGTGTTGTTAATCCTTGTGGTTAATGTTGTCGGTGACTGAATCATTTTTTTGATATTTCTAGCGCAATTACTGACAGCATTAAACTCACCTAAAAATTCATCTTCACTGATCATACCAAAATCAACCAAAACAGCAGCAATAAGCTCGTTTTCGGTGTCGATATCGTATTGGTCATCAAGTTCAAACACCTTAGAAGTAATAGTTTCAATACTTTTGTTAGCTAAAATTGCCTTTAACTCGTTGATGACGACATTAAGATCAAGATTCCTTTGGCGGTTAGTTTGGTTGTTCACAGATTCCATAGCGACACCTTTGTTATTATATTCTGCGCCTACCCGATCATAACAATGTGCTATGACCGAATACGAAGTAAACGTAGTTAATAATACACACTTACTTTCTGATATATTGCAAATAACGGTGCAATATAAGCCGACTAATACAGGGGTTATTAAGCTCAATCTGATGTCTAATACAGACGAGGACAGAACAACCATTGTGAAATAATTTTGCAAGTACGATAATTTGAGCAAATAAAATGATGACATAACAACACCATCTATTCGTTGTTCGATTAAGATGCCATCTGATCTCTCTAACTCAACATAAAGCACATAACCATTCATTTTAACCACACTGGCTAAATGCAGTTTGCAATCACTGCCTAAGTAATGTGAATCCTTTTCCACTGCCATTTTATCACCAAAATAAAAACCTATCTTCTCAGTTTAAACATCAATAGTTAATGAAAGTATAAAAATTATTTTTTATCATTGTATTTACACTTTGCAAGTATGTAAACATATTTTTTATACAATTATTTTTAATTTGTTTTTAAACAGATTTTTTGCTAACTTATAACATATACTAAAACATAACTATTTAGATCATGTCAGCACAAAAAGAACCTGAAATAAAACCGCTTGAAGTCAATGCATTAACGAGAACCTTTGCCGTTATTTTAAAAAGACTGATTGCCGAAAGAGGTATTACGGTCAACCAATTAGCTGATGCAACAGGTATTTTGCCCAATACGCTGCATCAACTTGCTATGGCAAGAGGCATCCCCAAAGTACAAACATTAATCCCTTTAGCCAGATATTTTAATGTTTCTATGGAAGCCCTTATCGGTGAAGAAAAATTAAACCATCAGGTTTGTCCCTCTTTACGTGACACCTCAAGTAAAATTGATCTCAAACTAGAATGGCAGAAAAAATATTTTCTGCAATGCGTTGAAGTGTATGACAAAATAATCAAAGAAAAAAAGGTTCCGTTTGTTGATACAAAAACCTCGGTAAAAGCAATCAGTGAAATTTATGAATTTTCTCTTTCAAAAAAACTCTCTGCACCTGATCAGATTTTTGCAGAGTGGATTATCAAACAATATTTTTAAATAGTAAATAGCATCAAAAATAAAATAACCAAACAGGTGAGGTAATTACTATTCTTGCTGATAGGTACTCTTCTCCTTTAAATACAAGGTGATTTTATAATAACCAGCATGCTGCTTGCCAAACAATTTATCGTGCCTATTTTTATAAATTAAAGCACCATGAATATCATGACGATCTAACCTGTTCATGACTATGCTAACATACAAATCACTTATATCCTGCACTGCTTTATACGTAAAGTATTTATCTGCTATGCGCTCTGCGTAGAGATAATAAGACTCTGCTTCAACAGGAGTGCCTAAGCTTCTCAGTATATCACCTTTGAGTTTAATTGCCTGTATCACAATCATAGGATTAATTTTAGCATTCGATATATCATCCCCTTGAATATATGGTAACACTTTGTCTATATAGGCGTTTGCTAAATCAAATTCACTCAGTGCAAAAAGACAATCCGCCTTGGCAAAATACAATTTATTCAGAAAATAATTATGCTCGCCATAAAATGCGAGAATATCTTGCTCCATTTCAGTTAAATGTTCTAAGTTTTCACGCAGTGATTCCTTTGCTTTAATCATCATACGATATTTATCCAGCAACAAAGGAATCGCAAACACATTGCCTTTTTGATAGACCATGTTATTACTGTCATTAGTGGACGCTGCTGCTGTTGCCTCTTTTTCAATCTCTGCTGCCTTTTTAAAATCTCCCTGATGATAATAAGCAATGGATTTTGAAGCCATTAAAATTGTTGAAAAAGCAAAATTTGCTGACTTATCTTGCGTAATAATCTCTTCACCCTGAGCAAAATACATCAATGCTTTTTTGTAGTCACCTTGATAGGCATACACTTGAGAAAGTCGGGTTGCCAACATTAATTTTTCTCTATTAATCGATGGTGAATGAATTCGTTCAATAATATATTCAGCCTCTTTAACCTGTTGTGTCGAGCGCTTATAATCTGCTAACATCCAGTCTGTATAGGTGCTTTGCATCAATAAAAACCTTGCCTTAACCCAACCATCTACTTTCTCTTTTTTCCCCTTCTTACCTTCCAGTTGAACCATTAGCTCACTGATTTCATTGATTACCTTGTGCGCTGATGCTTTATCCCGCTGGTTGGTGAGTACAAATTCCAATTGTTTCGTTTTTAATCGAATCAATGCATTATCGGCAAAACCAAACTGTTGTGCATAGCTATATAACTTTTCAATGTGCTGAATAAAACTTCTCTGTTTAGCAATGAATCCATTCAGATAAAAAATATCTTCTGGAAGCAATGCGTTCATGCTAATAATCAGCTTAGGCAATACTTTTTCTAATTGAGTATCCTCAAAATAAAAACTAAATGCCTTATGCAGCTCATCATGACATCTAAACGATGCTTTACTATCCGAATACTCAATTAAAGCATATGTCATCAAAACATGTATTGCTTCACTATATTTTATCTTATCAACAGATAAATAGCTCAACAGTAAATCTTCAGGGATACTTTTATTGTCAATCAGTGTGATAACTTTTAAGATTTCAATTGCCAATGGGTAATCTGTGCTGATTTTTTCTAACGACATATTAACGACTTTCTGTAATGTCATTCCGTAACGGTCAACATAACCTTTGCCAAGACGTGATACAACGTGGCTCTCTACTTTCTTAATATTCGCAGCATGTCCCTCATATAACTCAATATAATCTTTTACCGTGATTGGTAAGGTCTCTATGTAGGCAAAAGCAGAAGCGATTGACAACGGATAATCACCGAGTAACTCCGCTAAAATCTCATGACTGGTGACATCTTCTTTGTTCTCTCGATTAGAAAATTGCTTTAAATAATCCAGCGATTCTTCTCGGGTGAATTGCTTAACGTTCATTGTACGACCACCTAAAGTTATAGCTCCATCACGATTGGTCAAAATAAGCTTCACTTGAGCCATTTTATTAACCTGTGCCACAAATTTTTCTAATACAGTCAGGTTTTTATCATAATCATCCAACACAATCAGCCAGTTATAATCAGATGATTGAATAACTTCTTGAAGATGTTTTAAATCAACTTCAATTTGCTTGCTGAGTGTAATTTTACTTTCAATGGAACGGCTAAAAGCTGACGTATTCCACTTATCTATCATCAACTCAATCTGTTTTGTTAAATCTTCTTTTGATTTAATCCACCACACAATATCATAATCATTATGATGCTTGTAGGTATATTGCTTTGCAATTTGTGTTTTACCAACACCACCAGAACCATGTAGTGTAATCATTTTGTTACGTAATAAGTCATTGTGCATGTTTGTTAAGTAATCATCACGACCAACAAATAAATGATTCGCCATTGGAATGTTTACCATCAACGCCATATCTGCAAAACAGATCGAAAACGTTTTAAAGAGTAACAATATTGTCATTGGCACTTTTTGTAGCATCTTCATAACTCTTCCATATCAAACATCGTCACAACATTATATTCTTTATCTTCTTTAGGCGTTTGATCCAGAGGAAACTTCATCAGTATCTGTTTTCCTTGATACTTTGATACCTCGGTAACAATGTCAATATGATGTCTTTCTATAAAGCGAATGAGCTGTTCATGAGTCAGTTGAAAACACTGATCATGACGCTGCAAACTATCTGATTGCTTCTCTTCGTTAGCATCAGATGAATTTTCTTCGTCTAACACATAGCCATTATCTGAATAAACACAATGAATCCAATGCTCATCTTCAACATGAAGCTGAATACTAATTTCACCTTCTCTCTGTAGATTAGAAATTGCATTGCCTATAAAATGCAACAGTAACGTTTGCAATGCAAAAATATTAATTGGATGTTGGTAAACCGCTTCATTAATAGAAATAACAATATTTATATTCAAAGCACGTATTTCCCAATCAAAGGCATTAACCCACAAATCAAGCATCTCTCGCTGAATCAAATCATAGGGATTGGCACCATGGTGATATTGTAACAAATGGCTATATACGCTTTTTTCATTTGCCAATGCTTCAATCATCTGCTGACGCTCTCTATCTTGACGTATTAACTGACGTTTATGTCTTCTGATTATAAGCACTACGATACTACTTCCCATTAGAAAATAAATATATTTTTCGATATTAAATTGCGAAAATATTGATTGATTAGGCAGTAACACCCAAGCTGGCGTGTTAAAAAACTGTATCATAAAAACTTTTTTATTTTGATGGTTTGAAACCACAGCGTCATTTTCAAATAACAATACATCTTCAGATAATAATTCTGAAAGGTAACTTTCTAATGCGTTGAAACTAAACTCAATACACACTCTACCGTTGACGGTATTATCTGAATAAACTAAAGGTTTACAGTAGCTAAAAAGGTTATTATGCTCACTTTTATTAGGATAATGAGCAATACCAAGCTGATTAATAAACATGGCATTATTTTCGTCATACCATGCAATATTGACCCATTCAGAATGTGTTGTTTTTTCTAAAATCGCATAATATTTTCTGATGCTTTGCAATATCGCTTGCTCAGAATGATTTTTATTCGGTGCAATTGCTTTGTTTAATTGATCAATCAGATGAATATAACCTATCTGAAGATGCTGTAAATGTTCATCTATTGTTGCTTGTTGTTGGATAAACCCATATTTTTTTTGCTTATACAAACTCCACAAGTCTATGTAAGCTGAGATGGCTAGGAAAACAGCACATAAATACAGTAACAATTTGTTATCTGGTATATACCTTTTATCGCGAAATAGCTTTACATTCCTCAACATAAATCACTGATTAAAATGTTATCCAACTGATCTCTAGATGCAGTTTTTATTCACTACAAATTAGTTGTTTACAACTCTACAAAACTCTTACTCTAAGATCAATCTAAACTTTCATTTTGCTTATGACTTTTACACACTCATATATATTTTCTGGCTGCCAGTCAAAATCAATCAGCTTTTCACTCGCCAATTGATCCTGCTTTATATTCGCTTTGTCCTCAAAAATAATAAAAGAAGACACCCCTTGCGTTTCAAGTTTTTCTTTGATGTGTGAAAACTGCAAAATATCAAGCGCAATATAAATCGGCAGCAAGCCCGCGGTGACTTCCTGAATAAGACCAATAAGTCCTGTATCCACAAAACGCTTAGTAGTAGCAAACGCATAATACTCAGAGAGAATCACCGCTTCTTTATTTTGCAATTGCTCAGATAAATACACTTTAAAACGTTCAAGCGGTGAGTCGCCGTTTTTAGTGTCCGCTTTTTTGATACTTGCTATATTGTCTGCCATCTTAATATCCCTATGCTACGATGAAACCTAATACCTAGTTTGCGCATCATCAATCAAAATAGCAAAAGGTGAAAAAGACCATTGTTTGGTGTGTTTTGACATTACAAGGCTCCATCAATACCCATCTGATATACTTTACTGACTAAAGCATGGTTAGTATCAACATTAAATTTTTTGCGTATTCTAACTAACATTGATCTGATGACGCGTTCATCAACACCTGTGTCTTGTGCAATTGCTTTAGCAGGTAAACCACGAATCAAAAAACCTAAACATTCTTTTTCTTTAGTAGTCAACTCAGGACATAAACTATCCTTACCCTGCTTAATCATCACCACACAATATCCTCTTTCTGAGAGCGTCTGTAGTTGATTCAACGGCACAATCGATAAATCACACACGCGAATAGGATTGATATTATTACTTTTAACGTTAGACTTGAACTTAGCCATAACTTTCTCCTAGTAAGTTAGTTGTGGTTAGTATCGTCAGGGTGTTGGTAGCACCTTGGCGATACGCTTTTTTACCTTGTTATTTATTGCTATTGCTTGCTTTGTTTTCTTTGTTTACTTTCTCATCATTTTTGGCACCATACTCCTTTTTTTGCTCTTTTACCTTTATTTTTGCTTTTTCCATTTTTTAACCCAACATCTCAAACAACCGCTAATTTCATTGCTTAGCCATCAATGCACTGTTTTATTGTCATTAGCCCTTGACCATCCCTGATGATCAAAGCAATTATTGTCAACATCAGTATCACTGATCTCAACAAATTCAAGCTCATCAATCGCTTTAAGACCGATCATATCATCTATATCTTGTTCAATAACATAAAATCTGACATTGTTATCCAACAAGTAACGTATCGCTTCCGTCAAGGTGCAATTGTTATTCGTCATGTAATCTTTAACATCATTCAACAGCACCAGTTTGCCGTAAAAATCCATCAAGCTTAAAGACGAAAATAATTTAACCTCAAAATCAAAACCTTTGATTTCTAAGTAAAAGTAATTAGGTGTCTTATTATCTTTCACAAAACATTGCACATGCACATCAAAGCCAAAAAATTGCATCACCTTGGGATAAAACTTACAGCAGGTGCTGTAACGATGCAGATCATTTTTAGTGAAAACCTGTTCAGGTGATATTTTTGCCATGATTAACAACCTCTTAAGTTATTGCTAATGTCACCATATTGACGACAATTATAATTTCTCATTTCTTAATATATTCACCACTATAAATGTGCTTACTTATTGGCTTACTAATCATCCACCATCCCTAGCATCACCTTTTGATTATGATTAAACGCTACCAGTAAAAAATCTGCCACCGCTTCTTTAGTCATTGTTTCCTTGCCCAACAAGTGCCATGCCCATTTAACTGTTTCAGCATGATCTGGACATCGCTCAAGCGCTATATCATAGGTTTCTGTTCTACGACCTACTTTGTAGCTAACACAAAAATGACCATCTTTAATTTTAGCAAGCCTTTTACTTGGTGCTTTTTGATCATCCAATTTTAAAAGATATTCAATCATCGTTATTTTCCTTATGTTTTATATGTTATCGTAAACCCTATGTTCCTTATTGGCAAACTTACAAAACTCACCCCTGAAAATTAATCCAATATCGCCTATTTCGCCATTTCTTTGCTTGCCAATCACAATATCTGCCAAACCTTTTACATCATGGTCATCAGGTTTGTACACTTCCTCACGATGGATAAACATAATCACATCAGCATCTTGTTCAATGCTCCCTGAGTCCCTTAAGTCACGCATCATTGGTTTTTTGTTGTGTCTATCTTCAACACCACGGTTCAATTGAGATAATGCAATCACGGGGACTTTTAACTCTTTGGCTAACGCTTTTAACTGTCCTGATATGTTGGATATTTCAAGGTTTCTATTATTTTGATACGCAGGGCTTTGCATAAGTTGCAAGTAATCAATCACAATCAGCCCTAAATCAGAATGTTCACGTTTGAATTTACGCGCTTTATGCTTAACCTCTATCGGTGTCAACGCTGCTTTATCAACAATCGATAATTTCATATTGTCCACTTTACTAAATGCTAAGGTAAGCTTTGCCCAGTCATCATCTTCTAGTTGAGCTGATCGTATTCTTGAAAATGGTAGCAAGCCTAAAGAGGATGCCATACGCATCATAATATCCTTAGCTGACATCTCCATCGAAAACACTAACACTGATTTGTCTGTTTGTGTGAGTACCGCTTCTGCTATATTCATGGCAAATGTTGTTTTACCCATTGCAGGACGACCTGCAACAATGATTAACTGTTCTTCACGTAAACCACACAGCTTCTTATCTAAGTCAATAAACCCTGTTGGCAACCCTGCTAAACCATCATTATCAGCAAGCGCATCAAGGTAATCAATGATTTGCGGAATGACTGCCTTAGCTGAAATAAAATCATTATCACCACTGTCTATATCTTGGCGTACCGTTAAAACGGCTTGTTCGACTTTATCTAAAACATCTTCCTCAGATAAGCCTTGCCCCTGTAACATCTCATTTGCTTCAAGCAATGCTTTGGACAGTTTACGTTTAATGGCTTTGTTTCGGACAATCTCAGCGTAGGCTTTCGCATTAACAGTAGTGGGCGTATCTTTGGCGATTTGGGCTAAATAATGCAACCCCCCTGCTAATTCTCCCAAGTCTTCACTTGCCAATGAATCAAAAAGTGTCACTAAATCATAGGCTTTACCATCATTGGCAAGCTTTTGGATATGCTGATAAATAAGTTTATTCTCAGGGGTGAAAAAATCCTGTGGTGTTAATATATCACTAATACGGTCATAAACATCATTATCTAAGATCAATGAGCCAATGACTGATCTTTCGGCTGATAATGAGCTGTCATTATTAAGCTTATTCGCATTAACTGGGTTGGTTTCCATCATAATATACCCAACCCCTTAATTGATTCTTGCTGATTCACTGCCTGATTAATTGATAAGTCTTCGGCTGCCTTTGAACCGTCATTCATTGAGTTGTTTAAATACCTTGCCTGACTTGATGCCTTATAAAAAGCTTTACCTAAAACATCGGTATAGTAAGTTCTAGCATCATCAATTCTTGATGCTATATCAATACAAATAATCTCACTGCCTTTTGATTGATTTGTTTCGTTTTCAGTATTGGCACGACTGAAAAACTGGTTTTGACATTCATACATCTTGTTATAGATTCTGCTGATAAAACCCATACGATAGGCTTTTACTCGTGATGCAATTTGCGTTTTAACGTTTCTTTTTTTCAACTGGGCTTTATATTGATTGACACTTTTTTCAATCTCTCGACTTAAAAAAACAATTAAGTATTCTGCATTATCAGCGTCACGTTGTCGCCCTGTGATTTGAATATAGCCAAAGGTATCATCATAAGAATCACCGTTGCAATACACACAAAAGCAGCCTGATACCTTTGCCATCGTATTATGTAACGTTACATACCAATCTGGAATACGATAGTAAGGTGTCGTAATCACTTTATTTGCCATATTTTGCTCATACACTTCATCTTTGGTGATGTTGTGTGCATTCATCAATGACATCGCTTGTTTTAAAGCAATACTGGCTTCGTTTTCATTATCTGATAACGATAATTCAAGCAATTTTCTGATTTTGTCTTTTTGTTTGTATAATTTGTTTACCTTATCTAGCTTATGCGACATTTTTTGTAACCTTATGATATGCAGCTATTTGTTTTTTATTCGGTGTGGTTAATTCACTTTCAATAGGGATATATCGATTATCATTGACTTTGATATACATACCAGAGTTAATTAACTCACTAAACTGTTTTGAGTAAATGGGCATAACTTCATTTGCAAATAAAATAATTTCTTCGTCATCTATCTCAATTGAGACTCTTGGTACGCCATAATACGTTTTACTGTTTAAAATCAATCGAGCTGTTATTATTTCTCCTGCAAATAACTGTACTTTTTCTATTTTTCCTTTTTTCTCTATTTTTGCAGTGTCATTTTTTTCAGTAATATTGTTCATTGATGATTTTGCAAAAGCGTGATTATGCAAAACCATAAACGTGGCTTGCTTATCTTCATCGTATTCGGCTTCGAGCAACCTTTTGATGTGTTGAGTTGACAGATTTTGTTGGCGTATTAATACGGGATTTAAAAGGGTATCCATTTGCCGACGCAAAAAATTATCTTTGATATAGTCCCATGTTTGTAAATTATAGAATCGATGTGGTTTTTCGATATCATAAACCTTCATCGCCTTATCAATGTATTTTGCGACTAAACGATCAAACCAGTCATTCTGGCGATCATGAAATTTGTATACCATGTCACTATATCTTTCGCTATCGTTCTTACACGTGGCTTCTTCAACACATTTTTCCAAGTACAACGCCCATTTGTTTAGAAATATATGCGCCTTAACTTTAAAATCCTCATAATAAGCATTATAACGCGCAAACAGTCTATCTAATTCATTCTCAATAATCTCATCATCACTCACGTCAAGATAACTCATCTCATCAAAATAATATGATGCTGAAGCTAACTGATTGATAACATTAAAAACATTATCATAATCGTTTAAATTGAATTGCAAATCATTAACAAATGGTATGCGTGACAAAACATCAAAGCCTTCAAGTTTATCTGAGATATCTATTTCACCTTTATGTAACCCAACCATATTAAGAATCACGCCCGCAATACGAATGTTGCGGACATAAAAAAAAGGAATTGCTCGCTTAATATCGGAAAAACTTAACGCATTTGCTTGAGTGACAAAAAACATACCACTAATATCAAATTGCGCTAATAACTCGTTATGAATTTCTGAAATTGATGGTGGTGTATCAATCAGCACAACATCCGGTTCAAATTTATAAACTTGAGCAATCGTACTTTTGAAAAACTGCTTTAATTCTTTTTGTTGAATAAAAATAGTATTAGCTTGATTAAGTCCAATTGACGCAAACATAAGCTGATCATTAACCAAAGCATCGTCACCTAATAGCACATGAGTGCTTGGCGTATTAACATCGGCATCAATGATAAATACTTTTTTGCCCTCAGAGACTAATTTTTTAGCTAAATTAACGGTCGTTGTTGTTTTACCAACACCACCCTTTGCTGAATAAATTACGATTGATTTCATTAATTTTCCTTAACTAATTCAATATTCTCACATCGCACCCAATGAATATCTTCAGGTTTGCATTCATCTACATTTGGATCACATAACCCAACCAAGGCTTCAGAAAAGGTTACAGTGGCAATGCTATACGTATGCTTGTTACCTGTTTTAGTACATGTATGTATACATGTCATACCCGCTGTCCATCCTTGCTTATTAAATTCTTCAATAGTCATGCGATTATGTCCTTAATGAATTGATTATCCTTTGAGATTACTAGCTTTGAATCAATGAATGCATTCGTTTGATTTAATGTCATATTTGTCATACTATAGTCCTCCGTAGACGTTGTTTTTAAAGTACGTTTTGAGCGCGGCTACATAGTGCTTGTTGTCACCCTTATTTTTGAAAGCTGAGGGTGGCATCTTGCCTTGAAGCTCACCTTTTTCTTCAATATCGGTAAGTTCAGTTGCAGTTAAAGATTCACACCAAAGTTCAAACTCAAGGTTAAATACACGCTCTTTTTGCTCTTTAAGTTTAAGTAAGCGTTCTTCTTTTGCTTTCAATGACGCTTCAAACGCTAAATCTTCAGGTGATTTGTAATTAGCTTCCGTCCAGTTACCACCCTTTTTAAGCACCCCTATCAATCCACGTAAACGATTATTAGCGGGGGCATAGCTTGCCATTTCATCTAAACGATTTTGTAAAGCCCACGCATAATGCTCAATAGATTCTTGAACGCTATCGACAGTTAATTGGTTATCAACGTCTAAGCTTTTATTAAAGTTTTTGATTTGGGTAACGTGTCGCTTGTTGAAGCCAAATTCAGTTAATGATGAAAAATCAAGATCAGTCCAGTTGTCATTGTCTGATTCAGAGGTGGTGGTTTCGGTTGCTTCTGTCACAGTGACGGTTTTTGTTTCAGGTTGGACTTGTGGAGTCTGTTGTAAAAATTGTTTTTGGAGTTCGGCTATTTTATCATTTTGCTGTTTGATGAGTTTGATTAATTGATCGTTTTGTGGTGTGGTTGATTTTTGTTCTTTGGTGTCGTTACTATATTTGTTTATAGTATTAGTAGTATTACTATTATATATAGGGGTTTTATTTTCATGCTGTTTACTAAAATAAGATTCAGAAATTTGTTCAGACTCTTCAAAAGCTTTTAAAATAACTTTAGATAATTTAAATTTTCTAAAGCCTCCCTTTCCAGTTTTGTAGTGTGATTTAAGTATCAACCCTTTTTTATACAGTCTACCTATTAAAACCTTTAAAGTATCAGCATTACATTCAGCTATTTCTAGCAATTTTTTGGAGGTAATAATATCAGTTTCAAGGTTTGAATTTAATTCAGAAACAATAAATTTAAAGATTTTTTTCTGTATCCCTGACAAGTTTGTAATTGCAGACTTTGCTTCAGTAACACTAAAATTAGAGTCAAGTTTATCAATGTTTTGTTTACCAATAGTGTTGTTATTGTTTCCCAATGATTTACTAATTGTTTCCGAATTGTTTTCCTTTTGTTTACCAATAGTGTTGTTATTGTTTCCCAATGATTTACTAATTGTTTCCGAATTGTTTTCCTTTTGTTTACCAATAGTGTTGTTATTGTTTCCCAATGATTTACTAATTGTTTCCGAATTGTTTTGAGTTTCCTCAATCTCTTTCAAGTAGTCCCAAGACCTAGATTTCTTAGGCTCAAATTTCTTTCTGTTTAATAGGTCGTTTATCGTAGCCATTGCTCATACCTTTAATTAAGAAAATGATACTTTTATATAATCGTTCATTAATTCTTTAACCAAACAATCAATGTCTTCTTTTGCTGTAGATTTTCTGAAATTATCAAAAAGTGATTTACCTTTATTTTTAGTATTAGGAAACTCCTGACTTGTTCTGATAACACTTTTTAAAAGTTTTTGTGAGTATTTTTTATCCTTGATTAATTGAGTAATATAATCAGTTGATAAGATTGTGCGAGAATCAAATTTATTGAGAAGTATTCTCCAACTTATATCAATGGCGAACTCAGTTTTTATCTCATTAACTTCTTTTTCCATTATTTCTATTCCCTCGTAAGAATAAATATCAGGATTTAAAGGGGCTATTACTAGATCAGAAAAAGACATTGCAGAGCAAACTAGAGTTCCAAGTGTTGGTGGACAATCAAAAATAATAACATCATATTTTGTTAGTAGATTTCCATATAGCCTTTTAAATACGTTAATAGGATTTATACGGTTAATCATCATGTAGCTATCAAGCGTCACATTATCTAATCTACTAGGAATCATATCAATACCATCAGTGACAGTAACAATTGAATCTTGAGGCTCTGCTGCTTTTGATATTACATCTATCATTACTGGAGTAGTTCTAGCTATTTCATCAACTTGAAAACCTTTAGTTAAGTTTGCCTGTTGGTCTAAATCAATAACTAAAACTTTTAAACCATACAGTGACATTCTTATAGCTATAGATTCAGCTATGGTTGTCTTACCAACACCACCTTTAACCACAGCAGTTGATAATACAAATTGATTGCACTTAGGCTCTAATAGCTTTCGGATTTTATCATGTGTAAAATAATGTTTATTTTGAGTTTTGTTAGGCTCTATTCCTTTGCTTTTAACTCGTTTGTGTACTGCCTGATTAGTTACATTTAAAAAATCGGCTATTTCTGATATTGATATTTTGGCTTCTATACTCATCTCAGTTTACAAATTACAATTCCATTTTACAAAATCATAAACCATGTTTTTTTGTTTGTAAAGGTTGTTGATATCAAAAATAAATAATTTTTTTCATAAACCTATTTTATTTTGAAACGCACCCAAAGAATGAAAACAAAACGTGAGCGTGATTACCAATTGTTGCTCGATCGTGTAGGCAGCGAACAAATTTTATCTGATACTGGTTTGATTGAAGTAATAGCAAGATGCTATCGACAAGCAAAACAATCAGGTAATACAGCAATAGTCAGAATTGCCGTTAAGGAATTGGTGCGAAGGATTGATAGTATTGATGAAAAGGGTGTGCATAACCAATAACGATTGATACAACATTAATTCATGCTCACTCCTATATTTTTTAAAAAATTTCTAAAAAGAACTTGATTCAAATGCAACATCGGTTTATGATTTTCTTATTTCCAATCGGAAGATGTTCAAACTTGATGAGTTGTCGTCCGTGCCGATGTGTTAAATCCATTTTCTAGGGAAGGTGGAGGAATTTCAGCGCCATCTTGTGTCGGGGTAGACAAGATAGCCAACAACTCTTGGAAATAATATCAGTTGTTGTTATGTGTGACAACATTTTTGTTGAAGAAATATTCTTTTTTATAGCATTGCTGCAAAAGGTGGATATTTGAGATTATTTCGCGCTAACAAGTAGAGTGCAATCAAGCTAATTATAAACAATACTAATAATTCTGTAAAAAATCTTCCAATTTCAATGAATGCAAAAAAGTATACATTATTGCGCTATTTTCCATGAATGTATCTATGCGGATTTGAGTAGTGTAAAAAAGTAGTATATAATTAACTGCAATAAGACTCAAAATAATATTGCACAAAATGAGTGAACAACACCCAAGTCAAAAAGTTGGTTATGCGAGAGTGTCTTCAAGTGGTCAATCTTTAGATGTTCAGACGGATAAACTCAGAAAAGCAGGTTGTCATTTTATCTATTCTGAAAAAGTCAGTGGACTTGAGCAAAATAGACCTCAATTAATTGAGTGTCTACATTATGTACGCAAAGGTGATACTTTGGTGATTACTAAACTAGACCGTATGGCAAGGTCAGTTCTACATTTGAATACAATTGTACAAAAACTGAAAGAGAAAAATGTCAATTTAGTTGTGTTAGATCAAAAAATTGACACAACCGCAGCATTAGGCAAGCTTACTTTTAATATGGTGTCATCTTTTGCCGAATTTGAAAATGACTTACGCAAGGAAAGGCAAATTGATGGTATTAAAAAAGCACAACAAAAAGGGGTCAAGTTTGGCAGACCCTTTAAGGTGACTGCTGATATCGTGATTGGTGTTAAAGAGAATAAGGATAATGGCATAGCCGTGTCTGATACAATAAGCGAGTTTAAAATTTCAAGGCGTACTTATTATACAATCATGAAAGGAGCGTATGATTATTTGTTGAATGTTAAGGATTTAAGCAAGGCATAGGTGTTACAAAAATCGTCAGTGAGTTAGGAATTTGCTGGGATAGTGTATATAAAATATTGAAGACATGATGTTTGATTGAAATTTATAATGTTGCACATCAAGTGACAATCAAAGTAAATACCAACTTGAATTTAACAAATATATCAATAGCTTCTTGATATTAAGTTAGGGTGTCTTTAAGGAGAAGATTTAAAGCTCTTTGTTGGCTGGATATATTAAGAATATAGACTTGTAAATACAATAGGTTACAAATTCAAACACTTGACTCATTGACTACATTTTAAATTGAGCGTATAGCTGGTTCTTAACTTAATATTATAATTTAAGCAAAGTATCATGTTTTCAAACATTAAGAAGTGGATCTCAGTTAACTCTACTAAGCAAAGCAAGTATTTGTTTGGTATGGGTGGAGTTACGCTGACGCTGATGATGCTGAAATGGCAGTATGGCAAAAAGAAGCATATATTGAGCATAGTACATGGTTAAGTTATAACGGATTACATTTTAGATAGAGCTAATAGGTTTGATGAGGTGATATTATGAAGCTAAGTAGAGGCAAAGTTGGTCAGCTAAAAAATAAGTCTAAAGTTAATCAAACGAAATTCTTTGACAACGTTCTTAATCGTCAAAAACTCAAATATTTAAATAACCAAAATGGAAATTCATTTAGCAGCAAAGAATCAGATACAAAACCTTTATTATTTACAAAGAATTCAAAGAAAAGTTTTGATTCTATAGATTCTGAAGAAATAAAAGCAGACATTAATGAAGCGATCTTACATGGCTCAGAAAGTGAATCAGATAATGAATATTTGATATCAACCGTTAGTCCAAAAGAAGTTAAATTATCCTCAACAAAAAGTAATACGCCTGAAAAAGAAAAAAATATCCCCATTAACAATATGATGATGGAAGAAAATGGAGGGAATAGAGAAGAAAAGGGAATGACATCAGCTAATGCTAAAGGAAAGAATGATAAAAGCACAATTTCTAAAACAAAAAAACAAAATGATAACACCTCCAGTTTTAAAAAAGGAACTATCAAAAATGTAGCTCAATCAGCAGAGGAGTCATTACATAAACATTATTTTTGCAAAGAAGAGTTAACTGACAATATTTATGATATCTTGTACTACTATGGAGAGAAATTCTTAAAAGACCTCTATGATTCCTGTAATCAAAATTATAAGAGCATTTATGATCTTGAATTTCGAAAATTAGTTCTAAATTTTCTTTCAGGTACTATTAATGATAAAGAAATACAATCACAATTGGTTGATGTTTTAGAAAAAACAATAGAAGAAGATAAAAAACTTAAATTGATAAACACAAAAGATTCATTGCAAAGTAAAGAGCAAAAAGCTTCCAGCTCAACATTGTTAAAAGATTTGCAGATTATTACAGGGCAAACTGGCAATGTTAAAGCCAAAGAGATTATCAAACATTATCTTATAAAATTGGAATATGTACGCAATAATATAGCAAAAGATTATTTACTGCGCAATGATTTAACGGAAATTGCAATAAGAGATCAAAATAAGAAAAAATTAGATACAACAAACAATAAAGATAATCTGGAAGCAACTAATGTGCTTTTGGTTTATGCTGATCTAGTGTACTCAATTGGTCAAAATAAATTTAATATTTCTTTTCCTGTTAATTTAGGAAATGGTTTGATTGTTGCAAGTGAT
Source organism: Cysteiniphilum halobium (assembly GCF_003574425.1). Lineage (GTDB taxonomy): Bacteria > Pseudomonadota > Gammaproteobacteria > Francisellales > Francisellaceae > Caedibacter > Caedibacter halobius. Next base: position 59,312 of record NZ_QLIU01000017.1, on the reverse strand, counting down.
GTAAGTATAAAAGGAAGGGAGTTAGCTGATGAATATATTAGTTCAAATATCCAAAGAAATAAGAACAATGTCGAAAAATCGATAGAAAAGCATAGTTCAACAGATAAGGAACAGGTGGAAAAATCAGAAACTAAATGCAGAGAAATCATGGATAATACCTACCATTCAGAAAAAATATTTTTTATGGCTTTAATTGATGATTTATTTGTTAAACAGGATGGAAGCCGCTTAATCCAAATAATTAGGGATAAACTTGGGCAGATAAACCCATACGATGTATCTATTGAACGCTTTGATTTGCACATGTATTCTACGAGAGATTCATGTGAGAGATGCACTGATTTATTGACCCATAATTGGTATTTTATTTTTAATAAAATTCAGGAATTGATAAATCCATTATTATCAAAAGGAGATCAAGCTGAGCAAGGAATAGGTAAGTATTTTGTTTTTACAGAAAAGCCTGAGTATAATAAAAGATCAGGGGATAATCCTCTTTTTCAAGATTTCATAATTGACCACGACAACCCTCGGACTCAATCGTCAATCAAATTTCAATACAAACGCTATAGCCATTACAATGAAGATGATAAAAATATTCTAAAAGATTTGTTATCAAAAATAACTCACTATAAGCAAGATAGCGTAAGTTACAATAGGAGCAATAAGAAGGTTAGTGATTTTTTAGAATGGCTACATAGAAATAATCCAGAATATAAGATTTCAAACTTAGTGATAAATAAAAAAGTTTATGCTGCTAATGTGTTTAGTGATAAAAGTATAGATGAATGGCAAGCTTATCTAAATAAATGGGAAAATAATTATGTTTCCAGTTTAGGAGAAGGGAAAAATTTCAATTCAAGAGGGTTTTATGTTCCTGAAGAAATAACATTTTTTGTTAGTCAAAATAATGATATTGCAGATTATCCGATTAAAATTGATGAAATAAACAAACAAAAAGAAAATTTACGTTTGTGGAAAAATTTATCTGAGAAAATTAAGTCTGGTGAATTAGAAAGTTTTAGTGGAGAAAAACTTGAATATATTAAATCTAGTGTTAAAGAAATAGATTTTGTAAAAAATTATAAATTTCATGGGAAAAACCAAGATTTTCAAGAATTTTTCACATCATCACAAAAGACTTGTGAAAGAATAGAGGGCAAAGGTAATTACAATAATAAAGAATTGGCTAACTATCTCATAAGTGCGAAAACTGCGAAAGAAATGATGTTAAAATTTGTTAAAGAAAAAATTAGTAATGACTATGGTTTTGATAATAAACTTTTAGAAAATTTTCAATGTAAAATAGAAAAAATAAACGATAATACTGAAAACAATAACGTTATAGAGCAAGGTATAAGTATACTTGAAAATATAAAAAGAACCTATGATGATAAAATAAATTCATGGAAAAACCCAATTGATTGGTTTATTGAGCAACAAAGAAATATAGCTAATAAAATAAATAAAGATAATCAATCAAATAAAGATGTTGCTGCAAAAGTTATATGGTATTCATATCTAAAGTCGTTGCAAAAAACACCAGAAGTTCAACGAGAGATAAAATATAAAGTCATACTTTCAAAAGAGTTGGAAAATGATAAATCAGAGCTTGAAAAATTAAAAATTGAGAAAAAAAATCTTCAAAATGTACGAAGCGAAACACACACCGTAAATGAGAAGAAAAATGCGACCAACATAACAAAATCTAAATATCAACATAATAAACCTTCAGTAGAAGAAGTATTAAAAAAGATAAAAATAGATAAAAAGGAAAAGGAAGAGAAAGGCAAGCTTAATCAGCTCGATACTCTTATAAAATCTAAAGAAAACGATATCAATACATTTAATGTTAAAATCAATAAACAGAAGGATTTAATACGCTCTAATGACATAAAAATTAATCATTATAGTTTGGTTAAAAAAAATATTATTAAAAATAATTATCAGATAGAGGATAAGTTAGAAGTTGCAAGAAAAGAATTTAACAAATTATTCCACCCCAAACCCCCAGTAGCACCTAACCCTTATAATTCTACTCCAGATAAATGGACACCTAAACAAGTAGAGGAAATTATTTCTTACTTGAAAGCTAAGGATAATAAATTTATTCCAGATAATTGGAATGAAACTGAAGATGGTAATTTCCAAGAAATAAAAAAACGTATAACTGATCTTGAAACTTCTGGTGTAGACAAACTCATAGAACGTATGACCATAACTATTAATAAACACATTGGAAAAAACACGAAATCTCAACTATTAAAACACCTAGCCACCCTCTACCTAAACCACCACGTCGATCAGCAGGTGGATGAGAGGGTTATACAGACTTTGCAAGATATTATTGATCAAAAGAATGTGGAATTTAACTCAGAAGAAGTTATAAAGACTATTGGTAATCTGTTTGGTGATGTTAATTTAAAAGATAATGTTCGCAATAGCTTTAAAAGTAAAAATCCGAAGCTTAAGCAATATGAAATTAATGGTAAATTAAACCCTTTATTTCTTCGCTTAGATGAGTTACTTAGTAATTGTAATGACTATTTGTCTTCAATGATGGAAAAAGACTCAGATTTGCTCAATTATATAATTGAGCAAACGACAAGTTTGCTAAAAGAAATTGCACCTATAAAAGAAATAAACCTTAATAGCTTGGCTGAATCTTTTGAAATCAATCGTGGCAAAATAGAAGCTGACCTTAAAATAGACTGGGAAAGCGGGGGGAGTTATGGAAATTACCCTGAGATGACTCATGGTGATAATAAAGGTTATCAAGACTTAAATAATGTAAAAGGAAGCAACAAAAAAGGTGATGAATTTACAATTATTGATAACAAACATGGTGGGGATTGTGCGGTATATGCAACAAGAGATGCTTTAGCTATTATAAATCATGATATTGGCAAGATCGATGATATTAACATACAGAGTCTAAGGCATGATATATGTAGCACGACAAAACAATTTATTTCATTATATAAAATGATAATTGATCCATCAAAATTTGATTTAGATCAAGTAATTAATTGTTATAAAAATATATTTGGCGCAAATAATTTGGATATTTTTAAACATGTAATATCTGCATATATAGATAAAAATTTAACTAATCAAGATAATAATGAAGAAACTAGAGAAAGTTTAAATGCTTTAAATGATATAGTTAAAAATGTCAATAGTTGGGATAATTTGTCTGAAGATACGCTAAAATCAGTTTGCCAATTATGCAATACATTTGATGTTAATATTGACATAATATTAGTAGACCATCAATTACCTCCCAAAAGCAATGCTCAGCAATATTATGATTATGCCTCACAGCCAACAATATGGTTAAGTAATAGTGAGATTAACGCATATTTACTTTCTTTAGGATTTATGTATGAATCAAGCAAAGAACTAACACAATCTACTTATAAAGGCACTTATATTACATATAAAAATTTGCTGGGTAATGAAATTTATTTTTATAATGATGGGAACCGTCAAAAATTAGGAATGAATTGGATGGCTGCAGAGAAAAATAAACCCAGTATGCAGCAAAAATTTCATATTGAAAGTAAGAAAAACGATGGCATAAAGCTTGACGGAGTTGATCGTAAAGAGCAAAAAGCAATTTTAGACTCTATGCAGAAAAATGAAAACAAAGAAGACAAATACCCCGACCATTATTATTTTCAACTACAGGGTGAGTTAAACAAATTAAGCAGTTTAGCATTACCTGATACATGGGCTAGTGAGAACCAAATTCTAAACTACCTTAAAGGGCAACTCAAAAATAATGATAATGTTATGGTCGTGGGAGATACTTGGCATGTAGATGATATAGGGTACGCATTCCCATTTGATGATTTTGCTAATTTCATATTGAATGATAAAGCAGTCAAACTACTTTTACCTATATATGGCTGGAGCCATTTTTTTGGAATGATGTTTGAAAAAAATAAATCTGAACAAATTGATCTTTATTTTTTCAATCCAACTGCAAAAGATGTTGAGAGTGATGAGTCAAAAAGAGTAAAAGACGACGCTTGGGAGATTAATGCTAAAAAACATATTCAACAGATTTCTGAAACACAAACAAATAGTTACAGTTACAATAGTTTAATGATTTCAGCAGAAAGCAAAGAACTTGAAAATTCTCATACTGTAAATACCGACACTATTACAAAAATCAAACGAAAAAAAATTAATTTTGGTGAATTTAAAGATTTATCCTGTAATCAACAAAAAAGTGCCAATGACTGTGGGTATATAGTTGGGCAAAGCCTCTATGATCTAGCAGTTTCTGAAGAGCATAAAATGTCAATTGGAGATCATCATACAAAGGATAACAATGTTAGTTTAATTGCTAAAATAAGGCATAACTTTACTAATAAGGATATTGTTGGAGAAGGAAATGCTTATGATGTGTTACTAAATCACTATTGTTCAAGCTTTGCAAAAGCATTTTTCTATGATAAGAAATTTCATGTATATGTTTTAGAAAAATTAACATTAAAGGATCAAACCTGTAATATACTATCACACATAGCTAAGTCATATAAACAAAGTTTATACACTAAGCACAATATAGATTATTTTGAAGATGAACCACTATATAAATTATCTAAAAATATTAATATTTTAGATTGTATAAGTGATGGCTTGTCTAATGCGTTTAAAGAAAACAAGATTGAGATTGGTGTTATTCAGAAATTGATGAATGATTTAATTGATGTTAAACCTGATCCTAAAGATGAAAGTAATACTCACGTAACCATTTCTTTAAAAGACGATAAAGCTAACATTGTTTCAGACGAATTATACTCAAAAGTATATGGGGTAATAGAGGAAAAAGAAAAATCAAATGATAATCAATTTGAAGTAAACATAGATGAATATAACGATCAAGAAAATAATGAATACGATGATGGTAGTGTACCCGAAGATAATAACCCTGATAGTGAGAAGAAACAAGGTAAGAAAAAAGGCACCACAGAGCTTTATGAGGGAATGAGTGATCAAGAAATCGAAAATAACCTTAAATCTATGCTACAAGCTTATGGTCAATTGAAACATAAAGTGCATAAAAATTTGTATGTTGAAGACAAAGTATTGGATACAAAAAAGCTAGCGATAAATATCCATCATTGGCTAGAAACACTTTCATCAGAAGATGGGTTAAAAACTTATAGAGCAATTACAAGTTTAGCAGGCAAAGAATTTGATCATGCGGTTTTAATTAAAGCGATTAAAGCAGAAGATCAATCCTTAGAAATAAAAGTAATTGACCCATTACCCGAAGAAAATGAGATGTTTAAACAGCAAGCTGATGATTTAATGATCGATCTATCCAAACAATTTGGCAATAAGAATCTGCAATATATTTATTCAGGCAGGCAGTGTAAAGATTCGGATACTTGTGCTGATATGAATTTGATTATGATACAAGAGTTTTTAGAAGCATCTAATAATACGGATAAAAAACACATTGATACAGTTAGTATTGATGACTCTATTGATTCACTGTCAACGACTGATAACAGTATAGTAAGTGATAACAAGATAAACATTGAAAATAATAATCCTGCTGATACTACTTCTGGTGAAACGTCATTAAAATCTGACAACCTGCCAGTATTATGGTCAAGCCCAACATTAGTTATCAACGACCCTATTGCTTTTGACTTGAATCCTGTATTACGTCCACAGGCAGAATACTATTTACAAACGGGTACAATCTTCGATTCATTCAGAGCCGCTGTCAATAATGGTCAGATCAGTATTTTACCTTCTAACAACTCAGGCAACAATTTTTTATCCAGTGTGATTAATAGGGAGAATAACCAAAACATTGAAGCGGATAACAATAGTAAAGATGACAAGGATAATAATCTCAATAAGAGCTGTGTGGTAACTGATGAAAACAAACACCAAACAATTGATTTAGCTAACTGCCTAATTGATCCTGAATTCAATCAGAAAGTCGATATACAGGCAATCATTGATCGAATTGAAGCAGAGAAAAACGAGCAGGCAAAAGCTAAGACCACACAACCTGAATCTGTTAAAGTAGCCGTTCATATTACCACCCCTTATGGTATTCCTTTTGTTGCTTTAGATGAACAGGGTGAGAAATTAAAAGCACAGTTAGAGCATTATGCGTTGACAGGTCAGAAATTTGACAGTTCAGCTCAGGCGCTGGAAGAAGGTTACCGTGTTGAGATAGAAATTTTACCGCAAGAAGATCAACAACAAGAGGAGAAAGCAATAGTAAAAGCAGGGGTAGATGAAGAAGACACAGTATTAAATCATTTAACTGAAATTACGCCTGTAACTGATCATTGGGAAGACCCTGTCATAACCACACAGCGCGAATATCGTGATGAAACAGGCATTGCGTTTGACAGTTTACAAAGACATGAACATGGTAATGTGATGGTATCGGTAGATGATCAGATAGCACAACGAAATGAACAATTGGAAGCACAGGATGCCTTATCAAGCGCACTAACTTACATATCAAGAATAGGCGCTGATGTTGTTACTGGCTTAACGATAATAAGTAATTTTATGGGTAAACAGATAAGAGAAGTTAATATGTTAAGCATGATACATCTATTAAAAAACCGTGAAATCAAAGTTTATGATGATCACGCTAATGATAATGCTTCTGGTTTATCTGGCTTTGGTGGTCATGGTGATGGGGACTCAGGCAATAATGACAATAATCTAACAAACTTCACACCTGATTTAGAAGGAAACGTCCCTAGCCCAGATGTTTTGCAAGCGGTATCTTTTATTAATCAATTAGAAAATGGAAAAATAAATGAAGATGATATGGTCATACACTATCATGCCAGTGTTTAAAGTCTTGACAGTGGTAAAATAGAAATATGCCTAATCAAACCTTAAAAGCCAGCTTTAGCCATCATATTCGTGGTAGCTTGCGGTTTATCTTTTTGATGATCGGTATTAGCGTATTGATCTTTGGTTTATGGAGTTACTGTGCGCCTTTAGATAGTGCGGTGATTGCCAGAGGTCAGGTAGTGGTCGGTGGCAATAAAAAAGTCATTCAACATGCTGAGGGTGGAATTATTGGTAATATTCTGGTCAAAGACGGAGATTACGTTCAGGCTGATCAGTTGTTGATTGAACTGGATAAAACCAAAGCGCATAGTGAGCTGGAAGCCGTAATAGCAGAACTGGACACCTTGCAGGTGATCGCACGGCGTTTGCAGGCAGAAGAAGCTGGTCAATCTGAGATTAACTCGATAGGATTTCGTCACAGTGACCAACGAGTTAAGGTATTTATTCATACGCAACAAACGCTACTACACAGACGATTATTAGAACGCGATAATCAGAAAGCGATTATTAGCCAGCGAATGAAACAGCAACAGACACATTTAACCTCACTGACTGCCAAAGCTCGTGCAATTAACCTACAGCTTGAGATATTGGCAGATAAATTAGCCAGTATTGAGCAGTTGCATTCACAGGATTTTGTTTCTCGTCATGAGTTAATGACATTAAAAGCTGAATATGAACAAATGGTTAGTCAGCGTGAAGTGATTAATGCAGAGCAGGAGGAAACACAGATAAAATTGCTAGAGTTTGATCATGAGTTAAAGCAACTGGATTTACATTATCACAAAACTCTGTCAGAAGAATATCAAAGCGTTTATACCAAAATAGAGGAATTAACACAACGTCAGACATTCTTGTCTGCGACCTTAGCAAGAACTGAGATTAAAGCACCTGTATCAGGCATAATTGCTGATTTACAATATCATACCTTACATGGGGTGATTGCCGCAGGTCAGAAGATACTGGAAATTGTCCCTAAAGATGCACCGTTATTAATTGAGGCACTGGTATTGAATAAAGACATTAAACGTATTGCGGTGGGGATGGAGGTTAAAATACAACTGGAAGCCTACAAGGCAAGACGCATGCCCAAACTTGAGGGTGAGGTCGTGTATATCTCTGCCGATAAATTTGATGACCCACAAATGGGCGGGGCGTTTTATAAGATTCATATTACCATCTCAGCAGCATCATTAGCTAAATTGACTAAGCCGATTGAATTACAGACAGGCTTACCTGTGACAGTGTTTATTGTTAAAGGACAGCGCAGTTTACTCGAATACTGGTTTGACCCATTAAGAGATAGCTTTTACAAAGCGATGAAAGAAGAATAAAAGAAAGATAAAGCGTATGGTAAAGATAAGAACAATAAAAAAAATAAAAATAACAGTAAAAATAGTAAAAACGATCAAAAAATCAATCACAACCTTGTGTCATGTCGTTAATGTACTCAAAGGTAAATTAGTGCGGTGGTTTCAACAACGATGGGCTATTCAAAAAAATAGCAGCGATGGGAAAGCAGTTGATACATCAAACACGTTAAATGACTTAAAAATGGCTCATGGTGATCAAGGCGAATACACAAAAGATCAAACCATTGCCGATGTCTTATCAACCTGTAAAATCGTGATTAAGTATATGCTTGTTTTTGGTGCCATCTGCAATCTGTTGCTGTTATCAAGTACGATTTATGTGATGCAGGTATTAGATCGGGTATTATCCAGTGGTAGTTATGAAACCCTGTGGATGTTAACCATTATTACTTTATTAGCACTATTGCTTTTAGCAACAATTCAAGGGGGCAGGGTTTGGCTGTTATCGAAAGTGGCACAGTGGCTGGAGAAAAAGTTGAGCGGGGCACTTTTTGCCAGTAGCATTATGTCTTCGAGTAAACTGGAAAAAGCAGTAAAAAAAGTAAAAACAGCCAAACCATCTGCGTTATTATCTTCATTGCATACACTTAAAAACTATTTAACCAGTCCTGCGTTTATCGCGGTGATTGATTTACCTTGGGCACTGTTATTTATTGTGGTGCTGTTTATTTTACATGTGTATATTGGCTGGTTAACGGTATTTGGTGCCGTGGTACTTATTTTAGTTGCCATTTTATCGCATCGCACCAGCAAGCCCTTAACCGAGCGCTATCAGAAACGTGCCAACGATAGTGCTCAACTATTATCACAGGCACAACAGAATCATGAAAGTTTACAGACAATGGGCGGGATGGAGGAAATTCAGCAAGACTGGCAACGCTTAAACGATGAAACTCAACAGGTACAGCTTACTTTAGCCAAACGTCAGACGATGATGAGTGAAATGAGTAAGTTTTTTCGCTTAACCTTACAAATTTTTGTAACAGGATTGGGCGCTTATCTGGTACTGATAAATGAGTTTACGGCAGGCGCTATTATTGCCAGTTCTGCCTTAGTAGGCAGAGCTTTGCAGCCGATAGAAATGACGATTGGTGGTTGGAAAAACTTAATGGGGGCATTACAGGCGTATCGGCAGTTAAAAAGTCATCAGGGGGAGGTGATTACCTATAACATATCAAAGACAACAAAAATGGTAAAAATGACAAAAACAAGTCATACCGATAGCCACCATACATTACAGAAATTTCAAGGCAGTATTCAGGTAGAAAAAGTCTACTATGGCTTACAGGGTGATCAATTACCTATTTTGCAGAATATCAATTTTACCGTTGCGGCAGGTCGTACTTTAGTCATCATGGGGCATAATGGCGCAGGTAAAAGCACTTTAGCAAAGCTTTTAGTCGGTTTGGTTACGCCTGAAATGGGGCAGGTACTACTAAATCATAAGGCAATATCAGATGGGGATAATCAGCAACTGGCTCAACATATGGGTTATTTACCACAAACGGTACATCTGTTTAAAGCACCGATCTGGCGCAACATTGCTCGAATGGCTTCAGACTATGATGCAGAAAAAGTCATCAAAGCGGCACAGATGATAGGCGCTGACAAGTGGATTGATCACTTGAGTGAGGGTTATAATACCAAGATTGACCCACAGCAATTATCAGCGGGGCAGATACAGCAGTTAGGACTGGCACGCGCATTTTATGGCGCACCACGACTTTTGGTGCTGGATGAACCCAGCCATTTTCTCGATGGAGAGGCAAACAGGGCACTTTCACAATCGCTGCAATCACTTAAAGCCAATAACATGACGATGATTATCATCAGCCATGATCCAACGATGATGGAAAAAGCAGATGATTTACTGATTCTGCAACAGGGTCAAATATTATTATCAGGTGAGCGTGAGAAAGTGTTACAAAAAATGGGTCATGGCAACTAGATTGGAAAAAATAAAAGAAATAAAGAAATAAAAGGTAGCCAGAACGATCAATCGTGTAATTGTCAACGTAGATATGCATATTGACATTATATGTTTTGACAATCACAGGGTTATATAAATCAATAAATATAAAGGGTTTTACGTTATTGTCATAATTGTCAAACTGTCACAGAGGTTTTGAATAGCGTTGGGTGAAAAATAATCTTTGTGCGCTTGGCATCAGGCGTTAAAATAAGATAATGTGCTTTTTCAAGCAGTTTGATTGCTTTGTCTCGTCTGACTTTGTCGCGAACAGGTGTGACACGTAAAATCTCGCGTGACGTGGTTTCAACAATATGCTTTGCTACGATAGCATCAAGCATTGATTGAGCGTCATGTTCTGCCTGTGTCAGTTTAGCTTCTCCAAAGATGCGTTGAGCTTCATTTAAATGCCATTCAATAATTTGATAAGCGGATTCAATATGCTCAGCCGATATTTCAGTACCTTGTTTACGAGTAAACAAATGAAATAGGGCAGCTAACCTTGCAATATTCTCACTGGCTTTGGATGCTAAATCATGAATTGATTGCCAGTGGTATTCATTGGCTATCGCGGTTTCGATGTGATTAAAGTATTTTATCCATACTTCCTTGGCTGTTTTGCTAAAGGTGAGTGTTGGAATGTATCCAAAACCGTATTTATCCACTGGCTGAGTGTTGTCAAGGCATGTTTTAATTCGCTTGTGAAACTTATCAAGATGTTCGGTGACGTTCTTGAATGGCTCTTTGTAATATCGATTGCCCATTGTTGAAGTAGGGTAAGCTAATAAAGTTCGCGCAAGAAAACCACTGTTTCTATTCATGCCATCACCTTTTTTGAGCATTTGTTCTAACAATAGTGGTTGCATCATTAGGTTCAGTGTAAACCGCCGATCTTTGATGAATAGATCACCGGTTGTTTTACGATGTACGGCTATGGGTTGCGCATCCCATAGCCGGTTTAGTAAGGCAACAAACTTTGTGTTGTCTTTTTGCATACTTGGGCTTGATAAGAAAATGCCTGCCTCGTCTGACCAAATACTAGTCGTTGGGTAGCCTTTGGCTAAATTCTCACTTAACGCTTCCGCGGTAATATCCTCATATTTAAGCTTGGGCAACAAAGGTATCTCTGGCTCTTCAAGCATAACCTGATCATAGTAACCATCATATTGATCTGTTTCATAACCCTGTGTGGCTAAGCGTCTAATCATCATTAGCAATCCTTTACGTTTGATTGACCACGTGGTGTACGCATTTTTGATGCGCGTATATTCTGGCATCATGGTTTTGGTTGTCTTATCCTGCCAATCCTCAACACCTTTACCAAAAATCTTATCAGCCGCCGTTTTACGTTCACCACTGGATGCAACTGTAATAAAGTACATGGATACAGGGCTGGTCAGCACATCATCGCGTGCAACATTCGCTAGCCCTTGGCAGCTTAGTGATACATTAGAAAGGGCGCTATTGGCTAATAATGCGGTCGGTTGCTGCCCATATTCAGCATAAGACTGGATAGCGTCTTTGATAATATCAGGCAAAGCATCAAGCGGGTAATCAGCTTGCTTTGCTGATATATGTGACAATGGTATGGGTGTTTTCCAATTAATTTTTCCAGTCATTGAAAATTAGCGGTGTTATTTTGGCTGAAAACATCATAACACAAAGCAGTATTGCCTGCATTTTAAAAGTCTTGCGGTGAATGATGGATAAACCAGTACCCATGTTTAAATCGCGTGGTGATAATTTTTTTATATACTTTACAGTAGTGTAAAAACGAATCTAACTTGATTGTTTTAAACTGATGGCGATGGCTGTTTTTCCCGCCAAAATAGCAAACGATAACAGTATCACCCAATAAATCCTGAGTAACTATTATCTCATAAAATTTGGTTTCTGTTTCCAAGCGCTGCATGATTTTTACCAAGCTTTATACAGTGCATTGGAGCATCGATTTGATTTTGATATCATCAAGGAGTTGATCAACCGCTACTTTTTTGATTAATGACTTTAGCACTTTAAGGCTTTAAGATTGCATTTATTGTATGGCGAGACATTGCATCGTCTGCACCATTTTCTCATCGTGTTTTGCTTGTAACCAAAAAGCTCGCCAACCTCTATATAGGTTAAGCCTTGATGAGCACATTGTCTTAGAAGGTTAGCTATTGTCTGCTTTGTTGTATTTTCAATAGCAATGCAGAAATTATCGGTAAATTGATTTTCCACACTATTGATTAGTCCTTATTGCATGATGATTTTGGGCAGCATTTCTTGAGCATAGGGATGCAGATTAAAGCGGCAATACCAACGATAATGTAGATGATGTTTTCAACAAAGCCCAGTTTGCCAAAAATGGCATGGACAAGATTGAAATGGAATAAACCAACGAGCAGCCAGTTTAAGCCGCCGATGATAATTAATATAAGTGCGATAGGGTTTAGGTATTTCATATAATGTTACTCCTTTGGTGATATATTTTTTATCAGTGACTAAAGTAGAATAATACGTCAAAATAAGCAAGCTTGTCAGCGTTTGAGTAAGGTACGCTATTTTTCTTACACAATCTAATCAGTTCTGCTATGCTGCCTTAACAACACATAATGTTGTATCAATTAATAACTATACAGAGAAGAAAAAATATGCGTAGATTGCACGGTACAGTGAAGTTTTTTAATAGTGGAAAATAGTCGAAAATAGTGGAAAAGGATTTGGCTTTATTACACCTAATAATGATGATAAAGAGGTTTTCGTACATATAATAAATCCAGGTGCGGTGGGCGTATCTTCAAGAAGGTCAAGCCTTTTCTTTTGAAGTACAACAAGGCAAAAAATGACTCAAAGCTATTGATGTTGAGTTAGTTTAATGCCCAAAATAAGGGTTGATGATCGTAACTTTTTTGAGGTGACTTTAACGCAGTTTAAACGGTTAAACTACCTTGTGAGAACGTGAGTATTATTAAAGCATTGCGAGGACTGAAATATAGATTGCCTTAGATTGCTGATATTCTCTGAGGATTAACCGCTTTCTTAGTTTTAAACCTATAGCCTATATTTTAGTTTCTGCGACAGATTATGAATGATTTTGAAAATATTTTTGATGAATAACAGCTAAAGTGTCAAAATAAAAGCATATCGATCAGACGATGAGAATGAACAGTTTTGAAAATTTTAAAAATAAATATTAAAGGCACCGTTAGCAAAGTATTTTTTAGTAATAACACATTTGTCATTGTTGGCGTAAAAGACAGCAACCATAATGAACATAAATATTTTAGATTTAAGGGTTTTTGCCAAACACCATTAAAAGCAGGTGATTCAGTGCTTATTACGAGAGGATATTTTAAGGATAGTGATTATGGCGCGCAAATTGAAAAGGGTACGATGATTGTCGTTAATGAGGTACAGCAAGGCAAATCCCCGTTAGTTCATGATGTAGTAGTGCCTAATCACACAGTAGAAATCAATCACAATATGCCTAAAAAATTTGAACTAACGAGAGAGCAGCAAAATTGTATTATTGCCGCTCAAGCACAAAAGGATTTAAAAATAAAAGCTTATGCGGGAACGGGTAAAACATCTACGTTAGTTGAGATTGCAAAGCGCTTGTCAGGTAAGGGGTTATACTTGGCATACAATAAGGCAATACAAATAGACGCTGTACAAAAGTTTCCTGCCAATGTTGACTGTAAAACGGCTCATTCATTAGCTTATGGTTATTTCTATGATTATATTCAAGACAGAATAGAAACACTGAACCCATTAACGATACTCTCACATGTTGATATGCGTGCTACAGGAGGCATGCAGCCCTATGAGCTTGCCTTTTTGGTCATCAAAGTATTAAGGTTGTTTTGTAACTCAGGCAATTCGGTTATTGATGGCTCGATCACAGATCATAGTGAGTTTGAAGCTTACAAAGGCGAAAATGAAAACAAAGACGTGTTAAATTATATTGTCGAAAAAGCCAAATCCTACTGGGATAAGGCAGTTGCAGATAACGCGACTGTGCCAATAGAACATGATTTTTATTTGAAGATGTATCAATTGGTTAAACCTAACCTTGGTCATCGGTATCATTATCTATTATTCGATGAGTGTCAGGACGCAAACCCAGTGATTATAGACATTATTTTAAATCAGGGATGTCAAAAAATATGCGTTGGTGATGAACATCAGCAGATATATTCTTGGCGTGGTGCCGTGAATGCTTATGATAAATTTGATGGTGAGTCTTATTATTTAAGCCAATCGTTCAGATTCGGTGAGCGCATTGCAAATCTAGCAAGCGCTATCTTGTATTTAAAAAAAGAAAAAATCTCATTAAAAGGTAATGCGGATATAAATAGTGTTATATCTAGTGACAAGCCAAGCATATATACTTATTTGTGTCGAACGAATGCGGGGTTAATTAGTCGGTTGATTGACAATATCAAGAAGAAGCTACACGTTGTTGGTGGTATTCATGAAGTGATCGAGTTAGCCAAAAGTGGCTTTGCACTGTATCAAGGTAACAATGAGGAAGTAAGGCATAATAAAATACGTGGCTTTAAGAATTGGGATGCCTTAAAGAAATTCAAAGAGGACTTTGAAGACCCTGATATAACCTTTCTTGTCAATATTATTGATCGTTACGGTGATCATTTTGATGAAGTTATTAAGCAGATCGAAAACGCAAAGTATGTTAGTGAAAATAATGCCAATATTATTTTTTCAACCATTCATAAGTCAAAAGGGCGAGAATGGGATAATGTTGTGATTGGCGATGATTTTACGCTATTCACTAAAGATGATGGTATGCAAGAGTTATTGAAAGAGCAATCAGAAGAATTTAATTTACTGTATGTTGCTATAACAAGAACCAAGTATAAGTTGTGCTTAGAAAAAGATGCTGATAAATTCATGAAAAGGGTACAGGCTTATGTTGAGCCAATCATTGCATCTTTGCCAAAAGAAGAAGTTAAACCGCACCCGAAACCTATCGTTGACAGTTTAAATGAGGTACATGATGATGGGTTGCCGTTTTGAGTAAATAAACCATTTGAGAAGTGTATAAATTTTATTGTAAGATTTAACCAACTAAATTGAGCAGTATTTTAGGGTATTAAATAATGGCATTATCAGATAAAAAGCGTTTGGCTAAATTACAAAAAAAGAAGCAAAAACGTAAGAATAAGCGTAATAAAAAAAGTAAATCTCCTCATTATCTAACCCGTTCAGATGTGTATTCGCCTACGCCTTTTTTTGGGTTGTCAGATTATGAGCAAGATTATGATGATGTTCATATCATCATTGAAACACACATTAAAGAGATTAATTACTTGAGTGATGATTATGATGAATTTGAAGACAGAGATCATGATGTTAACCCAGATAGCACTTATAAAGGCTGCCCAGTTCATAAGTTAATAGAAACAACAATAGAGTATTTAAAGATTTTAAGCGTTAGGTTGGATAACAAATACCATTTTGGCTTAGATACTTTTTATTATTTATCAATTGCTGTTGATGGTTGGAATTTAGCAAAAGATCATACAGTTGATATAAATCAAGTCGCCAATGAGTTAGAAGATGAATTAGATTGTTATGGTTACGATATTGATTCAGATGAGATTATTTCAGCTTTAGAATTTGCATCTAATGAGGTTAAGAATGATACAGATGATACATGTTCTTGTTTTGTTATAGAGTCATTAAGATTAGTTTACGATGAAGGTGATATTGATTTTATTGATCTTGAATTAAAAGCATTCAAAAATCGAAAGTCAGAATTACTAGAAAAAGTTAGGAATGGTGAGTTTTAAATCTTATGATTTAATGCATTTCAATTGACACCAACCCCAAACCAAACTAATTTAATTATCAACAACACCTAGAATCAAAGGCTCAACGATGCGTTTTAACCTTGCCCAACGCAAAAACCTAAAAGCAGATATTTCAACCCTCAGCCAAATAACCCATTTGCTCAATTACAAAAAGAAAACCTTTATTGAACAATCCAGTGAGGACGATTTCAACAATGCCCTTGATTATGTCAACAACACGATAGCTAAGCTCGAAGATAAAAGGCAAAATTTGCCGATAGGGCATAGGTATACTGGGGTGTTTTATTTGAAGAAGCCTTACACGATACCGAGTGAAGCAATGAAGATTAAAGGGGCAGCTTTTGTTAGGGAGGATTTAGTTATGTGGACGATTGAGGCTGATGATGAGTATGTTAAAAATGTTTACTATGTGCGTGAGGTTTATCTCGATAAGGAAATGACGGTTAGGTTGAAGAGGGAGGATTGTGTGGAGGTTTTTGAAGAAAACTAATAGATCAATCATCAATGTATTTTGCTGTTCTTTATGTATAATAGCCTGAAACATATAGCTGATAATGATTTTTAGAATGGCAAACGAAAGAAAAACTGATTTTTTTATAGGGGCATTGCTTACTAGTGCCAATATTGACTTCACCCCAAATGGAAGTGATATAAAAGAAGTAGCAGATGCTTTAAAATCATCATCTAAAAAGGGTACTGGAAAGTCTGGGTATCCTGAATTTATTGCTAAAGTTAAGGATTATCTTATTGTTATTGAAAACAAGGCTGACACAGATAGGCAAGCAATATATGTAGATGATGATCAATTGCAACTGGATTTAGATATAAAGTCTGTCACTAATTATGCAGAAAATGGTGCATTACATTATGCTAAACATATAGTAGAAAAAACAACGTATAAAAAAAATATTTGCTTTCGGTTGTTCAGGTGATGAAAAGCACCATAAAATTAGACCCATTTTTATTGATAGTGAAAAACAATATAAGCTTTTAGAGTATGTAGAAAATTTTGAAAATTTTAGCGATGACAATATTGACAAATACTATAATGAACAAGTTTTAGGTGAAACACCAGTAGAGACTTTAGAGCTTCAAGATATATTGAAAAAATCAAAAGAGCTACACGAGGATTTACGAAATTATGGGCAGCTAGGTGATTCTGAAAAACCTTTAGTAGTTTCTGCTTTATTATTAGCTTTAAGCGAGAAAGATTTTAATATAGATACGCTTACTGGTGATCATATTACAACAGATGGCAAGAAAATATTTGATTATATGGATTCATATATGAAAAGAGTAGAAGTAATGCCAGGTATAAAAAAAGATAAAGTTCTCAATCAATTCAATCTTATAAAAGACAGGGCAATATTAAACAAGGCAGATAAAAGGAATGATAAAAATAACCCAAAAGATAAAAAGATTGAAAAAACACCATTAAGACATTTTGCTGAGTACTTACAAAAGAATATATTATCAACAATAAAAAAGAGTTCAACAGAGGATGTATTAGGACGATTTTATGGTGAATTTATCAGATACAGTGGTGGTGATGGTCAGTCTTTAGGCGTTGTTTTGACTCCACGTCACATTACAGATATTTTCTGTAAACTTCTTGAGGTTAAGCCTAGCGATATAATATTTGACCCCTGCTGTGGCACTGGTGGTTTTTTAATTGCAGCAATGCACCATATGTTAGAAAAATCAAAGAGCAAGAAACAACGAGATAAAATTAAAAAAGACCATTTACATGGTGTCGAGATCAGAGAAGATATGTTTTCGGTTGCTACAACCAATATGATTTTAAGGGGTGATGGCAAAAGTAATCTTGAAAACAAGGATTTTTTGTTAATGCCAACAGAAAAAATTAGGGGAAAGAAATGTACCGTTGGCATGATGAACCCGCCGTATTCTCAGGCAAAAGGCAAGGATACCAAACATCTTTCAGAAATATGTTTTATTGAGCATTTGCTAGATAGTTTAGTAGAGGGCGGAAGAAGTGCCGTCATTATTCCTCAATCAACGATGGTAGGCAAAACGAGTGAGGATAAAAAAGTTAAAATGAGTATCCTTAAAAAACATACTCTTGAGGGCGTTATTACTTTAAATAAAAACACTTTTTATGGGGTTGGGACGAATGCTTGCATTGCAATTTTCACGTCACATAAACCTCATGATGAAAAGAAGTATTGTAAATTTATTAACTTTGAAGATGATGGCTACGAAGTTCAAAAGCATGTTGGTTTGGTTGCAACAACCAGAGCAGAAGAGAAACAAGCCCATCTTTTAGATTGTTGGTTACATGGTAAGCCCGCCGAATCTAAATTCATGGTATCAACAACAATTGAATCAGACGATGAATGGTTGCATTCATTTTATTATTTCAATGATGAGATACCAAAGGATTCAGACTTTGATAAAACAATATCAGACTACCTAACTTTTGAGTTAAGTATGGTTATGCAGGGTAAAGAATATCTTTTTGATGGGGTAAATTAAAATGAGCCTTAAATCACGAGAATGGAAAGAGTTTTTATTTACTGATATTTTTGATATAAAAAAAGGTTTTTATAATAAGAAGCCAAAAGGCGGTAACATTATAAAAAAAATCCCATTTTTAGGCGCTACAGCAAGCAATAACGGTGTTACTTCATTTTATTCGATTAATGATATTAAAAACAGCTCAAAATTAGGCTATGGTAATAATGAAATTTTAGATCAAAAAATATTCAAAGGAAATTGTATAGCTGTAACAAATAATGGTTCTGTAGGTTATGCTTATTATCAACCCCATGACTTTACATGTAGCCATGATATTAATCCTTTATATTTGAAGAACAAGAATCTAAATGGTCATTTAGCTATGTTTTTGATATGTGCTATTGAGAAGCAGAAAGTATGTTTTGAATATGCGCGCAAATGGAGACCATCAAGAATGATTAAGTCAAAAATTATTTTGCCAAAAAGTATAAATGGTCAACCTGATTATGATTTTATGGAGCAATACATAAAGGAAAAATATAGAGGAAAACTGATCAACTATAAGAATTTTTTAGATTCTAAATTATTAGAATCACCTAAGCAGAATATTAAGCCACTGAAAGAAGTTGAATGGAGTATATTTAAAATAGGGGAGTTGTTTACGCTTTCTCAAGGGAAATCAAAAGGTTTAAATCATTTAATTAAATCAAATGTAGGAGTAAATTATTTAGGGGCTACAAACCTTAATAATGCTGTTCTATGCCAAGTGGATAAAGTAGAGTCGCTATTACATAAAGGGAATGCGATTGCTTTTATTAGAAATGGTGAAGGCTCAATGGGGTATTCTGTTTATAAATCTGAAGAGTTTATTGCAACGTCAGATATATCTGTTGGATATAATAAAAGATTAAATAAATATATAGGTACATTTATCACAACTATAGCTGATCAAGTAAGGGGAAAATACAATTTTGGATATAAAAGAAATGGCAAAAGATTAAGTAATGAGAATGTTTTATTGCCATCTAGAAATAAAAAAGTCCCTGATTATGAATATATGGAATCCTACGTTAAAAACTTTGAATATAAACGACTAGAAAAAATGAAATCATATCTTGATAGAAAAATAGCCAAACATGCCAACTAAAAAACCCCGCAAAAAATCAGGCAAAATAAAATCATGGCGTTGTCACCTACGCTGTGACTTCACCAAACCCAACGACACCAATACCTACATCGAAAGATGCAGCGTCACTGTCGGCATATCTAACCTTGCCAAAGCCAAGGAAACCTACGACTTGCACGATGCGGTTGCGGATTGGCTTAAGGAAACCAGAGATGACAACGGTTATAGCAATGATTTTGTAATGGTAGTTGAGAGAAGGGAGCCGATAAGGTAAGATCAACGACTACCTAACAATAACAAGGATAGCGCACATGGAAAATAAAACAGACAAAATCAATGAAGCATACGACATGATTAAAGACGGTATGCCAAAGTCAGTTATAGCAAAAATGTTAGGCATGACTGAAAACGAAATAGATCATTTGCAGCGAGTAGTTAAGTGGTAAATTATTAGCTCTAATTTATGGAATTTCAAAAATTAAGGCATGAGATATGAGCAATCAAAAGCAAATTCAAGCATTACAATTTGAGGTATTAAAAAAGCTTGGTGAAATGGTTAACCTAGTTGATGAAGGTAAAAATAAAACAGCTGAATCTATACCAATAATGGCGATTGTATTAGCGGGGTGCGTTTCAGCGGTAGCTGACCTTTTAGAATTAAACCAAGAGGGTGCCTCGTATGTGCTGTACAAGGAAGCGGAAGCCGCTATACAGCAGGGTGGGCTTAAAAATATACGAAAAAAACAAGCATCAGGTGGTGTTAAGTATTCAGTTTCAGATATCAAGGAAAATGACTTTGAAAATGGCATGAACTATTTAGGTCAAGAGCTGTCAACAACGCTGTTTAGCTCGATTCATGAGTTACCTGAAACAATGCGCAAGCCAGAAATGTTATTAAGAGGAGTTGAATGTTTACTTGCTAATTTGTTAAATCAAAAATTTTGCGGTTTAGGCGATGTACATAATATTCTTGATTCATTATGCGAGCATGTACATATGAATTTAAAAGCATTAGACAATAAAGTTGTTCCAATCAAATAAGGTTTGAGAAATGAGCCTAGACAACGCCAATATTACCGACAACATGCTACTGGAAAACAAAGCAAGGCGTATTATTGAAAGTAACCAAGATATTTCAACTGGTGCATTGATTGATAAGCTCAAAAAGAAAGCAACACCGCAAAGCATGATTGACAAGTTAGTTGTCGTTGACGAAGCACAGCAGCTTAATAACATCCTACGCAGAATTAGTGCTAAGTACCCATTAATCAAAGGCAAAACGGATTATGACAAGAAGCAAAAGCTGTTAAAATATTTGCTAAACAAGGGTTTTGATTATCCGTTGGTGCGAAAGGGGATTGATGAGTATTTTAGTGATAACGAATAGGGCGTTACAGTGACAAAGAAAAAAGACCTTAGCAAACCCAAGTATGATGAATTTGTCAAATTTAACCTTGAGCAACGAGATATTGCCGAAGAATTGATTAGGCAAATATTACCGCAAGAGTTATCTAATCTTGCTGAGTTTGACAAAATGCAGCTTGAACCCAGTGAGCATATTGATCCTGAGCTTAGGAAGTTAATTAGCGATGTGCTTTGGAGTATTCCCATTAAAGGCAAACAAGCCTATATCTATTTGTTGATAGAGCATGAGAGTGGTTTAAAGGGGCATGATCTTTTGCCTTTTAGATTCCATAAGTATGTCATTAGGATAATGGAAAAGCACTTAGCCAAGGGCAATGACAAGTTACCTATTGTTATGCCAATTTTGCTTTATCATGGTACAAAAGAAAATTACCCGCATAGCGTTAGTATTTTTAATTGTTTCGAGAGCAAAACACTGGCACAGAAATATGCATTTAATGATATAAGGCTAATTGACCTAACCGTGATGAGTGATGATGAAATTGCCAAACAAGGGTTTAGGTTTTTCTTTGAATTGGTGCTAAAATACGCAAGAGATAAAGAACTTGCCAAGCGATTAGTAGAGTTATTGGAATCACACCCTGAACTTGCTAATTATTTTGATGGTAAAGATTTTAAAAAAGCGTTTGTTAATTTGCTTATGAGTTTGGATTTAGATTCAGAGTATGTAGCAAGTGAGACGTTAAAGAAATTAGACAACTTAACAGGGGTTGATATTATGACTTTAAGGCAACAGTGGGAAGAAAAAGCGCAGCAGCAAGGTATGCAGCAAGGGCGTTTTCTTGAGAAACAGGAAACGGCACGTAATTTTTTAGGCATGGGTGTATCTGTTGATCATGTTGTCAAGGGTACTGGACTCGACCTTGATACGGTACTTAAGCTTAAAAAAGAAGTGGATAGTAAAACGCAACACTAATCCATGAAGTCAAATTTTAAAGTCAAATGTGACCGATGCAAACGTGCCAAGGATTCGGTGAAGCGTATTTGTATCGGGAGCCACAAACAAGGTTATCGTTATTTAATGTTATGCTTGCGCTGTCGTTGGTTTAGGTTATTTGAGGTGATCAGATAACTGTTACGGACACGCTAATATTCAACGCAACTTACGTTGCACATATCTCCTTTGCTTGTTGCAGTGAAAAATTTGCGGAGTATGAAATATAATCAAAAGTGGTTGGTTTTGATTAAGGGGTCAAGGTTGGTGTTGTTAGCCAAGCGGGGGGAATCCGAAACGAGCGCACACACTCCCATTAGTACGTACTATGCTATCACAATTTAAAGATTTTGACCAGAAAAAACGCCTCAAAAATAACAAATAAATATCGCTAAACCCCTTATAAAATATAGCTTTATGCTTGCTTTTTTCTGTCGTTTTGGTATAATAACCACATGCTTAATTAAGGCATCAACTAACGCTTAGAGTTGTAAAATATTTAAGCATTTATTTTTTAAGGACAACAAAAAAGGCGACTATCCGAACCGCAAAATTTAGATAAGTCACCTTTTAAGCAATGAGGTTATAATATGTCAAATATTACTCAATCTGTCAACACGACAAATCAAAATAATCAATCCCCTATACAATCAAGCAACAGTTATGTTGATGAAGTCATTACTAGATCAGAGGCAATATAACAGAGATTAGATCAGTTAATTCTGCCACTGTTGGCATAAAAGTCACAATCAACAAAACAACCATCGTTAAACCGTCCTTTTAACCTAACCACAAAAGGGCATTAACACAATTTTGTATAGGAGAATTTTTGTCATGGGATTAGATATGTACGCTTACAAAACCAGTAAGGAAAATATCAATAATGCTGTAAACGTCATCGATGAGAAAAAACTAGAGGGGGTTTTTTATTGGCGCAAACATCCTAATTTACATGGATGGTTTGAACGTCTTTACCGCAACAAAGGCGGTGATAGTGAAGAATTTAATTGCAATTACGTGGAAGTTACAACAGACGACATAAACCAACTTGAAAAAATCGTTAATCAAAAAGGATTGCCTTATACCACTGGCTATTTTTTTGGTGAATCTGAACCAGAACACATCAACGAAGATTTAGAATTTATTGCAAAAGCTAGGGAAATTTTAAGCAAAGGTGAAAGTCTTGTTTATTTTTCTTGGTGGTAATTATCAGTAATCAACCATATTAACAGCCTAAGTTAATCAATCAATTAAGGAATTTCACAATGGAACAGAACACAACAGCAGTTACAAACCCACAAAACGAACAAACAAATGTCACAGTAACGAAAGACAACCCAACCAATCAACCCACAATCACCACGGAAACAGCCTTTAGCAAGGACACAATCAAGCAAGAATTAGCCGAGCTTGGCTTAGACGGCTTAGCGTTTGACTATGCCAGTTTTCCCCTTATATCGCTAAAGGGAAATGCTTTTGAAATGAAAGCCGATCCTGATTATAACCCTAACAGCTTCATTGTTACGGTGATCAAGACCACTGAAAAGCACGTTTTAAGTGATGCAGACGATGACAACTATAGCGACGTTAAATACTCCCCAGATGGCATTGTTACAACAGTTGGAGAGCCGTTAAAGCACTTCATTGCTAAAATGGCAGAAGAGGGTAGAAAACCGATAGTGAAGCGGTATCTCGACGTACTCGTGCAACTTCACACCAATGATAAGCACAATAAAAAATTAGTGGTGCTATCCATATCCCCTACCAGTGTATCAAGGGTCAGCGGTTTCTTTTATCAGCTAAAACTTCAAGGCAAAATAACCCAACTCCCACAGTTAAAAATTCAAGTATCCAAAGGCGAGACCAAGAAAAGCAAAGGGAATCACCAGTACCGACTATGGCACTTTGAGTTAGTCGAACAAGGACAAGAAGCCGCTTAGTTTAAGCGTTATTTAAACAACAAAATACAGTGAAATTTTTAACGTGTGCTACAGGCACAGGGAGCAAGTCATCATGTTTTTTAGATCAAAAATCAAAAGCAAAAATATCACCGCAAAACAAAGCAGTCTTAAATCGCGTACAATCAGCGTTATCAAGTGGGATAGGCACAACATCAAGAAAGACGCTAAAAACAGCGTCAGCGTCCTTAAAAATGGCAATGACAGCAAAAAGGATACGGTTGTATCGATATTGCCGTATTTAAAGCGTGACGTGAGTAACATGGGAGGATTCTTAGCATGAGTAATATTAAAAAAATCTACCCATTAAACAAAATCATCAACAACCTAAGCAATGAAGACTACCACGCAAGCGACCCTATTTCATCCAGCAACTGTAAAGACTTGCTGATCAGTCCTTGGCTTTACAATTACAAACGTCAAAATCAAATGGAGCCAACGCCCGCGATGAAGTTTGGTACACTGTTTCATTCGTTGGTACTGGAGCCTAAGACCTTTGATGATGAATACGTGGTTGCCGATATTCCCAAGCGTAACACCAAGCAAGGCAAAGCGGATTATCAGGAGTTAATCGAAACGGTAGGCGCAAGGCAGCTTGTCAGTACCGATGATTTTTTGCAAGCGCAGACAATGCGCCACAATCTAGCAAAAAATGAGTTAGTCAGGACGCTGCTAAATAAAGGTGTTGCTGAACAATCGGTTTTTTGGATAGATGAAGCAAGCAAGGTAAATTGTAAGGCGCGAGCGGATTATATCAATCTTGAGCAGGGCTATATAGTTGACTTAAAGACCACCTCAAGCTTGGCGGATGATATTAATTTTAGCTTTACCACCAGAAAATACCATTATGACCTATCAGCAAGCTTTTACGTTGATGGATTCAAGCAAGCCACTGGTAAAAACGGTAAAGACTTTGATTTTTATTTTATTGCGATTGAAACTAACCCCCCATTCAACTATGGCGTTTATAAGCTATCACAGGGTTTAATCGAACAGGGCAGGGGGAAGTATACCCAAGCGTTAGAAATCTTTGTTAAGACAAGGGAAAGGGGCAATTTTAACGTGCCTTACAATGGCGGGAACTTGATCGAGTTAGTGGCTTAGATAGTTAGGCAATTAATAAAAATAAAAAGGTTGTGTACTTGATAGGAAAATCGATATAAAACGCCTCTGTCTATTTATCAACCCAAGTACACACCTTAACCATAGACAAAATTTAAGAGGATTCAAACCATGTTATTCAAAAACAAAGCAAATCGAGCAGAAATAACCATTAACAACCGTAATTTACATTGTAGTGGTATATGCGGTTACAAGAAAAGGCAACCGTACTGTGATGCTTTTAAGTTGTCACTATTGCGTAATATCAATACTAACGGCATGACAAAGAAAGAAAAAGAGCGCATCAATAAAGAAGTCAACGAATCGCGAAAAGATATTGCTAACTACTTTGATACTGTTGATCAAATCTATCATGCAGATATAGCAAAATATTATCATGACAAATACATGATTAAATTTGTTAAGACGTTACAAGATTCGGTGCTTAAAGAGGATTTAATGCGAGCCATTAAAAAATTAGGTGATAGTGAAATCCAAGAGATACCGAGCAATCACAATATGGTTAATAGTGTAATTACAAGTTACATTGACAGCAATTTAGTTAATTATCACTATCACCGATTTAACCGTGAATTACTTTGGCATACAGCAGCACATATCTATTTTTCGAGGCTGAAAGGCTATGCGTATACTGGTAAATACAAGGTGCTTTTCGGTAGCCTTAATTTTGGTAATCAATTTAACCTTACAGGCTGCAATGATCAAACGGCAGAGCTTACATTGCCACATACCTACAAAACAGAAGTTTTAGGCTCAGGCTTAGAAGTCATCGACAACAAATATTTAACCATCAGTTTAAAAGCATACGATAGCATTATCAAAGATTGTCAGATGTACCAAGCCGAGCTACTGAAAGTTAAAAAGATTTTCAAAGATTCCGAGATCGAGCAAGCCTATATTGCCAAGTTAGATAATCAGGTACTAATCGGCAAAAGTCACGCGCAGCTTATGCGTAAAGTGATTAAGGCTAAGGAATCAGCTAAGAACAATGGAAGTCAACCCCAAAATATCCCATCAAACACGATTGTCGCCTAATGTGCATTTAACATTTAATGCTTAGTTTATACGCAATTGCATTGCTCAAAAATCTGTGCCAAACCATCACACTTTATCTTATCAATGAGTCAATCACTACGTGATTGACAGCCTAGTTTTAATTTCTTTTTTAACAAGCCCGAAATACCTGTCAAGGGTAAATGGCACGCTACGCGCCCTTGACAGGCATTTCTAAATGGCTTGTTGCAAAAAGGTTGTGAACACACACAAACCTAAAATTAAAGGAGTTAGAACAATGAGAAGCTTAATAACCAATCAACCTGACAATGACGCATGGTTTGAATTTTTTAACTATGTACGCGCGGTTGAGAAAGACCAAGCCGCACCTGCCAATAAAAAGACACCAAAGCGCTTACAAGAAATAAAAGGAATAAAAAAAATAAAAAACAACCATGAGCAAGCGGTGCATGTGGTCAATGCAGTGTTAGCGATTAATCACGTTAAAAGAGGGTAAAGCGATGCGTATTTTTAACAGTAACTTAGATTTAGCAGTTGATGAAATATATGCCAATACGTCATTTAATGATGATCTGTATGAGGAAGATTTAGCAGAGGATATTGCGCAAAATATTTGTCCTCTATGTGGTGGGTTGAATTGCAAAGCATTATTTGATGGTAAAGATTGTGGAGGGGTTAATCATGACTAAGCAAAACACCATAAAAAATAAACACAATAATGGGAATAAACAAACCTACAACGACTTTGTAAACGAAATTGCCCAAAGTATTAAAGCAATTATTCAAAATGGCGGTGCCACTTGGAAAGATGTTTTTCATCGTGAGGGTTGCGCTAAATTGCCAGTAAATGCGAAAGGCAATCTCTACAGTGGTGTTAATGTGCTAAATCTTTACATGGCACAACTCAAAAACAATTACAAATCGAACCAATGGTTGACGTTCAAACAAATCAAAGCGTTAAATGGCAGTGTCAACAAAGGTGAAAAATCAAGCCGTGTTTTTTTCTTCACTAGCTACGATAAGGAAAAAGTAGCCAAAGAGGATTTTAACACTGGCGACAGAGTGATCAAAAAAGGTGACGCTTACGAAACAACGATATTATGCCCGAAATATTATGCCGTTTTTAATTTGTCACAAACGACTTTAGCAGAGACAGAAAACACCATTTTTTTTAATGATGACTTGCAAGCCATTATTGATGCTCAAGATGTCGAGATTATCACGCATGATCAAGGGCAAGCGTATTACATGCCAAGTTTAGATATTATCAAAATGCCATCCTCAAAATATTTTGATAGTGAAGAGAATTACAAAGCGGTTTTACTGCATGAGTTAGCCCATAGCACCATGCACAAAAAAAGATTAAACCGCAGTGTCGATTTAAAGTGTAAGTTAAGCTATGCCAAAGAAGAATTAGTTGCTGAATTATCCAGTGCGATGTTAAGCGCACACTTTGGCATCAAAACCGATTTACAAAATCATGCAAGCTATATTGATAATTGGCTTACAAATTTGACTGATGAAGATTTTAACGAAGCGGTAAGGCAAAGCACCAAAGTTTTGAATTATTTGCTTGGTGCGATTTTAAAGGCGGTTGGTGAAGATAATAACAACACAGAAAAGGTTGCCTAATAAAATAAAAGAGAGTTTTCATAAAACTGTGTTAAATAAAACAATACTGGAGCTTTTAAGCTCCTTCTTGAACTAGTTGCTCGCTGTTATTTTCAGTTAATTTTTTCTGGTGAGTGTTTTTATTTTCTTTCAGATACTTTTTAAACTCTCGATCACCATCAAAAACAAGTTGCAATGCTTGATCAATTAAAAAATCTAAATCTTTTTCACCGTCAAGGGAATTATTCCAGTCTAAATATTCAATAGCTTTTAGGTAAGTATCTTCTGTCACTTTAACTTTTTTAGGTAAGGCTGTGTAAGTTGGTGACTTTGGTTTTTCGATCATAGGCATTTTTGGTATTCCTTATTTTGTTATATTGACAAACATAATACATTGTATTATAATATCAAGTATTATATATTATCAAACTTCATTCTATGAAAAATTATAAAATAAAAAAGTTTGCGAATGAATCAAAACATATTAGTAATTTTTCACTAAAGGAAACGCTAGATTTTTTTTGCGCTCTTGATGATATAGGTAAACAGAGATATTCACTAGGCAGCAATTTGTATAAGCTTAGAGTAGCAACAAACAATAAAGGCAAAAGCGGAAGCAGTAGAACGATTATTGTTTTTAGCGATGGAAAAGTATGTTATTGGGTGCATTGCTTTAACAAAAATGAAAAAGAAAACTTTACCACTAGAGAACTTAAAGACTTTAAAAAAATTTCTGGGATATTATTGTCATTAAGTGACAGTGATATTAAAAAACTAATTGAAGATAAAAAATTATTTGAGGTGATATGATGAATACGATAAGAGAAACAATAAATGATTTATCAAACGATTTATATACAACTGGCATAATTGATAAGCAAACGCTTAGAGATTTAACAGAATTAAGTACGCCAGACCTATACGAATACACTGGCGAAGATATAAAAGAAATTAGAGAGCGTCAGAATGTTAGTCAAGCTGTCTTTGCAAAAATTTTAAATATTAGCCCTGCTATGGTAAAAAGTCTTGAACAGGGTCAGCGTAAAGCTCAAGGAGCGATATTAAAACTTATTAATATTGTTGATGATAAGGGTTTGAAATATTTATCATGAGTCTTAAACAATCTAAAAAATTTTTGAGTTTCTCGAAATTATTGGCAAAAGTCCACGCATTATTTTTGAGCAATACTTCGGACACTTTTGACTAGATTTGGTAATCTAGCATCCATTAATAGGGTTAAATATCGCTTCCAAATTCAATAATGCATAAATCATTAATCAAAGCAATCAATGACGTTACAACCTTATCCAAACCACAAAGAAAATTCCTAATCATTATTATTAACGTCTTTATAGCTGTCGTAGGTAACGCTAACTATAGAAACCTCAGTCGGTACTGCAGCATATCAGAAAAAACAATTGCAAGATGGTTTAATAAGGGAATCTCATTTATGCAAGTCAATATGCTAATGATCTCAATTATCCCAGATAAGCATGATAAAATTGCTGCTATTGACGCAAGCTTTATTGAGAAATCAGGGAAGCATACCGAGGGCTTAGCAATGTTTTGGTCTGGTGCTAGTGGGGAGTCAAAAAAAGGATTGGAAATGTCTTTAATATCGATAGTTGATGTTAACGCCAATACTGCTTATGCGCTAGATGCTAAGCAGACTATTGACGATGAAAAGAAAAGCCGTGCTGATTTGTACGCAGATCATATAGAATCTGTTTTTGATCAACTAAAAACATTGGAAATAAAATATGTTGTAGCGGATGCTTTTTATACAAAAAATGTTTTTGTTAATCGTCTTTTTGATAATGGGTTCGAAATGATTGGCAAATTACGTTGTGATGCTAATTTAAAATGGCTTTATGATGGCGATCAAACAGGTGTTGGTAGACCAAAAAGTTATGACGGGAAAGTAAAATTCAATCAAATAGAGCGATTTACTTTTCAGGGTGCAATCGATGGCAATGTTAATGTATATAATGCAATAGTTTACTCACCAAATATGAAAAAGAAGATTAATGTTGTCATGCTACTTAATGCAGATAATTCAAGTTACGCATTATTGTTTTCAACTGATTTAAGCTTAGATGCTTTTACGATAATCAAATATTATAAATCACGATTCCAGATAGAGTTTGTCATTCGTGATGCAAAACAATACACTGGGTTGATGGACTCTCAAGCAAGGAACTCAAAAGCAATTAATAGTCATCTAAACATATCTCTGATGGCGCTTAATTCCTTAAAAATAGAAGATGCATTGAGCAAAAATTCATTTGAAAAATCAGTTATATCTATAGCCTCTTGGAAGCGTGTTAAATACAATGAACACTATATGGAAGCTATTTTTCGCAAGTTAGAAATTAAGAAAGATACTGAAAAATATAACCAGATATTTGACGAATTAAGAAACTATGGGGCTATAGCTGCTTAAAAGTGTCCGAAGTATTGTTTGAGTAGACTATTTTAAAATTAATCAAGAAAAATATTTTTATTTATTTTCATCTTTAGTTTTAATTTTTCCTTAGATAAATCGAAAAATAAAATCTAAAACTTTTTTCAATTACTCACGCAAAAAAATATAAAATAATTTTCAAAATATTTTTTAAAAAACTGCCAAGCTTGTCTTGGTTTTTTATTTTTTGCTTTTCCTTTTTATTCTCACGTGTTTTTTAAAAATATTTTCTATTCATTGTCATTTTTAGCAAAGTCTTTGCTATCGCTTTTATATTGTCTTTTGTGATGATGTTAAAAGTCCATTCAATCGCCATAGGTTCGGCTTGTATAAATAATAAGCTAAATTATGACCCACTAATTTGACTATATATTAACCTGTTGTCAACAGTCACTCCCTCCCCCTCAGCAAGCAGACACAGTACGCACTGTTAGTGCATCGTGTTCTTGTTGCGGTTAAGGGTGTCGTCAATCTCAGTATTTATAAGCGTTTCAGTGAAATAAAATTATTCAAAATAAAGCGAAAAAATTTATTTTTCAAACTTTCACTTTCTAATCAAACAAAACCCAATACAGAATGCCAGTTAAAACAATGGTAAAAAGCAGTACAGCCTTTATTTATATGTGTTATGGCAATTTGACATACAAATGACATAATATATAGACATACGTTTGACTGCTTTTAATAGACGACAAATAATGTCTATTATTTCAGTATAGACATTATAAAGACATCTATTCATAGTTTTAAAATATGTTTAAGCATACATATTATGTCATAGACATTATACGTATGTCATTGTATACTATGACAAAGACGACAAATGACATGCGCAAAAAAGGGTGAAAAATGCACAGAATAACTTTAAGACTCCCTGAAGAACTTGCAAAAAAAATTGAAGATTACGCAAGTGAAAGCAAATCAATACCGACAAAACAACATGCATATAGATTATTTCTTGAGCAAGGTGTTGATGCGGTGATGAATAATGCAAACAAAGGGCAAGAAAGATTGGCAGAAATTTCAGCGACATTAGCACTTGAAAATAGACACTACTTAAGACAGCTATATCGCATATTATTTGATGCTAGAAAATCTAAATTTGAAACGCCTGAAAGTGAATTTGAATCGGTAAGAATGGCAATGAAAGAGCTAATAAGTTCTGTTTTAGCGAATGAAAAAGATGAAAAAAATGAAAAACAAGGGATTTCAGAACAAAAAGACGGTGAAAATAATGCCTAAGATGATACCCAAAGAAATACGAATTGATGAAAAAAAGCTAATAAATATCCGTGAATTAATGGTTGCTTATGGAGAAACGAACGAGTCCTACTTTATTCGTGATTTGATTGATATAGGTTATGCCGTTAAAAAAGCACAGCTTAATGCGTCAGATGAAGAGGAAATGAAAAACTGGCAAGCAGTCTATCAGGATGCTGCCAAGAAAATGATTGAATGCCATCATTTGATTAGACAAGCGTTTGCTTTTACCTATAATGCTAAATTGTCTAAACATGAAGGCTATGGTGTTGAACTGAAGGAAAACAAGAGAGAATCAGACGAGTATATCGCTGACCTTTTAAGTGGTAAAATTGATGTTGAAAAATTAAAAGGGGCAAAGGGAAAATAGGCAACTGTCAGGTTGGGTTTAAACTTCTATAATTAGTGCAATTTACCCTAATTTTTTTGATATAAATCACTTAGTCAACTGATCCTTTATGATCTGTTTTTTTGTCACATTAGGCACAATATCAACGTCCTGTTGCTTGTATTTTTCCCATTTTTCCGTGATATTTTCTTGTGATTTCATTGATTGTGCGACTGAATCAATCTCTTTTTGACTGATTGATAAGTTATCTTTATGCAGTACATCAATATGTTTCTTGATTGATGATATATCTATATCGTGTGATTTATTGACATATTTAATCACATTGTCAATGTCATGGTGTTTTAAATCACCTTGCGATACCATCTTATCAATCAATGATTTTATGTTTTTATCATGCGTTAATAAGTCTTGATATACAGGATTAAGTTTATCAAAAATTGCCTGAACA
Source organism: Cysteiniphilum halobium (assembly GCF_003574425.1). Lineage (GTDB taxonomy): Bacteria > Pseudomonadota > Gammaproteobacteria > Francisellales > Francisellaceae > Caedibacter > Caedibacter halobius. The sequence goes on along the minus strand of NZ_QLIU01000017.1, from coordinate 27,104 downwards.
CCTTGATCTTTAAGTGTGTCATTGTAGTCGGTTTTTTTATTATCAATCATATTGGGAAATACCACCTTAACCTGTTTACCTACTTTTTCAAATAACTGTATGGCTTTCACTAAGGCAGAGTCTTTGATTAATGCTTTCCCATCATTATCAGCACAGATAAGGATATTATCTTTGAGCGTATCAGGGCTGATATTCGCAAAGTTATCTTTACCACCTGATGCTAAAATATGCACGTCTTTAAAAGCTTGCTTGATAGATAAAGCCGTTACAACACCCTCAGCTAAAAAGCTAATATTATTTGATTGCTCATTTCCTTTGCTAATCAAAACAGCACTGCCATTTTTCGTGCCATAATTTCTTTTACCCACTTTAAGATGAGACATTTTCTTGCCAGTACCACGCTCAAGGTAAATAGATTCAATTCCTGTCAGCTCGTCTTTTTCATTTTTGAACTGAACGACTAAAGCGGGCTGATATTTACCTGTGACTTCATTTGAATAAACACTGGCATTGTATCTAACATCGGCACCTTGATAATCCTTAATGCCTCGATGCTGTGTTAAGTATTTTTCTGCTAAGGTGCCTTTAACTGGGTGTGATTTATTCCAAACTTTAACCGCACGTTCAAACGATTGTTTTTTGCGCTCATCATAAGAAATATCCTTGCTTAACGCTTCATGGTTTTTGGTTTCCTTAATATCATACGCTTCTGGCATAGCCACCATTCTTGCCCCCTCAGCCACAGCGTCAGCGTAGTTTAATCCTTTCTCTCTCATGATTAATGAAACTAGGTCGCCACGATCATTATTGTTTGACCAATCTTTATAATAACCACGATATTTACCTGTTAACGTTACTTTCAATGAAGCACTATCTTGACCAAAGGCAAGCACTGTATTATTAGAACGCCCCTTGTTTTCTTCACCTAACAGCCATCTTGCCACATCTTCTGTTCGTTTTTTTAATTCTACTGAGACCTCAGCCCCATATTTGCGAATATCAAAACGCCCTTGTGTGTCACAGTATTTAGGGTCATACACCTTTTCAGCAAAGACAGTATTGGCATAGTTATTTGAATGGTCATTTTTGGCTTTAGCCTTATTATTTTTTACCTTACCTGTTTTTTCATATTGATTGATGACGTTTTGATTATTTTGATTATCAGCTTTATGCTTACTTTTTATTGTATTTACTGTATTTATTGTACCATTCTTAGCACTTTTAGCTTTATCCTCGCTATGCTTAACCGTATAATACTTTGAAGCAGAGACATCAAAATCATCTTTTAACTCTGCCATATACTGATCATAATCTTTCATATCAGACGCATTATAAGTTGGCGTTGCTTGCGTATAGCGGTCATACTCCTGCAATGAATCACCAACCTGTTGTTGATCATTATTCTTTTCTTGCAGTGTCGCTACTTGATGTTGAGCATAACTATCCTGTTTTTGCTCGGCTTTTTCCTTTTGATAGCGATCAAAATGCTCAGTTAAAGTGACTTCACCTGTCACGGCATGAATGGCAATTTTATTATTAAAGTCATTTTTAACACGCTTTAACAAAGCCTCACGATCATCGGTAAACATTTTTATATGACGCACCCCTCTTGTGATGGTCACATAAAGTGAACGCATATTAGCTAAAGTAGAGGTGGATTTTTGAGCAGTAACCACTAAATTTTTATCACTCCCTTGTGATGCCATTGTCGTTATATTCAGCGCATAATCCCAATGCAGTGTTGCCAGATTATTTTTATCTAACACAATCTTTTGATTGTCTTTTTCCTCATTGACTAAGGTAACAAAACCTTTATCTTGGTCAATTGACTCAACACGCATCTTGTCCTTAGCGTAAATACCCTTGTCTTTATCGGTTCTCGTCATAATCAACTTTTCATTGACAGCAACCTCATTTTGTTTGACTTCAAACAAACCATTAAAGCGATGATTGGCTTTCGCAGGGGCAAAGTGTGTAATCTTGCCAGTATTTAAGTTTTTTAATTCGAGCAAATTATTATCATGATCAACTTTATTGATATTGTAATAGTTCCTTTGCCCTTTTTGTAAAACCATACCAACCGCATAGCTGGCAATGGCTTTCATCTTTTCACTTTCGATATTAAGATTTTTAAGGCGATCAATGACCATATTTTGCTTTTCATCTTCGGCAATAACACCGTTTTTTTTGTCATGCTCCCTTACCATTGCAGTGATATATTCACGCTCCCTATGTGCATCAAGCACAGTTAAGGTATTTGCGCGACATTCAGCCGTGCGATTGCCTAGCTCGTTAGCTGTATCCTCACGCATTTTTTCAATTTTCATTGATTGATAAGCGTACTTTACTTTATTGGCAAACTTATCATCACCCAGTGCTTTTATATCCCCACCATCAATAAGCATATTAATTGCTTCAGCAACTTTAATTTCCTCTTTGTTTTTAGGGTTGAGTTGGCTTATATCGATTTTATGTGGTACAGATTCCACAATATTTAATTTAAGTTCGGGGGTTTTAAATTCAGTGTTGGGGCGATATTTCACTTCATCATGTGATTGTTGCTGATCTAAAAACTGTAATGCCAGTTCAGGGTTTTTCTTAGCAACAGCATAAACCGCTTTTAAATACTTGCCGTCTTGTTGACGTTGCACCTCATTCATCACTGCCACATCGATCTTGTCAGATAACACCAGTAATTTAAAAGGCGCACCCGCACCTAAAGATTCCAACTGCTTAATGTCACCAATAAAAACCGCACGTGCATTATGCTTTTCAACAATCCGCATAAAGTCAGCAAAGTCTTTATTAGAGACCATCGATGACTCATCAAGCAAAAATACTTTGTTTTCAAGTTCGCTTTTAGGTTTGTTTTGATGATTACTTGTAAACACAGTGGTGCTATTGTGCTTTTCATCAAAGGCTTTAAGTTCATTTAATACATCCTTAGACCGCTGAAAAATCAATGATTGCGCTGTTTGCGAGGTGATGTTTTTATCACTTAATGCCTTAACCGCATCATGCGTAGGTGCCAGACCAATAAACTCAACTTTATTGATTTTATTTTTATTGCTCTCATTACTCTCATTATTTTCTGCGTTATTTTTACTTTTTTGATTTTCTTTACTTTCACCATTAGGATGATCAACCTTTGCATTATCTGTATTACTATTATGATTCACAATCTCGTCAACATGCTGAATAATATTTTGTGCCTGTTGCAACATCGTTGATTTACCAGTCCCTGCATAACCTTGTACGGCAACAAAACGATCTTGTGTATTAGTAATCAATTTAACCGCAGCAATTTGCCCTTTGGTTAGTGATCTACCTTGCGTTATCTCACCACCGAGATTGTCAAGATAACGTTGGGTTTGCTCAACACTGGCTAAGGGTGCCACTTGCTTTTTGCCATTCTCACACGATGCAATAATTGATCTTTCAAGGGCAATGGCTTCTTTAGTCGTCCATACGAGCGTATCTTTTGATGCAATAATCTCACCATCACTGAATTTCTGATTTAATACTTCCTGAACATCACCAAAATCAATCGTTTCTTCATACTCATTCACACAATGCGCTACAGCATCTTTGACTAAATCAGTATGCTCAAATGCTGCCTGCCTGTCGGATAAAACGGCAATGACATGTTCAACCGACTTGGTGATGTTATCCTTACTCATTTCAATATTTAATGCGCTTAATGCTTGGCTTAAATCATGGATTAATTGTTTATTTGTTGTTGCATTAACGTATTGCGTTATCGGTTTGACGGTCGTATCTAAATGTGCCTGAATAATCGCGGTCACCACAGATGGTTGCACCTTAGCCTGCTGTATGCGGTTACGTGCTTTTTCCAGATCATCAGTAATTAATTCAACGCTGCCTGTGGCTTTTGCCATTAACTCACTGGCAACTTCTTTACTTAACGCATATTGTTTAAAACTGGCAATAATTGCCTTATCTTCATGATGTGATACATAGTCTAATGTGCGGGCATAATCATATTGTAGCGTTGATTTCTCTAGCTCGCTTTGCTTAACCTTGATCACCTCACCTTGTCGATCAATTAAGCTGATCTCTTGATTTGAACGATCAAAATCATGCACAACATAGCTGTGCCCTTTTTTTAAACGATCTGCTTTTGATTGCGTAATCATTAACTTTTCTCCCTTAATAATTTCCATAGGGGTTGTGGTGATTAAGGAGAAGGGATTGCTATTAGTTAAAGGATTAAAAGCGCTTTCTTTAGTTTCTTTACTTTCTTTACTTGCTTTATCACCACTAAAAAACTGTTCAATCGAATCTATCAGCGGATGTTGAATTTTAGCCGTTTTCACTTCATTGTTGCGGGCATCAATTCCTGTCACACGATAGGACATCATCTCTTGCCCTTTGACAAAAAAATCAATCCGTTCAACGTGCGCGTAGTTTTTTGCAACCTTTGCCTGTTCAGGGGTTAGGTAAACACGCTTTTCCATGTTCAGCGTCAATATATCGTCAGCTTGCAATCGATGGTGTGTTTTAACAGATTCACGCACCACGTCATTTAATGCGCTGACTTCTTTTTTAGTTGCTGCGACAATTAACGTGTTAGCTTTCTCTGCTACGGTTAATCCGTTATAGGTATTGACGACTTTATGAATACGCGCTTGATCAAGATCTAGGTTTTTAATGTTGTTACTGATTTTGCTATTTTTACCGCTTGTATCATTTCCATATTGATTTCCCTGTGACTTAACCTCATTAACTTCATTGACCTCATTAACTGCCTGAATATTCAAAGACACGGTGCTTTTTTCCTGATAGTGCCAGTTAAATTGCTTAATTCCACCAGTGGTTAACGTTTCCGTAATATTGCCGTTGGCTTTTTGCACGCCATTTCTATTTAAAAAGATAATCTTAGCCTTGCCCTTTTGCGTTATTTCTAACAACGTCTTAGCATCTTCAACCGATAGCTTTTCAGCTTGATCAACCACGATAATGTCACGCTGAGACAAGCGGTTACTTTGGCTATTTTGACTATGATTACTTTTCGCATCGTTAGCATGGCGATAAGTAAACCCGCCCAGTGTTTCAATATATTCATGATCTTTATTAAACAAAAAGGTGTTCTTTACCCAGTCAAATAAACTTTCGGTTTTACGTATCGGTTGTTGGGTATTTCTCGCTAAATCGGCAACGTGATAATGATTCGGTGCCAATACTTTGATACGTTTATTTTCCTCTTGGGCGCAATGAATTAAAGCATTAATTGCTTCTTTAGCCGAACCTTGCATATGAATCATATTGGCTTGCTTGGTGCTTGCCATAACACCCATAATCGCTTGCACATTATCTTTCATAATCGGCAAGGTACTTATGGCTCCCAGCCCAAGATTAACCTTGGCACCCTTAACCTGATTGCTAAGCAACTCATGAACAGACAACTCCTGTTGCTTTTGTTGTTCAGTGGTTAAGGTTTCATGGGCTTTGTCTAAGGGGATAATCTCACCTGATTGTATCTTTTGATCAATAGCAGTTTTCAATTCAGCAACCGTCATTGCCTGATCAATCGCAAAATCATCAAGAGCTTTATTTAAAATATCTTGATAACGCATACTTGTTTGAAAACGTGCCATATGTGACACCGTTAGCTCAACAACCGCAGTGGCAACATCGCCTTGGTTGGTCATGCTGAGGTAATCAGCATTACTTTTAACGGTTTGATTTTTTTGATTTGTTTGACGCTCCCCTGTTGTTTGACTCATATCGTCTTTTGCTTGGTGCGATTTATCAGTAGTAGTACCTAATGATTGCTCTGACAATACCTTGCTATGAGCATGTTGTTTGTTTTTGTCTTCTTGTGATGTTGCTGTTACTTGTGTCTGTTGATTCTTTTGATTAGCCTTTGCCTCTTTTACTTCTTTTGCCTTATTCATCGCCTGAGAACGTGCCAAGACCTCTTTATACAACCCCACCCCATCAAATGCCGCTTTGCGATCTTGCCATAAACCATGCAAATAAGACTTTTCAACATACGCTTTACTTTTGCGCGTATACTGCGCGATTTTATCAATCGTATTGGCATCAGTAATACCAAGGGCAAAAGCTTTCTCAATAATCACTTGCCTGCGCGTTGAAAAACTATCTAAGAACGCTTGCGGAATGTCTGAAATATTAAATTGACCATTGCCTGTGGCATGTGTTTTGTAACCACATAAACGAACACGCTTATTTAAACTCGCTTGATAGAGTTTACCCAAATAAATATTGAGCTTTTTATCGTAAAAATCATCAATATTAATCGCCCTTAACTTTCCCTCATCGTCCATTGCCATATTAATAGCTAACGTATGGGTATGTATTTGGGGATCAAGATTGCGAGAGACCTTGTGCGTTTCCATCGCATAAAGTATTTGATCGGTTTTAACACGCATTAACTCACCTGTGGCTTTATCGCGAATACGAATAACAGGAACCAATCGCGCAAATTCAGTCATGGCATCTTTAACCGCAGCTTGATGTTCTTTCATTAAACGATAATCACCAAATAACAGTGCCATGGCTGATACCGACTTAGGCGCACTAAACACAATATCATGCCCTGCACAACGAACACTATTGGCTTGTCCCCCTTTAGCAGCACCTCGTTGTACGGTTTGCCCCATTAAGTGACCCTCTAACACTTGCGCCAGTTGTTCTGAGGAGACTTCTTTGCCTAACAGCCCTGCTTTTTCAGCCAATGCCCCGCCCCATTCAGATAAGCTGCGATCTTTGTTATTCTCAGCAATCACATAATCGCCATAGTCATTTTTAATACTCGATGCATCAATGCCGAGCCTTTGCGCTTGCTCTTTCGTCATCAACTCAACATCTTTGACATCAAGATGTTTTTCTTCCTCTTTGTAATAGTTGGCAATATTCATGGATTGAGCCATGCTTGATGTACTCATTTTTTTGGCTTTAAGCATAAATTTCCCCTAATTAATCTTTATAAAATCAATAAATCTGTGGTGGTTGACAGTGGTGTCAAATGTGAAAAAAGTTGAAAAATTTGAAAAAACAAACGCCTAATACAGGTAAACCGCTGTTAAATAAATCAAAAAAAATAAAAAAAATAAACAATATATATGGCGCAAAAGTAACGTAAAAAAGTGTAAGAAATCTATTGCTTAGATTAACAATAGCTTCCCCCTAGATTTCTTTTTCACTTACCTTGTAACGATTGGCTTTAACAGCTACATGATGTTTATTGAGTTTTTTTTGCATGATTTCTTCACTGTGCTCATTGTTTTCATCATCATTTTTTATAAGCACATCATCGGTCATGCTATTGTTTCTATCGTCAATTTTCGATTCTGTCTGCGCTGTGCTAGGATTTGTATTGTTATTTGCTTTATGACTCCCCGCTACCGTCATAACCTCCGTGGTAACGGCATGAAAGTTTAGCCCCTGATCATGATATGCTTCTGTCTTTTTAAGTTGCGCCTCAATGGCAGTATTGGCAATGATTTTTCTCTCAACAAAACAGTCACTGCGATGGACATCTTTTTTAGATAACGATAATTTCATCTTAACACGCGGTACATTAGCAGGTAATTTGATATACACTTCAAGATCATTCATATTTTGAATTTCAGTATAACTGACCACACGCTTAGTTCGCCTGCTTGGGTTAATGGAAATACCATCACGAACCGACTCAGCCCCATAGGAATTAGACTCTAAACGTTCAATCACCTCACACTCGCCTAACTCTTTTGATATTTCATCGGCAATCTCTGCTGAGGGTGAACGTAAAAAGACTTGCGTTGATAATAAATCAAAAATGGCTTGTGCCTCATCACGCCCATAGGTTGCTCTGAGTTGGGCTTTATTCTGTATCCCGAGTACACAGCTTAACCCATAGTTACGTCCTGTCGCCAAGGTATCAGGTAATGATGTTAAACGATTAAGCTTCATCAACTCATCAAGAATTAACCAGATTCTACGTTGATGTGATCGCTCCAGTGACTTAACATGAGTGGTCAATAAGCCAATCCATAATGAAATCAGTGAACGTATTGCCTGTATGTCCTTATCACGAATGACCACAAATACACAGGCACCTTTGGCATTTTTATGCTCATTCATTACCCATTCACGGAATGAAAATGACGATCGATCTTTATCTTGAGGCAGAAAGCGTAATGCTTTCACATGATTGGTGATGATCGCGCGAATGGTCAATGCTGTTTTGGCAATATCACCATCGACCAATTGCTCTGCGGGCGTACCTTTTAACACATCCTGTAAGACTTCTAAACGTAAATTCAGGCAATGTTGCAACAACGATTCATACGATATCTGTCCTCGTTTTTTCATCTCTTGCATTAAGCTTGATAATAAGTTGCGGGCGGATTGCACCCAAAACTTATCTTTATCGGCTTCTTCAGGAATTAATGCTGCCGCAAAGTTATCAAAATCAATTGACTCAACACACTCGTCCCATGCATTCCAGTTAGGGCAACGTGCATCAAATGGGTTTAAGATAATATCACCTCTGGATGGGTCATAAAAGGATTGAGCATAGGCACCACCATCATCTAAAATAACTGCTCGATGATGGCGTGGACGAATCTGACGCAACAAATCTTTAATAATAACCGTTTTACCTGTACCTGTTGTGCCATGTAATACGATGTGTTTGACTTCTGAATCATACACTAAATGTTGTATCCCTAGGGTGAAAGAAGATAATCTATTTTCAGTTTTCAATATTTTATTGACGACTTTTGGGGATTCAACACGTGCCCCTCTGACTAACTCTTCTCCACTGTATTTTGCTTTGGTTCTTCTGACCAGTAAAAAAGCAAAGCATAAAAACAACGCAGTTAAACTGTAAAATGGCATCATAAATGCCCAATACAGTTTATGGTTTACATTATCTCTCTGTTGAGTAAAGTAAGGGTCTGTCAAAATCTTAGCGCGCTTATAGGGCGCAATGACTTCATGTCCAGTATGATCAATGATTAAAACATTCAACATATTATTTGTCCACTTTGAGGTCATCCGAGCAATGTAGTGCGCTTTCCATGCAGATAGTTCATATTCATTGCTAGTATAATAGGCAAGACCACAAAAACTGATCGCCATAATCAGAAAATAAGCAATGAGAACATTCCTGAACACTTGCTTAAACATGCGCCAGTTATGAAAAAATATCTGCCCACTACGTGTAAATAATTTAAACATAAAATAAATAGCTCCTTTATTGAGTGTTAATAAATACATTGATGTTGATTGGCTTGTGACACCTAATTTTGGAGTCAAATTTGTTTTTTATGAGAAAGTTTTTTAGGGATTTATCAAAAATCAGACTCGCGAGGCTAGTAATGTCAAGGGATACAGCCTTATGCCGCATTTACGCAGGAATCTTGATAGTACCCTAAAAATTTTACGGCATTAAGTTGCACTTACGCTTTTACCCTCTATACTTAGCATCATTAGCCAAGATGTCTTATTCATCCCCTCCCTCAATAATTAAGCGTCTTGGCTAAATCCTGTAGAACTTTTTGTTTTTTATCTATCTTGATTTGCAGTCATACAGAATGATTACTTGTCATGAAGCAAAAATTTTTGCTGTACCCTTTACTGTATATGACGTTAAGCGAGGTTATTTTTTCAAAACAGGGAAAAATGGAGGGCTTTGCAGGGAACCTATAGCCTAGTCGGAATACGTCAGTAAACCGGTCATAGTGATTTAAAAATTGTCCTCTAGCCCTTACTCGATAAGTGATTGCTGAGGTGCTGTTTAAAACATGATCTTGCATTTCTGGCACTTGTTCTACAGAGATGTAATTGAATCAATCAGATAATCACTAGGCGATCAGTTTTAAAAAAGTAAATAGCAGCCTAAGCCATATAAAATATGGCGTTAAGGTGCTTTTTGGGAAAAACCAGTGCTATCTGGAAAAGCAGCCTTGTGGCGGCTCAGCGAAGAGAACTTACTTAGCACTAACGACAATTACACTGTTATTGATAGCAATAAATAATATCCAACAAAGCTATATAATATATGGCTTAGCGTTGGTTTAAAATACCTTTGATTATCGTTGATTTTGTCAGTTATGGCACCTCAGCGAAGAACTCTTAATAGCAACTTAGCCGATTTGTCCAAGATTTTTAGTTAGCTAAAAATGTCAGGTCAGAGCAACCTAAGCCACGTGCTCACGCTGAAAAGGATTACAAAAAGTCTGCCTTCCTCTCGTCAATAAGTTGTAATGTATCACCTGATGGCGTGGCAATGCCATATCATTGTAGTTTTCGATCTCAATGATTACAGCATGATCAATGATAAGTTCTGTTTTGCGGTTGTCTAAACAGTAATTGATCATGAACCTTGCTTTTCTGGCATAACTGCCATTGTCAAAATAAAAGTACACCGCTGAATACAAATCATCGTCTATGTGATGATGAATGGCGACAACATACTTGCTATCGTCTGGCTCAAATAAGGTCACGTCTTTGTAGGCTTCAATATTTTCAAGGTGCATTGGCAGTATGAGTTTACTGCCTTGAAGCTTTATTTTATCGTGAATATCACGTTGTATATTTAGTTTTAGTTTCATGGATTGGCTCTCTTAAGATGAATAAGAATATGCAATTTTTTTAAAAATTGACGTTTTTCGGCTTATAACGCGGGTGTTTTTTTCCTTATATTTTCAAAACTAGCCTACAAATCCATTTTTTTAGCAATTTTGATCAAAAATTCGGCTTTAATATTTGAGCGCTGTTTAATTATCTTTAATATGCTAATGTAATCGTTCAAAATCAATAAAAAATACGCTTAAATCGAATTTATTGGCGTTTTTTTGGTATTTGTCATTATTTTTGATTGTTATTTGCGCTTGTAGTATTAAATTATCAGTGATTCATCATATTGAAACGTAAAGCGCACTGAGCGAAAAACGATCCCCATTTTTGGGGGTTCTTCCAGACAGGCTGTAAATGATAAAGAAATTCCTTAGCGTTCGTTTTCGTTCCATTGGACTTCAAACCCCATAGCTTAATATAACTTTACATGGTATTATCGATCATATTATATACGAAAACTGATAGGGTGGTCTGTAAAAGCACGTAGCTTAACACAGGGTATTTAAAAAAAATTGACACTTTTCACCCTTTAGCACAACAGCTTTTTAAGGTTACATTTTATACCGAAGTAGGAATTTTGGGCTGAATATTGATTGACTGCATTTTTAAAAGCTATTGTTTAATATGCCTTTCATTTTTTTTATAAATATTTTTCAAATGCTTTTAAATAAGGCTTTGCGGTCAATTTTCCAGAAAATATTTACGAATTATCTCTTGTCACACGATACGCATTTTTGACTAAAGTTTAACCCGAAGTGGGAGTTTTGTCCCAAATTTTTATTCTCAGTGTTTCGTCTTAGTGTTAATTTCTTTTTTGAGTTTAAGGACAGTATCAAAGTCAAGATTAGTCGCTTGTGCAATTTGCTCATTAGACAATAAACCCATGCCTAACAAGTTGCGTGCTGTTTCTTCTTTTTCCAAAAAACGCCCTTGTTGCATACCTTGTTGTTCTGCCTTTTGTTCTCGCCTTTGTAAGTAATTCATAAACTCACCACCTGTATTATCATTAATGACACCGATTAATTTATCTATCGCTTCACTGTCAACATCATTGCGACTTTCTATATAAGAGAATACTTGATTTAACAAATTATTGCCAGATTTTATGAAATAAATCGCTTGATGTGGGTACTGCAACAGCCATTCTATCATTTTATCTGCTAAGTTATCGCGGCTATGTTTAAGCATATATTCAAAAACTAAATTAGCATCAAATTTCCCTAAGTCATCATCACTCATGACCGTTAAATCAAGCAAGTTAAATGACTTGAACATATATTCTTGAGCTATTTCTTTATCTGCAAAGCAGTCCATCAAGTCGGTCGAGTAAGGATAAGGTGACTCTTTACCGTGGTAAATTACGCTTGATAAAACAATAGGTAACTTTTCATAACCCTGTTGCAAATGCTGTTGCATGATCTGAACCACATACAACAACAGCCTAAATGCCATTAACTCATCACTGCTTGATTGATGTTCAAAAAGGGCGTAAACATAAGCACCTTTGCCGTTCAGCTTAGTCATATACAGCACATCACCGACCACTTTACGCAAGTTGTGCTGTATAAATTCAGTAGGCACTTGCTTAAAATGTTTTAAATCAAGCTTGCTTACCAACTCCTTTGAATATATCTGTTTCAGTAATGCTTTTGCCTTACTTTTTTCGGCTAAATTAGCCTTGAAAAAGACATCATGCGCTGTTGGCAATGGTTTCGTTTGCTCAGTCATCGACTTAATGAATCGTAATATGACTTAAGGCACCACCACGCAAGCAAAGTCCATATACCTTGCGAACACATTGCAGCACATTTTCATCAATAGCTGATTGCGCATTACGTAATTGTGCCAAATAAGGTTGAGACAGACTTAATGCAGATTTACCTGCAGCGGCTTTGGGGTCAACAGGAACACCGCCACCACTTGTCATCACATATTTGCCCATTGTTAATAATGAGCAAATAAAAAACATACCCTCTTTACGTGAACGATTGAGCGCTTTATCAATTAATAAGCTTTCTTTCTGGGTAATCATATCTGTAACCCTAATACCACCATGTGCTAAATTTTCATCTAATCGCAATATAGCAAACCGCGCCTGCTCAAGTGCTGTAACAACCTGTCTGTTGTTCTGATTAACCGCATCAGGGTGAGTTTCTCTCCAGTCAATAATCACACGTTTATTTTTTATTGTCCGATACAACGTAATATAGTCATAGAAAAAATTCATTTCAGCTTGATTACGAATGACCACTTTATCAATGTAGGGGTCAAAATTACCCAACTCTTTGGCAGCTTCCGTGTCATAATCGATCATAATATCAACGACTTCATCATGATAAGCAGATAAAATCTCTCGCTGTTTCATATATTCATTAGACAAACGCTGTAACTCAACATCTGTCGGAATGGTAAGACATTCCTTAGCTTGACAGTGAATTAAACCATCAATATAAGCTTGGTCGTAAGTATTTAAATCATCTGGGTTTAAGTGACCAATATCAGCATTTAACGTGTCACGCTTACGCATAATAAAATCTGAGCCAATCACCTGATCATGTCCCGCTAACATCAAATCAAGTGCGCTTGAAAACTCGAAAAGATCATTCCCTTTATTCCTTTTGTTGCGATTGCTTCCACTGCTTTTATGGCTCGTATGGCTTTTACTTCGTTTTTTTGTCTTCACGCTTCACGTCCTTAATCACAACAACTTTATGATATTATTGATTAACATTCACTGCATCTTTTAAGTTTTTACCCGCACTGAATCTAGGTATTTTAGATGCTTTAATCTTTAACTTATCACCTGTCTTAGGATTGCGACCCTCTCGCGCTGCTCGTTCACCCACACTAAACTTGCCAAAGCCAATAAAGTTCACTGAATCACCGTTTTTGACAATATCTGTGAGCGCTTCAATAAATGCGTCAACTGATCTGTTAGCATTGTCCTTGGTTGCGTCCATTTTTTCTGCTACTAATGCGACAAATTCGTCTTTTTTATAGGTTTTAAATTCTTGTTTCTCTTGTTTCTTGCTCATAATACACTTCCGATTAGCTGAATTAACACATGATAACACTAACGATCAATGCTGTTTAAATCAAGACTTCACTGCTAAAACGGTAAATCATCAGGGTCAAACGCATCATGTGTTATTGCTTTTTGATCACTACTGGGTGATTTTGACTGTGCATTACCATGAGAGGATTGGTTATCTTTTTGCTTTGCATCATCCTTTAATGTTGTTGTTACGGTGGTTTGATTGGTTTGATTAGTTTCTTCTGGCTTTTGTTGGGCAGGTTGATTCGATGGTATTGCCATATCGTTTTGTGCATAACTTTCAACTGGTGGGTTATGGTTATTTGACTGACCACCCATCAACTGAATCTGATTGGCAACAATTTCCGTGGTATAGCGATCTTGACCCATTTGATCTTGCCATTTATTCGTGCGTATTCTGCCCTCAACAAATAACTGACTCCCTTTGTGAGTATATTGCTGAATAGTTTCAGCTTGCTTGCCAAATACAACCACTCTATGCCATTCTGTCACATCGATATATTGCCCTGTTTGATTATCCTTATAACCACTATTCGTTGCTAAACTGATATTAGCAACCGCATTACCATTAGGCATATGGCGAATGTCTGGCTCATTGCCCAAACGCCCAATTAAAATGACTTTGTTGACCGTGCCTTTTGACATAATTTTTCCTTATTTTTAAATTCATCATATAACCAGTTAAAAGGTTGATGATATTAATTTATCGAAATGTGCGAACCGTTACAATACGATCATTGGTTTTAACTTTTTTGATGATGTGCATATTAATCATTTCCACCTTGTTTGTATAAACTAAACAATGAGATTGGCTTTGTTTTTTTGTCTGCCATTCTATTGGCTAAATATTCAACTCTTCTTGCATTTAACAGCGTTAATATAACACTCACCATTAAGGCAATGCACTCAACTAAGCCTAAAAAACCATCGTAATCATAGTTAATGGTATCTAAACCCAGTAATTTTTGATATGCCACTAACAGCATCACTGACCCCATTATTGCAAACATTGTCATAATATAAACAACAACGTAATACATCATAAACGCTGTTATTAACCGTAACGCATGTAATAACAACGCTCGCTTTTTGTTTGACTGTTTGAAAACCCAAACAAAAGATTCAACACTTGGTTTAAAACATAGTAATACAGTCATGATTACCAATAAAGCAATCAGAAGCATTAAAAAACTTACCGTCATAATAAAATCCTCCTTCTCTTGTTTTGATGAAAAATAATTTTGTCATCGTGCGTTTCCTTTGTTTGTTGTTTTGGTTTTTAGTCGTTTTATACACTGATTGATTAAACACTTACCTTACTTTTTGATTGAAAAACTGCTTAATTTATGCTAGCTTGCTGAAAGCAAAAGGCATATTGAAAGGGAGTTTTGAAGATGAATGACCATCAAAAAGAAAGGCTATTAAAAATAGCTGAAACGAATCCTGAATTAGCCAAAGATGTGGTTGACATTCTTAAGCAGGAATCTTTATCGTCTCACGAACCCATTGCGGTTAAAATGGTCAAGTCAGAAGAAGATAAAATTGAGATTACGGCGGAGCAGAAGAAATATACTAAATATTTGATAGAGACTTATTTATTTGGAATTGTTTTTTTTCTTATTTTCTTTTTCACTGTTATGCTTAGTAAAGAGTTTCCAGCTCCTGCTTTTACAATGATGTTTATAACTGTTGCTATAACTATTGCTGCATCATGGTACTTCTCGTTTAAGGCAGGCTACTCATCTATTAAAGCCATCCTTTCTAAACATTTTAAATGGTAAATAAACTGCCACATAGCAGACCGTAGTGAGCTTTATTTTATTCTTCTTTTTTACCAAATAAATTTTTCCATGCTTGACTTGCTAGTTTTGCATTTTCTTTCGCAGCATCGCGATTAAGTTTTTGTATATCAAAACTATTTGAATCATCTGATTTTTTAAATAAGCGAGCGCCCTCGCCTACAGTCTTTTCAATCTGAGATGATCGCTTATCCTTTTGACTTTGCAGCTCTCCAGATTGTGTACTAATTTGTTTATTTACTTGGTCAATTTGTGAAATATTTGAACGCTCCAAGTCAAAAGCACTTACAGGTTTATTATACTCAGCAAACTTACCCTTAAACTCATGATCTTGCGGCATTATGCCAAGCTGTTTCATTAGTGCAAAGTTATCACGATGCACCTGCTCGATCATCGGTACAGTCGATTGCATTTTTTCGCCTTTGCGTTCATGTATTCGATATTCTAGCTCATCTTGCATACCACCATGTTCTTTTGTCACCATCTGATCATTGTCAGTTCGTGCTTGTTTCACTACATCTTTACCCTGATCAACATCATGAGATAAATTATTAATCTCTGTTTGACCTCTGGAGTTAATGCTGTCTGAATTTTGCTTGTACCAATCAAGATAAATATCACTATTAGCAACCACAAAACTTTCCTGCGCTTTTTTAAACAGTGGATCATTCTGCTGGCTAATATCACCTAACCAACGATCACGATTCTGTGGCGTATAATGATCATCTAAGTAATCCTTAAATTTTGGCATTAAATTCTCACTCATCATAAAATCATGGTTTTTGGCATAATTCGCAGCTTCTCCTGCTTGCACCGATAAATCATAATTGCGTTGCGCTAATTCACTGTATGATTTGGCTTCACCAAAAGTTGATTGCAAAGACTGTCCTTGATCAACACCTACTGCTTTATCTAATGTCGCAACATCTGACTTGGTGGCACTGGTAATGTTATCCATTGCTTCACGGTAAGATTTCGCTTCACTGGCAGATAAGCCAACGGAATTGTTTATCGTGTCTGTGTCATTCCATGTTTTACCTATTTTACCATACCCTCCTAGCTTAATAAATTTAGATACATCGCCTGTTCCCAAACTAACTTTTCCTCCAACCTCTTTCTGCCAACCACTCATACTCGAATTAATCTGATCTTGACTATAACGATTATGAATATCTGCCACCGTTGAATAGGCACTTGCCAATTGTGCTGATTGGCTTGTGGTCTGGCTTGATGCCGCATAATCTTTTAACGCTTGCGTCTTACCTGTCTGATTTAAGTAATTCGCACCGCTATTGATCGTTTCATTAAGCATCTGCGCCTGTGCAAACGCTTCTTTTTCATACGCTGCCTGTGTTCGTGATAAGCCAGTCGATACTGATTCCCTTTGCATCATATCAAACGGTTGTCGGTCAATCATCGTCGTATTATCATACACCGTATCGCCTTTCGGTGTCTGATATTGACTGCCACCTGATAAGCTCGAACGTAGCGCACCACCTGTGATTTCACTAGAGCGTGTATTATGTTGTCCAAAATGCATATTATTCCCTGTATGTGAACTCACCGAGGTGGTAAATGCCGTAATATTGCCCTCACTCATCGCTCTTGAGCCTTTCTCAGCATCAGACGCTAACATCGAGGCCATGCTAGTGGCAACCCCCATCATCGCGTTACCTGCACCAACAATTAACATGCGTGATAAGTAAGGTACAAAGGCTAACAGCCATCCTGTTGCGGCAGCATATTTCCATGTCAGTGATTCTAATGCATTAATGTTCGACATCGTAATGCCAGAATACCCCCCTGAATATTCCCTTAAATGAAGTGACAAAATCGAGGTCATAATAAAATTCACAAACACATAGAATGTACTCCATGTCCCTAACCAGATTAAGCCGCCCATATATTTCTTGGTGATATGAATCAAATAGCCTGGAAAAAGTGCCATGTAACCCACAGGAATAAAAGCACAAGCCAACAGTAATAATAAAATGGTATGCAGCATTGGAATAAACTCCTGTGCTTGCATGCCCATCGATACCCATGTCGATTTACGTGACATCTCGCCTTGCACTTTGCTGTAATTTAAAGCTGCTGCGGCATTGCCACTGGCACCTGTTAACACCCTAAAGCCATCACGCACAGCATTAATCGCCAAGTTCTGCATCATCGTGTTTTGTGCTGTACCCGATATATCAAAAAAATTCTGGTAAACATTCTGAACACTGGTTTGCATTTGTGCCAAGGTTAACGCTTGGTTATTAGCATTGTACTTGTGTAAATCACCCAGATTAATCGTTGCTTCATTTTTAAATGCATTTTCAAGCCATGTGGTTGCTGTACCACAATACGGATTATCTTTAGCACCCTCCTCATTTGGATTAGCACCATGAATATGCACTCTGGACACACCATCTTTAATCCGCTCTTTCAAAAAAGCAAAAATATCAGGGGTGCTATATAACTGTTTAAAAGTAAAGTTTCTTCTAAGCTTGATCTCAGGATACACACATTGTCGTAAATAACGCGCAAAATAACCTAACAGTTCAGTATTCACGCGTGATTGATTCATCTGCTCAAAAATCGCTGAACCCCATACCATGCCATATTTTTCATAGGCTAAATCATTCGGCACATGCATAATACCCTCTATGGTTTCATTGACATAATTGGATAAAGCCGTGGTCGCAAATAACGGATATGCTAACCCAAGCGGTACATTATCGACTTTATATCTTGCTAACGGTTTCGTGGTATCATGCACCATTACGGTTATGCGCATATTAAATGCCAACATCGTGATAAAGCTATAGCTTAGTGTCCAAACCAGCACTTCTTTAAAGTCATGCTTCATTAACAAACGACATAACACCACAAAGGCACCAACGCTACCGACAAACCAAAATAGTGTGCTGCTTTGTTCACTGTTATAAAATGCGGCAATCGCATTTAATACATATTGTACGACCTGACCCTGCGAGGTAAAAAAGACATCTAACATCATTCGCTCCTTAAGCTGTTAGGGAATGAAAAATAAAAAAGGTAAAAAAGTAAAAAAGATAAAAGTGAAAAAGTGGGAAACTGGAAAAGTAAAAAAGTAAAAAAAGGTTAAAAGTCTCCTCTACCTATCAAAAAACCTTCTCAAAGTAGTAACCATCTTGTGTTTCCGCTGACATATGCCCCACCACCACACTTTCGGTTTGTAAGCTACGCATCACTAAATCAGATTTTTGTTGTAATGCCTGATAAGCAGCATGATTGACATGATGCGTAATCATCCTTTGTGCATTGTCTAAATTCGTAATCAACCACTTCATATCATCATCTTTGCCTAAGTCCGTCATACTCAGTGCCAGTCGTGCCTGTCCTATGATTTGATTGATATAATCCGTTAAAATAATCCGTGCGATAATTTCAGCATACTCGTGATACTCAGGCTGCCAGCCTGCCATCAGTTGCGTTTCAATCAAACGAAAGATTGGAAAGTGAACGGAATTGATAATGTTTTGCTCAGACGCAATGAGCTTGGTGTTACTTTTGATTTTATTGCCGATGCTTTGCAATACATCCCTTAATTTGGGGACTAATGCACCTGTTTCAGCAAACGATAATGCCTTAACAGTTGGCTTTAAACATTTCTCGGCATTCGTGTCATCACACTGATAGACTTTGACTTCCTGTTTATTGTCTTTAGCATCTTTTGATTTACCATTAAGCATCAAATCAAAGCCTGCACTTTTTGCCTCTTTAATTAATGGCTCTAACTGTTTGAACGTTGAATTACCTGCATTATCGGTTTCATTAATCAGTGAACCTGTCATTGTCATCACATATTCAGCAATCTCTGTGTTGCTTGATAAAAAGCCATTTTTCATTAAAAAGTACCACACCAGATTACGATTTTGTTTGATCATATCTTTTAACTCAGGTTGTGCTTTGGCTTGTTCTGTTTGTTGTTTTGAGGTTTCTGGTGAACTACAGCCTTGTTTAGATGCCAACCAACTGCTAAAGCCGGTTGAATGGGTACCATAGGTTTGACATAAAAACTTATTATTCTCTGAATGAGTAAACCACCCTGCAATACCGCCTACAGCTACTTGCGCCGCTTCACACGAGGACATATTGAAGTTATTAATATCTTGCGCTAACTTTTGCAGATAATCTAAGGCTGACTTCATCGACGGTGCCCAAGTCTGCAAGGCAAGCTGTACCGCAAAGGGTGCGGCATTTTGCATAATTGCCTGACCCATCTGCGTTAACTGTTCATCATTAACAAAACTTAACCCACCCGTAAACAAGTCAATACCACCACAACCAAATTTGACATTGGGTGCCTGAACATTAAATAACTGTAAATTTTTCACAGGAGTGCGAATATAACCAGACCCCGCAGTAACATAGCCACTTTGCTGATCAATAACCACTTCCCCTGTGGTGATATTAGACGCGTAACCTGTATCATTTAAAAATGCCTGCATATCGCTGCTTAAACTGGCGTGACTGGCATTAATCACACACCAAGTTAAAGCAAACACTTTTAGCCATGTAAATCGAGAAAGTAAGCAAACTCGGTCACACAAATGAAACAAATAAAATAAATGAAACCCATAAGATGAGTGAGATAACTTTTCCTTTCTTTTGTTTTTTTCATTTTCTTGCTTTTTCCCCTTTTTCCTTTTTTTCGTCACAGTGACTTTTGTCGCGCGATTTGAAGACAATATAAACATTACTTACCCCCATACACTGATTTTTCTGCTTGATCTCTCTTTGCTAACAGACGACCATATAAATCCTCACGACTGATCACACCTTTTGCGAGCAACTCAAAACGCATCGTCTCTTTGTGCTGTAAAAACAAAACAGGTGTAAATGGTTGAGCGCTACCGTAATAAACTTTATAAATCTCCTGCGCTAACTGACATTGTTGAAAGGCTAATTGACTGATCTGCAAATAGCCCTGACAATAATTCGATCGCTGATCGGCAATCACAGGAAACACCTGTTGAAATGACTGAACCCCTTTGCCATCAAAGCTAAATGTCATCACCGACAACCCCAACTGATCAGCTAACCCTTTCACCGTGTCAGCAAACTGGTGACAATAGCGACAATGACCACTGACAAAAAAGATGAGTTCATATGCTTTAGCAAATGCTATCAGGGAATGTTCACTAACCTGTGGTGTTATATCATCACTTTTTGAAAAAAATAAATCGCGCAACACTGTTTCAGCTAACTCATTTTTATTATTTTTATTATTTTTATGATCTTGCTCATTTTGCTTATCTTGCTGACTTTTCTGATTGTTATATACTTGTTTAGCATCTGCTATGTTATCTATTCTACCAACAGCAAATGCTACCCCTGACTGACAGTTCAAGCCAATCAATAAAAGGATTGCTAACAGCATCATTATCATTGGCTGTTGCATGTTTTTAGAAGCACGTATGCTTTTCAAACAGAGACACCGTGGTTGAATAAAACGGACGAAATAGACAAAATAGACAAGGTGAATAGCCTGAAAAAGGTTGGCAAAATTGAATAAAATCAATAACCGCTTATCTAATCTCATGCGATACATCCCCCTGTAGTGGTTTTTGGGCATAATCCGTTGCAAACTGTAAAAAGCGTTCTGCCATCTGATCTTGTGCAATAAAGCCATAGGCAAAAGGACGTACTTGTTTGGTTTGATTGTCGTAAAGAAATAACGCAGGCACGGCTTTAACACCCCAGTGTGTTAATTTTTTGGCTATCCCTTGTTGTTGCGCATCATCACTGGGCATATTATCCTTGATGTCATTCACCATCACCCCATCAACAGCAATCCCCATTAGGGTAATACCATATTGATCAGCAAAGCTTTGTATCGAACTAGCCAGTGACTGGCTATAGACATCCTGACCCTTATAAAAGAAAAATAAACCATGCGTTTGTGCATACTGCTGTATCGCTTGCGTTTGACGGTGTTTTTCACGTTCTCTTGATACTTGACGCGCTCGATCTTGGATGGGAAATTTAAGCTCATGCGATAAATTCGGATACTGTAACAGCGCCTGCTGAAATGCCCGCCCATAGTCTTTAGATTGCTCCATCATAAACATGCGCAAATACATCACATAAGCAACATCTTCAACTTTGCGTGTCATCACCGCTTTTGCTTGCATTTCCTCATAGTGTGCTTGAAACACTTGTAACTGTGCTTTGTAGCTGACTGCCTGTGGTAGTGATGTCGCTTTTTCAGCTTTTTCACTTTGTTTATCTTTTTCTATTTTTGCATCACCTTGAGCTTCAAACGGATCAATGATTGCTATGTCTTCAACTTCATTGGCTTTAGAATACCATTGCCACCCTGTTGCATTATACGATGATGCCATCGCTACCTTACTACTCAGCAGGAAACCTGCTGTTAAAAGCATTAAACTAAATAAGATAGGTAAAAGACAAAAAAGTCCTCGCAAATAAGAATGCAACAAAGAGGGAAAAGGGAGTAAAAAGAAAAAGCGAAAGTAACACCATACAGACTCAGAGATAGTACAAAATAACGGTAAATTTAACCGCTTATCGCTTGCTGTTTTAATGCAACGATGCCAACGATGACATGTCATCAACGCCATAACGACTCCTCACTGTTTATTGTTTGAGTAGTTTATTTTTTTTATTTTTACTTTTGAGTTATTTCTATCACTTGCACAACAGCTAACTTTTCGCATTTATTCAACCTTGGGTAATGCCGCATTGACCTCTGGCATTGATTTGCCACCACCAAATTTATCTTCCAGTGTTTGCCCCATGCGATCATCTGGAAACGCTGCTGCTTTGTTTTGTATATCTTGATAAATCTCACTAAAATCAATGCGTCTAAAATCAAGCTGCTGTAACTGCTCAGGTGTCATGCCACTGCAATTGGGATGCTCACCTGAGCCAAAGCCAATCCCTAACTGATCACGTCTGCCCTGCTCTTGTATAATCCGTGATATTTTAGAACCAAAAACACACCATGTCTGATGGTGCAAAATACATACGCCTAAGACTTTTTTAGCACAATAGCGTCCTGCAAACGTAGCTAATCGCTTCTCTTTGGCACCTTGTAGTTCTTTCTCCTGATCTGAACAATGGTGAAAAATCCCACCACCACCGTCACAGCAGTCATACAAGCCTGCCATTGCCTCACCGCAATCTTTGACATCTCCTTTAAAAATTTGCAGTTGATCTTGACTGTCTTTGAGTTCTTTTCCTGCTTCAGCCGCACCTGCTAATCCACTGACTGCCTTTAAAAAATCCGCTGTGGTGCCACGTTCAATTTTTTGTTTGAACTGAATTGAGTTAGGATTACCACAGATAAGTTCTTTATCTCCTGCATTTTCCTCAACACAGTGATAGCTTTTCTCATACGTTATACAAAAATGACCAACCTGCTCAACACAGCGCTGTGAAACAAAATTGCATTGATCTTCAAAAACTTCACAGGCATTGATTTTATGAAAGCCACACTTGTATTTTTTATGATATTTCCAACACGGTAAATCAACATCAACCCCACCAATATGGCGCACACCTCCTGCCTCAATACATGTTTCTTCAATATTGACGCAAGCATCAGGATCAATATTCTGGCAATTATCCACCCAGTGAACACGAGCTTCAAATCGTGGAACAGCAGGTACTTCAATCACCCCATGATATTCAATGGTCATATCAGGCACATGAGCATATTCTCGACCATCGGCTGATAATTGACCTTGTTGACCTTGCGTCACTGGAATCGCTAAATGTGGATAGGCAAATGAAATAGGATTTTGCCCTGACATAACATACTGTGGTACACCATAGACCACTCTAGGATTCATGCCACCATACCGAGTATCAATCAAATCAACAATCGGTGGAATGTGAATCCAAAAATGCCCCATCCAATTACCATGCGAGGTAATATGAAATGATTTTAAAATACCTGAGTAGGGGAAGGTAAAATGCGCCCCTGAATGATATGCTTCATGTCGCCAATCCGTTGCACCTGTACCACTAAAATGAATGTCTCTGGCAGGGATAGTGACATCAATAATCTCAACCTGCGGGTACTTAAAGCATTCGAGCATCTGATGGTTTGACATGCGACAATGCTGTGTTGTCGTTTGTGTTTTTGACTGCCCTGCCACTTCTTTGCATTGCATATCGTAACCGTTGTCCCTCAAAATCTGTTCGGCATTGTCCTGATAGCTCACCGCCTTTTGATACGCGGGATTATTGGGATTGATTCGGTGTTTGTTTGTATTATGCGTCACCACAATTGCATTTGCCTGTGGATTATGCGCAAACGCTGACTGTTTATCCACATCAATCGCCGCGGGATTCTCTCGATACGCCTTTTCGGGCACATCATTCATATCGCCCTTGGTGTAGTTTTGTGGGTTAATTTGGTTATTTAATTTGCCTGATTGAATCATTTCTTTTGACGCATTGGCATAAGACGCACCTGTTTGATCAAAACGCTGTTGCATGTCATGTGCAAAGCTGGTCATAGGCATATTACATAAGCTAAGTAAACTAGATAAAGTAAAAAAGGTAAAGAAGGTAGAAAAGGTAAAAAAGCTAAACAAGCGTAATGTAAAAGCATAAAGCCCTACCTTATCCCTTGGTTTTATCCTCAGTTTCCTCAGTTGCCTCATTTGCATCACTAGCTCCTAATCTATTTTTACTTATTTTATTGATTCTGCTTGCTACCTGTGCTTTTTCAAGCAGTGCTAACACTTGTGTCTTAAGAGATTCACTGCCTTTGTTATATAAAATACGTAATGAATCCACCACACTCAGATTGCCATAAACCACATCGTGATCAGGTGTTGGACAGTCATAGTCAAACGGCATGTTTTGATTTGTTGCCTTACCTTGTTTATTTTGATTGATAACATCATTGTTTACTGACATGGGAATACAAGGTTGCGCTACTTTACTGACGACAAAGGCAGGCACTTGTTTGATGTTAAATTGTTTAAAGCGTAAGGGGTCAATCGCAAAACCGCCGACAGGTGGTGCTTTAGGATTAAACTTATCCTTACCTTCTGGAAACAATATTTGCTCAATCCGCACATACGTACTTTCAAACGAATCACCATATAATCCCTGTATCAATAGCGGGATTTTCAGTGCAGCGGCTTGTTTGTTCAGTATCCTTAAAGTCTCAATTGGCATTGCCAGTGACGCAAATATATAAACCCCATGAAAATGCTCACTTGCTGTCACTAACTGCTGACGTATGTCATTCATATCATTCTGAAAATAAGTTTGCATCTGCGTTTGTGCATCACTGAGTTTTGCTGAGGTGATGTGTGCATAATCACGAGCATATTGCTGATAATCCTGTGCTTTAATGCGGGCATCTTTGCCATAGCTTTTGACCTGCGTATAATATCCTTTGGCAGCCTCTGTTAGCTTTGCTTGTAATGATTCAACCTGTTGTTGATCGTAACGATCACGCTGAGTATCCGCCTGTGCGACACCTGTTAACATCAGCAGGGTAAAAACCAATGATACTTGTATAACTAAGGGTAAACTCAATGACTTAAACACGTTATATAACTTGAAGTGACATAAAAACATATCGATTTGCTCCTGTGAGTAAACGTCTTAGGTGTTTAAGGTTATATATAAACACAATTGCGTTTTCTAAAATTCAACAGCCCAAAATGAGTCCCTGTAACAATATTGTCTTTACCTGCTTCTGAAATCACCGTGGTAGTCGTATAAGGGTGCGATAAATAAGGCTCTGGCACAATATTAGTCAACTGATAACGATAGCGTGATTTCGGTAAAATTGGCTCAGGGTATTGCTGACACACAATAGGATAAACTCCTTTGCTTTCTAAAATCATACCCTGACGATGCAATTTGTAATTCATCCGCTCTGTTAAGAGTACCGCATTAGAAATATGGGTATTGGTGTAAGCGACAGAACCAGTTAACGGATAAATGCCGCCTTGGGAACCCGCACACCAGAAAAGCACATCAAAAGCTAAACTCATATTCGTTGAGGTGGCAATCGCCTCAGGAATACATGCCAATTGTGCAATCGGATTACCAAAAAAAATGGCTTCAGGATTTAAAATAAACGCCAGCATATCATCATCCCATAAGGGGTCTAGCTCACTCATATAGGTAAGATCAACACCTTCCGCCTGCATACAACCTGTTGACATAATCAAGTTTAACAGATAAATCACATTATATTTATACCAATGCACATGATAAAAACTGCTATCACTGGAGCCTGCCATATAATTCGATCGTCCACCAATCTGCTGCTGATTAATCCCCATCGACATCTGATAGCCCATATTGACCATACAATACGGAATCCTTGTCACATCAACTAACGAATGCGGCTCCCAGTAACCCAAGGTAATACCAAGTCGGTAAACATTGGGCATAATGGGACACAGTGCCACAGGCATGGGTGGATTTTCTGTGTCAGGCAAGCCCAATGGGCTAGCTACTAATGGGGTGGCACCGATTGTGATCGGAAAAATACTTGCCCATGACACATCCGTTATAGGATTAACAAAGCGACCCACACAGCCTGTGCCTGTGGCATACAAGCTTAAAACACCAAATAACGACAAAAAGCACATCATCAACGCAAAGATAACAAAGGGTAAACGTAAACAAAACCATTTCAATAATCGTCTATCTCGTTGCATCACTGCCTCCTTTATTTGCTTTTTCCTGTGGTTTGATCACTCCTTTTGCTTTTCTTACTTCCCTTACCTCTTTCACTTCTCCCTTTGGTTGTATTTGCTTTGCCAAAAAGCTCACCATTTGATAACTGACTTCTTCAATCTTCATCGACACATGTTCTTTGCTTACCATGCTAGGCACTGCCTTAACGCCTATGGTGCGCGTAATAAATCCGCCCTGATCAAAGCGTACGTTATGATTAAGTGCTTGAGAGACTTCATGGATATTGCCACCTGTTAAGATCACTTTAAGCGGCGTTTTTGACTGCTGCAATTGCATAATCTTGGCTTTTAACCAGTTGACCTGTAAGGCATCATCACCATCGGCAAATAAAAGTATCGTGTCATATATCGGTGGCGTTAATGCATATTGTTGTAGTGCTTTGGGGTAAGTGGCAACATCTAGCGCATTCACGGTTAAGCCTTTGGGATAAAGCACCTTGCCTGTATGATCGATAATATCTTTATGTAAGGTAATCATCGGCTGATAATAAAAAATATCAGGTGTGATCGTTGTCGGCAAACGCACAGGGGTTGGGCGCAGCATTTTTGCTTTAACGTTTTCTTTAACTTCTTGTTGCCACTGACTTAAAAAACCACTTTGCTCAAGCGCTTTGAGTTTAAGATGAATCAAATCCATAAAATTCATCTCAACAACTTCAAAGGTATGACCGTATTTGCCTAAGTCTTTTGCATAACTGAATGTCAATAGGCTAAGGTTGATTAATGTAAGAAATGCAAGAACTGCAAAAAATGCGAAAAATGCAGAAGTACGAATAAATATCATAACGAATGTTACATAGTTCAATAATTTCATCTTTTTGTCCGTAATTCAGATTAGTTAACCGATGTGCGTCAATTTTAAGCTATAGTAGCTATCGCTGTTGATGCTGACGTTATGTTTAT
>NZ_QLIU01000016.1 GCF_003574425.1 Cysteiniphilum halobium | reverse complement strand
TTATGCTATGCAATATCTACCACTTAAAAAAGTTGAACATGGCGTTAATTTATTAAATGATTACGCTACATTAAATTATATAGTCATTCTAATAAATACCCATACATCTTTAACCTATATTAACAAGAGGTCATCAAGGTCGCAGTTAATCGGTTATATACTGGAATCACTATACAATATCGAAATCAAACATTTGGTTAGCAAAAGGTTCATCGATCAGTTGAAAATGCCACCATTCCGTAGCTACTGGCGCAAATCCAGCGTTTAGCATTTCTTGACGCAGCAATGTTCTATGAGCAATTACTTTTGCTGAAACGTCTTGATTACCAGGGTGAGATAAGGGATCCATATAATCAAAGATTGTCCCCATATCAAGTAACCGACCTTGTCGATCAATTAATGTTAAATCAACGGTGCTACCACTACAATGACTTGAGGTTTTATTAAAGTATCCCTGCTCAAACAAATCCGCTTTGCTTAATCTAGGGTAATATTGACATTGTGTATGATTATCATGAGTATCTTCAGACCACTGCCAAAAATCTTCAACTGCTTTTAAAGGACGGTATGCATCCCAAATCAACAGATTAAGCTCGTACCTAGCAACACGCTTAGCGACTTGTTGCAGTGCATTGTAACAGACCTTCGTCATTAGGCACTTATTCGCATAATAACCTGCTATGCGCCTTCCTATGATATTATCCTCATAACTATATTTGATGTCATAGCTAATCTTATCATCTTCGGTTAATTCAATAAATTCACTATGCATAGGGTAAACACCAGATATTGTAAAGTAGGTCACTTAATTTGATTTTATCCCCATACCAACCCATGCGTCAAACCGTGCGTAAAGTTTTTAAGAACAATTAATTATTAAGCACTCAATAAACATCAACCTAATCTATAAGATACGTGTTGAACCACTACTTAGTTGTTAGACTGGAAACTTTCTATAATTACTGCTCTAATAGCTCCAACACTTTGTGTTTTGCTGCACTAAAATCGGTTTTTCCTGATCCTAATTTTGGAATTGCATCAACTTTAAAATAGTTTTGTGGCTTCAATAAATTATTTATTTTAGAACTATTCACTTGCTGCTTAATATCATCAACCTCCATTGCCATTGTATATAAAAGTGATATACATTCCCCTTTTTTCTGATCAGGCGTTGCCACAGCTAATATTTCATTTTCTTCGTTATCTTCGCCTAACAATGCCATAATCTCTTCTTCAACCGCAGATAAACTCACCATTTCGCCAGCTAATTTTGCAAAACGTGAATAGCGATCCAGAATCGTTAAATAACCATCTTCATCAAGCATCCCTTTGTCACCTGTTTGATACCAACGAATGCGATGACGCTTAAAGATAACTTCCGCCGTTTTCTGTGGATTATGTAAGTAACCCTCCATGACATTAACCCCACCAAAGGTAATCATCCCAGCCTCACCAGTCGGCAACTCCTCTTTAGACTCAGGATCAATGATCATAAAACGTCCACCAGGCACCGAGCTACCAACGGTACCAATCTTATTATTAATTTTATCTCCCTCATTAGGCTGGTTGACACTTGCCACGGGACTAAGCTCAGTTGTACCATAGCCTTCGTAAATAATCTTGTCAAACTTCTTCTCAAACATTGCTCTGACTTCAGGAAGCAATTTTTCAGCGCCTGCAACAACGAAATTTAATGATGAGAATTGCTTGGCTGTCAGTTGACGTGCTTTGGAATAAATCCTAAAGAATGTTGATGTTCCACATAAAATCGTTGGTTTATATTTATCCGCTAACTCACCCAACATCGCCGCATCTGTAGGATCTGGGTGACAGACCATAAACACACCCTCAAGCAAAGGCAAAATCGTCGTTGCCGTTAAGCCAAAAGCATGAAAAATCGGCAAAATACTTAAGATAGAATCATCTGATTTAGCACCCAAGATAATCATTGATTGCTTGACATTGCCTAGAATGTTTTTGTGACTTAACACGACACCTTTTGGCTTACCTTCACTACCACTGCTAAACAAAATCGCTGCGGTATGGTCTGTTGCAACGCGTGTGACATAGTGATTAATCAATTGCTCAGCCGAGGATAGCTTCACATGCAATAAAGTTTTTAATAAAGTAAACTTATCCAGTTGCTGACGCATATCCTCTAAAAGAATAATCTTTGAATTACTAAATACTTCCTCTAAGAAAAATCCTTTTTTCTTCAATTGCTCAATAAAACGCCCTGAGGTAATAATCGTTTTAATATTGGACTCCGAAATTGCAGCATCAAGAGCTGATTTAGATGCAGTATAGTTTAAATTCACTAGTGTTTTCCCCAGCACAAAGCCACTCATAAGTGCCATCGCCCCTCCAACACTAGGTGGCAAACAAATACCAACACGCTCCTGTCCACGTAAAATTGGTTCAAGTAATTTCGATAGTGCAAGGGTTGCAACAAGTAAGCGCTCAGAGCTTAACTCAACACCTGTGGAATCAGCGATAACTTTTTTACCTTTTCGTGCTTTAGCTTGTTTAATCCAAACCTCTGGAATTGATGGCATAAGCGAGATATAACGCTCCCAGGCATAGATATTCTTCTCTGCCAAGAGGTCCGATAGCTCCTTTTTAGTCAAGGCAATACCAATTGGCTCGAAAAAGCTCAAGTGTAGCCACTGTGGCACATTGCGCCCACGCGTATATTTAATACACTCAAAACCACAAACCTGCATGGGGATAATTTCATTGTTAAGCTTTACCACATCCGTATAAAGCTCTTGAGGTGCAAGCAGCACTCCTTCTTTATTCCACGATGCCAAAAATGATTGTGAAATAATTATAACACCCGTTCTTTTGAGCAAGTAATCTACCAACTTTGACGGCGGATTTTGGCACTCCATCACCACTGTCACTGTTTGACGCGCAATTCGCTGCAATAAAACAGCTAAAAACAAATTAACATTATTACTAATGACCACTGCAGGCTTAAAATTTGGCACATAGTTAACATGGTAAAAGTTACACATATAGCGCTGGCGCTCTTTTAACTGCATAACGGCAATCAAAGTTTTATTTGGCCAAACATATAACGAACCCAACACAACTATA
Source organism: Cysteiniphilum halobium (assembly GCF_003574425.1). Classification (GTDB taxonomy): domain Bacteria; phylum Pseudomonadota; class Gammaproteobacteria; order Francisellales; family Francisellaceae; genus Caedibacter; species Caedibacter halobius. The sequence goes on along the minus strand of NZ_QLIU01000016.1, from coordinate 38,985 downwards.
ATAATTAAAGCGATTATACTTAGCACTACTAACATCTACACCACCTCATCATTGGCGATTTTCCATTTATATGCAGAAAACAGTATAGTAAAAAAAATGCTTTAAAAAGTCTAATAGACATTTATAACAAAATTGTCTTCAACTCATCAAGCTTTTTAATCGCTTGAACTTGAATACCCATATCCTTCTTTGGCATATTGCCTTGTGGCACAATTGCTTGTTTAAAGCCATGTTTTTGCGCCTCACTTAAACGCTCTTGCCCATAGGGAATCGCACGTATTTCACCTGAAAGACCTACTTCACCTAAGATAATCCAATCTTTAGGAATTGGGCGATTATATAAGCTTGAGAGGATCACCGCAATAATAGCCAAATCAATACTTGTCTCATTTACCTTAATGCCGCCAACAATGTTAATAAATACATCATGATCACTTAATTGCACGCTTAAATGACGCTGTATAATCGCCAATAACATTGCCAAACGATTGGGATCAAGTCCTAATGCCAAGCGTTTTGGCTGGGCATAACCATTTTCGCTAACCAATGCCTGAACTTCGACAAGTATTGGACGTGAACCCTCCCATATCGAGATAATAACGCTACCTGATATATCATCCTCAGCACGATTAAGAAAGATTGCCGATGGATTTCTAACCTCACGCATCCCTTTATCAGTCATCGCAAAAACACCCAGCTCATTTACTGCACCAAAGCGATTTTTCATTGCTCTGACCATACGATAGCGTCCATCGGTTTGCCCTTCGATAAAAATCACGCTATCAACGATGTGCTCAAGCACTCTGGGGCCGGCAACCTCACCTGATTTAGTCACATGTCCAACTAGAAAAACTGCGCAATTAAGGTGTTTAGCCGTTTGTGTTAACAAACTTGCTGATTCACGCACTTGCGCCACACCCCCTGCTGCTGATTGTAAGACTTCAATCTGCATGGTTTGAATTGAGTCAACAACGACTAATTGCGGACGATGTGTCTGGATATACTGACAAATCACTTCAACATTGGTTTCGCTCATCAACAGTAATTTATCATTAGGTAATTGCATACGTTGTGCGCGTAATGCAACTTGCTCTAGTGACTCTTCACCGGTGATATAAAGTGCACTGTGGTCTTGTGATAACACCGTCATAATTTGTAATAAAATCGAAGACTTTCCAATCCCTGGATCACCTCCAATTAAGGTCACTGAACCCGGCACGATACCGCCACCCATTACGCGATCAAATTCCGTAAATGAACTATGAATACGTGGATAATCCGCTAAAGCCACTTCATTGAGCTTTTGCACTTTTGCCTCAGTAGCAGCGTATCCTACTTTACCTGTTGTTGATTTAACCGCACGTATCTGAGTTTCAACTAGTGTATTCCATTCTAAGCAATCAGGACATTGCCCTTGCCACTTAGTTGATATCGCACCACAAGATTGACATACATAATTTGATTTTAGCTTCGCCATGCACGCACCTTTATTTATTCATCATGCTTGATCAAACCAACTAAATAATTCTCCAGTATCTGGTTGATTTCAAAGCCCTCGTCTCCTAATAGCTGAAAGCCATATTTTTTCTCATTTTGATAGTCATCAGCGGAAATCCAGATAACTTTTGATTTACAGTTTAGCTCTTGTTTTAGCTCAGGTAAGCGCACCAAAAGTTCAGCCTCCTGACCAAAGTTCAGTTCATCGCTATGGTAAAGGGTCAACGCACCTTGTTTAACAAAAGGTAAATAGCTTTCCAATGCTGCTTGTTTTGATGTCAGGGTAATTTCAATTACTTCCATATTATGTTTCCATATCTAATTTTAATCGCTTTTTTTGCTTCTTACGCGCACGCCTCTTTATGAATCTTACCAATAAAAAACTGATTGTGAATATGACTAAGAATAAGATAACCATTGAAATATGCCAATATTCTTTAACTAAATGTGTAAGGGATAGTTTGTGCAATATAATCTCAAGCGCATTACCAAAATAATATCCCCCTAATAAAAATACCAACACCCATACAATTGCACCAATCGTATCACAAATCATAAATTTGATATTACTAATCTTACTCATGCCTAATGCAAAAGGAATAATCGTTCTTAAGCCATAGGCAAAGCGAAAGCACAAAATTAGCCAGAAGTTATATTTATCAATCATCAAGCTAATACGATCGACCTTTGGTTGCCAGTTTGGCTTACGCTTTAACATCTTAGGTCCCACATAGCGCCCTAAATAAAATAAAAAACAATCATGAACCAAACAGCCAATCACTGATAAGATAATAATCCACCCCAGATCAAGCATACCAGAGGAAGCAGCCACACCACCTAATACTAAAAAAGTTTCACCTTCAATAATTGCTGCACCAAACATAAGCCAATAGCCCCATTGTTGAATTAGTGCAATATGTTCTGGTGACATGCAAACCCCATTTATCTTTTACTTACTGAAGTTACGTACATTAAAACTTTTCATAAAAACTACTTCGTTTCTGCATATCCACCCTTTCGTGAGCATAGTGATGCCACGCTTGTGGTGCAGGACAGACAGGTAAAGGCACGTAATTTCAGTACTTAGTCCAAACTTGTTTCTCAATACACATAAATTCTAACGTATCCATGCCATATATGCCAAAGCGAAACAGCTAAATAACGTAATTAATATGAATATATATTTTACTTATTGTATATCACTACTACAAAATCACTGACTCCACAAATGAATAAATAAGCAATAAGGCGAAAATTGTTAGAATCACCGAAAAAATAATTTCAAGCTTTGGCATTTGCCTAACAAATACATTTCTTACGCGTTGAGAGCCCATCACATAAGCGACAAAACTAAACCAAATCCAAGTACTTAAAAACATGACAATAAGAATACTTAAGTGGTACCAAACAGCCGAGGATTTTAAAACAAAAAATGGCAATAAACTTACGAAGAATACAATTACTTTGGGATTAGATAAATTACACAAAAAACCAGTTAGCCACAAATGGCGTTTTGATATTTTAATGACTTCACGCGCGTTTGCTTCTAACGCGTGTTTACCTCTGGAGGCCTTAAAACAATTATAGGCAATATATAACAAATAGCATCCGCCAAATAAGGCAATCCAATGCACTATAATCAGAAAGTTATCACTCAGATAATCCAGTAAAAGCACGACGAGTGTAGCATAAAATAAAACACCCGTAGCAATACCCAGTGCAACAAGTACGGCGGGGTTACGCCCATAACGAATAGATGATCTAAGCACCATAAAGAAATCAGGACCAGGTAACATCAACCCTAATAATTGTAACAACAGTAAACTTAATAACGCTGCAACTAACATCTAATAACTCATTTTGATAGGAAATAGAGCAAAAATTCTATCATATAAGCCACAAAAGCAAATCAAAGAATTGTTTTTTAGACTATGCCGCTCGTAAATCATTCTGCAATGGAGATACGATAAAATATTCTCCCAAAAAAGCTCAGGATTATGATGAATTCAGATTGTTAATTATACAGACAAAGTAGATGGACAATTTTTTTAATGATATCAATTAACCTAAGCAAAGTGATTTACGAAAGACACCGAATATTGTTAATATATTTTTTCTGATGCGCCAATGCACTATTGCACTAGGAGTGGAAACAACAACATGATTGAGATTCAGAACCTCAAAAAAGAGTATCTATCAAAGTATGCTCGCCATATTGCCCTAAAGAACGTCAATCTTTCAATTAAAGATGGCGAAATCTTTGGCATCATCGGCAAAAGTGGCGCTGGTAAAAGCACACTTATTCGCTGCATTAATTTACTGGAACAACCAACAGAAGGACATATTTTCATTAATGATGAAGATATTACCAAACTCTCTCAAGATAAGTTAAGAAAGGCACGCCAGAAAATTGGCATGATTTTCCAGCATTTCAATTTATTATCATCGCGTACGGTTTTTGACAACATTGCTTTCCCTCTGGAGTTGCAACATGTCAGCAAAGCCAAAATCCACGCTAAAGTCAATGAGCTATTAAACCTTGTCGGATTAGAGCAAAAAGCACAAGCCTATCCTGATGAATTAAGTGGCGGACAAAAGCAGCGTGTAGCTATTGCGCGCGCCTTGGCTTGTGACCCTGTGGCTTTACTATGTGATGAGGCAACCTCAGCGCTTGATCCTGAAACTACTGACCAGATATTGCAGTTATTAAAAGAGCTTAATCACAAGCTCAATTTAACAATTATTCTCATCACCCATGAGATGGATGTTATTCGTAAAATTTGTGATCAGGTAGCGATTATCGACGATGGTTCAATTCAAGAAACAGGCACAGTTACTGAGTTATTTTTAAATCCAAAAACCGCCATTGCCAAGAGCTTTACTGAAAAAAGTATGCACTTAAATTTGCCAGATGAAATCAAAGATAAATTGCATAAAGACCCTTATGCTGCGCTTGATCTGACACCAGTCATCAAAATGACTTTTTTAGGTGATAGTATTACCACACCTGTTATTGCTGAGCTTAATAGTAAATTCAAAATCGCTTGTAATATTATCCAAGCGAATATCGAACGCATTCAGTCGCAATCAGTAGGTGTGACCATCTGTCACATGCTCGGCGAGAAGGAATATTGGGAAAAAGCATTGAGCTTCTTACATCAACAACAAATCAAAATTGAGGTGATCGGTTATGCTGCAATCGATGCTTTCTAATCTAGCCCTTGCCACATGGCAAACAATTTACATGGTATTTATTGCAACAGTTATTGCGGTAATTGGTGGATTGATCTTAGGGGTGTTATTACATCTATCTCATAACCAAAAGAACCTTGGCATACGCCTTTTTAATCAGATCGTCGGCTTTATTGTCAATGTCACACGATCCATTCCCTATATTATCTTGCTGATTTTACTGTATCCACTGACTAAAATTCTCGTAGGCACAACCATCGGCACAACTGCGTCAATCGTGCCACTTGCCATTGCTGCTTTACCTTTTTACGCACGTCTTGCTGAATCAGCAATCTCAGAAGTTGATAAAGGCTTAATTGAAGCAGCCAATGCCATGGGTGCGACAAAGTTGCAGATTATCTTTAAAGTATTGTTACCTGAAGCCAAAACATTATTAGTGGATGCTGCGACCTTAACCACAATAGGACTTATTGGCTATTCAGCAATGGCAGGTATTGTTGGTGGTGGTGGTTTGGGCGATTTGACCTACTTTCAAGGCTATAACAATGGTAACTACTTCCTACTTTATGGTGGCGTTGTGCTATTAATTATATTGGTACAACTATGCCAGTCATATGGTAAATATTTAAGTGGCAGTAAAAAGATCACCAGCATTTGGGCATTGGTGGTTATTTTAGTTGCAGGCTCCGTGGCACAAGTGACCTACAATGCCTATGAAGCGAGTCAAAATACCAATATGATTACCGTTGGATATACCCAATCGCCTGAACAGCAGAAAATTATGCAAATGGCAAAAGAAGTTGCCAAAGAAAAATATGGACTGAATGTTAAGTTAGTATCCTTTGGTGATTATAACCTACCAAATCGTGCGCTAAACAATGGCGACATCGATGCCAATGTTTTCCAACATATTCCATTTTTAGAAAACCAAATCAAAGAGTTTGGCTATAAAATCATGGAAATAGGTAAAACCTTTATTTACCCTATGGGTGTTTTCTCAACTAAAATCAAGTCTCTTAACGAAACCCCTGTTGGTGCCAAGGTTGCAATTCCAAATGACCCAACCAATCGCGGGCGTGCTTTGATGATTTTAGCGGATGCAGGTCTTATTAAACTAAAACAGGGTGTCACTTGGAAAGCAACATTAAATGATGTCATTGACAATCCACTTAAACTACAAATTATCCCACTGCAAGCTGATCAGATTCCTAATAATCTGGGTAGTGTCACCCTTGCAGTAATTAACAATGATTTCTTACCTAAAGCGCATCTGACCTTAAAACAAGCATTATTTGTTGAACCAAAAGACTCTCCTTTTGCCAATATTATTGTTGTTCGAGATAGTGACAAAAATAATCCACTATTACTAAAGTTTGTTAAAGCATACCAATCACCACAGGTAGCAAAACTTGCTAAGAAGCTTTACCCTGATGATGCAGCGATCCCTGCGTGGTAAACACCTATAACCCACAGCCATAATCCCAACTGCAGGTTTTGGCAAACTCATCATAATAGTTCGTGTTTTTTTCTAGAGTCTTTAGGTATTCAATAAAGTTTTTATCAAACATCGTCTGTCCAATCTCATGCTCAAGATCAACCGTGCGTTGGATATCATTTTCTGACAAAGTGAGCATATCTCTTTTGGTTAAATGGATGCATGGCTGACACTCAAGTGATCGATGATTTAACGGTATTTTAAAAGGTGTCTTAGCAATCAAATGATTACGCTTAATCTCATCACAATCTGCTAATAAATAAAGCACTTCTCGATCATCATAGCGTTCAGACTCTGGGATACTATCAGGCAAATCAGTTTGTGCTTTACTCATTGGGCGACGATTTGCCAACAAAACAACAGCGTCAAGATCCTCATCATGTTCCTCAAGCCAGTTTAAAATCGCCATCCCCTTTAGAAAGCCCGCGCACCAGTGAAATTGTTGCGATGGAAATTGCTTGCGTGCCTTAACAAGCGCACTAAAATCATGTTCAGATTTCAAGTGCACAGACTGAAATCCTAGTGTTTTAATCCATGATCTTGCACTATCAATGCGTGCTTGCCAAGCACTTGCCTGCCAACCGGTATCAACCGATAAGACAATCACCTCTTCCAAGCCAATCTCATATACATGTTGAATGAGTGCTACACTATCATCGCCAAAGTTTGCAATAAGACAATGCATATGCTTCATCATATACCAATTTGTTGCTTCAGTTGATTCAATAATTGTCTTGCTTTAACACGCGCTTTGTCAGCACCATGTGCTAAATGCTCGTCAATAATATGCTTATTTGCCAATAAATACTCATATTTCTCACGCATGGGGGTTAACACTTCATCCATTTTCTCGAACAATGTTTGCTTGGCCTCGCCCCAACCAATACCTTGCTGGTAGCGTTTAGCCAATGCCACCACTTCAGATTCATTTGCAAAATGCTTGTATAGTGCAAACACCGTACACTCTGTCGTGTCTTTAGGCTCTTCAGGCAATTGCGAATTAGTCACAATCTTCATTACTTGTTTTCTTAATTGCTTGCTTGGAGCAAAAAGTTGAATCGTGTTGTTATAACTTTTGGACATCTTACGCCCATCCAAACCTGGAATCGTTTGTGTTTCCTTATCAACCATTGCCTTGGGCACTTTCAGCAAATTGCATTTATAGATATGGTTCAAGCGATTAGCAATATCACGCGCAATTTCAATATGCTGAATCTGATCTTTACCTACGGGTACAAAATCAGCATTAAACATAATAATATCTGCTGCCATTAACATCGGATAATTAAAAAGCCCCATGGTGATACCGGCTTCTTCATCTTTTTCTCCTTCAGCAATATTAGCATCTACTGCTGCCTTATAAGCATGCGCACGATTCAATAACCCCTTGGCAGTCACTGAAGTTAATATCCAATTAAGCTCCATAATCTCAGGAATATCTGACTGACGATAAAACATCACCTGTTCAGGGTCTAATCCCAAAGCTAGCCATGTAGCTGCTATTTCATAGATATATTGCTGTCTTAATTTACTATCCCATAATTTAATCAGTGAATGATAATCAGCAATAAAAAAGTAGGCATTCAAATCAGAATTTTTTGCCATCTTAAGGGCTGGTTTAATCGCTCCGATATAATTACCAATGTGAGGTGTTCCCGATGGCGTAATACCTGTTAAAACGATCTTTTTTGATTGATTATTTACTTTATTCATATTTTCTATAACTAAACACTAAAATGAGGCACTAGTGTAACAGAAAACGATGCACAAGCTAAAGAAACACTGGTAAATTCGCATAACTGTAGTATAGAATAATGCGTTATGTGTAAGCACCAAGGTAATAAACCACACCATGAGTTGGCTAACGAAAATTATTCCACAATTACGCTCAGATTCACAAAAAAAAGAGCTACCTGAAGGCGTATGGCATAAATGTCCTTCTTGTAATGCCGTTTTATATTTACCCGATTTGGTTGAGAACATGTTGGTTTGCTCTAACTGCGAACATCATATGCGTTTAAATGCGCGTCAACGCGCTAGCTATTTTTTTGATAAAGATAGTGCGGTTGAGTATTTCAATGATGTTAAACCCAAAGATGTTTTAAAGTTCAAAGACACCAAATCCTACAAGGATCGCTTATCTGCAGCACAAAAGAAAACCAAAGAAAATGACGCACTGTTGGTATTTGAAGGCTTAGTTCAAGGTAAAGCTGTCGTTGCTGCTATTTTTGACTTCAGCTTCTTAGGCGGTTCAATGGGCTCGGTCGTTGGTGAGAAATTTGTACGCGCTGTTGATCTTGCAATTGAGAAAAGTGAGCCACTTATCTGCTTTACCGCCAGTGGTGGTGCGCGCATGCAAGAGTCATTATTTTCACTAATGCAAATGGCAAAGACAAGTGCTGCTCTTGCTAAATTAGCCGCACACAAATTGCCTTATATCGTCGTATTAACTGATCCGACCACCGGTGGTGTTTCTGCCTCTTTGGCAATGCTTGGTGATATCCATATTGCTGAACCCAATGCATTGATTGGTTTTGCCGGGCCCAGAGTTATCGAGCAAACTGTTCGTGAGAAACTACCTGAAGGCTTCCAGCGCAGTGAGTTTCTGCTTGAAAAAGGGATGATTGATCGCATTGTCCATCGTCATCATTTGCCCCAAGATATCAGCCACTTATTAGATAAATTATTGCTGCCAAAGCAACATAAACATGTAGGCTAATAGTGCATAACGAACTGTCAGCCACTGATTTATCATCTATTATTAGCAAAACCATTGATCAGATCACTTCTTTAGATTTTCCGCAAGCGACACTCGGCGACTTAAAGCTTTTTCTTGATCGCTTAAATATCACCTATGTGCCACATATTATCACGGTGACAGGTACCAATGGCAAGGGCTCAACTGTTGCTATTTTGTCGCATATATTACAACATAATGCTATTGATCATATTTGCCATACCTCACCACATATTCGCTTTTTTAATGAGCGCATTAGTTATAATAAGCAGTCAATTAATAATCGCAACTTACTAAACTACTTACGACAAATTTATAACTTATGCTTAGAGTTGAAGATTAGACTGCATTATTACTTTATTAGCTTTGTCACCACCTGGCTTTATATTCAAACACAAAAACCCAATTGGGTAATTCTTGAGGTTGGTGTTGGTGGCAGACTAGATCCTGCTAATCTATTTGATGCTGATATCGTGATCATTACTACTGTTGCATTAGATCATTGTGAAATACTTGGTAATACAATTGAAGAAATCGCGCTTGAAAAAGCACATATTGCCAGAGCCAACAAACCAGTGATTCTTGGTCATAACTTTCCTAAAAATGCGCTTGGTTATTTAAATCATATTAATGCAAATGTTATTTATGCTAAACGTTGTACCAACATTGCTAATGAGTTTATTCATCCGAATAGTATGGATTGTGCGCTAACCGCCATGGATTGCTTAAATAACAATCTCAAGCTGCCTAGCGACTTAGGTGCTTATCGCGTTGCTGGTCGCTTTCAGATAATTCAAGATCAACCTCTAATCATTGCTGATGTTGCACATAACCCACAGGCTGCTGGACATTTTTTCGCTCAGATTAACGCCTTATTAACACACACACCTAAAGCGCGAGTGCTTGCCATTTTTAGCGCCAATCAGCATAAAGATACAGCAAGTATTCTTGAGTGTGGCCATGGGATTGTTGATCACTGGCTCATTCCCGATTTAAGTGCGATTGACCAGCGCTTCACTCCATTGACAGACCATCACAAAAGCACTCTTTTTCCAACAAATAGCATGTTCTTTCCTACTCCTGCTGCTGCATTTAGTTACAGCACAAAATATGCTCATGCTGACGATCTTATTATAGTTTTTGGGTCATTTGTACTAATTGGTGAATTGGTAAAAACGCTAATTCACTAACAAATAGTCAAACAATAGTAATACCTTCATCTGGATGGTAAAAACATATTCTAACAGCTGACTCTGTATTGGATGTGCATTAAATTAAAAGTTTCCTTTAAAACATTTTCAACCGTTTGAGATGATTTCTCATTTTTATGTAAATTACGAAAAAATAAGCTTTTAGACAGTAAGTTGCATATTTTTCTTCTATCGTAGAAAATTTATCCTTTTATGTAAGTGATGATTTTAGTGTAAAATTTAATCCATCTAGATTAAATGATTATAAAAATGCAAGTAAAAGTTATATAGGAGACGCTATGTTTTCCTCATATTATACTTAATAACTACAAAGGGGGGAACAAAAATGTATACACGAAAAAAACATTTTTTTATAATTATCTTACCATGTTTGGTTACTTTATTTAGCGGATGTGGCGGTGGTGGCAGTGGTAATCAAGCATCTGGCACTACTCTTGTCGCTAATATACCAAAAAATATTTCTGAAAATGCCAGTGTTTCTGGCTCAGTCGAATTGAAGAATTTAAATGATTTTAATGCAAAAGACTTAGATTCTTTAAAAATTACAGATAGCGTCTCAGGTGCTAAGAACTGTAAGCAAACTATAATACTCACTTATGAACATAACATTGTTGCCAATACGTTATACCGCATTGCTATGAAAGCACCAGACGAGGCTCCATGTCAGCACAAGTTATCATTCTCTATTAATGACAAACCTATAAGCACTAGTGAAATTAATGTTGTTGTGCCATATATCACAGGAAAAGTAGCAAAGGGCTTACCACCTTCTACTCAAGCCGGTGCAGTATATCCCGTTACCTTTGAGTTTAAAAATACAAATCCAAATCACTCAGCCACTGGTGTCACAATCAGTCCACCACCATCTGATTTTACCGAAACCACTAATACATGCAAAATTGACAATGCTACGCTTGCGCCAAATAGCACTTGCGTGATTCAAGGAAACTTTTCTCCGCAAATTGGAAAAAGTGCTCAATTATCTTATACACTATCTTATGCACAAGGTAGCAGTGTTACCTTAACCACCAGTACAACAGTTTCTCCCAGATTATTTATCTTATCAAGCGCCGGAGCAGTGATTCACTATAATCTTGATAAAAATAACTCTTTGGTAAATCCACAATTATCAACACTTTTTGTGTCACCTCAGAGCATAGCACTAACATCAAAAGGCTCTAAGGCATTTATAACAAATTTAGGAAATAACACTGTTATCCAATGTGATGTAAACAACGGCGTATTTTCTCAGTGTAAAAATACTAGTGCTACCAGATTAAGTTTACCCACTGCAATCACATTAACAGCAGATGGTAAAAAGGCTTTTATAATAAATACTGATCTTACCGATAAAGGCATAGTTATACACTGCGATGTAAACCTAATGACAGGCATATTCTCCAATTGTCACAATGCTCATGCTACTGGATTATCTCTTCCTAGTGGAATAACATTAACTAAAGGTGGATCAAAGGCTTTTATAGTAAACTCAGGTAACAACACAGTGAGTCAATGTGATGTAAGCAAAGACGGCATGTTTTCTAATTGCCAAGATACCGGTAATATCAAATTTGATGCGCCTTCTGCAATCACATTAACTGCAGATGGCTTAAGGGCATTTATAGCAAATGCAGGTATAAAGAAAGGTGATAACGGCAAAGTTAGTCGATGTGATGTGAGCGACACAGGCGTACTTTCTCATTGTCAAGATGCCGGTGGTAGCAAATTTAATGGGCCCACTGCAATAATATTAACTAAAGATGAATCAAAGGCATTTATAACAAACTTTGGATCTAACACCGTTACTCAATGTGATGTAAACACATTGGCAGGCACGTTTTCGAATTGTCATGATACTAATGGTGCTGGGTTTTATGAACCCTTTGGAATAGTATTAACAGCAGATGACTCAAAGGCATTTATAGCAAACTCAGGTAACAATACCGTTAGCCGATGTGATGTAAACAACAAAGGGACTTTTTCCAATTGCACTTATATTGCTGGCTCTAAGCTTAATAATTCTTCAACGGTATCAGCGTTTGTATTAACAGCAGACGGGTCAAAGGCTTTTATAGTAAACTCAGGTAACAACACCGTTAGCCAATGTGATGTAAGCAAAGATGGCATGTTTTCTAATTGTCAAAATACCGGTGGTAGCGAATTTGATAAACCCACTGCAATAACATTAACTAAAGATGGGTCTAAGGCATTTATAGCAAACTCAGGTAACAATACCGTTAGCCGATGTGATGTGAGAAATGGTACCTTTTCCAATTGTCAAAATACTGGTAGCGGATTTGATACGCCCTCTGCAATCGCATTAACTGCAGATGGGTCAAAGGCTTTTGTAGCAAGCTTTGCCCAGAGCACAATTCGTCGATGTGATGTAAATATTAAAGCAGGCACATTGGCTAATTGTGAAGATACCGGTGATATCAAATTCTATAATCCCTCTGCAATAGCTTTAACTGCTGATGGCTCAACAGCATTTATAGCAAACTATACTAGCAATAGCATTATCCAATGTAGTGTGAACAACGGCGACTTTTATAATTGTCACGATGCCCATGGTACCGGAATCAATGCCCCCTCTGCAATAGCTTTAACTGCCGATGGATCAAAGGCATTTATAGCAAATCAAAATACAATTAGCCAATGTGATATCAATAAATATGGCAACTTTTCCAATTGTCAACCAATAGCCCCCTCTGTATCTGACATTGTTTTTGGAAATTTAATAGGTGTAGCCCTTCGTTAGGCTAGTAAACTTCACCAAGCTATATGGTCATAGCAAAAGCTACTGAAAATATATTAATGCGTTTGTTGCAGCTTTTACATAGCTGACGCATAATGCCATATACTTAATAATGACCATAACTGGATCGTTTAAGCACTACTATGACAATAGAACAAAGTAAAGCTAAGCAGCATATAATTAAAAATGAGCTTGAAATGCTTAAGTTTGGTAAGTTGCTAAGTCAATGCTTAAATAAGGGTGATGTGATTTATCTGCATGGTGACTTAGGTGCTGGAAAGACAACCTTAACTAAAGGTATTTTACAAGGCTTAGGCTTCACCGGAAGTGTGAAGAGCCCTACTTATACATTAGTTGAAACTTACCCTATTAATGGCATTACCCTTCAGCATTTTGATCTATATCGTTTAAGCGACCCTGAGGAGCTAGAGTGGATTGGTATTCGTGATTATTTCAACAATGATACAATATCACTTATTGAATGGCCACAAAAGGGCAAAGGTTTCTTACCGTGTCAGAGCAAGGAAATCCATATTCAATATGCCAATAAAGGTCGCATTATCACCATCTTAGATTAATGTTATAAAACAATATTTTCCAATAATGGTTGCGACTTCACAATGCGATCAATCTGTTGAAGCTGTATTAATAGTAACTTCATTTTCTGAATTGGCCAGGCATTTGGCCCATCACTTAAAGCTTTAGCTGGATTAGGGTGCGTTTCCATAAATATACCAGAGATACCAGAAGCCACAGCTGCGCGCGCAAGTACTGGGACAAACTCACGCTGCCCACCAGAAACATTTCCCTGCCCACCAGGCAACTGCACTGAATGTGTCGCATCATACACAACAGGACATCCCGTTTCACGCATAACAGCTAATGAACGCATATCTGAAACCAGATTGTTATAGCCAAAACTCACCCCACGCTCGCACGCCATTACCTGGGTGTTTCCTGTTGATTTGGCTTTCTCCATCACCTGCTTCATATCCCAAGGCGCTAAAAACTGACCTTTTTTAATATTCACTGGCAAACCTTGCTCACATACTCGCACGATAAAATTCGTCTGACGACACAAAAAAGCCGGTGTTTGTAATACATCGACAACACTTGCAACCTCAGCTAATGGCGTATCTTCATGAACATCAGTTAGTATGGGCACATTAATTTCTTTTTTAACTTTCTCCAAGATGGCAAGTCCTTTGTCAATTCCAGGCCCTCTAAAGCTATTAATCGATGAACGATTGGCTTTATCAAAAGAAGATTTATAGATAAACGAAATACCTAACTCAGTGGTTAATTCTTTTAAATAACCTGCTGTTTCCATTGCTAAAGCTTCCGATTCAATAACACAAGGTCCTGCAATTAAAAAAAATGGCTTATCCATTCCCACTTCAAAATCTAATAATTTCATCATATGGTTCCATTTGGCTAAAATCAAAGGTAGTTTAATGCGCGGAAAATTAAATAGAAAGGGCTTTTATAGGATAATTTTCATGACTACGAATGATTTACGATACAATTACCTGAACATCTGCTAAAAATTGATAACCTTTATAACGGATGGATTGAATCAGATCTTTGCCAATCTTATTACGCAAGCGATAAACATAGACATTGATTGCCTGTAATGATGCATCATCTGCATGACTTTCTAAAGCTTTGTGAATCTGCTCACGTGTGATGATCCTCTCAGAATTAGCGCAAAATAGACTCAATAATTTCACCTCATATTCGGTTAGATTAAGCTTTTTACTCGCATCATCTTTGTCTATCAAGTTCAGCGCCGACGGTACAAAGTGCCAACGATCAAATTGATAGTTTATTTGATCTTCCTGTATGGATTGCGACAACCCCATTTGTGCCCTACAACTACGGCGCAAAATCGCCTCTATACGCAATAACAGCTCTTTAGGATCAAATGGCTTAGCCAGAAAGTCATCTATTCCAAGCTCAAATCCACGTATCAAGTTAGCTTGGCTATCATGTGCCGTTACCATCAAAACCGGAACTTGCGATTGCTGACGTACTTTCTGGCATAGGCTATGCCCAGTGAAATCAGGCAATTGATAATCCAAAATAATCAAACTAGGATTTTTTTGACTCAAATACTCAAGCATCGCTTTGCCATTGTACGCACTATGGGTCATGTATCCCTTAGATTGTAAAATACTTTCAATCAGCGCACAAATAACCGGTTCATCATCGACAATCAATATTTCATTTACATCCAACATTGCATTTGATATCCATGATCTTATTTCCCTAAATCAAAGTATAGATCGATAATATGCTGAATCAATTGCAAACAGTGCACTTTATTGGTTGAAAATTTTTGTGCTTTGCCGCAGAGAAAATTTGATGATAAAAAACAACAATCAATCCCTACATACCCATTGTAAAATCAGTCATTTATACAAGCAAATTTCTGTTCAATAAATAGCTAAGCTGCCAGTTTTAGCAGAATTTTGTTGTAAGTTTATTGCAAATAAGGCACATTTCACTACAATGTCTACTCGGTTGGCAGATGCCATAAAATTTAAAGACATTTTTAAATATCAATAAATAGGTACAAAGTAAAAACTTAAGGAAACAAAATGAGCGCAATTCAAGAAAAAGTAAACGCTATCATCGTTGAACAGTTAGGTGTTAAGCCTGAAGATGTAAAAGCAGAAGCATCTTTTATCGATGATTTAGGCGCTGACTCTCTTGACACTGTTGAACTAGTGATGGCTTTAGAAGAAGAGTTTGACACTGAGATTCCAGACGAAGAAGCTGAAAAGATCAAGACTGTGCAAGACGTTTATACTTACATCGAAGCACACAACAAGTAATCACTCGTTGCTTCCTTAAAGTAACTGATGAATTTATGATAAATCAGCATTAGTCGCGAGGTTAATGCTGATTTTTTATTTGTGTATAACTATAGCTACATCTTATGTAAATGTTATTGTAGTTAGTTCCTAAAACTAAAATAATACAATAATAATTGATGGGTTAGCTATGCAATATTTGGATAGTAAAATCATGAAATCAGCAAGACGCGTTGTCGTTACTGGTCTTGGCGCATTAAGCCCACTTGGTAATGATGTCAAAAGCACATGGGATGCAATTTTAAAAGGCCAAAGCGGGATTGATCAATTACCTGAATTTGATCTTGCGTATGGGCCTTCTATTTCTGAATTTAAGGTCACGATTGGTGGGACCATTAAAAACTTTGATCCTTTACAACATTTTGATAAGAAAGAAATCAAAAAATACGATCCATTTATGCAGTATGGTCTTGTTGCTGCCGAAGAAGCATGGCAAGACGCGGGCATCACAGTAACCGATGAAAGCTGTCGTCGTATAGGCGTGTCGATGTCTTCAGGCATTGGTGGACTCGGTGAGCTTGAAGCAACACGTGTTATTATTGACACGAAAGGCCCCAAGCGAATGTCACCTTTTTGTATTCCAGCAACGATTATTAACCTAATATCTGGTAATTTTTCAATAAAGCACAATCTAAGAGGTCCAAATACCGCGATCGTTACCGCGTGCACAACAGGTGCGCACAATATTGGGATAGCAGCGCGTATGATTGCTTATGGAGATGCCGATGTAATGATTGCCGGCGGTGCGGATAAAGCCAACACTGCCATAGGTATCGGTGGATTTGCTGCAGCACGTGCGTTATCTGAACGCAACCATGATCCTAAAGGTGCGTCACGTCCTTGGGATAAAGATCGCGATGGCTTTGTCTTATCCAATGGCGCAGCTGCCGTGGTTTTAGAAGAATATGAACATGCTAAAAAGCGTGGTGCTAAGATATATGGTGAGCTCATTGGCTATGGTATGAATGCTGATGCTTTCCATATTACAAGCCCAAGTGGTGAAGGTGGTTATGAATGTATGCAACTAGCACTTAAAGATGCGGCAATCAACCCAGATCAAGTACAATATATCAATGCACATGGCACCTCAACACCTGCAGGTGATGTCAAAGAAAGTCAAGCAGCTGAGAAACTCATGGGCAATCACGCTAAAAATATTGTCATGAGTTCAACAAAATCAATGACAGGACACATGTTAGGAGCAGCTGGTGCCATTGAAGCAATCTTCTCACTACTTGCAATTCGTGATCAAGTTGCACCACCGACCATCAACCTGGATAATGTTGATGAAGGATGTAACTTGGATTATGCAGCCCATCAAGCAAAGCCAATGAAAATTGATATCGCCATGTCCAACTCGTTTGGTTTTGGTGGCACCAATGGCACACTTGTTTTCAAGAAAATCTAAACTCTAAGGCTGCACACACTAAACTCTTATACTAAATTCATTAGTTATCTGCTACCCTTGATGTATGTTTTAGACACTTAACATGGAAAGTAATAACAGATGTCCTTAAAACGTTTGTTGCCTATTATCATTTTAATCATCGGTTTAATTATATTTTTTGCTTTAGGTGGCGAGCATTATCTATCCCTTAAGACATTAACTACGCATTATCAAAATTTGCAAGAATTCACCCAGTTGCATTATATCTTGAGTGTCCTTATCTTTATGCTCACTTATATCATCATTGTTGCATTTTCAATTCCTGGAGCAACTATTATGACCCTGCTAGGGGGATTTCTTTTTGGTGTTTTCTTTGGTGCTATTTGGACAGTACTTGCTGCCACCCTTGGTGCTACGATCACCTATTTGGCAGTACGAACAGCATTTGCTGCAAGCCTGAAAAACAAAGCATCTGGCAGTATTGCTAAAATGCGTGATGGCTTTCAAAAAAATGAATTTAACTACTTGTTGTTCTTAAGGCTTCTGCCTATTTTCCCATTTTTTATTATTAATATTGCCGCCGGTGTCTTAGGCGTGAGCCTACGCCATTTTTTTGCAGGCACATTCCTTGGTATTATCCCTGGCACTTTCGTCTACGCCTGGGTTGGCAGCGGACTTGGTTTTGCGCTTAAACAAGGACAGACACTTAATCTTAAAATTATTTTCTCACCGCAAATATTATTACCCATTTGTGCTTTGGCATTACTATCTTTAGTGCCGATTATTTACAAAAGATTCAAAAATAAAAGTCAGACAAAAGATAAACAACACAAGGAGTGATCATGCCGGATACTCAATATTCAAACCTATTAAAATGTGATATTTGTGTTATTGGTGGTGGATCTGGTGGGCTCTCCGTTGCCGCAGCAGCTCAGCAAATGGGTGCAAGCGTCATATTGTGCGAGGGTAACAAAATGGGGGGAGATTGCCTAAACTCGGGGTGCGTGCCATCAAAAGCATTGATCGAAGCATCGCGTAGTGTAGCACACACTAAAAAAGCACAACAGTTTGGTATTAGTAGCCAGACGACAATTGACTTTAAAGCCATACATCAACATATCCATCAAGTGATTGAGACTATTGCACCACACGACTCCATTGCACGTTTTGAGTCATTAGGTGTTAGGGTTATTTCATCGTATGCACATTTTATTAATCATAAAATCATACAAGCAGGTGAGCACCTTATTGATGCCAAATACGTTGTCATTGCTACAGGCTCACGTGCACGTATTTTGCCTATTCCTGGATTGGAACAAATTGATTATCTAACGAATGAGACGATTTTTGATCTTACTGAGAAACCTGAACATCTCGTTATCATCGGCGGAGGACCTATTGGTTGCGAAATCGCACAAAGCTATGCTCTTTTAGGTGCTAAAGTGACTTTATTAGAAGCCACTAGTGAAATATTAAGTGCTGCTGATACAGACTGTAAAGCGGTTGTTATCAAAGCATTTGATGCACTAGGTATTAATATTATTACTGAAGCTAAAATTGACAACTTTCGTCAAGATAGTGCAGGGTTGAAATATATTCACTACCAACATAATGACCATCATCGCAAACTCACTGCAACGCATATACTTATCGCTACCGGACGTACACCCAATATTGAAAAGTTACACCTTGATCAAGCTAATATCAAGCATACACCACGTGGTATCACCGTTGATGCGCGCTTACGCACTAATCATAAACATATTTATGCCATTGGCGATATTGCAAGCCCATTACAGTTTACACACATGGCAAGTTATCATGCCAGTATTGTCATTCAAAACATATTATTCAAATTACCAGCAAAAATTGATTATTCAAATTTCCCCTGGGTCGTCTATACCACACCAGAGATTGCACATACCGGTCTTGCGATAAGCAAAGCTTCAGAGCAAAATGCCCAAATTTTAACACTAAACTTTAAAGATAATGATCGCGCACAAGCTGCTCTGGCAACTGAAGGGATGATTAAAGTTGCCGTTAATAAAAAAGGCCAAATTTTAGGTGCATCAATTGTTGGTGAAAATGTAGGTGAGCTGATTTTACCCTGGACACTGGCAATAAAAAACAACTTACGTATTAAACATATGGCAAGTCTTATTATCCCCTATCCGACCTTAAGTGAAATCAATAAAGGTGTCGCAGGTAGTTTTTATACACCTAAACTCTATAGTGTTAAAATACGCAAAATTATACGATTTTTAATGCGGTGGTTTTAACGATGATTGAATCAAGCCTTCGCCCATTATTCCAAAGAGTTTTTATCCAACCGCTTATGCATATGGGTGCACGTCATCTTTCTGCGAATGTCATTACGCTTGCCTCCTTAATCACAGGCTTTGCCAGCGCTTGTTTTTTAAGTGCTGATGCCAACTTCATGGCTATTTTGCTGCTACTGATTTCAGGTTACCTAGATATTCTTGATGGCTCAGTTGCTCGCATACAAAATAACAGCACAAATCTTGGTACCATACTTGATATTCTAAGTGATCGGCTGGTTGAGTCCTTTATTGTTATCGCCCTTTTCATGCGTGACCCTGACCTAGCACTTATTTGTTTACTGATGATGATGTCAATGCTCGTTTGTATCAGTAGTTTTCTATTAGTGGGAATTTTTTCCGAAAAACAATCTGAAAAGAGCTTTTACTATAGTCCTGGCCTTATGGAGCGCGCCGAGGCTTTTATCTTTTTTATCGCAATGATTATCTGTACTCACTTTGCCATGATCATCGGCATTATTTTCACACTTTTAGTGTTATGGACAACAGGTGTTCGTGTGTATCAATTCTACAAACAAAATAACGAGAGCAAATAAATTTAATTTATGCTACAAATAATGCTAATGCCCCCTATTCCATAGCAGGCAAAATTGTTATCATCTTGCGGGTAAAATGCTAAGAGGCCTTCTGGCTAAATCATTAAGGAGAAATAATTCATGTCAAATGGTTCAAATAATAAAAGTGTACGCGTTACCGTAACTGGTGCGGCTGGTAATATTGGTTATGCGGTTGTTTTTAGAATCGCCGCGGGTGAAATGTTTGGTAAAGATGTTGATGTACATCTTAATTTATTGGAATTAGAGCAAGCATTGCCAACACTGCAAGGTGTCAAAATGGAGCTTGATGATTGTGCATTTCCATTGCTAAAGAGTGTAACTTGTACAGCAGATGTCAATGAAGCGGTTAAAGATGCGAACTGGGTATTGATGATTGGAGCAGTTCCACGCAAAGCCGGAATGGAGCGTTCTGACTTATTAGGTGTTAATGGTAAGATTTTCAAACCAATGGGTGAAGCTATTAGTAAGCATGCTGCTAAAGATGTGCGCGTTTTGGCCGTTGGTAACCCTTGTAATACTAATGCATTAATTACAATGATGAATGCGCACAATGTACCTAATGATCGCTTCTTTGCAATGATTTCACTTGATGAAAACCGTGCACGCAAGCAGCTTGCAATCAAAGCTGGTGTTGATATCACTGAAGTGAAAAAAATGATAATTTGGGGTAACCACTCAGCAACACAATTCCCTGATTTTGCACATGCTGAGATTGCTGGCAAGCCGGCAACTGATGTCATTACTGATCGCAAATGGTTAGAAGAAGAATTTATACCAATGATTCAACAACGTGGCGCTGCTGTTATTAAAGCACGTGGCGCATCTTCTGCAGCTTCCGCAGCTAATGCAGTTATCACCAGTGTTAGAGGCATTATTTTTGACACGCCAGCGGGTGAAACAGTCTCAATTTCAAAAGTTTCAAATGGTGAATATGGCGTAGATAAAGGCCTTATCTTCTCAGTGCCTTGCATTGTTAAAAACGGTGAAATCAAAGTTATTGAAGGTATTACGCAAAATGACTTTGGAAAAAAAGCGCTTAATAAAACATTAGATGAATTACGTCATGAGCGCGATATCGTCAAAGAAGCTGGATTAATCTAATTTTTCTAACCGCTTCATTTATCCTGAAGTTAGTTAACACAATTCTTTGTGCTAACCTGCATTCCCAGTGCACAAGAGTAATGACAGCGCATCATAAAATCGCCATACCCATCGTAAATTGTTTTGCAGAATTTAGCTGCAAAATACAACGCAAAAAAATTCTGTAAAATGAGTTGTGATGGGTATATGCTAGTGACACTTGAAATTGATAATACAGCAATATGCTAAGTCTTATACAACGCGTCACTCAAGCATCTGTTACTGTTTATAATACTCAAATTGCCGATATTGCCCAAGGGATTATGGCACTTATCTGTATCGAAGAAAAAGACGGGCAAAAAGAATATGACAAGATGGCACATAAGCTTTTAAATCAACGCATTTTTGAAGATGATCATGGCAAGCTTAATAGAAGCCTTATTGATATCAATGGTGCGCTTTTGCTTGTACCACAATTCACACTGGCTGCCGATACCGATCGCAGCTTACGTCCGAGTTTTTCGGGAGCATGTCCACCACATATTGCCAAAGAAAAATTTGATGAGTTTTATGCTGGAATTACGCAAAAATATACGCACATTCAACAAGGACAATTTGGTGCCAATATGCAAGTATCACTCACCAATGATGGACCTATTACATTATGGTTAAAGGTATAAAACCATGACAGAAATAACAAAAAAACAAACACGTCGACTATGTATTATCGGTGGCCATGGTGCCATGGGGCAATGTTTAGCGTTTTTTCTCTCACAACTTACACATTATGAAATAACCCTTTTTGATGAGCAAGATTGGGAACATGCAAACACACTTCTCAAAAACCAGGAAATAGTTATTATTAGTACGCCGATTGCACTAACTGATCAAATCATTGAGAAAGCATCTTCTTATATTGACTCAGAAACTATATTAGCTGATCTAACAAGTATTAAATCATCACCAATGACTAAAATGCTAAGTGCACATAGTGGCGCTGTTGTTGGACTCCACCCAATCTTTGGGCCAACAGTCACTAATGCCAATAAACAAGTTATTGTTTACTGTGATGGGCGCGACTCTCAAAATTACCAATGGTTTATTAACGATCTGATCACCTTAGGGTTTACACTTAAAAAAATGACCGCAAGTGCACATGACCAAGCAATGACATTTATCCAAGGTATTGAACATTTTTCAGTATTTTGCATGGGAATTTTCTTAAAACAACATGACATTCACCTAGAAGAACTCATGGCAATCTCAAGTCCTGTGTACAAAATGGAGCTTAACATTATCGGGCGTCTGTTTAGCCAAGATGCCGACTTATATGCCAATATTATCGCCTCTGACCATGAGCGATTAAAGAGTATTCATGATTATGCGCAATTAATTTTAAAGCAAGTCGAGCAATTAAAATCACCTGATGGGAAAATTGAATTTAGTCAGCAATTTAATGACGTTAAACACTGGATGGGTGAATTTGCCAATAAAGCCTATCAAGAAAGCGATCGCTTACTTGGCATCAAGCCATTGGCATAAGCAATTGGAGTTAATATTTTTATGAATAATACGATTCTTGTAATGGGTGCAGGTTCCTGGGGTACAGCTCTTGCTTTGCAACTTGCACGCGTTGGACATATGGTTTATATCCACTCGTGGAAAAAAGCACATAATATGCAGATGATTCATGATAAACATAATCACAACTACCTGCCTGATATTACCTTCCCTACAAACCTAATTGCTATAAGCGATTGGCAAAGTGTTCTTCACCAATGCGATGATATTTTAATCGCAACACCAAGTATTGGCTTTGTGAAGACCTTACAAGAAATCAAACCACATTTAAAAAGCACACAAGGTATAATCTCAGCAACAAAAGGCTTTTGTCACCGTAGTTATCAACTATTAGATCAAATGGCTGAAGATATTTTAAAAGATAACCCCTTTGGTTTAATTACAGGCCCTAGTTTTGCTAAAGAGGTTGCTAAAGGCTTACCTACTGCTGTTTTAGCTGCTGCTAAAAATCGTGATTATGCCAACCATATTCAAATGCTTTTTAATAGTGACAATTTCCGCTGTTATACCTCAACAGATGTCACTGGTGCTGAAATCGGCGGTGCCGTCAAAAATGCACTTGCCATTGCATGTGGGATTTCTGATGGGCTTGGCTTTGGCGCTAATGCACGTGCGGGCCTAATCACCCGTGGACTTAATGAGCTCACTCAGTTAGGTCTAACGCTAGGTGGAAAGCTTGAAACCTTTTACGGCTTAAGCGGACTTGGTGATCTGTTGTTAACTTGCACTGATAACCAATCGCGTAATCGCCGTTTTGGCGTACTTATCGGTCAAGGTAAAACAATCAATGAGGCTTGTGAAGAAGTCAAACAAATCGTTGAGGGGATTGCTTCAGCAAATGCTGTCTATAAACTCGCACAAAAAAACAATGTATCAATGCCGATCGTTGAAGCAGTCTATAGCATTCTGCATGAAAGCAAAGATATGCGCACAACGGCGTATGCGCTACTGACTAGATCGCTTAAAGCAGAATAACTATGCTTGCGGTTGAGTGACACCTGCAATTACCCGAGGAATATCTCCGACATTTGGCATCGTACCAATATTTGGATCAACCCAATCACTCAATGTTGGCAAGGTAACATTGCTATCGGTACCTGCTTGGGTAATTAATGTTTGTAGATCACTGATACATGCATCTCTTGCGGCACCGGCTGCAAGAGGAAGTAAGTTTTGCGCAATGCCCAACTGCTTCACAAAGTAGCTGACATTGGCATTTGCCGTTTGTGTAAGCTCTGTCCCTGTTGGTACATTATAATCAGGGACCCAGATCTGATCATTACCACCACATTGCGGCTGCAAGGTATTATCTAAGCGGCTATAGCATTTACCAGGAATACTGTTTAAATGCCCAAAGGATTCATATTCGATAAAGCGACTACCTTGACCATCATTGTAGGTTAAGCTGATCGGTGGTTCAAAACTACTAATGCTGTTATCACTGGTTGCTTTGAAAGTATAAAACTTATTCCAAGGTTGCGGACCACTTTGCCAGGTATATTTCTGAGTAATCGTGCCGTTATATAAGCTATCAATATTATTACCAATAACAACCGTACTTGGAATCATCTCACCCACCCATAAATTATCGGTTTCTGAGGTCACGGGCACTCCATTTGGATCTAATAAGGTATAGGCATTACTAGTTGCAAGAATGTTTTTATTAATTGTATAGGTTAAATAGAGATTAGGAGATCCTGAGCTATCCCACGCTGGATATTTAGTTTCCCATTGTGTTAAACCATTATTCCACACTGGACAATTGTTATAGCATTTTAGTGTTAATGTGTCATCCGCAGCCGTTGGTGCAACAAGTGCATTTGTCCACACCACCAACTGTGTACTATTAGTCGGTAACACGACTTGATTATTTTGATCACGCATTGGAATATTGGTAAATCCACCGCCACCAACACCGTCAATGGATACATTTAGACTATAGTTTTGACCTAGATAAGTGTTTTGTAAATCTGAGTTGGAAATGACTACGGCAGGAGAAATTGGTGTGAAGCTACAACCATTTTGATTACAACTATCTTCTCCCACTTTGTCAAATTGTTGAGTCGTTGAATTCCATAATACAATCGCTGTCGCTTGATTTTGATTAAGTGCATGTAGGCGTAAACGCGTACCTGCTAATTGACCCAATGTAATTGAACGGGCGGTTTGCAGCTCAAGTCTTCCTGGGCCCACTTCAATGGTACCAGCAGTTGATGCTCCGGTTTGCATGTCTTTTTTCGTGGCAGCCGTGCCATCGACAACCGTTGGGTTACCAGGCAGCCACAAGCCATAAAAGCTCAACCAACCACGCTTTGTTTCATTATTAATTGTTATTTCAACAGGGAAGCCCCCAGAGTTACGATTGACACGACTACCATCAGGATTATATAAACCATAGCGATAGACACTCGTGGTGTAATTATTGCGATCATAACAAATCTCAGCCTGACCATTAGTTAAATCTGCACGTGTGACCAGATTTTCTAAATGGCTGCTGTTAAAAGCAATTTTTGCCAACATTGAGTTTTGATTAAAAACACTTGAAATCTGACCATAACCCGTATTTTCAGCGGTTTGAATAAAAGCTAAAGCAACATTACGACTGTTATTACCATTGCCTTCTGTTTCAAAGTATTTCACCAAGGCACGCCCATTGATTGCCTCAGAGGCGCTAATAAATCCTCTAAACTGCGGGGTTGTGCGATTTAATACGCCATTAACATAAGGATAAGACACATAGTTTAAGCTAAACACACCATAAGGATTAAGTGTCGTTGGCGTCTCTGTTGCCACTAATTTACCTTCAATCAATACCGTATCACCATCACCAACTTGTAAACCATCAATCCAGAAAGTTACCGTTTGCACACCATTGACATTCGTTGACTCCCCGACAATATCCGACAGAATTGGTACACTGTTATCACCACGCTCATCTCCCATGTTGCACGCGTTCATATCAACTTTAGAAAGATACGCACCTTGATTCGTAAACTCAGGGTAATTCGTTTGCGCAAACACGCACAAAATACCATTAATTTGATCCATCGTCTCTTGCGTGAAGTTATTGGTATAGGTCTGAGGCAGATCATTCACATAATCGCCTGATGTCGGCACAGCATACGATGCCGACACAGACACCCCCATTAATAGCGCAAGATAATATACATTTACTCGTTTGATTTTCATCGTATCCTCCTTGATTATGATTGTGCTTCAACCATTGACACCTGCTCAGGTGCGCAAGTTGACCCTTGTGGGCAATTCACGGTCTGTGTACCTACAGCCGCAGTTGATGAACTTCCACCACCGCCACAAGCACTTAATAATACAACGAAACTAATTGCAACCAATGCAAATAGATTTTTGGGGTACCTTCCTAGCATATCATCACCTTTTATCGTTTACTGTTACTTCTTTTACTTCCAAGTTTTAACAAATTCCTCATCAATCTCACTACTAATCAGCAGTAAGCAGTATTGTAAACATAGTGAATATTGATTTTTTTGCGAGCAATGTGCGTAATATTTAAGAACTTTATCTTATTTTATTTCGACACCATTACTGAAAAATTGATAAGAAAAGCCTTTCTTAAATAGATCTAAGACTCTATTTTTATATTTGATTTTTTGGGCATTAAGCTTAAATATCTCTTGCTGCAGTGCACTATTTTTATCTTCTTGCTGCTTAAGCATTAACATATACCATTGATAATGAAAATTAAGCCAATCAAGCATATCTTGCCATAATCTAGCGCTTTGCCGCTGCTTATAGTTATTCACGGCCCTTACACTTAGACTTCTGGGTAATAGGATAAAATCAGCTAAACTTATAAATCCTTTTTTAAATAGTGGATCACGTTGTAATAAAGCGATTTGTGTAAAATACTCTGATAGATTCATCAATAGTATCGGTGAATATACCAATGCCTGGTCACCTAATAGCTCATGTATAATATCTTCAATAAGTCCCGTATTAGTCAAATTCAACGTAAACTCACTGGGATAGACTTTGTTTTTAAGACTATCTGATAAATCTTGCACCGTAAAGTTTGATAATAACGGACCAAGTGATAATACACCATCCACCTGAGCCGCAAAATGCATGTGTACAAGTGCTAATTGCGCAATATCGAGCGTTATATCAATATCTATTGTTTGTTGTGCTTTTGTAAGAATTGCCGTTAATTGCGAGGGATATATTTTCTCTAACTGTTGTTGTGTAAACTGTGTATTTGCAGGCATTCCTATAAAATCAACAATTTGACGACTAGAAATCATTAATGGATAGGAAATTTTAATCACCCCCTTATGAAGGATTGACGGCCTTAAATATGCTTGCCAATCCATAGGGTGTTGCAATAGACCTAATTGCGCTAAGCGTAGATCTATAGTGGCATATGGTTCATTTTCTTTAATAATAGATAACTTAAGCTGTGCCTTATTTTCATTGTATGCTTTAAGATTTAGACTTATATTAGATTGTGCAATTTGCGATTTCAGTATCTGTGGTAACCAACTATTCAAAGCACATAAGGTAATTAATTCTTGGCTTTGATCTTTTTTGCACTTTTCTTGCTGTTGCATAGACCATGATTTAAGTGACTCAAGCTGCTGATAACTATTCGCTTGTGGATAAACTAACTTTGCACTTATTACAGCTATAATTAATACACAAAAAGCAACCCATCTTTTCATACCACCATCATCCTTGCCATTCCTTTTGCGATTTAAGCTTAGGTGCAATTGAAGGAATTAGCAAATTCAAATTTGGACTGCATACCCCTCACCCGTGCAGCTTAAGCCACACGACCTCTCCCGCAAGGGGAGAGGTGCTAGCTGGTGCAACTTATTGATACATCATTACTATATACAATGCCTCTCTGCGTTTAGTTATCTGCTAATATTTCATTAAATTCAAAAAAGCTCTCCAGCACAATTTGATGTAATAAATCATCACAAGTGTCATGATAGTAATTCACTAATCTATCCAAAGATTGTTGATAATATTCTTCAGATCTTGCCAAATTACTGATCTGAAATTTTTCCATTAACTCCAAATAAACCTGCAAACGAATCAATGCCTCATCTGCCGATGCTGTTGAGAAAAACACTGGCGCCTCATCATCATCCGACTCTCCAGCAATAATCGATACAGCATATAATGATGATTTATCGTCATGATTGATAATTTGAAAATCAACAGTCAAGTTCCAATCCAAAAGTTCACCCAACTGATCTGCCATATCATCAATCATGCACATTTTCTCGCGCACTGTTTGGCTTAAATCATAGTAATTCTCGATATTTTCACTTATTTCAAACATATACTTTCTCGTTTTCTTTTTTACTTTTCTTTACTTTCACTTAGCTTAATCAAACCGTTTTACACGCCGATGACAGACATGCAAGTGTGTGTGTTTATTAAAATATTGTTGATGGTAATCTTCAGCCATCCAAAATTGATGAAGATCAGCATCCATTAATTGTGTTGCAATCTTTAAACCTTGCGCTTCAAGGTAATTAATTACTTGTTGGCAAGTCGTTTTTTCCATGTCCTTTGTATATAAAATAGCACTTAAATATTGCGAACCGATATCCACACCCTGACCATCTCGCTGTGTGGGATCATGAATTTCAAAAAAGAGTTTTACTAATGTCTCATAACTAATAACTCTGGGATCATATTCAATTTTAACGACTTCTAAATGCCCAGTCTGTCCTGTTTTCACATCATGATAATTAGGATTCAGCGTTTTGCCCGCCATATAGCCAACTGCCGTTTTGACAACGCCTTTTTCTTTGACAAAGTAATGCTCGACACCCCAAAAGCACCCTCCTGCAAAATAAGTAACATTTAGCTGATCTGACACTTAAAACTCCTCCAAACATGGTTTTGCCTTAATATTTTGATAGATCATCTTAACACTATTGATAAATGTTTCTAGTTCATTATCAACAATATTAATGTGCCCCATCTTGCGTCCCGCTCTTAAGCTCTTGCCATAACTTTTGGCATAGCTATTAACAGGTAGTTGTATATCTGGCACATCTTCAGCAATCAGATTAATCATTAAGATATGTTGTGCTAAAGTTTTAATATCAACAACACTTTCACCACTGATTGCACGCATATGGTTTTCAAACTGACTGACATTGGCACCATTGATTGACCAATGCCCTGAATTATGTACTCGAGGCGCCATTTCATTCGCAAAAAGCTGATTATTTTTAACAAAAAACTCAACCGCAAATGTACCCACATAATCAAAATACTCAAGCAAGTGTTTCACCGCTTCTTGCGCGTCAAGACATAGTTCATTCCTTTTAATCAATACATGTGTTTCGCGTAAAATGCCATCACGATGCTCATTTCTAACCAAAGGATAAAAGGCAATATGCCCAAACTGATCACGTGAAGCAATCTGTGAGACTTCATAATCAAATGGCACAAAGCTCTCAGCAATGAGTGAATACTCACCCAAAGCTTCCCACGCTTTTTCTAAACACTCAGACGTTTTAATAACATACTGCCCCTTGCCATCATAGCCAAAACGTCTGGTTTTAATAATAAACGGTAAGCTCAATAATTTGGCAGCCTTTTGAAGTTCAGAAAAAGAATCAACACGCATATAGTTATTGGTATTGATTTCAAGCTGTTTAAAATTATCTTTCTCCAACAACCGATCTTGCGCAACACTTAAGACTTTAATTGCTGGAAAGATACGTGTTTTTTGTGATACTGCTTGCAACAGATTAACTGATATATTTTCACTCTCATAAGTTACGACATCATAGTGCTGAAGCTTTTCCTGCCAAAGGTTTATTTCCTCTGGTGTACTCTTACCATAGCGATCAATGACTGGTAAAGGATACGTGTCAATACTTACATCCAAATCTTCAGCGCTCTCAATAAGCATCTGAGCGAGCTGTCCATTTCCTAATATTGCGATTTTCATTTTTTATTACCTTAAGTTTATTCCACAACGTAATGATCGAATTACCTCTCCCCTTGTGGGAGAGGTCGCATTGCACAGCAATGCGGGTGAGGGGATATCTCACTGCTGTAATGCTTGATAAATATCTTCCAGTACATTTTCCGTCTCTTTTAGTATGTCATGATTCCAGAAACGCAAGACTCAATACCCTTGTTCACAAAGATACATTGATCTTGATGCACCATATGTCTTCTTGTCAATTTCATTGTGCTGAGCGCCATCACATTCAATAATCAATCTTTTTTCAAAACAAACAAAATCAACAATATAAGATCCAATGATCACTTGACGCCTAAACTTATATCCTGACAATTGCCGATTTCTAAGATGATACCATAACGTAGCCTCAGCATCGGTTTGTGAAGTTTTTAAATGTTTTTGAAAGGCTTTAATATTCACCCCCCTCACCCGTCAAGCAAAGCTTGCCGACCTCTCCCACAAGGGGAGAGGTAAACCTCGATAACTAGACAAATATAATTTAATCATTACAGCACCAACCATTAGTACACATCATTTCTTACGTCAATTTACAGATATTTACTTAATTCTCAAGCTGATTATTGTCCTAACTTCTTTGCAACAAAGTAATGACCTGATCACCTCTCCCCTTGTGGGAGAGGTCGCATTGCGCAGCAATGCGGGTGAGGGGATATCTCACTGCTGTAATGCTTGATAAATATCTTCCAATACATTTTCCGTCTCTTTTAGTATGTCATGATTCCAGAAACGCAAGACTCGATACCCTTGTTCACAAAGATACATTGATCTTGATGCATCATATGTCTTCTTGTCAATTTCATTGTGCTGAGCGCCATCACATTCAATAATCAATCTTTTTTTAAAACAAACAAAATCAACAATATAAGATCCAATGATCACTTGACGCCTAAACTTATATCCTGACAATTGCCGATTTCTAAGATGATACCATAACGTAGCCTCAGCATCGGTTTGTGAAGTTTTTAAATGTTTTTGAAAGGCTTTAATATTCACCCCCTCACCCGTCAAGCAAAGCTTGCCGACCTCTCCCACAAGGGGAGAGGTGACCTACGGTAACTAAACAAATGTAATTTAATCATTACAATACCAACCACTAGTGCACATTATTTATTACGTCAATTTACAGATATTTACTTAATTCTCAAGCCGATTATTGTCCTAATTTCTTTGCAACAAAGTAATGATCTGATCACCTCTCCCCTTGTGGGAGAGGTCGCATTGCGCAGCAATGCGGGTGAGGGGATATCTCACTGCTGTAATGCTTGATAAATATCTTCCAGTACATTTTTTCCATAAAATTTCACCTAATTTTCTCAAAATTTTGATCAGCTTATTTGTAATTCATCTTCATTGATCACTCTTATATTAAGCGCTTGCGCCTTAACTAATTTGGAACCGGCCTTTTCCCCTGCGATTAGAAAATCTGTTTTGCTTGATACACTACCACTACATTTAGCACCTAGTGCTTCAAGCCTTTCTTTAAGCTCATCACGTGTGAATTGTGCAAAACTGCCAGTAATCACTACGGTTTTACCAAAAAAAGGATTATCGACTACAGCTTTGACTTCTTTATTCTCAATTTTCTTGGGATCAATAATCGTAATACCCTCAGCAATAAGTGCGTCAACGAGTTGGATATTTAAAGGATCCTGCCAAAAAGCTTTAACATTATTTGCCATCACTTCACCGATATCATAAATCGATATCAGCTCCTCAAGTGTCGCATTTTTAATCGCCTCTAGTGATCCAAAGTAATTAGCAAGTGCTTTAGCACTCACTTCACCAATATCCTTAATACCCAAAGCATAGATAAAACGGTGTAATGCCACGGTTTTGCTTTTTTCTAAAGCCTCTAATAAATTTAATGAAGACTTACGCCCCATACGCTCCAGCTGGCTTAGAACGGGTAAACTCAATGCATACAAATCAGCCGGCGTTTTAATCATCTCTTTATCGACTAACTGCTCAACGATTTTATCGCCCATCCCATCAATATCCATCGCCTTGCGCGAGGCAAAGTGTTTAATACGTTCTTTGCGTTGTGCCCGGCAATGCCACCCCCCCATACAACGCGCAATTGCCTGGTCGTTAATATATTCAATACTTGATTGGCACACTGGACATACTTTGGGCATCACAATTTCTTGTATTGTATTGGTATTACGATATTCAGGTAATGAATGCACTACCTCTGGGATCACATCCCCGGCGCGGCGCACAATCACGCGATCATGGACTTTAATATCTTTGCGCTTAATCTCATCAAGATTATGTAATGTCGCATTTGAAACAATCACGCCACCTACGGCAACTGGCTTTAATCTTGCCACCGGAGTCACCGCGCCCGTGCGTCCGACTTGAAAATCAACGGCTAAAATTTCTGACTCGACTTCTTCAGCTGGGAATTTATGCGCCAGTGCCCAACGTGGTGCTTTGGCAATAAAACCCGCTTTGGTTTGCAAATCCAATCGATTTAATTTATAGACTAAACCATCAATATCATAAGGTAAATCAGCACGCTTATGACTCATACGTTGATAGTAATCAAGTAAGCCCTCTTCTCCATCAACCACTTCAACCTCATCGGTTAATTGAAATCCCCAGAGCTTTAATTGTTGCATTAATTCATATTGCGTTTGTGGTAAAGTAAATCCATCATATGCACCAATACCATAAGCGTACATTTTTAGTTTGCGCTTAGCAGCAATTCGCGAATCTAGCTGCCGAATACTGCCAGCAGCAGCATTTCTGGGATTAGCAAAAACTTTTTCATCGCGCGCTTCAGCCCCTTGGTTAAGTGCTAAGAAATCTTGTTTATTAATGATGATTTCACCACGCACTTCAATCTCTTTGGGCAGATCATCACCTTTTAACTGTAAGGGTACATTACGAATCGTTTTGACATTTTCAGTCACCTTTTCACCCTCAACCCCATCGCCACGCGTTACAGCGTAGTCTAAGCGACCATTTTTATAGTGAATGCTAATTGCCAAGCCATCAAGCTTTGGTTCACATTCAAAACTTAATTCATGCGTTTGTGTAAGCTCCGTTAAACGCTTATAAAACCCAGCAATATCCTCATCATCAAAGCCATTGGATAATGACAACATCGGCACCTTATGGGCAATGACTTCAAAGGCTGTTAATGGCTTACTGCCGACACGCTTCGTTGGTGATAACGAGGTATCTAAAATATCCTGATATTGCAACTCTGTATCAACAAGTGCTTGATACGCCTTATCGTACACTTGATCACTTACCAAAGGTGCGTCTAAAGTATGATAAGCATAATTATAACGGTTAATTTCCGCACAAAGATTTTGATAATATTCTTGAATTTCAATATTTGTTTTAAAGGGTAAATTAGACATGTCAGCAAGGACTTATAGAGCATGTGCCTATCATACTAAAAGGTTTATAAGATTAAAAGCTAAAGCCCACGCTCAATTTGACACACATACTTTGATTTATATGAGTGCTCTACCTAAAATACTTAACCCTCATATTTAAAAACGGCTCCTCTATTGTCTTATAAGTTAGGTATGAAACTATAAAAATAATTGGAATGTATATTAATAAGCAAGTTAAGAAAGCCGATGTTGTTAGTGATATATTAAAATAACTACTAACCCAACCTTCAATATTTATGAACACCAAGGCATCTTTCACAAATGAGTGTAGTAAGTAAACAGAAAAGCTCAAACTTCCAAGAAAAGCTATCGTCTTGCTAAACAAACTACTTTGAATTGAGGCGAAAGAACTAACATAAAATATAATCATAAATGAACACAAAATACCAATGATAGTTGGGTAAGAAGTGGGATCAAAATAGTTAATACAATAAATCAAGAAAAACCACATACATGCTATGTAAATTACGCACAATATTTTTGAGCCAAAAAGCCTAATAAAGACATGAGAATTTTTATATTTTATAAAAAAATGTCCAGCGATCATTCCTACAATAAAAATGTCAAAATTACCAAATACAGAATAATTTAATAGGATACTTAATTTTTCCCACCCATACTCAGCTATCATGCTGTAGTATAGCCCATACCTAAACAGTAGAATAAGAAGCAAACATTGCACTAAAAACCTTAACCCATAAAGCTTATAAAATTTGTATAAAAAAGGAAATATAAGGTAAAAAATAAACTCAATACCAACTGTCCACCAGTTAAATGATAAATATTGATACCCCCAATCACCAGCTATCCAAGAAACTTTTTCAGTATTGGAAAAATTTAATCCAAAAAGGTTTAAATAGTCAATAGCAGTAAACTTTTTCATTAATACAATTGATATAAAGAATAAAAATATAATCATCGGGTATATTCTCAAAAAACGATTATAGATAAACTTCCAGTAGTTAATTTCTTTTTCATTTGTACGTGCTATAACAAAGAATAAAAAACCACTTAGTGTGAAAAATAGAGGTACGCCTGTATCTAAATGCAAATAGTTAATAATCTTATTACTACCTAACAAATGAAAAAATAAAATCATCATTGCTGCATATAGCCTTAAATGATCTAATTCAGGCATGTATTTCACATTTACACTTTTCATGTTGTTAGACTCCCCATATATTTAACTTAACCTGAGCTTGGAATTAAAATTTTTTGATAAAAAAGGTTTTATAGAATTAAAATAAATAGTTCTGATGGTAATTTCCCAGGATCAACATAGTAGATACTTATTTCAACATTTTGCTATATAGATAGCTCTCTATTATCTATAAAAAGCAACTTAAACTCAAATAAATTGGCGTAATTATTTCCCGCAATCACCTTCGTATAATCGCCTTGTAACTTGAAAAACAAGTTGAGTTTCAACTCCTTCACCCACGCAGCTTATGAAACACAATCTCTCCCTCAAAGGACAAGGTAATAGATAGCACAACTTATTTTTTCATTATCACCACGTAGAGTTATTGTTTGTTTATCAATCCAAAGAGCGAATAAAATCACATTTTACACTTTATAACTTGCAGCAAATCTATCAGAATATGGTCACAAAAACCTTCTGCACGAGTAGTAAGATGTTACAACTTTTTGGCAATGATGCATTATCTTTATTCGATCAACAAAAAATCTTATCCAAATTACAGGAAATTGATTCTCGTATTGAAACGGTTCAAGCGGAATATCTTCACTTTATTGAGTACAGTGATGTGTTAAACGATCATGAATTAAATAAGCTCTCAGCACTGTTAGATTATGGTGATAAAGGGCAACTTACTTCTAAACAAGGGCAAACCATTATCATCACACCACGCTTAGGCACAATCTCACCGTGGTCGTCAAAAGCAACGGATATCGCGCATAATTGTGGACTTAATAAAGTTATGCGTATTGAGCGTGGCATTGTTTATTACTTAAAAAGTCAAAACATATTAGATCAAAATGCTTTAAACTTGCTTGCTGCAAAATTGCATGATCGTATGATGCAAACAGTTAGTTTCTCGGTTGCTGATACCAATCCATTTCTCAGCACCCATGCTGCAGGCAAACTGCAAACAATTCCATTGTTAAGTGAAGGCCGTGGCGCACTAGAGAAAATTAATCATGCGCTTGGTTTAGCATTATCTGATGATGAAATTGATTACTTACATGATGGTTTCGTTAAGCTCAATCGCGACCCAAACGATGTTGAGCTTATGATGTTTGCACAAACTAATTCAGAGCATTGCCGGCATAAAATTTTCAAAGCTGACTGGATTATTGATGATCAGGCACAACCGCTTGGGCTGTTCCCCATGATCAAAAACACCTATGAACATCACAAAGAAAACATCCTCTCAGCGTATCACGACAATGCCGCAGTCATTGCCGGTTACGCTGCTGAGCGTTTACAACGTAATGATAATGGACTTTATCATTTCAAACGCGAACCGATTCATATTCAGATAAAAGTTGAAACACATAATCACCCAACTGCCATCGCCCCTCATCCAGGAGCCGCCACTGGTGCCGGTGGTGAGATTCGTGATGAAGGTGCCACTGGTCGTGGTGCCAAACCAAAGGCCGGACTTACCGGTTATACTGTATCAAACTTAAATATTCCTCATGATATCCAACCATGGGAAATTCCTTATGGCAAGCCTAATCGCATTGCCTCAGCATTAGATATTATGATTGAAGCACCTCTTGGTAGCGCTGCTTTTAACAATGAATTTGGACGTCCAAACTTATGTGGTTATTTTCGTAGTTTTGAACAAAACGTTAATGGCGAAGTATGGGGATATCATAAGCCAATTATGATTGCAGGTGGCTATGGTAATATCAAAGAAGAACATATTGAAAAGCGTAAAATCCCTGTAGGTGCTAAGATTATTGTGCTTGGCGGGCCGGGCATGTTAATTGGTCTTGGTGGTGGTGCTGCTTCTTCGGTGAACACAGGACACTCCCATGAAGATTTGGACTTTGCCTCTGTGCAACGTGATAATGCCGAGATTGAACGTCGCGCACAAGAAGTTATCGATAGTTGTTGGGCAATGGGACTGAGTAATCCAATCATTAGCATCCACGATGTTGGCGCTGGTGGTTTATCCAATGCATTACCTGAGCTTGTCGCTGATTGTGAACGCGGTGCTGTTTTTGATCTAAATAAAATTCAAGTGGCTGAAAAAGGATTGTCTCCCTTAGAGATCTGGTGTAATGAGTCACAAGAGCGCTATGTACTTGCGATTGCTGAGAAGGACTTAGTCCTATTTGATAAAATTGCCAAACGCGAGCGTTGTCCTTATTGCATTGTCGGTGAAGCCACTGAAGAAAAGGTGTTAATTTTAAAAGATGAAAATTCAGTCATTGATCCGATTCATATGCCACTATCACTACTTTTAGGTAAAGCACCAAAAACATTAAAAAACGTGACAACGACTGCCAATGCTTATAGTAACTGGGATTATAGTGGTATAGATTTACAAGATGCAGCCGAGCGTATTTTACGTTTGCCCGCCGTTGGCAGTAAGAAGTTTTTAATTACCATTGGTGACCGCACAGTTGGTGGTATGACCCAACGCGATCAAATGGTCGGACCATGGCAAGTGCCTGTAGCTGACGTTGCCGTGACTGCAACAAGCTTTACGGATTATCATGGTGAAGCAATGGCAATGGGTGAGCGCCCATTACTGGCAATGATGAACCCAGCTGCTGCTGCTAGAATCACTATCGGTGAAGCGATTACCAATATAGCAGCAGCTTATATCTATCATTTATCCGATGTCAAGCTTTCAGCCAACTGGATGGCAGCATGCTCGCATCCTGGTGAAGATGCCCGGCTCTATGAAATGGTTAAAACCGCTGGCATGGAATTTTGTCCTCCTCTTGATTTAACAATTCCGGTAGGTAAAGATTCGTTATCGATGAAAACAAAATGGCATGATGATAATCAAGAAAAATCCGTTACCTCTCCCGTTTCTCTTGTTGCTACCGCTTTTGCTCCAGTGCAAGATATTCGCCGCACATTAACACCACAATTACGCTTAGCATTTGAGACCGATCTTATTTTGATTGACCTAGGTTTGGGAAAAAATCGTTTAGGTGGCTCGTCATTTGCACAAAGCTATAACGAGCTTGGCAATGAAACACCTGATATTGCGCCTGAGCTTCTACAAAACTTCTTTGCAGCCATTCATCAATTGGTTAAAGATGATAAAATTTGCGCTTATCATGACCGCTCAGATGGTGGGTTATTTACTACCTTATGTGAGATGATGTTTGCTGCCAAGTGTGGGCTGGATATTGATATTGATGGCCTTGGTGACGATATTCATGCCTCATTATTTAATGAAGAATTAGGTGCTGTTATTCAAGTGAGAAACACCGATCGCAGCATCGTAATGCAAGTTCTTGCAAGCTTCCAGTTAAAAGCACATACCATTGGGCGCCCTAATACGTCAACGGATGATGCCAAGCTATCCATTAGTTACGATATTGATGAAATATTTTGTATGACACGAGCTAAACTGCAAACACTTTGGTCTGAAACATCATATCAGATTCAACGCATGCGTGATAATGCACTGTGTGCTGATCAAGAATATGATCTGATTAATGGACATAACGATCATGGTCTTTTTGCACAAGTATCCTTTAATTGTAAAGAAAATATCGTCAGCCCATTTCTAAATCTTGATAGTAAACCCAAGGTAGCGATCTTACGTGAACAAGGGGTTAATAGTAATAATGAAATGGCCGCAGCCTTTATCTTAAGTGGCTTTGATGCTATTGATGTGCATATGACAGATTTACAGCATAAGCGTATTAATCTTAATGACTTTAAGGGTCTTGCCGCATGCGGGGGGTTTTCTTATGGGGATGTTTTGGGAGCCGGTGGTGGTTGGGCAAAATCCATTTTATTTGATCCAAATCTTTTAGAGCAATTTGCCCAGTTTTTTGCGCGCACTGACACCTTTACCGTTGGCATGTGTAATGGCTGTCAGATGCTATCTCAATTAAAAGGGATTATTCCAGGAGCCTCTCACTGGCCACGTTTTGTGCGCAATCTTTCTGAGCAATTCGAAGGACGCTTATCGATGGTTGAAGTATTAAAAACCCCATCGATTATCTTTGAAGATATGGAAGGCCTAAAAATGCCTATTGTAGTCTCTCATGGCGAAGGACGTGCTCAATATCAGCACCAGGATGACTTAAAGCATTTAATTGCCAATGAACAAACGGCAATGCGCTATATTGACAGCCATAGCAAGCCAACTGAGCACTACCCATTAAATCCAAATGGCTCGGAAGGCGGCTTTACCAGCTTTACTTCACTTGATGGACGTGCCACCATCATGATGCCACATCCCGAGCGCACTTTTAGATTAGTCCAAATGTCATGGTATCCAGCAGACTGGAAAAATAAGGATATTGAATACTCACCATGGATGCGCTTATTTATGAATGCGCGCAAATGGGTGGGGTAAAAATCTAAACCCGAGAGATAATTTATGGGGCCTACTCATTCGATTAAATCAACTTTTGACATTATAATTTTCTAGAGATTACCAATTTTTTAATGATGTGATCCTTTATGATAAATCGTAATATATAAGGATCAAAGATTTTTGACATGGTTGGTTTCAATCATCATAATTTTTAATTATTTTTTCTCTGTACACGATGATTTTTTCATTTGAGTAGCTCCTGTAATGGTCGATTTAAAATCTTAAGGCAGAGCTTAAAATCTCTTATGCTAAAAGCTGCTCTTTGATAAGCATTAGCAATCATATCCAAGCCATACCGGAAATAGCTAGACTGTAACCGACCATGTTT